>NZ_JBLGBE010000047.1:0-25113 GCF_047617445.1 Congregibacter sp.
CACAGCCTTGTTAGAACTTTTGAGCACCTTAGATTCTTCGAGGAATGCTCTGTCAAACGCTGGGTAAAGATCCTGTATCGATGAAGACGCAACTGGGGATAAGGATGATAACTACGTCAACGGCCAGACTTATCCCCGATCGGTTAACCTCTATTACATAGAAGATACAGACTCTATTTACACACTTATGAATAGATTAAAGTATTGATTTAATTAGATAAAATAGAGTTATACCGAAAAATCGCGCCCTTAATAATAACTATAATAAATAAACATACCTATATAAAGGTACTTATATAATTAAATAAGTAATGAGTTGGATGACGCCTTGGCAAAATTATAATCCTCGACCCCTAAAATAAACTTCGACCCTTAGATACCTTTCGACAAGCGCTCGCAAATACATCATCCTGCGTCAGCGATTTGAGGGCAGACACAAACAACTCATGGAACATTCCACACACTTCGACGTTATTGTTATAGGCGGCGGACACGCCGGTACCGAAGCCGCGCTCGCCGCTGCACGGATGGGCTGTGCCACATTGCTTCTCACCCATTCCGTAGACACCTTGGGCCAAATGTCATGTAATCCTGCGATTGGAGGCATCGGTAAGAGCCACCTGGTCCGTGAGATTGACGCTCTGGGTGGTGCCATGGCCAAAGCTACTGATCTAGCAGGTATTCAGTTCAGAGTTTTGAACAGTCGCAAAGGCCCAGCGGTTCGCGCTACGCGAGCTCAGGCAGACCGAGTTTTGTATCGAAACGCGATACGAACAATTATCGAGGCTCAATCAGGATTACAGGTCTTTCAACAAGCCGTTGATGACTTAATTATTGAGAACGGTTCAGTACAGGGTGTGGTCACACAAACCGGCTTACGCTTTCATGCGGCCAGAGTTATTTTGACCACAGGTACCTTCCTGGGCGGGCAAATGCATATCGGCCTCACCCAATCTGCTGGGGGGCGCGCCGGAGATCCACCCTCAAATACCCTCGCTGCACGCTTGAGAGAATTACCGCTTCGCGTCGAACGACTAAAAACCGGCACACCTCCGCGACTGGATGCTCGCAGTATTAATTTGGAGAGTCTTGAAAAACAATGGGGTGATGAGCCGCGTCCCGTAATGTCATTTTTGGGCAATAGCGGGCAACATCCCGAGCAGCGCTGTTGTTGGATGGCCTACACCAATCAACACACCCACGACATTATTCGCCAGGGCCTGGATCGTAGTCCCTTGTATACCGGTGTTATCGAAGGCGAAGGTCCCCGGTATTGCCCTAGCATCGAAGACAAAATCCAACGCTTTGCGGATAAGAACTCACACCAGATATTTGTGGAACCCGAAGGCCTAATAACCAACGAGCTTTATCCCAACGGTATTTCTACCAGCCTGCCTTTTGATGTCCAGGTGGAACTGGTACGCAGTATTAAGGGTTTCGAAAACGCGCATATCACTCGTCCCGGATATGCCATCGAATACGATTTTTTTGATCCCCGGGATCTTTTGTCTTCTTTGGAAACTCGAGCAATATCCGGTTTATATTTTGCCGGTCAGATTAACGGAACTACGGGTTACGAGGAGGCAGCAGCGCAAGGCCTTCTGGCTGGAATCAATGCAGCACTTGCTATACGCGACGAAGCCCCCTGGTGCCCCCGTCGCGATGAAGCTTACCTTGGAGTGTTGGTTGATGACCTGATTACTCTCGGCACTAAAGAGCCTTATCGAATGTTCACCTCGCGCGCAGAACATCGATTGTTGTTGCGCGAAGATAACGCCGACCTACGTCTCACTGAACAAGGACGGAAATTTGGTTTGGTCGACGATGAGCGGTGGGCGCAGTTTAGTGAAAAACGAGATCTAATAGATCAGGAGCAAACCCGATTGCTACGCAGCTTCGTGCATCCAGGAAGCCCGGCCGCTGAAAGTTTAAATGCCAAACTCAGTAAACCCTTGTCGAGGGAGTACAGCTACGCTGAACTGTTGAAACGCCCTGAACTTGAATACTCGGATATAGCGGTTCTGGATTCCTTAGGCATCAAGCATGACCAGGCCGCGCTACAGGTGAGCATACAAGCGAAGTACGCAGGCTACATCGATCGACAACAAGACGAGATTGATCGGGTTAGACGCTACGAGGGTTTATCTCTGCCTAACGATATGGATTACATGCAGGTGCTTGGTTTATCGCACGAGGTGCGAGACAAGTTGATCGAACAAAAACCACAAACATTGGGGCGTGCATCCAGAATACCCGGCGTGACCCCTGCTGCCATTTCCTTACTGCTGGTACACATGAAACGTCGTCAAGGTAAGGCTTTAAAAACCTTCGATGTCAAAAACCCCGAGACGAAGCCTCGCGAAGCTCGCCAACAGACACATTGATACGTGCTCGACGACGAATTAAGCCACGGACTAAAGAACCTCGGACTTACAATAGGCACGGCACAGCAGCAGCTATTGATGGACTATCTCAAGCTCCTTTCGCGCTGGAATAAGATCTACAACCTCACGGCAGTTCGTGACGAGCGAGCTATGGTAACCAGGCATTTACTCGATAGTCTCGCCGTGCAACCGCATTTGTCAGGACAACGATTCATTGATGTGGGCACCGGTGCGGGGCTACCGGGAATACCCCTGGCCATTGCGTCGCCCAAACAACACTTTGCTTTGTTGGACAGCAACGGCAAGAAAACCCGGTTTTTGGTCCATGCCGTTAATGAACTAGGGCTTTCAAATGTCGAAGTGATCAAAGCGCGAGTCACCGACTATGTTCCGGAATCCGCCTACGACACGGTTTTGTCCAGAGCCTTTGGGTCCCTCGGTGATATGATATCCAGCTGTCAGCATCTGTTAGTTTCTGGCGGTGAGTTTCTCGCCATGAAGGGCCAGCGCCCGGACGAAGAACTGCAGCGCGTTGAATCTGATGCACTAGAGGTTTCAGTGATTGATCTACAGGTGCCCGGATTGTCTGAAGAGCGGTGTTTGCTTCGCATACGGCCAAACACGCATAGAGACCAACAATGATCAAACTACCAGCGACTAAAGAGAGAGCGGCGTTTTGGCGCGGATAATAGCCATAGCTAACCAAAAGGGAGGCGTCGGAAAAACAACCACTTGTATTAATTTGGCGGCTTCTTTGGCGGCCATGCGTAAGCGTGTGCTCCTGGTTGATCTCGACCCCCAGGGCAATGCGAGTATGGGAAGCGGTGTCGATAAGTATTCACTAAAGCGCAGCACGTACGATGTGCTGGTCAAAGCATGCGGTGTTAGTGACGCTATTCAGACGCCTTCACAGAGTGGCTTTGACGTGCTCCCCGCTAATGGTGATGTGACCGCGGCCGAAGTAGAACTGATTCATGTTGATGGACGTGAACGCCGCCTACGTGCCGCCCTTGGCCAGGTTCAATCAAGCTACGATTACATGTTGATTGATTGCCCGCCGTCTCTAAACCTCCTGACGCTTAATGGTTTAGTTGCTGCCGATGGAGTGATCATCGCAATGCAGTGCGAATATTTTGCACTGGAAGGATTGTCGGCGCTGCTCGACACTATTGAGCAGGTCCGTTCGAGTGTGAATGTGGGGCTCGAGGTAGAAGGTATTTTGCGCACCATGTACGACCCCAGAAACAGCCTCACTAATGCTGTTTCTGGACAGCTACACGAGCATTTCGGTGACAAGGTTTATCGAACAGTGATTCCTCGTAACGTACGACTAGCTGAAGCGCCTAGCCATGGTCTACCAGCAATGCATTACGACAAGTATTCGCGAGGGTCCCGGGCGTATATGGCGCTTGCAGGCGAAATGATCCGCCGCGAGGAGCGTCTTCGCTCACCAGAAAACGGTACGGGAGCTTAGAAATGGCCGCTAAACGTCGCAGCCTTGGCAGGGGACTTGATGCTCTGTTGGCGGGAAGTAGTCGCCCAGATGAGCCATCGGTAGCCGAATCACCCAACAATGAAAAAGGCTTGTTGCGTGAATTGCCGGTAGACCTCATTCAGCGAGGGCGGTATCAGCCGCGCCGTGATTTCGATCCTTTTGCTTTGCAAGAACTCGCCGACAGCATTAAAGCGCAGGGTGTTATGCAACCGATAGTCGTTAGACCTATCGGAAATGAGCGTTTTGAAATTATCGCCGGTGAGCGACGTTGGCGAGCAGTACAGCAAGCGGGGCTGGATTCTATCCCCGTGCTGATCCGCGATGTTTCTGACCAAGCGACCGTAGCGATGTCGCTCATTGAGAATATACAAAGAGAGGACCTCAACCCTATCGAGGAAGCCTATGCTTTGGAGCGTTTGCAAAATGAATTTGAGATGACCCAACAGCAAGTTGCCGATTCGGTGGGTAAGTCCCGTTCGGCTGTAGCGAACTTGCTTAGACTCACTTCCCTGCAACCCGATGTCCGCACACTTTTAGAGCACGGCGATCTGGATATGGGACATGCTCGCTGTTTGCTGACGTTGGATGCGGAGCAACAAGTACAGCTGGCGCGACGCGTTGTAGCCAAAGGCTTGTCCGTCCGACAGGCAGAAGCTTTGGTGCGGCAGATACAGACAGATAAGCCAAAACCCGAACGAAAGACCCTGGACCCCAATATTCGTAGCCTCCAGGATGAGCTATCGCAAAAGCTGGGCAGCGCAGTGCATATTCAACATAGCGCCAATGGTAAAGGTAAGTTGATTCTGAATTACGGGAGTCTGGATGAACTTGACGGGATTTTGAGTCATTTAAAGTAGTTAAAAACACTAACCACCAGATATAGGGTTTATCAGCAGCGCAATTTCTAGATATGGTCGTTTTAAGGAATAATAGGCTTTTAGCAGCATCGTACTAACCGAGCGTACAACTCAAAAAAAACGACTAATTCGCAAGTCGATGTGAAATAAAGGTTTTTTCGAAAAACACGGTTCTCTGTAGCTTGAACACGGTAGGTTTAGATTCTATAATGCGCGCCGCCCAAATCAGGACGTACTTTTAATGGTGCAAGGTAGGGTGGGGAGAAAGGCTGTTCAGGCCGCGCAAAAGACGCCCCCTCGGCCGCAGTATTTGCGGACCACCCTCATCCAGTTGATGTTGCTGTTTTTTGGTGCACCAATAACGTATCTGGTGGGCGGGTTATCCAGCGCGGTTTCGCTGGCGAGCGGCGCAATGTGCGCGTTGCTGCCCCAGGCGTATTTTGCGGTTCGCGTTGCCGCAGCGTCCAGACATAGCGCCCAACAGGCTGCTCGTTTGGGTTTGTCCGCCGAAGGTGGAAAGTTTGTACTTAGTGCAGTGTCTTTTGCACTGGTGTTTGCGGTGTTAAAACCCGAGCGACCCGGGCTCGTTTTCATAGGGTTTGGGCTGTTTTGGACGATACAGATTATTGAAGGAATACGCCTTTTGCGGCATTCGCGTTAGTTAAGACAGTTAAGATAGTTAAGATAGTTAAGTCGGTTGGCTGCTAATCGATCAGAGCCAGATAAACGTAGGTCATAGGAATAGCGCAGGGCAAAGAAGCAGATGGCAGGCGAATCCCAGACAATTTCAGACTACATCGTCCACCACCTGACGAACTTAACCTATGGGAAGCTTCCCGGTGGTTACCATCGTCATGACGGTAGCACCGTACAGGAAGGCGGTTCCTGGACCATGGCTCATGGTGGTGAAGAAGCCACAGCTATGGGCTTTAATGCAATCCACGTTGATTCCATGATTTGGTCTATCGGTCTTGGCATTGTGTTTTGTTGGATGTTCCACAGCATCGCCAAAAAAGCCTCATCCGATGTGCCTACGGGTCTGACTAACGCCATCGAAATGGTTGTGAGTTTTGTCGACAACACCGTTAAAGATACCTTTCACGGTCGCAACCCAATGATCGCTCCGCTCGCACTGACAATCTTCGTTTGGGTTTTCTTGATGAACCTTATGGATTTGTTGCCCGTTGATCTCATCCCCCATACCTTGATGCTATTCGGTGTCGAGTTCCAAAAAGTTGTTCCCTCAACCGACCCCAACATCACTATGGGCATGGCTTTAGGCGTCTTTATATTGATGCTGTATTACTCGATCAAGGTTAAAGGCTTCGGCTTTGTGAAAGAGCTTGCCCTTAACCCCTTTAACCACCCGCTTTTCATACCCGTGAACCTGTTCATGGAGGTTGTGGGACTGTTGGCAAAGCCCTTTTCATTGGGACTCCGACTGTTCGGCAACATGTATGCGGGTGAAATGATCTTTATTTTGATTGCCGCCTTGTTCAGCGCCGGTGTTATGTGGATGCTGCCGGCTGCCTTGATGCAGGTTGGTTGGGCTATCTTCCATATACTGGTGATCACCTTGCAGGCATTCATCTTTATGGTGCTTACAATCGTGTACCTGAGCATGGCTCACGAAGACCACTAATTAGACAAAACGAACTGATTTACAAACGTAACCTTAGAAACTTTTAGACTTTAGGAGAACACAATGGAACTGATCTACGTTGCTGCTGCAATCATGATGGGCCTTGGCGGTCTTGGTGCTGCGATTGGCGTAGGCCTTCTCGGCGGTAAGCTGATTGAGGGTTCTGCACGTCAGCCGGAGCTTGCTCCCAAGCTGCAAACCACCTTCTTTCTGGGTGCTGGCCTGGTAGATGCTATCCCCATTATTGGTGTTGGTATCGCGATGTTCCTGATCTTCGTTGTTGCACCTGGTGCAGCGGCCTAATACGCCGGATTACTTATCCCATGACGGCCATAGCCGTCTGCGTGTTTTCGCAAGGAGCAGGTAGTGAATATTAACCTTACCCTCATCGGGCAAATGCTAGCGTTTGTAGCCTTCGTCGTCTTTTGTATGAAGTACGTCTGGCCACCAATTATGGCCGCGATGCAGGAGCGCGAGCAAAAAATCTCTGAAGGCCTCGCGGCTGCCGACAAGGCAAGCCACGATCTTGATCTGGCTAAAGAGAAAGTTGTAGAGCGCTTAAAAGAAGCCAAGACCGAGGCTGCAGGCATTGTTGACGCAGCTAATCGTCGCGCTAGTCAGATCGTTGACGAAGCAAAAGACGCAGCGGTAATAGAGGCTGATCGCGTGAAGACGGCTGCACAGGCAGAGATCGAGCAGGAGACCAACCGGGCACGCGAAAAACTTCGCAGCCAGGTGGCGGTTCTGTCTTTGGCCGGTGCAGAAAAAGTTCTGGGCGCTTCTATTGACGCATCGGCTCACGCCGATATCGTCGATAAGCTCGCCGCAGAACTTTAGGTCTAGTTTATGGCAGAGCTCAGTACTCTTGCACGACCTTACGCTCGAGCAGCGTTTGAATACGCCAACACAGAAAGTGCACTGAACGAGTGGCTTGTAGAGCTACAACTAGTTTCAGTTGTTGTGTCTGATGCGGCTGTTCAGAAACTTCTCGGTGACCCATCACTAACAACAGAGAAGCAGGCAGATGTCTTTATTTCTCTTCTGGGTGATGAGCTTGGTGATAGTCGTAAACGATTCCTGCATGTACTTGCAGAAAACCGCCGTCTTGGCCTGGTGCCCAATATTCTGACGCAGTTTGCACAGCTCAAAGCGCAGCGTGAACAGAGCGTCGACGTGGAAATGGTCTCGCCTTTTGAGGTGCCGGATGCGGTTCGTGAACGGATTTCGCAGGCACTCGGCAAGCGCCTGGACCGCGAAGTGGTTATGAGTACCAGTATCGACAGCAGTCTTTTGGGCGGCGTACTGATTCGCGCAGGTGACCTGGTTATTGATGGCAGTGTTCGGGGACGGCTGAACAAGCTGGCCGAAGCACTGACAAACTAGTTTTTGAGGAACAGATAATGCAGCAACTGAATCCATCTGAAATAAGCGATCTGATTCGCCAGCGAATCGATCAGCTGGACGTCAGCAGCGAAGCTCGTAACGTCGGCACCATTGTTTCGGTAAGCGACGGCATCATTCGTATCCACGGTCTCGCCGACGTAATGTATGGCGAGATGATTGAGTTTGATGGCGGTATTTACGGGATGGCGCTTAACCTTGAGCGTGATTCTGTGGGTGCGGTTGTTCTGGGTGATTATAAAGGCTTGGCTGAAGGCCAGTCTTGTCGTTGCACGGGCCGCATTCTTGAAGTACCCGTAGGTCCAGAGCTACAAGGCCGTGTTGTTGACGCTTTGGGTGCGCCCATTGATGGAAAGGGCCCTGTCAACGCAGCTATGACTGATGCGCTTGAGAAAGTTGCTCCAGGCGTAATTGAGCGGCAATCCGTAGACCAGCCTGTGCAGATTGGCTTGAAAGCTATCGATGCTATGGTTCCCATCGGTCGTGGACAGCGAGAGTTGATTATTGGCGATCGCCAAATCGGTAAAACGGCTATCGCTGTTGATGCCATCATCAACCAAAAAGGCACAGGCATTAAGTGTGTCTATGTTGCGATTGGCCAGAAGGCTTCTTCTGTTGCGGCGGTTGTCCGTAAGCTCGAAGCGCACGGCGCTATGGATCACACGATTATCGTGGCCGCTAACGCCTCAGATCCTGCGGCTATGCAGTACCTTGCGCCGTTCGCTGGATGCACCATGGGCGAGTACTACCGCGACCGCGGTGAAGACGCTTTAATCATTTACGATGACCTGACCAAGCAAGCCTGGGCCTATCGTCAAATATCTTTGCTGCTTCGCCGACCACCAGGTCGTGAAGCCTATCCTGGCGATGTCTTTTACTTGCACTCGCGTCTTTTGGAGCGTGCTGCTCGCGTTAATGCTGACTACGTTGAGAAATTCACCGGTGGCGCCGTAAAGGGCAAAACAGGGTCGCTCACCGCATTGCCAGTCATTGAAACTCAGGCAGGTGACGTTTCCGCGTTCGTACCGACCAACGTGATCTCTATTACTGACGGTCAGATTTTCCTTGAGACCGATATGTTTAACTCCGGCGTGCGACCGGCCATGAACGCAGGTATTTCGGTATCTCGGGTAGGTGGCGCAGCGCAGACTAAGGTGATCAAGAAACTGTCCGGAGGTATTCGTACAGCCCTCGCGCAGTATCGTGAGCTCGCAGCGTTTTCTCAGTTCGCGTCTGACCTGGATGATGCTACCAAGGCGCAGCTTGACCACGGTGAACGTGTTACAGAGTTGATGAAGCAGAAGCAGTACTCTCCGCAAAGCATCGCCGAGATGGGTCTGATACTTTATGCCGCAAACGAGGGGCATCTGAAGGATGTTGAGGTCGCCAAGATTGGTGATTTCGAAGCCGCGCTATTGTCTTTTGCGCATGCAGAGTACAGCGATCTGATGAAGCAAGTGGTTGATACCGGCAATTATAACGATGAAATTGCGGGTGGCTTCTCGGAGCTGATTCAGAAGTTCAAGTCCACGCAGACCTACTGAGTCCGGAGACGCACCGATGGCAGCCGGCAAGGAAATTCGCACTAAGATCACGAGTATCCAAAGCACTCAAAAGATCACCAGCGCGATGGAAATGGTCGCCGCAAGTAAAATGCGGAAGGCCCAGGATCGCATGCAAATCGGCAAGCCCTACGCTCGCCGCATTCGTTCGGTCGTTGGTCACATCGCGAACTCGGCACCCGAGTATCACCACGTGTACATGCAAGAGCGCGAGATTAAGCGAGTAGGCTTTATTGTAATTTCCACGGACCGTGGTCTGTGTGGTGGCCTGAACATGAACTTGTTCAAGGCAACGATTCGCGCCATGAAAGAGTGGGCTGAAAAAGACATCGAAATTGATTTGTCCCTGGTGGGCAGCAAAGCCATCGCGTTTTTTAATAGCTACGGCGGCAACGTTATCGCCGTTGCACGTGATATCGGCGAAGCGCCGGCGCTTGAGAATCTCATTGGCGGCGTTAAGACGATGCTGGACGCCTATGAAGAAGGCAAGATCGATCGCCTATTTCTGGTGAGCAACGAATTCGTGAACACCATGACTCAGACGCCAGTAGTCGAGCAAGTGCTCCCGCTACAGGCCGAAGACAGCGAAGAGATGAAGCATCACTGGGACTACATTTACGAGCCCGAGGCCCGTGATCTCCTGGAGGGGCTGCTGACTCGGTACATAGAATCTCAGGTGTACCAGGCGGTGGTCGAGAATGCCGCATGCGAGCAAGCTGCAAGAATGCTCGCGATGAAGAGCGCGACAGACAACGCCGGTGATCTCATCGACGAACTGCAGTTGATTTACAACAAAGCCCGTCAGTCTTCGATTACTCAGGAGCTGTCTGAAATCGTGAGTGGCGCTGCAGCGATTAGTTAGAAATAAGCATCGCCTTTGGCGCTTTGCCTGGGTGAAATAAGTAACAGAACAATCGGTAGCGCGCCGTGGGTGCGACCGAACAATTTGCAAGAAGAGGAACGCACATGAGTAGCGGACGAGTCGTACAGATCATCGGCGCGGTTATCGACGTGGAATTCCCCCGTGATGCTGTCCCGCGGGTTTATGACGCGCTGAAGATCACAGAGAAGGGCATTACTCTGGAAGTTCAGCAGCAGCTTGGCGATGGCGTAGTTCGCACAATTGCCATGGGTTCTTCCGAGGGCTTGTCCCGTGGGTTGGGTGTGGAAAACACGGGTGCGCCGATTGCTGTTCCTGTGGGCAACGAAACACTGGGCCGTATTATGGATGTCCTGGGCAACCCCATTGACGAGCGCGGCCCTATTGGTGAGAAGGAGCGTGCTTCTATTCACCGGGCAGCGCCATCTTATGAAGAGCTGGCTGCTTCGGATGATCTTCTGGAAACAGGCATCAAAGTTATCGACCTAGTGTGTCCCTTTGCTAAAGGCGGCAAGGTTGGATTGTTCGGTGGTGCGGGTGTTGGTAAGACCGTCAACATGATGGAGCTGATTAACAACATCGCTTTGCAGCACGCGGGACTTTCTGTTTTTGCCGGTGTGGGCGAGCGGACTCGTGAAGGCAATGACTTCTACTACGAGATGCAGGAATCCAAGGTCGTAGACCTTGAGAACCTATCTAACTCTAAAGTTGCCATGGTTTACGGGCAGATGAATGAGCCCCCCGGAAACCGGCTGCGTGTTGCACTGACCGGTCTGACAATGGCTGAGAAGTTCCGCGACGAAGGTCGAGATGTTCTTCTGTTTATCGATAATATCTATCGTTACACCCTTGCGGGAACCGAGGTGTCGGCACTGCTTGGACGTATGCCATCGGCGGTGGGCTATCAGCCTACTCTTGCTGAGGAAATGGGCGTACTGCAGGAGCGTATTACCTCTACCAAGACTGGATCTATTACGTCTATTCAGGCGGTATATGTACCGGCTGATGACCTGACAGATCCATCGCCAGCGACGACCTTTGCGCACCTTGATTCAACCGTTGTACTGTCACGCGATATCGCCGCGAAAGGTATTTACCCTGCGGTAGATCCACTGGATTCTACTTCTCGTCAGTTGGATCCACTGCTGATTGGCAACGAGCATTACGATACGGCACGCGGTGTACAGAACGTGTTGCAGCGTTACAAAGAATTGAAAGACATCATTGCGATTCTTGGTATGGATGAGCTATCCGAGGAAGATAAGCAGACGGTAGATCGCGCCCGTAAGATTGAGCGTTTTCTTTCTCAGCCTTTCCACGTTGCAGAAATCTTTACCGGCGCCCCCGGAAAATACGTGTCTCTTAAGGATACTATCGCGGGGTTTAGTGCGATTCTTTCCGGCGAGTATGATCACCTGCCAGAGCAGGCGTTTTACATGGTTGGCAGCATCGACGAAGCCGTCGAGAAAGCGAAGAGCCTGTAACTAGCGTCACCCAGAGGTAAGAGTATGGCCATGACCATTCATTGCGATATTGTCAGTGCAGAGGAAGCCATTTTCTCCGGGCTGGTTGAGTCGCTGGTCGCTACCGGTGAAGTCGGTGAGCTGGGCGTGAACTACGGTCACGCGCCGCTGTTGTCAGCGTTGGTGCCTGGCCCTGTTCGTATCACGCTGCAAAATGGTGATGAGCAGGTCTACTACGTCTCCGGCGGCTATCTGGAAGTGCAGCCTGGCGTTGTATCGATTCTGGCGGACACCGCTATACGCGCGCACGATGTTGATGAAGCTGCGGCTGAAGAGGCACGACGCGAGGCAGAGCACGCCTTGGAAAACCAAACGGGAGATTTCGACTATGGTCGGGCATCGTCTCAGTTGGCGGAAGCGGCAGCGCAGTTGGCTACGCTTCGTAAGATGCGTAATCGTGCAGGACGTGGTAGCTAAGTTTGCCCTCAGACTTGGTTTGAAACCCCGGCACTGCCGGGGTTTTTCGTTTTTGGCTGCCAATTCAGTGATCGCTCAACGGAGGCAATCATGTCCCCCGCGATGTCTTTACCGGTGGCGGTTTCGATGCCTTCGAGCCCTGGGGACGAATTGATCTCGAGTAACAGGGGCCCTCTTGCGGAGCGTATGATATCGACCCCTGCAACCTGTAAGCCCATGGTTTTAGTGGCTTTTATGGCCAGCTTTCGCTCCTCAGGGGTGATTCGGACTAACGCGGCCGTGCCACCCTGATGGAGGTTCGCACGAAACTCTCCGGGTGCCGCCCGACGTTCGATTGAGGCAATCACTTTACCGTCGATAACAAAACAGCGTAGGTCGCGACCCTGGGCTTCTTTAATAAACTCTTGTACCAATAAGTTGGCGTTTAACGACTTGATAGCATTGATGACGCTTTCCCCTGCTTTGCGGGTTTCTGCAAGCACGACGCCACGGCCCTGCGTTCCTTCCAGGAGTTTGACGATTAAAGGCGCTCCACCGACCATATCAATGAGTTCAGACGTGTCCATGGGTGAGTTGGCGAACCCTGTGGTTGGTATGTCCAAGCCTTTGCGCTGTAACAACTGCAGCGAATACAGCTTGTCACGAGAATAACTAATCGCGGACGCGCTGTTTAAGGGGTGGACGCCGATACTTTCGAAGTGCCGAGTCAAGGCACAACCATAAAACGTGAGCTGCGGGCGTATTCGCGGAATCACTGCATCAAAGTCATTGAGGATCCAGCCACCGCGATAATGAATTTCTGGTGTTTCTGCATCAAGCTTCATGTAGCAATGCTTGATATCCAAAAACACCATGTCATGCCCGCGATTTATGCCGGCTTCCATGATCCGTTTATTGCTGTAAAGATCAGGGTTTGAAGCAAGAACACCGATTTTGAGACCCGAGGAGGGTTCATTAGCCACGCCATACATCTGCGAGAGCTGTGTAGGGGTAAGGTCACCGACACTAAAACTGGCGGCAGGATCCACGAGCATACGACCACTCATGGCCTCACGGCCGAGCAGCATGCGATATCCCATAGTGTCGCGATTGCTTAAGGTCAGCTCGATGTCAAAACTGGCACCCCCTATGTGTACAGATCTTGCTATCACATAACGCTTTTCGCGGTCGCCACTCGAGCTTTTAACGAAGCGTCGGTCCACCACAGGGGCTTCACAGCGCACCGTGGTTTTTCGATTTCGTTGGATGGGGTGAACGTCAAAACTGATCCATTTCTCTCCGTTACGATTGAACATATGTATGTTGAAGGCGTGCAGGGAAGAGGTTTTTGCGCCACTGTCTACACGGGCTTTAACTGCAGGAATACCTAGGCTGGGAAATGAGCACCACTCTTCGCTACCCACGATAAGCTTCTGGTCTTGGTTCACACTGTTTTCCGTAGATGAAATACTAATATCGGAGGCTATCAGTGATTGCTAGTCCCTGTCTGCCAGTGTTTCAACCTGTGAACCAGTCGGTATTAGTCGCGTTGTAAAGCGTATTCCAGTCGGTACTATCGTGTATCGAAATATTGAATAAGGCCGGACAGCCGGGCTCTTTATTATGAAGCTTGAAGTCATCATTCTCGCCGCGGGCCAGGGGACGCGCATGCGTTCTTACTTGCCCAAGGTTCTGCATCCACTGGCTAGCCGGCCACTACTGGCGCATGTCTTGGATAGTGCGCGGGCACTCATGCCTGTGAGAATCCATGTGGTTATTGGACACGGCTCTGAGAAGGTTCGCGATGCCCTGGATGCCGAGGATATTGTGTGGGTCATGCAAGAGGAGCAGCTTGGTACAGGTCACGCTGTGCTTCAGGCCATACCCGGGGTTGATTCTGACTCGACGGTGTTAGTGCTGTATGGCGACGTGCCTCTGCTTCGGTCCAGCACTCTGGAAGACTTGGTCAATAATGCGCCGGCATTGCTTACGGCTGAGCTTGAAGATCCGGATGGTTATGGTCGCGTACTTCGCGATAGCAAAGATCAGCTTCAAGGTGTTGTTGAGCACAAGGATGCGACCGAAGAACAGCGCGCTATTAGCGAAATCAACACAGGTGTGCTCGCTTACCCGGCTAAACTGCTTGCGGACTATCTACCGCGAGTGGGCAATGCGAATGCGCAGGACGAATATTACCTGCCCGATGTGCTGTCCATGGCCGTTAACGAAGGGCACCGTATTGCCGCGCTGCGTGCTAACGAGCCAAGCGAGGTGATGGGAATCAATGATCGTGTACAGCTTGCAGAAGCCGAGACTGTCTATCGGCGCCGCGCCGCCGAGGCGCTTATGATCGGTGGTGTTTCTTTGGCTGATCCGGCGCGCATAGATGTTAGGGGAAGCATGCTCTGTGAGTGTGATGTGTTTATCGATGTGAACTGTGTGTTTGAGGGCAAGGTGACTCTCGGTGAGGGCGTTCGTATTGGCGCTAATTGTGTATTGCGAAATTGCTCCATTGCCGCAGGTAGCGAAATTCACCCCATGAGTCACGTTGATGAAAGCGAGGTAGGCAGAGACTGCTCTGTTGGTCCTTACGCGCGTTTGCGACCTGGCACAGTGCTGGCCGACGGCGCCCGTATTGGCAATTTTGTGGAGACCAAGAAAGCCATTATTGGCCAGGGAAGCAAAGTTAACCACTTGAGCTACATCGGTGATGCAGAGCTAGGCGCAGGTGTGAATGTCGGTGCTGGCACAATTACCTGTAATTACGATGGCGTTAACAAGCACAAAACCTTCTTGGGTGATGGGGTTTTTGTGGGCTCTAACAGTACCCTGGTTGCACCGCTTGGCATCGGAGCCGGTGGTTTTGTGGCGGCAGGTTCTACGGTTACCCGGGACGTTCCCGATAGTGCTCTGGGTGTGGCCCGGGCCAAGCAACGAAACATAGATGGCTGGCAGACGCCCAAACAGCGGGTAGAGCATGACAAAAACCCAAGTCGGAGAGACTGATCAATGTGTGGAATTGTAGCTGCAACAGCGCGGCGCGAAGTATCAGAAATTCTCCTTGAGGGCCTACGGCGTCTCGAATATCGAGGCTATGACTCGGCAGGAATGGCGCTTATTGATAACGAGAAGCGCCTGCAGTTACATAAGTACCAGGGCAAAGTTGCTAATCTGGAAGCAGCACAAACCCTCAACCCTATTCTTGGTTGTACCGGTATTGCGCATACGCGTTGGGCCACTCATGGTCAGCCGTCAGCGGCCAATGCCCACCCGCACATTTCGGGCCAGCGGGTGGCTGTCGTTCATAACGGCATCATAGAAAATCACCAGGCTTTGCGCGAGGAGTTGCGCGAGGCGGGCTATGATTTTGTGTCCGCTACAGATTCCGAAGTGATTGTTCACTTACTCCACAGCAATCTCGCAGATGGAAAGAGTCTTCTTGAGGCCATGCGTTACACCGTGTCCCGTCTTGATGGCGCTTACGCACTTGCCGCTATTGATACGCACTCTCCAGAGGAGGTGGTTGCGGCGCGCTCAGGTAGTCCGTTAGTGGTGGGCGTCGGTATTGGTGAGCATTTCTTGGCCTCGGATACCATGGCGCTGCGACAGGTGACGGACCGCTTTATCTATCTTGATGAAGGTGACCTGGTTGTTTGTAGCGCCGCTGGACTGGCCATCTACGACCTTCAAGGCGAGCCCGTTCAGCGGGATATGAAGCGTATTTCAGGTGACATCGAGGACGCTGATTTAGGCGACTTTGAGCACTACATGCTCAAAGAAATCTATGAACAGCCACATGCCCTGGCTGCAACATTTGCTAAAGCGGTGGGTGAGAAAATCGATGACAGTGTTTTTGGCGAGGGCGCTGCCGAGGTGTTTGCCAAAACCCAGGCCATTCAGATTGTTGCCTGTGGTACCAGCTACCACGCTGGCTTGGTGGCGCGTTATTGGCTGGAAGATATTGCCGGTATTCCCTGTCAGGTCGAGGTCGCGTCAGAGTTCCGTTATCGAAAGCGCGTGGCACATCCTGGCACCTTGTTGGTAACCGTGTCCCAAAGTGGTGAAACCGCCGACACGCTCGCCGCTCTTCGTCATGCTGCCCGCGACGAATTTGTGGCCAGCCTGGTGGTCGCGAATGTTGATAACAGCTCTTTGGTGCGCGAAAGCGACATGGCGTTTTTGACACGAGCAGGTATTGAGATCGGCGTGGCATCGACCAAAGCATTTACTACCCAGCTAGTTGGGTTTTTGATGCTTGCCGTGGTGCTTGGTCGTCATCGCGGACTGACTGCAGAGCGTGAGCAGGAGCTTATGGAGGGCTTGAGGCTCTTACCGGATTTGGTTAAGCAGACCTTGAAGCTTGATCCACAAATAGAAGCCATGTCGTCGGCGTTTATTCGAAAGCAGCACGCTTTGTTTCTTGGGCGTGGCATTCAGTATCCCGTCGCTATGGAAGGAGCACTCAAGCTCAAGGAAATTTCCTATATTCACGCCGAAGCCTACCCTGCCGGCGAACTTAAGCACGGACCCTTGGCACTAGTGGATGCGGATATGCCGATTGTAGCGGTCGCACCTAACGACGACCTGCTCGATAAGCTCAAATCCAACCTCGAAGAGGTGCGGTCTCGCGGTGGAGAGTTGTATGTCTTTGCCGATGTCGATGCAGGCTTTAAAGACGAGCCCGGCGTTCACGTACTAGCCATGCCCCATACACCGGAAATATTGCAGCCGGTGATTTACACGGTGGCGCTGCAGTTATTGGCGTATCACGTAGCCTTACAAAAAGGCACTGATGTCGATAAGCCGAGAAACCTGGCGAAGTCCGTCACTGTAGAGTGAGTGCTTCGCCGGGCCCGGGAACTCTTTTTACCAAGGGTTCTGATTAGTCCTCGGACTCAAACCATCGATAGCAAATTCCTGCCATCACGGCGCCGACGAGCGGTGCAAGCCAGAATAGCCACAACTGGGAAATCGCCCAGCTACCTTGAAACAAAGCTACGCCGGTGCTTCGGGCTGGATTCACGGAAGTGTTCGTAATAGGAATACTGATCAGATGGATCAGCGTGAGCCCAAGACCAATAGCGATGGGGGCAAAACCTGCCGGCGCGCGTTTATCGGTAGCACCAAGAATAATCATCAGGAACATAAAGGTCATTACGATCTCTGTTACCAGAGCCGCCGTTAAGCTGTAACCCCCGGGAGAATGCTCGCCGTAGCCGTTAGATGCGAATCCAGCGGTGACATCGAAGCCTGCTTGTCCGCTGGCAATGACATACAGTATCGCTGCGCCTGCACAGCCGCCGGCAACTTGTGCCACGACATAGGGCCCAAGTTCGGAGAGAGGAAAGCGCCCACTAGACCATAAGCCTAACGAAACCGCAGGGTTCAGATGGCATCCGGATATATGTCCGATAGCAAAGGCCATGGTAAGCACCGTAAGACCAAAGGCGAGGGATACTCCCAGAAGACCAATACCCACATCGGGGAATCCCGCAGCTAACACCGCGCTGCCACAGCCGCCGAGTACCAACCAGAATGTTCCGATAAATTCTGCACCGAGTTTTTTAGTTATTGTCATGACTCCGTCCTTCTGTTGATGTGATTGTTCGTCCCTGGTGGAGACGTAGGACGATTATTAGCCAACCGCTTCTATGTAGTCCATAGCCGTCATCGCGTGATAACGACAATTATCGTAGGGCAACGCTACTGGCTCGGGGTCTACAACTTCGATGGGAATGTCCCGCTCCATGGCTATTTCTAAGGCCATCATCGTGATGTTCACACTAAAGGAAGTTCCCATAAACACGATTCGATCTGCGCTCTGCATGCGCTTCTGCGCTTCTGAGATGCGGTACAGCTCTGTGTAGTACTCATCGAACAGCAGGACGAAGGGCTTGTAAGATTCATTAATTTTTGGTCTAACGCTAATTTTGAAAACCTCAAAAAGGCTCTCATCCAATCGGTTTTCGTCGACCTCATCCCAGGGCGCGATGACAGGGGTGATTTGATCAGCGAGGCTTTGATCATGGAACAGGGTCATCTGGTCAAGACGGCCATGGATAGCGATATAGGATGGATTGCCCGCTTTGCCATCTAGGCCGTCAATGTTTTGCGTGATCAGGTTTTTATCCGCAAGCCAGTGATGCACCGCATTGGGACCGTGGTGACGATAGGTGGCAAAACGCCTGTAATACCAGCGTAGAAATTGAATCGGATCCTGCTGGTACATGGCGCGCGTCGCCATCTCCTGCGGCGTGTAATTGCGACTGCCGACGGTCCAGAACCCGTCCTCTCCACGGAAAGTGGGTATGCCGCTTTCGGCACTTACGCCAGCGCCTGTAATGTAGAGCGTACTCATGACGTATCCGCCTCCATAATAAATGCTTGAGCCGCCCCCATAGCTGCTGATCCTGGCAGTGTGCATGAGCTGCTTGTATCAATTCAATAAGCTCGCAGGCCATTGAATTAAGGCCTGGCCGAGATCAGGCTAGAGGGGCACACGAATACCAAATCGGACGGTTAATAGGAGCACTCACCACGAACCGGCACCATTGCCCTGACCATTCCTGAGGTTTCTTTCTACGCCCATAGTGCGCTACCTTCGAGTGAAGGAGGTGCCATGGCTTTGCGCCGTCGTTTTGTTCTTCGCAGCGGTGTCGCTTCGCTCGTCGTCGTCGCAGGCGGCGTTGGTTGGCTGTCTACGCAAACATCCGTAACAGCGCGGGAGCCCTGGGAAGCGGCGAGTAAGGGTTTTAATGATCCACGTCTGAACGCTCTTGCCTATGCGATCCTCGCCCCGAATCCCCACAACACGCAGCCATGGCAGGTTCAGCTCGAGGGCGATGACGCATTTAGCCTATTTGCATTGCGAGAGAGGCTGCTGCCCGAAACCGACCCACCCTGCCGACAGATCACTATCGGGTTTGGCTGTTTTCTTGAGTTGTTTCGCCAAGCCGCTGCACAGCAGGGTTACGAGACACCGGTGGATGCCTTTCCTGAGGGCGAGCCTTACCCCGTACTCGATGGTCGACCCGTAGCAAGAGCCACTATTAAACAGGCACAGGTAGACCGGGAGCCGCTGTTTGCCTATGCACTTTCCCGGCACACTGAACGAGCACCGTTTGATACAGCTCGACCTGTTGATGCAGATACGCTGAATAGAATCAGCAGTATGTCTACGCCAGACGTCCAGGTGGATTGCAATGCGGAACCAATGAAACGGGCGCGCATTCGACAGCTAAGCACCAAGGCCTGGGTCGCTGAATGGAAGAATGCACTCACCCGGAACGGCTTCCTATTGTGAAACGCTGTCCAGTTACTCGGCGGCCTGTAACAGCGCCATGGTCCATGTGTGGAGTACCACAGCTGCAAACACGCGCCTGGACCAGTTGCGTGCGGGTGCTACATGGGTTCGCCTGCATCAGGCAGCGACGCGTGAGGGATTGGCTTTCCACCCCCTCAGTCAGGCCTTGCAGGAGTTTCCTGCCATGGCCGACTTCTATCGTCAGGCACATGAGGAGTTGGCCCCACTAGGCCATACCCTACAAATGCTTGTGCGTCTGGGCTATGCCGCGACATCAGGCCCTGCCCCGCGGGAACCGCTGATGTCCAAGCTGATTTCTGCCTGAGTTTGGGCCCACTCGGCGTTTGTTCTGCGACCCGATCCACAACTTCTTCTCTCAACGTAGGCAATTTGCATTTCACTCCGTTAGAGTTAACGCAATGTTCTGCTGCACATGCTGTGTTTTTCTAAACACTGTTAGTCGCGACAGAGTCTTCCCAGATAACGGGAGTGAAAACAATGAAGCAAGATGGAGATACCGTGAGAGACATGGCAGTCCGAGCGCCGCAGCGCAACATACACAACGTGGCTCTTAGCAAGCAAGAGCATGCGACTGTGTCCGCCATTGTCAGTCGAGTGGTGCGAGTTTTAGGCATTCAGGATCGTGATGGGCTTCGCCAGGATATTGCAATCGTCCAGGCGAATTGTCCCATCGACCTAGAAGCTCTGGCCTCGTCTCCTGATACGGTGTTTTTGGATGAGTTGCTGACTATTGTGGACTCTACTGACCGAACACGGGGGTCATTGAAAGACAGCTTTCACTCACGCTTTATGCTGGATGCCCCGAGCCTTACACTGGTCTGACACTCTCACCAGGAGTCGCCATGAGTGCACTACAAACCTATCACGGTGGGTGCCACTGTGGAGACGTGCGCTTCAGTGTGGAGGCACCGGATTCCGTTGAGCTTGAGCGTTGTAATTGTTCTATCTGCAGTATGGGCGGCTACTTGCACCTTATTGTGCCCGCCTCGCGCTTTCATCTTGTGCAGGGCGAAGAGCAGTTATCTTGCTACGAATTTAACTCTGGTGTCGCCAAACACTACTTTTGTCGCACTTGCGGCATAAAGCCTTTCTATATCCCACGTTCGAATCCCGATGGGGTCGACGTCAACGTTAACTGTCTGGATGAAAAACCCGCGCAGACAAGGATTGTAGAGTTTGATGGCGATCACTGGGAAGCCAACGCCCACACCCTCACGCATAAGTCACAGGAGTTGTGAGCGCTGCTTTCCAGCGTCCGTCAAAGGCCTGGTAGTTAATGCACGGCAAGCAGGCGAAGCTATTTATTAGCGGCCTTGTAAGCTCTCAGCGCAACATTGAAATCCCCCGCAACCGCCTCTTCAGCAGACACGGCCGCGTTATAGGCGTCGATGGACTTTGCGTACTCCGTGCGAGCTTGTGACTTTTTGACAGCATCTTTGGCCCGCTTTGCGGTGGTCTCTGCAGCAGAGTACTTACGTTCTAAGCACTGCATGTACTCCATGTTACTGGTCTGAAATGTCTTAACGGATTTCTGCCCGGCTAGCATGGCTTGCATCGTTGCTTGGCTGCCATCAGGCATCTCCGGACGCGGAGGCTGACTGCAAGTGTCATCGGCCGAGGCAGGGGTGGATGTCGAAATCGCTCCTCCAAGGGAGAGACTCAGTACAGCTGCACAGAACGGCAGGAGTGTGCGTTCAGAATGACACAGGGTGTTTTTCATGATGGCGTACCTATCGCTTTAGTTTTTTCCTACCCACAACCTGGGAAGTTGATACTGTCGTTCGAGCGCGGTGGCAACACGCTCGGCCGAATCCTGACTGGAAAGCCCAATCACTCGAACCCGATACAGCGTCTTAGCTGCAGCGGTCGCTGTTTGTACAACTACCTCGCCGTTATCAACGGTTAGTTTCTTCGCCCAACGTTCAGCGATTGTTCGATCGGCATAAGACCCAAAGTTTACAAACCAGGGCCCTTTGGCTGTTGACCCACTAGCCATCGACGCTGCGCTTGACTGCGCAGCCGCCTGCTTGTTTGCTGCAGCTTGTTTTGTTGTAGCGGCAGCTTTTGCCGCAGCCTCTTCCTGTGCACGCTGTTGTGCTGCAGCACTGACTTTAGCCGCCTGTACGGCTTCGAGTTCCGCCAGCTGTTGTGCAAGAGCGTCGTTTTCCGCAGTCAGTGCTTCCAGCTCTGTATTTAGAGACTCATTTTGCAATTGGACCTGTCTTTGGCGCTCACGTTCCATCTCAGCCTCTTCCGGGCTTATGGTTGTTGCTAGCTTGGCCTGAAGCTCTCGAATTTCTGCCTGCATGTCGCCACGTTGTTGCACGACGCCATAGCCGCCAATGCCCAGCAGTATCAGAGCGACACCCACCACGGCAATCATTCCCAGGGGAAATGCTCGATTCTCTTTGTCCAGCGTCGAGTTTTGAGGCGGTCTTCCCGTAGGGGGTTGGTCTGATTCGCGATCTAATCGACTCATACTAGTGCCGTCGTAAGCGGCTGATCTCTCGACACTGCTCGCTGTTGCAGCCACAGAAATATCGAAGTCATCTTCGAAGTCATCAACCGCTGGAAGCTTCTCTTCTTCTGGAGGATCCAGATCGTTAAGAAAGTCGTCGACAAACTCGTCTTCAAAGTCTCCCGGGGGTTCATCGAAAGCCTCATTCTGCTCCGGCAAAGGTTCATCCAAGCTCTCATCGTCTGGCGTAAAATCATTAGTTGGAAGGTCGGGCTCGTCGTAGGTCACCATCGTCGGCGACTCTTCGGTGAACGCTTGCGCTAACGGCTCATCGGGCATTACCGCTTCTGGTGATTCGCGGTCGTCCATCACACTTAGTGAGTAGTCGCTGTTGGTGCTGGACAGGTGATCAACATCGACTAGATCCGGCGCTCGGGTATCGACGTGATCATTCGTATCATCAAAAATCGCTTCGTTGTTGCTAAGCGATAGTAAGACCTCGTCATCGGGTTCGTCACTTGAGCTTTCCGAATCAGACTCTGGCTCAAAACCCTGCGCGGTCGCCTTTCGATCGGCGGCTTCTTTATGTTGGCGAACCTCAGGCAGGTCATTCAGGGGCACATCGGGGGAGGGCCAATCCGCAAGAGGATCTTCGAGCTCGCTGGCAAATGCGGCATACCCAGGGTCTATGTTCTCAGGCTCGTCACCTGATCCCGGGAAATCGTCTCCATAGTCGCTATCTACAAACGGCGGACTGCTGTCATCGTCGCGGTCTATGAACAGCTCGCGATGTCCATCATCCGAACCTTTGTTGTCCTCCTCGGAGGCACCTATTTTCGGATCTTTATCGTCTTCTGCCATTAACTTTAACTACCGGCTGTGGCCCGCTGTTGATAGTAGCAGAGCGCAAGCGGTCACGCCCACCATTGCCCTTTTTCGTGAGTAAAACAAGGGAAGCGGTTAGAATGCGGGTATGGACGTAAGCGATATTTTGACGGGATTAAACGACGCGCAACGCGATGCTGTGGCAGCGGATAGCGGCAATATGTTGGTGCTTGCTGGAGCGGGGTCAGGAAAGACCCGTGTTCTGGTGCATCGCATTGCCTGGCTGATTCGCGCCGAAGGCTTGTCGCCGCATGCGGTGTTGTCCGTTACATTTACCAATAAAGCTGCTCGGGAGATGCGTGGACGCATCGAACAGATGCTGCAAATACCAACGCACAGTATGTGGGTGGGCACTTTCCATGGGCTGGCTCACCGCTTGTTAAAGACGCACTGGAAAGAGGCCCGCCTACCCCAGAATTTTCAGATTCTCGATAGCGATGATCAGCTGCGATTGGTAAAGCGCGTCTGTCGAGGTCTTCAGCTAGATGAGTCTCGTTGGCCTCCCAAGCAGGCCCAGTGGTACATCAATGCCCAGAAGGATGAGGGTTTGCGCGCTGCCCACATCGAGCCGCCCCTCGGCGATTTGTACATCAAAACCATGCTGCGCGTGTATGCCGCCTATGAGGAAGCGTGCGAGCGGGGCGGGATGGTCGACTTTGCGGAGTTGTTACTCCGGGCGCATGAGCTCTGGCTGAATGCACCCGAGGTGCTGGCGCACTATCAAGGCCGTTTTCGCCAGATACTGGTAGACGAGTTTCAGGACACCAACACTATCCAGTATGCGTGGCTGCGAGTTTTGGCGGGTGATCAGATACCTGTGGTGGCGGTGGGTGATGACGATCAGTCGATCTACGGTTGGCGCGGCGCGAAGATCGAAAACATTCAGCGCTTCGGAGAAGACTTTGGCGGAACACAGCTTGTGCGCCTGGAGCAGAACTACCGGTCCACACAGACCATTTTGCAGGCCGCTAACGGTGTTATTTCCAACAATAGCGGTCGTTTGGGTAAAGAGCTGTGGAGTGCCGGCGAGACCGGTGACCCCGTGCAGCTGTATGCCGGGTTTAATGAGCAAGACGAAGCACGGTTTATTGTTGAGCAAATTGAAAGCTGGGTGAGTAATGGCCAAACACGTCGCTCTGCTGCCATTTTGTACCGTTCCAATGCGCAGTCTCGTGTTTTGGAGGAGGCGCTGCTGCGCAGCGGGCTGCCCTATCGTATTTATGGCGGCCAACGATTCTACGAACGTTTGGAAATTCGCAGCGCCATGGCGTATCTGCGGCTTCTGGTCAGCCGGGGCGACGATGCGGCCTTTGAGCGGGTGATTAATACGCCGCCTCGGGGTATTGGTAGTAAAACGCTGGATGTTTTGCGAGCGACAGCCCGGGAAAATCAAAGCTCTCTTTGGCAGTCCATAAAAACCTGTCAGGAGCGCAAGTTGCTGCCGGCCCGCGCACTAACTGCTATGGAGGGGTTTCGAGTACTGGTCGACGAGCTAGATACCCTCACCGACCCCATGACGCTCGAAGAGTTGGTTGATCAAATGGTGCGTCGTTCAAGTTTGATCGCGTATTACGAGAAAGAGAAAGGCGAAAAAGGTCTGGCTCGGGTTGAAAACCTGGAAGAACTGGTAAGCGCCGCGCGGACCTTTGTCCCCGAAAGTGATGAGCTGTCGCCTTTGCAGCAGTTTGTAGACAGCGCGGCGCTGGATGCCGGCGAGGGCCAGGCAGATCCCCACGAAGACAGCGTCCAATTGATGACCTTGCACTCCGCTAAGGGTTTGGAGTTTCCGCTGGTGTTTCTTGCGGGGATGGAAGAGAACCTGTTCCCGCACCGTATGTCCATCGAAGAGCCGGGTCGTCTCGAGGAAGAGCGCCGTCTTTGTTACGTGGGCATTACCCGAGCGATGGAGCGTTTGGTTCTCACTTATGCGGAAAGTCGTCGTTTACACGGGAGTGATAGTTACAACCCGCCCTCTCGTTTTGTGCGGGAGATACCTTCAGAGCTTGTGAATGAAGTGCGATTACAGACCAAGATCAGTCGCCCGATCAGTCAGTTGTCGGGGATTACACCGGCTTCAGATACAGGACTGAATCTTGGCCAGCGCGTGTATCACCAGATGTTTGGGGAAGGTGTTGTACTGAATTTTGAAGGCCGGGGCAGCAATGCAAGAGTCGAGGTCAACTTCGCGGCCGAGGGCACAAAGTGGCTGGTGGTGCAGTATGCGAAACTGCAGGCGCTGTAGCGACGCGGTGTCTATGATCGAGTCAGAAATGGTCGAGCAAAAATCCAGTGACGAGCGCTAAGGC
>NZ_JBLGBE010000048.1:0-24768 GCF_047617445.1 Congregibacter sp.
CAGAAAACTCTGGGCAATCACCATGGAAAAACACATCAAGAGGGAATGAAAGGCTGTTGTCACGGTGCTGCCACAAGCCTTTTTCAGGTACATGGCAATCCCGTCGGCCGAAGGATAGGCATTCGACATTTCGACATAAGAGTACGCGCTAAATGTAACAATCACCGCAGCTTAAAGAAAAGCCAAGGGGCAAAGGCTCCCGGTCATCTGGGCCATCTGACCCGTCAAGGAAAGTATGCCTGCCCCGATCATAACACCGGTGCCTAGTGCAACTGCGCCGACTAATGTCAGGCTATCTTTACGATAATGCGTTGTTGTATCTTCGCTTTTACTCATAAGGTCACCTTATAAGTACTTACCCAGAATCAACGATAGCTATTCTGATTGCACCTAACGCCATGCTAACTTGCCATTTTATAAACGGTAGAGCGAAATAGCGCGGCGTATAAAATGGTAAATGGGGAGCTAATTGCATAGCCCCAGCTACTCGTGTGTATGTCTACCCAACAGACAGTTATTTTCACTCGTAGTACTCTCAACCTGAATGTTTGCGTGTTCTATTCCGAACTGATCATGCAAATATTTCTGGATATCCCACAGGAGAGCATTGTTCAGGGAATTGTCATTTACCTCTATATGAACGGACAGCGCGACTTCGGTGGTGCTTAACGGCCACACGTGTAGATCGTGTATGCGAACTATATGATCAAGGCCCATCAAGTATTGCCTTATTCCGTCAATGTTTATGTTTTTAGGAACCGAATCAATGGCGTCATGTACGGAGTCTCTAAGTAATCCCCATGTGCTGATTAAAACAACCGCGACAATAAAGAGACTGATGACTGGATCAATCCACAATCGCGCTCAGTGATACTCCAGCATCGGCGGCCATATCAAGGAAAACGCCGCGAATGTTTAAATCACCTTTTTGTGGCTGGTACGTTGGCTCCCCAAGCAAGCAACAGGCTAGCTACATCGCTTAAATTGTGCCCCGCGTCGGCGATCAACGCCAGTGATTCAGCAAACAATCCATAACCGGCTTCAATGACTACAAAAACTATATTGAGGATTACCCCAATGGCAAATGCGCGATTGTAGTTACCGATCTTATGGCTGTGATCATGGCTCAAATCATTATCCAATGAGGCTAACAATTGAACTAATTCGCGCCGCTTTTTGGTGTCGAATTACGTGACGTGTTTCATTTCTTTGCAGCAAAAATTCGAATGTACAATACTCCGAGGATTGCAGAAATCAGTGAAGCGACCAGAATCGATGATTTTGCACTCTGGAGATGATCTGGTTGGGCGTCAAAGCCCAAGGTGGCTATAAATGTGGACATGGTAAAACCTATGCCGGCTATAAATGAGACGCCAATGACATGCTGAAAATTGACGCCCTCGGGTAAACGACCCATTTTGTAGCGCAGACCCAGCCAGCACGCTCCGGAAATACCGATGAATTTTCCGAGGACGAGTCCACTGATAATTCCCAATCCGACTGGATTTTTAAGGCTCTCTACCAAGGAATTCAAGCTGAAGGGTACGCCGGCATTGGTCAGCACAAAAAGGGGTAAGACAATGAGTGCTACCGGTGACTCCAGTGCATCTTCCCAGCGACGCAGAGGGGTACTGGCGCGTTCTGCAGAATCACGCACCTCCATCATATGCTCATGATCCGTGCTACTGCCGAGAGCGTCGACCGGTTTTGCCTCTTTCTGCATGGAGCGAATTATTGTCTTGGCTCTACCCAGCTGCTTTTTCGAGGTTAGCTCAGGGCGTGCTGGTATAGTCAAGGCAATTGCAACACCGGCAAGCGTAGGGTGAACGCCAGATTTGAGCATCATCCACCAGGCTGCAATGCCTATAAAAATATAAAAATATCGCTGGCGAATGCCTGCGTAATTACCTAAGGCCAAAAATGCAATGAGTGCAATTGCGCTCGATAGAAACAATACGGATATATCCTGAGCATAAAATATTGCTATGACCAGTATTGCCCCGATGTCATCTACGATAGCCAGGCCAACGAGAAAGGCCAATAGACTGCCTGGAATGTGTTTTCTCACGATGGTGAGTACACCCAGAGCAAACGCGGTATCAGTTGCTATAGGAATGCCCCACCCAACATCAGAATCAAGAGACCAGTTGAACACCAGATAGATTGCCGCCGGAAAGACTATCCCGCCGGCGGCGCAGAGAAGCAGCATGCGTCGATTCTCTTTACGAGCGAGATCTCCACTAATGACTTCTCGTTTGATCTCAAGTCCAAGAAGCAGGAAAAACAGGACCATCAACCCGTCATTGATGACGTATTTGAGGGAAGTCTGCAGTCTAAAATCACCCAGAAAAAATCCAACCGGGGTGTGTGTCAGATTCCGGTAGGTAGAATAATAGTCTGAGTTAGCCCACCACAGCGCCAGAACTGTAGCTAGCAAAAGCAACCAGCTAATGGTTGCCTGCGCGCGGATGAAACTTGAAAACGGATCCTGAATACGTTCAAGTCCACGTTGCAACGCAGTCTTTGAGTTAGTAGTCATTCGGTTGAGCCAACGTACAAGGCCAGGCAGTCTTGGTTCTCACTAACATCGAAAATCTTGGCATTCAACCTCCCTTAAACTTGCGTTTGCCTTGGCGTAAACAGGCTGGCACCGATAACTCCACGGTGAAAACGGTGTCCAGCGCGATCTCGATGAGGACGTTATGCGACAGCCATAGCTAATGGTCGAGAGTCGGCTTGTTGGATCGTAACGTCAACCCCTTAATGAATCAGCGAAGCGGTGGACTACGATGTCAAAGATAGATGAATTGTCCGCCGCGGTCGGTGCGGTCGGTGACACTTCGGTCCTGTCCGCTGCATGCGGTCCAGAAGAACCGCTGCTTCGCGAAGCGGGCCACACGGCAGCTTGCCCGGTCTCCCTGCCGGGCGTCGCTGATCAATCCGGAAACCGGCTATACCATTTCCAGAACCAGAGGCTTGGGTTTTTGCGGCTCTACAGAATCAAAGATGCTTCACCGGGTCTATTTGCTGATGGAGTATTCGTATTGTCACGATGCCGTGAGCTGTGGTTTTTGTAATACAGAATATGGCTTTCGTAAGGGAAGCTGAGTAGCCTCTCAGAGAGTATCTCACGTGTCATTCCAAGGTCTGGATTTTCAGCAAGGAGTTGTGCGCGGTTCCATGCCGTCAAGGCAGGCGTTGGCTTGGGAGACTCCCCACTCCTGGACGGTAGGGTCGATGATACCCCCAAGATCACGTTCGGCTTTGTTCGTGAATTGGTATTGGGGCTGCGCCTCGCCACGGCTTAGCTATTTACCCGGTTGCGAACTTTCTCGATGACGGATTTGCCATCGCCGCCGTGAAATACGCGCCGTTACCGGTTGTGCAAGGCTGGTTGTTAATCGAGTGGGAATGATTTGGTATCGGCCTGCGTCGACATGGTCTGTTAGCGAAGTCTCGGCGGGGTGGCTATAGTCTTCTTGTTAAGGTCGATCGTGGCTCCGGCTATTTGCAGCTGGGATCTGATTAATGGCCGCGAACGACTAGGCAGTGTTGCTCAAGTATCTATTACCGTTCCCTATCACTAACGCTAAAACGTCATCGAAGTAGTTGGAATCGGTATGTTCGGGCCGTTGGTGAAACCAGCCAATGAGAGCCAGACCTCGGATCAACAAAAATACCTGGACCATGGATTGGTCGCCTGTGCCAAGAGCTCGCTGCGTGCGGTATCCGGCGATTAGCGCATCGCTTATTTGTGCGAAGTCTGCATCACCCTGGTATTCAAAAAGAGCAGCCGCCAGGTCATACATGTGCCATCCAAAAGCGGCATCGTCAAAATCGATAATCCCTAAGACGTCTTCGCCAAACAGTAGATTGTCCGGATGGAGATCGGCGTGGGTCAGGCTGAAGTTTTGGGACGTGACGCCGTAAACCTCTAACGTTCTCTGGAGCCTCTTTCGAAGTCGCAGCAATAGCTGCTGGGTGTCTTTGTCCAACGCCGAGTGCTCCCAGAATCGGCCCCATCGTGGATCCTCTCCGAGTAAGCCGTCTCGATCTAGGTATGCTCGGCTAAAGCCGCTGGGCATTTCCCATTCGATGGCTTGTGTATGCATCTTGGCGGCAAGTGCACCGATATCCTTAAAGATTTGCAGACGCGATGTTTGTTCACTTTCGTTTCGTAGGTAGTCACCAAGGACCTGCCCATTGAGCCAACGAGTGAGTCCAGCGTAGCGCCGCTCCCCATTATCACCAACAGGCACCTCGCAAAAAAAATCCCCGACCGTAGTGCGTTCAGGTGTCTGCACCCGAAGCCCCTTGAGTCCCAGAGCGCTGGTCCAGATACGTTCCGACTCGAGCTCTCGCAAGCTGTTATACCCCGGTCGATGAAGGCGTAGAGCATATTTATCACCGCCAATGTCGGTGACACAGAAAGTGACATTTTCTGAAATCGCGACCAATCTTAGCGTCTCAGCTTGTACAGAAAAGTGATCCAACGCTCGTGTCGCGGCCGCTTGAAAGTCACTGTGACTGACGACGTCAGTCATCAAGCTCAGCCAGACTGGCATCAAATGCGAGTAGGAATTCGCCGGCATGTTCCGCAGTGAACACCAAAGGCGGGCGTATCTTGACAACGTTATCCAAGGCGCCGGCGTAAGACAGCAGACATCCGTGCTGCCGAAGTTTGTTGGCCAGCTGCCGAGCGTAGGTTGAGTCGGGTTGGCGTGTCTTTTTGTCGACCACGATTTCGATGCTGATAAACAAGCCACAACCTCGAACATCGCCCAATCGCGCGTGGGAGTTCGCGCGCTGTAAAAGGGCCTGTCGTAGGGGATCGCCCACCCCGTTGACGCTGTTTAGCAGACCCATTCGCTCTATTTCATCGAGCACAGCCATGCCGACCGCGGCTTGCAGGGGTGTCGAAGCGAAAGTATTGAAATAGCCCGTAGCTGCACGAAAGTGTTCAACAAGAGGCCGAGAAGCGGCCGTCGCCGCCAGTGGAAGTCCGTTACCCATGGGTTTACCCATGACGACAATATCCGGGGTGAAATTTTCCTGCTGATAGCCCCACCATTTACCCGTGCGACAGTAACCCGACTGCACTTCATCAGAGATCATTAGCCCGCCCTCACGATGCACGAGTGCGGTGAGCCGATGCATGAAGCTTCCGGGGATATCGGGCAGGCCTTCATTGGCGAAGATTGGGCAAGCGATGAGTCCTGCAAAGCCGATATCGCTCGATTTGAGATGCGCAATCGCTGCGGCTGCCTGCTCTAAATATCGCTGGCACAGTTCCTCGTCGCTGAGCTTAAGTAAGGCATGTCGATACAGGTCGGGGTAGGGGAATCCGCAAACATCAGCATTGGGAGTATGGGTGCTTCCGATGCTGGTGAGCGTGGCCACCAGGCCGGCGCTCCCGTGGTAGGCCGCATCGGTGCAGACGATTCCGCGCTTACCCGTCGCGCTGCGTGCCATCGATAGCGCTACCTCATTAGCCTCTGTACCACTGCAGCTAAAAACAACACTTTCGATTCCATCATGATGTAATCCAACGAGTCGTTCAGCAAAGTCCACAATGCCCCCATGCAGGTATCGATTGTGGACGTTAAGTATGCCTTGTTGCTTTGCCATGGCGTTTGCGACAGCGGAATTGCCATGACCGACGCAGGGCACGTTGTTGTACAAGTCGACGTAGCGGCGTCCGGCCGCGTCGAACAAGTAGGCGCCTTCTCCGCGCACAATCTCGATGGGGGTGTCATAGAAATATTCAGCGCCTTTGCCGAGGGCTCGATTACGCCTTTCCCAAAGCCTGTTCATTACTTTTTAGCCAGCAACAGTATCGCGACAAATATTGCCACGAGCCGCCGCGAAAAGGTATTCGCTTATGACCCCATTGATTCACGTCGCTAACATGAGACTCCCGCCAGCATGCCATGGTGTAGCCAGCGGCCGAGCATGGCGCCGGCTTTAGCAACGGCTTCGTCTTCGCCGAGCTGCTCAGTTATCGCATCGCAAGTATCGGCATAGCTCGCTCCTTCAAGGAGCAGGTCAAGCGCCTGTCCTTCAGTCGCATCGACCTGCATGAACACGGGTTTCAAGTCCTCTCGCCAAACTATGCAATACAGCGGCGTGCTCACTGCATACTCAGGGGCTGCTGCGTCTTCGTGCTTGAGTGCTCTCCAAAGCTCGGCAATATCATGGGATATTTTTGTCAGGTACGTGCCTGGGAGAAAGGTGAGGCGCATACTGGCCCAATCGTCTTCCTGAAACGACGCAGTGGCCTCGCCAAAGCCGGCAGCATCTATGGGGCTAACATCAGCGCAGACAAAACAGCGATGCATGGCCCATTCGAGCCAGGCAAGCTCAGCCACTTCGGGATCCCCGGCGAATAGTTCGCGCAAAGTATCTGGAAACCCTTCACCCACGTCATCCAGAGTCCAACTGGTGGGTGGGTGGCTAATTACGTGATGGGCTGCAGCCTGACGGAAGGCGTCCTCGCCAACCCAGCGGCTCGTGCGTTCATAAGTGCTGCGCAGTGCATCGACCAGCCGCGTGCGATAGGCATTGCGGTAAATGGCCATCCCGGCAGCATGGCGTGGGGTCCACGCAGAGGGCAAAGCACGTTCATCGTCCAGCACATGGGCCAGAAACTCCTCTTGGCGTGCCGACAGCGTAGCAGCCATCAGACGGCCTCTAGGGCTGGCGTTTTTTGGACGAGCTGGCGAGCCATGTCGAGTTCCTTGAGTAGTTCCGATAGCGGCGGTATCGCATCATCGCGCTCGATCATGGTCGCCACCTTGCCGAGCATGCATCGTGCCTCGGTATAGAGCTGCCAGACTCCGTCACAGACCGGTTGGTCATGGGTGTCGATCTTGATGTCACCGTCGGTGTGGCCCGCAAGATGGATCTGTCGCACCCGGTCCATGGGTAGGCCTGCGATGTAGTCCTGCGCTGCAAAGCCATGGTTATGCGCGCTGACGTAAACATTATTGATATCGAGCAAGAGGAAACAGCCCGTTCGACGAGCCATTTGCGCGATAAAATCCCATTCGCTCATCTCGTCATCCGGGAACGTCATATAGCTTGATGGATTCTCGAACAGCAGCGCTCGGCCCAAGGTTTCCTGCGCGTGGTCAACGTTGGTGCACACAGTATCGAGCGCCTCATAGGTGTACGGCAGCGGTAATAGATCATGGCTGTTATGCGCGCTGGTACCGGTCCAACATAGATGGTCGGAAACCCACAGCGGCTCTATTCGGTCTACCAGTCTTTTCAGTTTGGCTAGATGTTCTGGATCGAGTCCGTCAGCGGAACCAATGGACATTGAGACTCCGTGCAGAATTATCGGCATTTTTGCGCGAACCTGCTCCAGAACGCGTAGGGGGTTGCCGCCATCGACCATGTAGTTCTCGGATATCACCTCTACGAAATCGACGGGCACTTCACTGTCGAGAAAGTCCTTGTAATGATCCTTGCGGAGGCCAAGGCCAAATCCAGGAAATGGATCGATGTTGCTCATTATCGTTCTCTAAATGAGTGCGGCGCGGCGGCCTATGCTAATAACCTGCGGCCACCGAGCCGCGGATGACCAAGCATTCGCTCAGTCATTGGGGTTTAGTATTTTACTTGCCACCTAGATCGCCAATGGTGCCGCCCTTGCTCAGGCAGGCGCCGGCTTCCAACGCTTGAAATCCATGCCCTTTGCAGGCGTTTAGACCCTTGCAGGCGTTTTCTGTGGTTGCGCAGTCTGCATTGCCTTTACATTCGTGCAGGCCATAGCAATGCACGGTGTCATCGGCGTTCACAGCCTGGCCACTGCTTCCTGTGGGTGCTTCGGCAGCAAATGTTGCGGCTGATGCGAGAGCGAGCGCTGCGGCGGTTGCGGCAAAAATTGATTTATTGGTCATGGGGTCTTCCTTTGAATGTATGTCACGTAGTTGTGATTGAGCTGTGATTGAGCTGTGGTGCCCAGACTGGACATTAGGTTATTCGTTGTTGGTGGGGCAAAGGTTACAAAAACCTTTAAAAAAATTATTTCATGCTCAGTGTAACCAATCCTTGCTGAACAACGAATAACATGAAGATCCCGGTATATTGGGGGTTTGTAAGGTCAGCCAAAAGCTAGAGAGTTGGCCGGGCCACAATTATCTATTTCGGAGAATAGTAATGACCAAGAACAACATTGGAAGAATCGCTGGGATCGCACTTGCCGCTGGAATTACAGCAGGTCTCAATATCGCGCCAGTAGCTGCACAAAGTGGCGCAATGGAGAAATGCTACGGGGTTGCCAAGTCGGGTGAGAATGACTGCGCCGCCGGACCGGGTACTAGCTGTGCTGGAACGTCCACTCGCGATTACCAGGGTGATGCCTGGAAGTTGCTTGAAAAGGGTAGCTGTGAAACCACCAAGACTCCCATGGGCATGGGTTCATTAGAGCCGATCAAACGCTGAGTCTGCAAGACCGATAAGGGAGAGTGAGTATGCAGCGGTTAACTAAGCACTATGATCGGATCACGAACATCCTTTCGGGTCGTTTTTTCGAAAGTGGCGCGCTGCTGCTCAGTCGCCTGGCGCTGGCCGGCGTGTTTTGGCGCTCCGGCCGGACCAAGGTGGTCGATGGAAGCTGGCTGGAAATCAGCGGCACCACGCGGTACCTGTTCCAGGAGGAATACAGTGCCCTGCCGCTGCCTGCTGAGCTATCGATGCATCTGGCGACCTATGCCGAGCATCTATTCCCGATACTACTGGTTGTGGGATTGGCGACACGAGTTTCCGCTGTGTCCTTATTGCTTATGACCATGACTATCCAGATTTTCGTCTACCCTGAGGCTTGGTGGCCCGCTCACAGCCTGTGGGTCGCCTTGTCGCTAATCCTGATGACGCGCGGGGCGGGTATCCTGTCGGTCGATGCGCTGCTGGGTAAGTGGCGCGGCGCTTAGAAACAGCGAGAAAGGAAAGGGACTGTGATAGCGGATGAACAAACCCTGGCTCACCTAATGGCCAGTTCGCAGGAAGGGGATCAGCAGGCTTACACAGTGCTACTCACTGAGGTGCAGTTGTGGCTGGAGCGTTTCTTCCGCCGCCGCTGCGCAGCAAGCGAGATTGATGACCTTGTTCAGGAGGTGCTTGTAGCGGTGCATAACAAGCGTGCCACGTATGATCTTTCGCGTCCCTTTCTTCCCTGGCTAGCAGCGATTGCACGCTATCGTTGGGTTGATCATCTGCGCCGTGTTTATCGCAATGCCGAAGACGCGTTGGAAGATTACGACGCACCGCAAGACGGCGAAGAGGAGGCTGTCATGGCGCGCCTCAGTCTGGACCGGATGTTTGTCCAGATTCCCAAAAAGCAGGCAGAAGTGATTGAGTTAGTCCGCATAGAGGGACTTTCCATTCATGAAGCTGCGAAACGCTGCGGACAGTCTGAGGCTGCGGTAAAAGTGAATATTCATCGCGGGCTGAAAAAGCTGTCCGCGCTCGTTGAGAAGGCAGAGTAATCATGAACCGGCCCCCTAATCCCCTCATTGCGCAGATGGCTGCAGAGTTGCAGCCGGTGCGTTCGATCAAGTTTCGCGACGGCCTGATGCTGGTTGTGGCGGCGATGCTTGCAACTGTCTTATCAGTGGAATTGGTCCAAGGCCTATGGCGCGGTGCTTGGTCAGGTCAAGCCTCGGCTTTGTTCCTGATAACCAATGGATTACTGCTGGTCCTCGGTTGCGCGAGTGTGAATAGTGTTCTCAAAATGGTGAGTCCCCGCGTTGGCAATAAACATGAAGGGCCTAAGTGGGCGATGGCCATGGTTGCCGTATTGCCCCTCGCGGCGTTTGCCTCGCTGCTCGGGCGACACCCGGGAGAAGCGCTCATTGGTGACCATCATGGTCTGGCGTGCTTTGGCGCCGCATTAGTCACTTCGTTGTTGGTCGCAGGCACACTGGTCTTCTGGCTGCGGCGTGGCGCACCGGTGTCGCCAGCGACCGCTGGCGTTCATATCGGCGTGGCGGCAACGGCACTTGGTTCAGCGGCCTACGGTCTGGCATGTACGCTTGAGGGTCTTGTACATCTTGGTTTTTGGCATGTCATGCCTGTGGTGGCCGGAGCTATTGTTGGACGCGTTGTACTGCCATCGCTTTTGCGCTGGTAGGCAGTGCGTGCTTAGGATTGCTCCCCGGCGTGCGCCGACAATTGATGCTGAGTTATGTTTGTGAATATTTGTGATGACCAAGCGTGAAGGCACCGGCTGAGATCCCGTTAATCATCATCGACGGGGGATAAGACCTCAGATTTGAGTAGGGGTTTGGAGGTGATTGGCGCTGCCCATTGGCAGTTGGCCCGAAACATATCGTCAACAATGCGACCAAGATCGCCGTAAGCGCGACTGCGTCGTGCCTCTAGCAGCGCGTCTATGCGGCTCAAGCTCTCACCGCTCTCCCAGGTGATGTGGCCGGTGAGTAACACGAAAGCCTTTTGGGTCAGAACGGCGCCTTCCACGCCTATGTCTCGGGGCTCTACGCTGCGAAATCTCAGCAAATCGTGCTCGGCAAGCCACACCAAGGTCTCAAAGCAGGCTTGTGATCTGCGGTCTGGGAGCCCTGTCATGTCCCACTTAATAGGTCCGGTGATGTCTTCGACAAGCAGTAAGTAGCGCAGGGGAAAAGCCGAGTACAGCGCGCAGAAAACCTCGCCGCAGCTGTAATGAAAATCATCTATGTGGGTGGTTCTCACTGGAGCGAATCACTCATCTGTTGGCTGGTCATGCTGTGCTCCCTGAGCGAAACGTTAGTGGGTGTTACAACTTAGCATGAGTATTTTTACGCGTTAGCAGGCAATAGAAAAGTAACAATATTAGTTCATGATTAAAAAAGTCTGCCTGCTTAGCTTGGCATCAGCAGTTCGGCGCCGCGTCTGCTAGTATCCGAGAATGATCTCCGAGCCATCAGCAGGCCTTCGTCGAGACATCGGGTTCTATGGCGCAGCGTTTTTGGTGCTCAACGCTATGATTGGTGCGGGAATATTTGCGCTGCCGGGCAAAGTCGCGGTGAACGCAGGCTTGCTCAGTCCCTGGTTGTTTCTCGTCGTTGGCGCCCTGTTCCTTAGCGTCGTCTTGACCTTTGCTGAGCTAGCCAGCTATTACGATGAAACTGGCGGGCCCGTGCTGTATGCCACCGAGGCCTTTGGTTCCTTGGTTGGATTTAGTACGGGTTGGTTATTGTTTCTCGCTAGAACGGCTTCCTTTGCGGCCAATGCGACCGTCATGGCCGCGTATCTGGGCTCTTTGTTTGACGTACTTGCCGGTGAGTTCCCTCGCGCTGTGATCATTAGCGTTGTTACTCTAGGTCTCACCTGGGCCAATATTCTGGGTGTCCGTGACGGCGTGCGTGCCATGGCCCTGTTCACTTTTCTGAAGGTTACGCCACTGCTCATACTCGTTCTTTTGGGCTTGCAGCATGTATCCGGCAGTACCTTGTTGCCTTCAGCGAGTTTGTTGATTGACGATTTGGGTAGTACCACTTTATTGATGATTTATGCCTTTGTCGGGTTTGAAACGATTGCGGTGACCGCCGGGGAGACGCATCAACCCCGGCGGACCTTGCCCAAAGTCCTCGTGGCGACGGTGATCACTACGGGCCTTTTGTACTTCTTGATTGTCTTGGTATTTGTGTCAGTTATTGATCAGGCTGATTATGCCGAGGCGACCCTGGTAGACGTGGGTCGATCACTAGCAGGCACGGCGGGGGCCTTTGCTATTACCTTGGCGGCGGTGTTTTCCATCGGTGGCAATCTTGCCGGCTCAATGTTGGCAGCGCCAAGACTCGTTTTTTCTCTTGCCGAAAGCCGACAATTGCCAACTTGGTTTGCGCATGTTCATGAGCGTTACGCGACGCCCGATCGCTGCATTATTGTGATGGGGGCGCTGGCCTTAGTGCTGGCATTGTCCGGGTCCTTCGTAAAGTTGGCGGTAGCAAGTTCTGTCGCGCGACTTCTGGGTTACATCATTTGCATAGCGTCTTTGCCGCTTATTCGCCGCAATGCCAGTGCGGAGGTCCGCGAGGGCGCTTTCAGACTTAAGGGGGGTTATTCGATACCACTATTGGCCCTGGGTATTTGCATTTGGTTATTGTTCCAGTCAAAGGCTGAATCCTGGGTCGCTGTGTCTATTCTTTTAGCGGTAGGTATTCTTTTTTACGCCTTTGAGAGGCGCTTTGGGCTGGCGGATCAGCCATGATCTTAGCTGCCCCGGTTCATTTGGAACGATGAGTGACGATGACGTATTCATGTTTCGGGCGCTTGCTCTAGCCAAAGAGGCAGCCGAGCGCGGCGAGGTTCCGGTGGGCGCTGTTGTGGTGGAGGGTGATCGGATTCTGGGCGAGGGGCGCAACGCGCAAATCGAGTCCATGGATCCCACAGCCCACGCTGAAATTAAGGCCTTGCGAGCGGCGGCGACTTCGGTGGCGAATTACCGTATACCGGGCGCGACGCTTTACGTAAGCTTGGAGCCTTGCAGCATGTGCTGCGGCGCACTGATTCACGCTCGAATCAGTACGGTGATTTTTGCCGCTAGGGAGCCTCGGGCGGGCGCAGTGGTGAGTACCCGCAGCTTACTTGATGAGACGGAATTCAATCATCGGGTGGCGTGGGTGGAGGCGGTAGAGCACGCGCCTGCCAGCGCGGCTATGCTTCGAAGCTTCTTTCGGGAGCGGCGCTAACTGCGGGCACAGCAAGGCTGTGTTCCTTTTTTTTTCCTTTTAATCGTATGTCCTACAACGCCCGTAGTTTGAGATTACGGAGATTCTCGGGTACCAGTGGTGCGGCGTCTCGAGGCGCTTCTGGTCGTTTGGCACGGGCAGTTTGCCAGCGCAGAATGTTGTAGTAATGCCGAATGTTCTGAACATAGCGGACAGCTTCGAGTCCTCTTGCGTAGCCATAGCGCAGCGTTCGATAGTGCTGGGGCTCTTGCAATAGAGGCAGCGTATCCATAATGTCGCGCCAGAGATGCGGGTCACCGCCGCGTCGCTGGGTCAGTACACGCGCATCTTCGAGGTGGCCCATGCCAATATTGTAGGCGGCAAGGGCGAGCCAGCTGCGGTCCGGCTCAAGAATGTCGTCGGGCAGACGTCGGCGGAGTTTTTTGAAATACCGTGCACCTCCGCGAAGGCTCTCTGCAGGATCAGTACGATCGTCTACATCCATTTCTTCGGCGGTGGCGAGAGTCAACATCATCATGCCCCGTACGCCCGTACGGGATGTGGCTTTGGGATCCCAGTGGGATTCCTGGTAGCTGATTGCAGCAATCAGTTCCCAAGGTATCTTTTGCTCTAGCGCGACAATTTCGATGAGCTGCTGATAGCTGCTCAGATCCCGGCGTACTTTGCCCACAAAGGTCTGTGAGTCGACTCGAGAAATATCCTCGTCACGATCAAAGTAGCCACGTTGAATCTGCGCAATACTGTTATCTGATTGACGCCGCTGTAAAAACTCATTGATTGTTTTTAAGAGCGGCGTACCTCTGGCCGAGTCGGCCAGATACCACACGATGTCTTCTTCCGCTGCCAGATCAAAGGCGACTTCAAGGCGCGGGACAAGATTTTGTTGGATAAAAAAGTCTCGGGAGTCGACGATCGCCAAATCAATGCGATCCTCATTCACACGAGTGAGGAGTTCGCCCGTGTCGCTGCCGTTCACGCTTTCCCATTTCAGCCAATCCAATCCCTCGTCTCGAAGTGTTGTGAGTAAATCTTCGTGACTACTGTCGGCAAGCACTGCCAGAGTCTGCTCGGCAAGATCTGCTGTTTTTCGGGGTTTCTTTCTACCTACTTTGTAAATCACCTGAGGCGTCTGCTTGGCATAGCTTTGAGAGCTGGCAAAGTGTGCGCTGCGCGCCTTGGTGAGTGTGAGGCCGGCGCCAGCAATATCAGCTTCCCCACGCTCCAAAGCATTGAACAACTCGTCCAGCGAAAATGCCGTGGTGACGACCAGATCGACCTCGAGTTCTTCTGCCAGTAGTGAGGCCAGGTCATACTCGAAGCCCCTGGGGCCCGAGCGCCCAATGTAATAGGTGGTAGGGCTATTACGGGTAATAAACCGCAGTTCTCCCCGCTCCCTGATCTTCTCGGATAATGTGGTCGGTTCTCCACAGCCACCCAGAAGCAGCGCCGGTAGCAGTGCGAGGATAAGCATTAGATGAAGAGCGCGAGCCATCCTTTGATTGTAATGATGTTTAAGCAGACCGAAAGACTTGCTTTTTGGCTTAACTCGGCTTGATCGTAACGGTACAATTCCCGCTTTTGTTGCAATGATGAGACCTCCCCAATGTTTGTGATTCCCGGCGCGTCGGCTCTGTCACCTTTTAGGCAGCAAGCGCTGGAGCAACGTTTGCGCGAGCAATGGCCCGATATTTCGCTCCTGCGCAGCGGATTTTTGCACCTGGTGGACAGTGCGCCCTTAGTTGACGCACAACGTTCCCGCTTGTCCGATTTACTCGCACAGGCAGCGACGGACGATTTTTGCTGCGTGGAGTCGTTAGCCAATGGTCATTGGTTGTTCGTGATGCCACGCCCCGGCACTATCTCTCCGTGGTCAAGTAAAGCCACTGACATCGTGCGCGGCTGCGGATTCGATGCTGTGCAGAGGGTTGAGAGAATTTGCGCTTATGAAGTTGCGGGGGTCGAGCCTGGCTCTGCGGATTGGCAGGAGTTGGCCTTAGCGCTCCACGATCGTATGGTGGAATCTACTACTGACAACCTTGATGGCCTGCAGGGATTGTTTTCACATCTGCCTCCGGCCAAAAGCCTGTGCGTGGATGTGCTTGGCGAGGGTCGCGAGGCGTTAGACAAAGCGAATAAAACGCTGGGCCTGGCGCTTGCGGCTGATGAAGTTGAGTACCTCTGTGAGAGTTTTCGGAGCCTTGGCCGCAACCCTCGGGATGTCGAGTTGATGATGTTTGCGCAGGCTAATTCAGAGCACTGCCGCCATAAGATCTTTAATGCGAGTTGGACCATCGACGGCGAGGAGCAGGCCAAGAGCCTTTTCTCGATGATTCGTAACACACATGCCCATGCGCCCGAGGGCGTGCTGTCAGCTTATTCGGATAATGCGGCGGTAATTGCGGGGCATGACGCGAGTCGTTTTGCGCCTCTGGCTGCGTCCCGGGAGTACACGTCCCAGCCGCAGCCAGTACACTTGTTGATGAAAGTTGAGACGCATAATCATCCTACCGCCATAGCGCCCTTTCCCGGCGCGGGTACCGGTGTAGGTGGCGAGATCCGCGATGAAGGAGCGGTGGGGCGTGGATCCAAGCCCAAGGCAGGTCTTACGGGGTTTAGCGTGTCTAACCTGCGTATACCGGGCCTGCAAGAGCCTTGGGAACAGGATAATGGCAAGCCGGGTCGTATCGCCTCGGCCTTGGATATTATGCTTGAGGCGCCTATTGGGGGAGCTGCGTTTAACAACGAATTCGGTCGCCCCAATATTTGTGGTTACTTTCGCAGCTATGAGCAACACGTTTCCGGTGCCCCTGAGGGCTTGGAACTGCGGGGTTATCACAAGCCGATCATGATTGCCGGGGGTTTTGGGAATATAGCCCCGGAGCACGTGGATAAACCTGAGTTTGAGCCCGGTGCCGCGTTACTCGTTCTGGGCGGTCCCGCGATGCTTATTGGGTTGGGCGGCGGGGCTGCTTCGAGTATGGCCAGCGCCGATGGGCAGGAGTCTCTGGACTTTGCGTCGGTGCAGCGTCAAAACCCGGAAATGGAGCGCCGCTGTCAGGAAGTGATTGATCGCTGCTGGCAGTTGGGTGCACAGAACCCCATAGCGTTTATTCACGATGTAGGTGCCGGCGGACTCTCAAATGCCTTACCAGAACTCGTAAAAGATGGTGGCTGCGGTGGGCTCTTTTCACTGCGCGACATCGCTTGTGATGATCCAGGCATGTCGCCTCTGGAGATCTGGTGTAACGAGAGCCAGGAGCGCTACGTATTAGCGGTTGCTCCGGAGCATCTGCCGCAGTTTATGGCGATCTGCAAGCGTGAGCGCTGTCCCGTCGCCATCGTAGGGGAATCCACGGCAGACAAACAGATAGCGGTCAGCGATACATATTTTGATGACAAGCCCGTGGACATGCCCATGTCCGTGTTGTTTGGCAAGCCGCCTAAGATGCATCGCGAAGACCGTCGACACGCTGCCCCCGCGACTCCTCTGGTTAGTACACCATCGGTAGAAGAGGCACTGTATCGTGTATTGGGGCTGCCTACTGTCGCGAGTAAGCGTTTCCTTATTACCATCGGGGATCGAACGGTCACCGGACTCGTCGCAAGGGATCAGATGGTTGGGCCTTGGCAGGTGCCTGTGGCTGATTGCGCGGTTTGTCTCGTGAGCTACGACTCCAATCTGGGCGAGGCTATGGCCATGGGGGAGCGAACTCCAATTGCACTTTTGAGTAGTGCTGCGTCGGCGAGAATGGCGGTTACCGAAGCCATTACCAACATCTGCGCTGCGCCCGTGGCGCGTATGAGTGATATTCGACTCTCTGCGAACTGGATGTGTGCCGCGGATACCGCCGGCGAGGGTGCCGCCCTGTTTGACGCGGTTCATGCGATTGGCGAAGAGCTGTGCCCGGCCTTGGGTATTGCGATTCCCGTGGGTAAAGATTCCATGTCGATGCAAACGCGCTGGGCACAGGATGGCAATACTCAAACCGTGACAGCTCCCATGTCTTTGGTGGTGTCAGCGTTCGCACCTGTCGGTGATACAGCACTAACACTGACGCCTATGCTGAAGACTGAAACTGATTTGACGTTGTTACTTGTTGATCTCGGTCGGGGTAAGGATCGCCTTGGGGCATCGGCCTTGGCGCAGGTCTATGGTGAGCTCGGTGCTGAACCTGCAGATTTAGACAGTCCGTCGGACCTGAAGGCGCTCTTTGATTTATTGCTCTGGGGGAAAGGACGGGGCGATGTGATGGCGTATCACGATCGATCGGATGGTGGACTGATTGTGAGTCTGCTGGAAATGGCTTTTGCAGGTCGCTGTGGTCTTGAGATTACGCTTCCCGAGGACCGCGACGCATCGGCGATGCTTTTTACCGAAGAACCTGGCGTGTTGTTGCAGTTGCCAAAGTCGCAGCTGGCTGATTGGGCGGCGCAGGCTGAACGATTAGGTATTGGTGAATGCCTGCATACACTGGGCCACGCTCGTGTCGACGAGCAGCTTAGAGTGTGGTCCGGGAACGAACTACTCATAGATACGAAGCGCGGAGCTTTGGAAGAGCGCTGGGGGCAATGTAGTCACGCGCTTCAGCGATTGCGGGATAATCCCGAGTGTGCCGACGAAGAGTTTGCGCGTATCAGTGCCCCGGACCCGGGCTTGTCTACCCATGTGAGCTTCGATGTTCATGAGGACATCATCGGCCCTATGATTAATACGGGTGTTCGTCCAAAGATCGCGGTGCTCCGGGAGCAGGGCGTAAATGGGCAGGTGGAGATGGCTGCCGCGTTTGATCGATCAGGATTTACCGCTGTCGATGTGACCATGAGCGACCTCGTCGCAGGTGATGCAAACCTTGCAAACTTCCATGGTCTGGTGGCCTGTGGCGGCTTTTCTTTTGGCGATGTTCTGGGTGCGGGGGAGGGCTGGGCAAAATCTATACTGTTCAATCCGAGCTTGCGAGACAGTTTTAGTGAATTTTTTGCGCAGCCCGAAAGCTTTGCTCTCGGCGTCTGCAATGGCTGCCAAATGCTGTCAGTGCTCCGAGAGTTGATTCCCGGCAGTGAGCACTGGCCGTGGTTTCGCCGCAATCAATCCGAGCAGTTCGAGGCGCGACTCTCCATGGTAGAGATAGGGGAGTCACCCTCTGTGTTTCTTAGCGGCATGGCGGGCACTCGTTTGCCGATTGCCGTGGCGCATGGCGAAGGACGGGCGGTTTTTGCCGACACAGCCGCCCAACAGCGCTGCGAAAAGGCGCAGCTAGTGGGTTTGCGCTACATCGAGAACACTGGAGCAGTCGCACAGCGCTATCCCGCAAACCCCAACGGTTCTCCCGATGGAATCACCGGTGTGTGTAGTGAGAGCGGCAGGGTGACAATAATGATGCCGCATCCCGAACGTGTGATTCGCCGTCGTCAGTTCTCCTGGGCGCCAGAGGATATGGCCGATAATTCACCCTGGCTGCGTCTGTTTCAGAACGCGAGAAGGCATGTCGGCTAAGCAATAACGCCCTTGGGCTTGGAATGGAAAGTTTGCCAGCCCTTGAGCCCCAGCGGTCAGCGTCTATAATGCGCCACCTTCATCACCGGGGTCCCCGGGTCGAGCGATGTTCGTTTGGCGCGGCTCCCGCACTACTGCAGACCATGGCATGCTCAATCGTTACCCAATTTGGAAATACCTGATCGTTCTGATTACTGTGCTTGGCGGCGCACTTTACGCGTCACCGAACCTCTACGCACCCGATCCGGCGCTTCAAGTCGCGGGTGAAAGCAGCGGCACCATTATCGACGAGCGCCTGCTGGCTAGGGCCACCGATGCGCTTACCGAGGCGGGAATCGAGCACTTTGGTGAAGAGCTTGAGTCTGCCGGGCGCAGTGCGCTTATTCGGCTTAAAGATCAGGATATTCAGTTGCGCGCTCAGGCGGTGGTTTCTCGGGCATTGGGTGACGGGTACATCATTGCTCTAAATCTCGCCGAAACGACGCCGGAATGGCTGACGGACCTGGGCGGGCAGCCCATGAAGCTAGGACTGGATCTATCCGGAGGTGTGCACTTCAAGTTGGAGGTGGACACCGTTGCCGCGGTTGAACGTCGTATGGAGTATTACCTGAACGCCACCAAACGCGCTCTTAGAGAGGAGCGCGTGCGAGGCTTTGTAGGCCTCGATGGTGATCGAGCCGTTGTCGGCCGCTTCCGTACTGAGGATCTTCGCGAACAGGCTCGCAGCCTCATTGGTGATGCTTTTCCTGAATTGTTGCTTGATCGTGTCGATGAAAACGACGAATTCACGATTTATGCGCGCATGACGGACCAGACCGTCGATGAAATCATTGAGTATTCCGTAAGTCAGAACCTCACGACTTTACGTAATCGTGTTAACGAGCTGGGTGTTTCCGAGCCTTTGGTTCAGCGTCAGGGTCGCAATCGGATTGTCGTGGAGTTACCGGGTATTCAGGACACTGCAGAAGCCAAGCGAATTCTTGGCAAGGTCGCAAACCTCGAGTTTCGTCTCGTGGCTAACGCCAATGCGCCGGCGGCAGATCGTCAGCGGTTTGAGTATCGCAGTGCAGATCGTCAGGGGGCTACGGAGTACCTGGAGCGGGACGTCATTATCACCGGTGAGCGCGTGTCCAACGCACAGGCAAGTTTTGACCAGAATGGTCGTCCAAACGTACAGATTAGCCTGGACAGTGAGGGTGGCTCTTTAATGTCGCGTGCCACTCGTGCCAACGTTAAACGGCGTATGGGCGTGTTGTTCATCGAGCGTAAGTATCGAACGCGCTACGAGATGGATGAAAATGGCCAGGAAGTCACGATAAAGGTCCCCTATGACGAGAGAAAGCTGCTCACCGCACCCGTTATTCAGAGTGCTCTGGGTGCGCAGTTTCAGATCACGGGACTCGATAATCCCCTGGAGTCGTCGGAGCTGGCTTTGATGCTTCGTGCCGGTGCGCTTGCCGCGCCCATCACCTTTGTGGAAGAACGCACCGTAGGGCCGTCTTTGGGCGCCGAGAACATTCGTATGGGGGTTAAGTCCGTGCAGTACGGTTTGGCACTGGTCGTGCTGTTCATGATCATCTATTACCGTGTGTTTGGGCTATGCGCTGTGACTGCCCTTACGGCAAACCTAGTGCTCTTGGTGGCTATTATGTCGCTGCTTGGGGCAACACTGACATTGCCAGGTATTGCCGGCATCGTGCTCACCGTCGGTATGGCGGTGGATGCTAACGTACTCATTTTCTCGAGGATTCGTGAAGAGCTTGGGAATGGTTTGTCGCCGCAGATGGCTATTCACTCCGGCTTTGAACGGGCGGTAGCCACAATTCTTGATGCCAATATTACAACGCTGATCGTGGCTGTGATTCTTTATGCAGTGGGCACCGGTCCCGTAAAAGGCTTCGCTGTGACATTGTCCGTTGGAATTATCACATCCATGTTTACGGCAATTATGGGGACTCGTTCTTTGGTGAATCTGATCTACGGGGGGCGCCGGGTGGGCACACTGGCGATCGGCAGCGTACCTAAGTTGGGAGATGCGTCATGAAAACGATTAACTTCATGGGTAAGCGACACCTCGCTGCTGCGTTTTCGGTGCTTCTGATACTGACCGCCTTTGGATCTTTGGCTGTGAAGCAGCTTAATTGGGGCCTGGATTTTACCGGCGGTACGCTGGTTGAGGTTCACTACGAAGATTCGGCTAACCTAAATGAAATTCGGGCTGCGCTGTCGGATGCAGGCTATGCCGGAGCTATTGTGGTGAGCTTTGGAACCGACAAGGATGTGCTCATTCGCTTGCCCGATGGCTATTCGGATGCTCAGGGTACTGAGATGCTCAAAACCCTTGAAGCCTCATCCGGAGGGGGTGTTGAGCTTCGCCGCATCGAATTTGTGGGGCCACAGGTGGGGGACGAGCTGCGCGAGCAGGGCGGTCTGGCTATGCTTCTCGCCCTAGGCCTGGTGATGCTCTATATCGCCTTTCGCTTTCAGTTCAAGTTCGCCGTCGGTGCAGTAATCGCGTTGATCCACGACGTTATTATCACCCTGGGATTCTTTTCTATCAGTGGTTTGGAGTTTGATCTTACGGTACTGGCCGCATTGCTTGCGGTCATCGGCTATTCGCTCAATGACACCATTGTCGTGTCGGATCGGATACGGGAAAACTTTCGTAAGTTGCGTCGGGTCGAGCCGCTGGATGTCGTGAACATCTCTTTGAGTGAGACACTAGGCCGGACTATGGTTACCTCTTTGACCACCTTGCTGGTGTTACTGGCGCTGGCTTTGTACGGTGGGGAGATGATCTTTGGCTTTGCCGTGGCCTTGGTGGTGGGCGTGATGATCGGTACTTACTCCTCGATCTACGTGGCGTCAAACGTGCTTCTCAGCTTGGGCGTAAGCAAAGAAGACTTGATGGTTCCAATCAGAGAAGGGGCCGAGCAGGACGACGTGGCGCCCTGATCGACCTTGGGTCGTTCTGCATATGACGCTCAGACAATGGGTTTGTGGGTCGCGACTACGAGGCTCAGCCTCGCAGTGATCGAGTCGCTTTCAGTACAGCCTTGAAGCACTTAGGGTTGCCGCAGACGATATCGCCGCTGTCCAAAAAGTTCTCTGCACCATCAAAATCCGAAACTAGTCCACCCGCTTCGCGCACCAGCAGAGCGCCGGCAGCCATATCCCACACAGATAAACCCTTTTCCCAAAACGCATCCAAACGCCCAGCAGCGACATAGGCAAGGTCTAAGGCTGCCGCTCCTCCTCGGCGAATACCGGCGCACTGTCCTGCAAGTACAGCGAGACTCTCGGTATAGGCCGGGAGCCGGTCCTCGTGGTGCCCCTTAAAAGGGATGCCTGTTCCCAGGAGTGCGCCGTCCAGTGATGGCAGCTTGCTGACCCGGATTCGGTGGCCGTTTAGCTGCGCCCCGCGTCCACGAGAGGCCGTAAATTCTTCCCGGCGTACGGGGTCGACAATGACAGCGTGTTCCAGGCGGCCCTGATATATACAGCCGATCGAGACGGCGTAGTGAGGGATGCCCCGAATAAAATTGGTCGTGCCATCCAAAGGGTCAATGACCCATAGGTAGTCAGCGTCTTCGGGACCGCTTCTGCCGGACTCTTCGCATAAAAAGGCGTGGTCTGGATACGCGCGTTGGAGCTGCCGAACAATTTCTTGTTCTGCTAGCTCATCGACATCCGATACAAAGTCATTGGCGCTTTTCTTGCGTACGCCAATGCGTTCGAGGTCATCAGATGCTCGCACTATGAGGTCGCCCGCTTTGCGCGCGGCGCGAAGTGCGATACTAGTCATCGGTTCCATGAAAAAAGACCTGCAGGCAGAGACGAAAAAGGCGCGCGAGTATACCAGAGGAGCGGGCTTTACAGCGCACCGCTTTGTTACAATGTGCACCCTCACTCTCTGCCTCAGATTAGCTCATGAATTCCGACCACATTCGGATCGTACTCGTCGAACCCAGTCACCCTGGCAATATCGGTGCCGTCGCCCGGGCAATGAAGACTATGGGGCTTGTGAAGCTGGTCCTCGTTGCGCCGGAGCAGTTTCCGGATCAGCAGGCGACTTGGCGGGCAGTTTGGGCGAACGATGTCCTTGAGTCGGCGACGGTTGTTGCAAGCTTGGACGAGGCGATTGCCGACTGCGGCTTCGTTGTAGGCACTTGTGCTCGGGATCGGCGGCTACCCTGGCCGGTGCTGGATCCGCGCCGTGCAGCCACGGAAATGGCAGCAAAGTCCCTGCAGGGAGAGGTTGCTATAGTGTTTGGGCGAGAGGATAACGGCCTGTCCAACGATGAGCTTATGCGCTGTAACCTGCATTTGGCGATTCCCACCAGTGAGGCCTATACCTCGCTCAATCTTGCCATGGCGGTGCAGATCGTGTGTTACGAGCTGCACATGCTTGGGGCGGAAGGGGGCTTGCCAGAGCAAAGCAATGCGCAATGGGATGAGCCTTTAGCAACGCAGGAGAACATTGAGCGATTCTATGTGCATTTGGAGGAGACCATGAGTCAGATCGGATTCCTCAATCCCGCCGCGCCGCGGCAGCTGATGCCGCGCATGCGGCGCTTATACAATCGACTAGGTATGGATGAGATGGAGCTAAATATTCTGCGGGGCATACTTACCGAAACCCAGAAGCGCTGTGAGCCCGTGGACTGGAGTACGCAAAACGGGGGAAAGTCTTAATGCCCAAGACACTGTACTTCGATTACCTCTCCACAACGCCCGTGGATCGGGCCGTCGCCGAGGCGATGATGGCTTGTTTGACCATGGATGGGACCTTTGGCAATCCTGCATCGCGCTCTCACCGCTTTGGTTGGGAGGCAGAAATGGCGGTAGAGACGGCACGCCAGCAGCTCGCCTCACTGATCAATGCGGATCTGAGAGAAATCGCCTGGACTTCCGGGGCTACGGAATCCGATAACCTTGCGCTAAAGGGCGTCGTCGAGGCTGCTCGGGAGGCAGGTAATAGCGCACCACACATTGTGACCTCGGCGATTGAGCACAAGGCCGTGTTAGATAGCTGTAAGCACCTGGAGGCGCAAGGTGTTCTGGTGACCTATCTGCAGCCCGACGGGCAGGGGCTCATTCAGCCCGAGGCAGTCGCCGCCGCGCTCCAGAGTACGAGCTGCCTGGTAAGCGTGATGCATGCCAATAACGAAATCGGCACGATTAACGACATTATGGGTATCGCTGCAGTATGTCGCAGTGCTGGCGTGCCGCTTCACGTAGATGCAGCCCAGACCGTGGGAAAGATTCCCGTGGACGTTCAGGCACTGGATATTGATTTGTTATCGATGTCTGCGCACAAGTTCTACGGTCCTAAAGGTATTGGCGCCCTCTACCAGCGACGACGTCCTCGAGCAGCGGTGAGTGCGCAAATGCATGGGGGAGGACATGAACGTGGGCTTCGGGCGGGGACCTTGCCCACTCATCAGATTGTTGGCATGGGCACCGCTGCAGCAATTGCCGAAGCGGCTCTGCCGACAGAATCAGCGCGTTTGACGGCGCTTCGCGAACAGTTGTGGTCTCTCGTTTCAGACATCGATGGTCTGTCTATGAACGGGCATCCTCAGCAGCGGCTGCCGGGCGCTTTGAGCATTAGTGTGAGCGACGTCGAGGGCGAGGCCTTGCTGCTTTCACTACCAGAATTTGCCTTGTCCACAGGGTCAGCCTGCACTTCTGCAAGCATGGAGCCGTCTTACGTATTGCGCGCCTTGGGCCTGTCAGATGCGCTGGCGCACAGCTCTTTGCGGGTCAGTCTTGGGCGCTTTACCGAGGAAAACGATATCGTGTTGTTCAGTGAGCGCCTCCATGAAGTGGTGCCGCGCCTTCGCCGGGAACCCGCCTGAGCAAATTTGTTCGATTACTCAGCCACTTAAGGTCTGTCAGACAGCGTGCTATGGGGGCGTAAAGTCCGTATAATCTCGCGCACTTTTTCGCCGCCGTGAAATGTATTCAATAATGCATCGATCGACGGCATTCGATTGATTTTTAATGGTTCTGGAGAACTCACATGGCGGTGGAACGCACCCTTTCAATTATTAAGCCCGATGCAGTGGCTAAAAACCACATTGGCGAGATTTATGCGCGTTTTGAAGGCGCCGGTCTGTGCGTTGTTGCATCAAAGATGCTGCGTCTTACTGATGCTGTTGCTGGTGGCTTCTATGCTGAGCACCGAGAGCGGCCGTTTTTCCCTGCCCTTATCGAATTCATGACCTCCGGCCCTGTCGTCGTTCAGGTGCTTGAAGGCGAGAATGCGGTTGCCACCAACCGAGACCTCATGGGTGCAACCAATCCCCAGGAAGCAGCCGCGGGTACTATTCGTGCGGATTTCGCGTCTTCAATCGACGCCAACGCTGTACATGGCTCCGATTCTACGGACTCCGCAGCACGTGAAATCGCATACTTTTTCGCGTCCAGCGAAATTTGCGAGCGCGACTAGGACACTGTGTCAGAGCTTATTGCCAGTACCGAGCCCGCCGAGCGCATCAATTTACTCGGTATGAACCGTAGCCAGCTCGAGGATTTTTTCCTCGGCTTGGGCGAGAAGCGTTTTCGCGCCCA
>NZ_JBLGBE010000049.1:0-24761 GCF_047617445.1 Congregibacter sp.
GCTTCAACGGCGGTCTCACCCTGATCCCGACGCCCCCCGGGTAGCGCCCATTGTCGCGAATGTGCCCTCAATGAAGCACTACGCCGGGTCACAATAATGACGGGACGATCATCGTCACGACACACCGTCAATGTGACGGCTGCCGCCCGGCGACGGTTTAAGGCCATCTCATGACGCTCAAAGGAGCCCAGGTGTTTTTGCAAATAGCCGCGAAGCAGCGTGCTGTAACGATATAGATTCAGGGTCGCTCTCCAGCAGGCAAAGCCTGTGTGGGGTGGTTTCGGGCGTTGCTTGCCTAGCGAACCCTGATGAAGCGATCGCCCTTAAAGGCGCCGATGTACAGATCGGTACCCACGGGCTGGGCCACGGTGCCACCACCTAACTCCTCGCCCTCTGAACGATAGCGCACGCTGGTTTCAAAGCTTTGCAGGTTCACTTCGACGATTTCAAAGGCAATGCTGTTTCGCTCACTGGCTTCGGACACAATCGCCCTTAGCAGCGCAAACAACGATGCATCATGCGACGCGACCAGCAAACTACCGTTAGCAGACAGCGTGCTGTTATCAGGCATATTTACGGCGACACGGTTCAGAGTTTCACCGGTCTCAAGATCATGTTGGCGCACCTCTCCATCAAAATAGAGGTTGAGGTAGAAGCTCTGTCCATCAGCGCTGAGGGTAATGCCATTGGGATAGGCGCCGTCGGTGTAAGGAATAGCACTGTAGCCAGACTGGGGACGCCAGCGATAAGCTCGCCCGGTATCCATGCCCATAGAGCCTAAGAGCATTCGGGGTAACTGCAGGGATGCTGTGATGGGGTCTGTCGCGATAAACCCGCCATTGGGAAGGCCTGCGACATCATTGAACTGCGCGTTCTCGGCCGCCATTACGCAGCCTCGCCAATGCAAACTGGGCGCTGCTTCACCGCTAACAGTCACCTCAAAATACTCTATGGATTCGCGGCCCTCGTGGTTCACCACCAGAAGCTGCCACTCCCCGCCTGCGCGACGAGATAGGTCAAGACCGTGGCTCAGTATCTGTTCAGGTAGGCTGCAGCTGGCATCGCCCCAGTTCTGCTCGGCAGTGATGGGCACAAGAACGGTCTCCACCGGCGCGACGGTTTCGCTTGCAAGAGAAAAACCAAAGAGATGTTTGGTCGGCGCCATGGAGCTAATCAGTAAAAACTGATCTTCAAAGAGGACGATGTCTTCGGGCGCGTCTATGCCGCAAAAAGCTTCAACGCCCTTTGCCGTCGGCGGGTCAGTGCACATTTCGGCCAGGGCGCTTGGGCTAAGCAATACAGCTGCCGTTAAACCAAACCCCAAATCTAATAGTTGGCGTGCTCGTTTATACATCTTGCTGGGGTCCTATTGGTCGGCGATATGACAGCGGAGCTGCTATTAGTCAGCGGCGAAATCTCTCTGTAACAAGTCATCCACAGCATGTCTGCTCAAGGGAGGGCTTTGACGACTTTGCATAAATCGCTGTCTATGCTTGGTTGTCTGGCCACTTGCTCGCTTGCGCCAGCGTCGAAAGCTGGACGGCTTTAGCTCTCGCCGCATTACGCGGATCACGGCCTGCTCATCGAGCCCCGTGCGTTCTCGAATCTCATCAAAACTCACTCGGTCCGCCCAAGCTGCCCATATCACCCAATCGCTGGAATCCGAGGGCGGCTCGGGCTTTCGCGTGAGCGTGTAAGGTCTATCACCCGTACGTGCCATTAATCCACCGCAGACGATGCGTCGGGGTCATCGCCATAAGCCAGGAAGTTAAACGCCCGGTCCCGGTCCTCGGTGCCAAAAGCGCGCATATCAATGTCACGAAACACTTTGTCTTCCCAGCTAATGATGTGCTGCACCCACTTTTTGTCGGTAACGACAGCGATCCTCTTGAACAAAGATACGCCAAACTCTGAAAGAAACTGCATCTTCCCCATAATCGCGTCAAATTCCACGCCACTAAAGCCTTCGATCTCCTGATACACAGACACTTTGCCATGCGCGCTAATCTTCTGCCGTAAGGCCTCCAGCGCTAACTGCATATCCTCTTTCGTGACCTTCCCGCTAATTCGCCACGCCACAGCATCTTCAACATCAAATTCAACAAACTCGAGCATTCTCACCCCCCTTCTTTGGTAAACACGCTGGGCTTCATTAGCCTACATTTAGCTTAGACCATCGCGGCACGTTGATCCTTGTAAGTGTCAGGATGGTCGCTCAGAAAAAATACACAGCATGTTCAACGCCAACGTTGCACCCGCCAACGCGGTCACTTCAGACACGTCATACGCAGGTGCGACTTCCACCAGATCCATACCCACCACATTGAGCCCGCCAAGACCGCGCAAAATACGTAAGGCCTGCTGAGTAGAAAGCCCCCCAACTACCGGGGTTCCCGTGCCTGGCGCAAAGGACGGATCAAGGCAGTCAATATCAAAGGTGAGATAGCAGGGGTTGTCGCCGACGGTTTCGCGAATCTTCGCAATGGCCTCTGCCGCGCTGTGATCGTGAACCCAATCCGCGTCATAGACGTTGTACCCGTGGGTATCGGGGTTGTGTGTGCGCATGCCAAGCTGGATGGAGCGCGAAGGATCTACGGTTCCGTCCTGAGCGGCATGCCAGAACATCGTGCCGTGATCGATGCGTCCTGCTTCGTCTTCCCAGGTGTCGGAATGCGCGTCAAAGTGAATCAGAGACAGCGGACCGTGTTTTGCCGCGCAGGCTTTGAGCATGGGGTAGGTTACAAAGTGATCGCCACCCAGAGCGAGTATCGCCGTATCGGTAGCCAGAATGTCCCGGGCCTGCGCCTCTAATACCGCGGGCACCTCCGCCGGCAGTCCTGGATCAAATCCAAAATCACCATAGTCGACAACCGAGATACGATCGAAAGGATCAAAACCCCAGCCGTTCACAGCCATTTCCCAGGAGAGGTTTCCAGAAATGTTACGAATAGCCCGAGGGCCCAATCGGGCTCCAGACCTGTTGGTCGTAGCAAGATCGTAGGGAATCCCCACGACCGCAACATCAATGCCAGTAAGATCTCGGGTGTAGCGCCGGCGCATAAAGCTCGTGGCGCCACCGTAGGACGGCTCCACAATAGTGCCGCGGTCACTGTCGCGCATAAACGCGAGATCTGTCTTGAACTCCATAGCTATCTTCCTAGGCTGCGTTTCATCTTTCGATCAGAGCACAGCGCTGCTAAAGCGGCAAGCGCAGCCATCTTGGCGCGGCTTGCGCATTTCGCTAGATTCGGTCAGGGCGTAGAATGTCCCCAAGTCCTAGCAATCGGTGCTCAATGCTTAAGGTATTTCTAATCAACGGCGCGATCATCGCCCTCACCGTGGTGATTCACTGCGAATTTCTCTACCGGTTCACCCTGGTAATGCCTCGACTAAGAATTCGTCATCGCCTACGGATTCTTCTCGGTGTGTTCGCAGCGATAAGCGCTCACGCCGTCGAGGTATGGATCTTTGCTGCGGCCTATTTCTATATGGATAAATCGCCCTCCTGGGGCCAGCTGGAAGGAAACTATGACGGCTCGCTGCTTAGCAGTGCCTACTTTTCTTTTACGGCCTTCACGACCCTGGGCCTGGGCGACATTTTACCTACCGGCAACATACGCTATCTGGTGGGACTCGAGTCCCTCACCGGCTTTGTACTCATTACCTGGACCGCGTCTTTCTTGTACCTTGAAATGACACGCTACTGGGACAGAGACTAATACGGAAACCACAATGACAACACTGAATATTCGAGAAGCCACGCCTGACGATGTGGAAGTCATCCTGCGCTTTATCACGGAACTCGCGATTTACGAGCGCGAGCCAGATGCCGTTGTGGCAGACGAGTCACATATCCACAACACGCTGTTTTGTGAGACTCCCAAAGCTTTTGGTCTAATCTGCGAACAGCCGGATAGTGATGGCTCAAACTGCGTCGCGATGGGCTTTGCAATTTACTTCTTCAACTATTCAACGTGGCTTGGTAAACACGGGCTTTATCTTGAAGATTTGTACGTCACGCCCGGAGCGAGAGGTTTAGGCGCCGGTAAGTCTCTGCTAAAAAGGCTAGCAAATATCGCTCTGGATAATGATTGCGGGCGCTATGAGTGGAACGTGTTGCGATGGAATACACCTGCTATCGAGTTCTACGAAGCCTGTGGAGCCGAGCCCTTGAGTGAATGGGTGGGTTATCGCATGGACCGAGGCGCCATGAAGGCTTTTGCTGACGCCCCGGATTGAGTTTGCCTCAGTCGTCTTGCGAACTATCGCCATCACTGGCGCCCGTCCAGGCAAAACGCGGTAGCGATTTTCCGTCCACCACAACATTTTCCTGAAACATCGCTAACGGGCGAACCCATAGACCCCGATCACCATATAGCGGGCGATACAATGCCAAGTGCTCTTCAGTTTCCGAGTGCCTCGCAACGCCGATAACCTCGTAATCCGCGCCCTTATAGTGCCGGTATCGCCCGGGTCGTAAGCTCATAAAATCTCCTTAAGTATCAAAAAATCTGCGGTAAACCGTAACGGTTATGCGACAAGCCACGAAAAACACCCATCGCAGGATGCGCTAGTCTCTCTATAATGGACGCTATGCCCATAGACCGCGTTATCGACGACAAGCGACGGCTGTTCTGGCTCCTGCAACTGGGGGGCTGGAGCAGCTGGGCGGCTACTTTTTATCTGGGCATCCTAGTCTGGGGTGAGCCACCCGAGAACTATTTGTTTTACCTACCCATCATCGTTTCCATCGGCATGTTCATCACACTGGCCTTACGCTGGATTTATCGCGTGACCTGGGATCGAGCATTGGGGACCAGGGCATTTGCGATTCTAGGAGCATCTTATTGCGCCGGCGTCGTCTGGGTACTTTGCCGCTCAGTACTTTTTTACAATTTGTTCCCTGAGGAGCTGAAAAAACTTGAGCCTGAGCGCAGTCACTCGCTCGCGATATATTTTAGCAGCTCAATTTCTGGCGTCTCGGTAATGCTGGTATGGAGCGCGCTGTATTTTGGCATCAAGTACTACCTGCTTAATCAGGAAGCCAAGCAACGCTATCTGAAAGCCATTTCCATGGCCCATGAAGCCCAGCTGAAGATGCTTCGCTACCAACTGAATCCTCACTTTTTATTCAACACCCTCAACGCTATTTCAACCTTGATCCTCGACAAGGATACAGAGCTTGCAAATGGCATGGTCATGAAGCTCTCGCGGTTTTTGCGTTACTCTCTGGACAACGACCCTATGCAGCAAATCACCGTTGCCGAAGAGGTGCAGTCCTTAAAGTTGTATCTGGATATCGAAGAAGTACGCTTCGCTGAGAGGCTCACCCTGCACTTCGCGATCAGTGAGGCGGCAGAGCAGGCATTGATGCCCTCACTGTTACTACAGCCCTTGGTGGAAAACTCCATCAAGTACGCCGTATCCCGATCAATCAACGGAGGCTCGATTGCGGTCTCGGCAAGTGTTGAAGACGGCTGCCTGCAACTTGCGGTTGCGGATGACGGACCCGGTCTCGATCTCCGCCAGGGCCGCCTGCCTAAAGGCGGAGGCGTAGGACTAGCGAATACCCGCGAGCGACTCACGCAAATTTACGGCGACAAACAAAGCTTCCGCCTGGGCTCTACTGAGCCTCACGGACTCACTATCACTATATGTATACCTGTCAGCTACGCCACCCAGGAGACTGCATGAGCACCTTATCAGCGATCATTGTCGACGATGAACATCTAGCGCGACGCGGGCTGTCTGTCCGTTTACAACAACTACCCGAAGTAGACGTCATCGCGGAGTGTGGTAATGGAATAGAAGCGCTGCACGCCGTAGCGCAGCACAGTCCGGACCTACTGTTTTTGGATATACAAATGCCAGGCATGGATGGCTTTGAGGTGGTGGAGAATCTCCAGGGTGACGATATGCCCATGGTGATCTTTGTCACCGCCTACAACGAGTATGCCGTGGATGCCTTTAAGGTTCATGCCATCGACTATGTGCTCAAACCCATAGAGGACGATCGCCTGCATGAGGCTGTGCAGCGGGCCGTGGCGCATCGCCAACAGGAAGCGAGTACCTCGGGCAAAGAAAAACTCGTCAAACTCCTGATGAGCATGACGGGGGAAAGCGCCGCCGGCGTGGAAGCCATGGTCGAAGGTACCGGGGCCAATGGAGACAGTTGGCCTGAGAAGATTACTGTTAAGGACGGCAGCGATATTCAATTCATTCGCGTACCAGACATCGAGTGGGTCGACGCGGCGGGTGACTATATGTGTATCCACGCTACGGGCAAAACACACATTATGCGTATCACCATGAAGCAGCTTGAGGGTATGCTGAACCCCGCCGTATTTTTGCGGGTTCACCGCTCGACCATCGTCAACAATCGTTGTGTCACCGGCGCTCAAACACTCACTAACGGTGAGTACCTCCTGAATCTTGAAGGTGGGACTCAGTTGAAAGTAAGTCGAAGCTACAAAGATCGCATTCGGGAGTTTCTTGTTAGCTAAAGCTCAGTATCGGCGTGTCTGCGCCGCTATCGACTTTCCCCACGGTTCCAATAACCGCAGCTTCAACACCTCGCTCTCGCAGTGCTCGCAGGGCGCCGTCGGCCTGAAGAGCCGGGAGCGCCATTAACAAACCGCCGCTGGTCTGAGGATCAAACAGTAACTGTGCCTGCAGCGGTGCCTCCGCTGGAAGCATCCAACGCTTCGCAAGTGCTTGGCGATTTGGAATGTGTAAAGTACTGAACACGCCTTCGGCCATGGCATCCAGAGCGCCGGGCATGGCTGGAAGCTGATTCAGGCGCAGTTCTGCACAAAGCGTGTCGCCAAGCATCTCCAATAAGTGTCCAGCCAAACCAAAGCCTGTGACGTCAGTGACTGCCGTCGCGTGAAAGTCCCGGGCAACCCTGGCAGCCACGGCATTACTCTGCTCCATACTCAGCAAAGCACCTTCGACATGGCGGCCATCCATCCGGCCCTGCATATGCGCGGCAAACACAGCGCCGCTACCAAGCACTTTGCTCACTATGAGCGTGTCGCCCGGGTGAGCACCACGCTTGTGCAAGGCTGAGTTACCCGCTTGCAGCACGCCATTCACGGCAAAGGCCAGCTGTAGCTCCGGGCCCTGCATGCTGTGGCCCCCGTGCAGCCTGCAGCCTGACTCACGAAACACCGAAAGCGCACCATCCAGAACCATGCGCAAATCCCGGTGGAGCAGTGCCGGCGCCGCAAAGGGTAATGTCACAAGGGCCAGAGCAGAGTGCGGCTGGGCGCCGCTGGCATAAAGGTCCGAGAGCGCATGCTGGGCAGCAATACGGCCCATGCGCCAGGGATCATCCACAAGTCCCCGCAGAGCATCCAGCGATTGCACTATCGGCTGTGTGGTCCCCAGAGGCGCGGCGTCATCGAGCGCCTCTGCCTGCGGCATAAGATCTGGATACAGCTCGCGTAATTCAGCGAGTACTTCATGCAAGGAGTCACCAGACACTTTTGCTCCGCAGCCGCCACACGGCGCTTGCTGCGCCGGGGCATCCAAGGACTTATTTGCCTGTGTAGAGCCCGCCATTTTCAGCGGTGGCAGGTCCCTAAACCGCTGCATAAATTCACGATCAATACGGTCTTTCCAACGCCACACCCAGGCCCCGCGAACGCTTAGTCCATTGCGCTGAGCAACCGCCAGCTTAGGACCCAGCGCCAACATGGATAGAAATCCTGTCTGCGGCTTGTGCTGGCGCAGCGCCCGCCCCGCAGCAAAAGATCGAAGGTTCTCGGCCAGTACCGGCGCCTGCCGTACGGCGTACACCCCCGCCTTGGGTCTAGGATGCCGATGCTGGGTCGCGATATCACCGGCACCAAAGACATTCGGATAGCCTGTGCTTTGCAGGCTATCCTCAATCTGCATAAACCCACGCTCATCCACCGGCAAGCCGCTCTCTTTAATCCAACTTGCGGCAACTGCACCCGTGCACCAAATCAGGGTGTCGTAGTCCGCGGCCTGCGTCGAATCGAATTGCAGCTGTGTCTCCGTAACCTGACTAACGCGATGGCCGCAGCGCAGCGAGACGCCAAAGGCTAGCAATTGATTCTCCACAGCCCTGCGTGCGCCTCGGGTGTAACCCGCCAATATCTCAGCACCACCGCAATACAGGGCGATTGTTGGTTTTTGGTCGCCTAAGCGATGCGCAATGGCGAGCGCGATCTCTACGCTGCCAGCCCCACCGCCGACGATGGCAATTCGACGACCAAGCAAATCGTCAGCTGCTGCCAACGATTCCCAGCGATCCCAAAGTCCTGCGACAGGCTTTACCGGCACGGAAAACTCCCCTGCTCCGGGTACCGAGTCCAGTTCCGGCTGAGATCCTATATCTATGGATAGGATGTCATAACTCACTTGCTTGTGAGCCTCACAGCACACATAACGAGCCTCCGGATCGAGAGACTCCACCGTATCCACAAGAAAGCGCACGCCGGCCCATTGGCACAAGCGCAGCAGATCGATGTGTGTTTCTTCAAAGCCGTAGTGCCCGGCCAGCAAGCCCGGAAGCATGCCAGAGTAGGGCGTGAACACCGCCGGTGAAATAAGTGTTACTCGAAGACCCGAAGGTGGTGACATCGCTAACTGCCGGAGTATGAGCACATGGCTGTGGCCTCCTCCCACCAGGACCAGGTCTTGCTCAGCAGGCTCCCTAGCTAACATCGAACCGCTCACTCAGGAATGCCCGCAAGCGATCGCCATCACCGGTGCATAGGCGACTGCCGTCGCGTTTAGACAATTGATAAGCGTACATGGGGTCGTAATAATCAACGAGCATATGCCGTATCCAATCACGGTGACTTTCAGCATTTCCCGTGTGTTGCTGCGTGTCAAATGCGAGCTGCATGAGTCCCGCAATGTGCTGGTAACGCTCTCCGCCCAAACGTTTTCGGGTGCGCTCAAGATCACCGAGCAGCCGGTCCCGGTGAGCAATCAGGCCCCCAACCCCGTGAACTTGTCGATAGCGTTCGCCTAAATCGAGGATGTAGTCTTCGAAGACCACTTGAATACGCTCCTCAACGGGATACTCGAGAACCACCAGCGAGGCCTGGCTCATACGCTGGCGAAGCGACTCTGGAAGCGCCAGTCGGCCAATAAGCCGTCCTTCGTCCTCCAGAATTACGGGGCCATCACATTGCGAAAGCTTCAACAGCGCGATAGCAATCGCGTTCTCAAAATCGATCTGAGTCGGTTGTTCTTCTATCAGTCTGCCGAAGGCTGAGCCGCGATGTTTCGCCAGCCCTTCAAGATCGATGGTTCTTGGCAGTTGGTTTATAAGTCGGGTTTTTCCTGTGCCGGTTGCCCCACCAAGCAAAATAACATCGGCACGCTGGGACAAGGTATCGAGAGTATCAATAAGAAAACGGCGCATGGCCTTGTAACCACCGGTGATTCGCGGATAGTCCACGCCGCTCTCACGCAACCACTGCTGGACCAGCTGCGATCGCAGGCCACCGCGAAAACAGTAGAGATAGCCCTCCGGGTTGTCCTTGGCAAACTGCTTCCAGCTCGCCATCCTTTGCTCGCGTAAGTCGCCAGATACCAGCTGATGTCCAAGCGCGATCGCAGATTCCTGCCCCTGCTGTTTGTAGCAAGTGCCCACAGCCGCCCGCTCTTCATCACTCATAAGTGGCAAGCTTCGCCCCGTGGGGAATGCTCCCGCCGCAAACTCTACGGGCGCGCGAGTATCGAGCAAAGGTGTATCTGCTAAAAATAGGCGGGCGTAATCAGCGCTGTCATCTCGCGATGTCATGAGCTAGGCGTTGTCTTCGCCACCGAAAAGGCTGATCAGACGATCCTGTATGGCGGTGAGTGCCGGTGCCATGAGCGCAAAATCCGCATCCATTCGAGCCAGGCGGTCTTCATCCATCAATTCATCGTTCTCCTTGACCAAGGACTCCGAAAACTTGAGTCGGCGCAGACAAAGATCATCTCCCAGAACAAATTGCAGCTGCTCGTTCCAAGCCAATGCAAGCCGCACAACCTGAGTAGTTCCTTGTAGATGCTGACGCACCTCATCGCTATAAAGCTCAAGACCGCGACAGCGTATCACCGCAGCCTGCTCGCCCATATCCCGAAGCTCACACTCGTCTCGGGCCTGAAGGTCATCCGGCAAGCTGGAGTGGGCCAACCAGCTGGTCATAGCCGCTGCAGGCGCATGGGCGGTCTGGGGCAAAATCACAGGAAAACTACCTACGCATTCGCGCAACAGGTTCAAGGCTTCTTCAGCACGCGAGGCGCTCGCCGAGTCAACCAGTACCCAGCGAGCCTGGGCATCGATAATCAATCGCAGCTCAGCATGGCGGCTAAAGGCTCGAGGCAAGCAGTCCTGTACGACCTCGTCCTTAAGAGAGAGCTTTTCTTTGCGATAAACCTTTCGACCCTGCTGTGCCTCGATACCTTCAACACGTTCTTTGACAAGGTCACGCACGACCGAAGGTGGGAGAATTTTCTCTTCACGGCGCAGGCACACCATCAAACGACCATCGGCAGAGTGCACCAGGGTTTGTGCGCCTTCGCCAAGCGCAGGCACCCATCCCACGGAGAAAGGCTGCGCTGGAGTGCAGGCTTTAAATCCTCGATTCGACAGCTTGTCCTCCAGCTGCTCTGCAGAGAATTCGAGGCCACGTGTCATGCGGTAAGCCCGCAAATTTTTGAACCACATAAAATACGATTGTCCGGCGAAAGGGCGGCACATTCTACACAAGCAGTCTGCCAATACCACGACAACAAGACCGCGACGCCGCGGTTCTGACACAGGCAGCCACCGCGGACTTGCCGCGGGGCGGGCAGCTCCCTAGTATCGAGGCACTCTCTTTTTAACAGGATGACTGGCATGCAGTATCTGCACACCATGGTTCGTGCACGCAATCTGATAGAAACACTGGACTTTTATTGCAGCAAGCTGGGCCTGGTGGAAACCAGTCGCTACGACAGCGAGCAAGGCCGCTTTACCTTGGTGTTTCTTGCGGCCCCCGGGGATGTGGCAGCGTCTGGGGATAACAATGCACCCATGGTTGAAATTACCCATAACTGGGATCCCGAGGAGTACGACGGCGGGCGTAACTTTGGGCATCTCGCTTATCGAGTGGACGACATCTACGCTACCTGCCAGCAGCTAATGGATGGCGGTGTCACCATAAACCGCCCTCCTCGAGATGGGCACATGGCATTTGTGCGCTCTCCGGACGGCATTTCAATCGAGCTACTGCAGGCCGGCGAATCCCTTGCTCCCCAGGAGCCCTGGGCATCCATGCCCAATACCGGTAGCTGGTAAGCAACGCCTGTGAACCAGTCCTTTACCACGCGGCTAGTTGTTCGGGTGACTCTCGTCGCCGCCGGCGTGATTGCAGCGGGGCTGTTCATTGACTATTCGATCTCCCGAGATCGGATTGTTGAGGATTTGGAGCAGGGCGCCCGCAACTCTATATCCGCCGCTGTACTGCGCATTCAGGAACTCACTACAGGACTCGAGGCGTCCGTGCGTTTCCTCGCAGAAGCTATTGACGAGGTTCCTGATGAAACGCGAATAGACGCGGTTTTACGCAGCGTGGTCGGCAGCAATCCCCATGTGTTCGCCGCCGCAATAGCGTTGGATATTGACTATGCAGGTATCTCTCAAGGTTTGGCCCCCTATCTTTACCGCCAAGCTGGCAGTCTGCTGCGGACTGATTTATCCAACGCGGACACCCCGTATTGGCAAGAGCCCTGGTTTGTCAAAGTCAGAGAACTGGGACGCCCGGCCTGGGTGGAGCCCTATTTTGAATCCACAGCTGCGAAGGTCGAAATGACCACTTTCTCTGCGCCCCTGTATCGCAGCTCGGACAGCGGCGCAAAAGCATTTATTGGTGTGGCTACTATCGATCTGCGACTTGCAGATCTCTACGAGTATCTGGACGACCTGAGTATCGACAGCAGGGGTTTCGGATTCCTTCTCACGTCTCAAGGCACATTAATAGGCGCGCCTGAGGGCAAAGTACTTAGCGCCCCCATCGGTGACGTTCTGGCAAGTGACACTGTTTCAAACTGGAAAGACTGGCTCGCGGACTCAAGCGAAGACCCCAGACACGCCACTGTCCAGTGCCCCGGAGGCCAGGCCCCCTGCCAACTCCGCGTAGCAGAGATAGAGAACAGTCAGTGGAGCGTTGGCGTTGTTTATTCCGAAGACACCCTATTGAGACCCCTGCGTGATTATCAAATGCGTCTACTGATCATGGGCGCAGGGATGCTCCTTCTTATGGGTTTCGTGGTTAGCATCGTTACAAAACGCCTCACAGCACCACTACTGGCACTGTCTGCAGCCAGTAAGTCCATCGCAAAGGGCGAACTGGATGTGCCGCTTCCTACACCCGAAGGCGAAGATGAGGTCAGTCAACTGGTCTCCGCTTTCGATAGCATGCGGCAAGACCTGGCCCACTATATTCGCGATCTGGAATCCGCTGCGGCTCAGCGAAGCCGCATGGATGGAGAGCTTAGTGCTGCCCGCGATATTCAAATGGCGATGCTGCCCCAAGGAGGAAAAGCCACACTCCATGGCGACGCCCTCGAACTCTGGGCGCGGGTGCGCCCCGCCCGAGCTGTGGGTGGCGATCTCTACTCGTTCCATCAGATCGGTCAGCAGTTGCTCATCAGCATTGGCGATGTGTCAGACAAGGGCGTGCCAGCCGCGCTGTTTATGGCCAGAGCAATCAGCCTCATCCAACAGTGGGAGGTTCTGCCCGGCACCGTGCCCCCGGAAATTGCATTGCAACAACTCAATGAGGGACTGACCCGAGACAACGATAACTGCATGTTCCTGACCCTGTTTATCGGCGTAATGGACCTTAGAACTCTGGAGCTGCGCTACGCCAGTGCCGGACACAGTGCGCCGGTACTGCTGCGTGAAGGGCAGCCTGAGATCATCGCGCAAGATCGAGGTCCGGCCCTGGGCCTTCAGGAAGGCTTGAGTTTCCCTTCCAATCGCTTGCAACTTCAGGCGGATGATCGTCTGGTGATTTACACCGACGGGCTTGACGAGGCGCAAAACTCTGCGGATGAGATGCTCGGAGAAGCCGCCCTGTGTGAGATTCTCGCCGGCCCCGACAACCTTCCACTGGATGAAGCAGGGGACGCAATATTCGCTGCCGTCGATGAATTTACCGATGGGGCACCCCAGTTTGACGATATGTCGCTGATGCTCATTGAGATTCCGGGGCAGCGTCGAGCGGCTCTGCAAGCGGAGCACCGCAGTCTGATGATTGACGCCGCTTTGCCCGGCCAGGCAGCGCGTTGGCTCGAGGAACAATGGCAGGCTCAAGGCCTTCCACTCAGAGCGCTGTACGACATGCAGTTGGTGCTTGAGGAGCTCGTCTGCAACATCCGCGACCACGCGCAAATAGGGGATAACGCATCACTGAGCCTTGGCCTGGAGCGCTTTGCCGATCGCGTGGAGTTAGAGTGCATAGACCCCGGTCATGCCTACAACCCGCTGGAAGAAGCTGAGCGTTCTGCGCTCGGTGAAAGCACCGAAGAGGCCAGCATAGGCGGGCTGGGGCTACACCTGATAACCCAGCTGACAACACGACAGTCCTATCACCGCGAAGAGGGGCGCAATATACTTCGCCTACGGCTGGACCTTGCCCCCACTGCACCACCCGAAAAAACCCCGCCACCGGAAATTGACCTATGAACCTGAATACCCAGCTCCACGAAGATCGAGAAAAGTCTCTGCTGCGCGTGAGCATGATCGGGGGACTAAACACCGATACGGCGCCGGGCTTTGAAGCCACGCTGACAGAGGCCATCGCCGATGAATGGCAGATGGTACTGCTGGATATGCAGGCCCTGGACTACGTCAGTTCTGCGGGTCTGAGAGTTATCTTCAAAGCGGCTAAGCAGCTGAAAAGTGCCGGGCGCAGTCTTGCAGTTGCCAACCGTCAGCCACAGATCGAAAAGGTCTTTGAGATTCTCCAAGCCTTACCCGATATGGCAGTGTTCTCTAACGACACCGAACTGGATGAATATCTCGACGCGATGCAGGCCAAGGTGCGGGATCGGGACGCTCACTAAGGCACAGACGCTTGGCTCGCGCCGGCTACAAAGCTCTTACTTCCTAAGAAACTGCAGTATCCATGCAGCCATGCGCTCCGTCGCCGGCTGTTCTGACAGAGACGCTATGCCTGACTGATAAACGGGCTCGGTCAAAATCTCCCGGCGAAACTCCATGATTGCCCGTGAATAGTCATTCACAAACTCAGGATGACCCTGCATGGTCAAAATATGCTCACCAATCTGGCAGACCGCATTCGGGCAAAAATCACTGCCTGCCAAGACCTTAGCTCCGGTGGCGTTAACGGTGACTTGATCCTGGTGCGTGACCAGAATCGGGAACTCCAACTCGCCATCATCAAACCAATCGGGGCGCTGGGCAAAGCGATGGTGATGCATGCCTACGCCCCAGCCAGCGCTCGCTTTTTCTGCGCGCCCGCCCAAGGCCTGAGCGATGAGCTGATGTCCAAAACAAATACCCACCAGCTTTTTGCGTCGCGCATCCAGCTCCTTAACAAAACTCATCAACGGTTCTATCCAGGGCAGGTCGTCATAAACACCGTGACGGCTACCGGTCATGAGGTAGGCATCTACGTCATCGATGTCATCCGGATACTCACCCAGCCGGACGTCGTGGGTCACAAATTCAAGCCCAGAGTCTCTACTACCGAGGAGCTTGGCAAACATATCCGGATATTCCCCGAAATCACCGACCCACTCTTCGCGCACGGCATCAGTCTTTAGAATTCCAACTTTCACGGATCACATCCCGACAAGAAGTAAGTATGAGAGTCTACGAACACCGGCCACTAGCTGTCTATATCCCGGGAGAGGGAGGGGCAGATTGCGTTAACATGCGCAAATGAAAAATCATGTCTGTGTTGCGCCGCACCGTGGCCACTTCCTGGATCGCGTTTCCATTCCTCTCGCAGTGATGTCTCGCATAGCGATCGGGCTAATATTGGGTTGCCTTGCAACGAACATTGCCTGGGCCGAAACGGGACGTCCAAGCTTTGTAGGCTCCGAAACCTGTTCAGGCTGTCATCAAAGCGAACATAGTCAGTGGCAGGGCTCGCATCACGATCTGGCGATGCAAAAACCTGGGCCCGATACGGTACTGGGCGATTTTGATAACGCTCGCTTTGAATATTTTGGGGTAGAAACCCAGTTTCTTAATCGTGACGGGGACTATTTTGTTCGCACAGACGGACCCGATGGCAGCATGACCGAGTATCAGGTCGCCTGGGTTTTTGGCCTAGACCCGCTCCAACAATATCTACTGCCAATGGAAGATGGCCGCCTACAAGCCCTGGCTATTGCCTGGGACAGTCGCCCCGCAGATGAGGGCGGGCAGCGTTGGTACCACCTGTTTCCTGACGAGGAAATTCTTTATGACGACCCCCTACACTGGACCGGCCCCTACCTGAACTGGAACACTCGCTGCGCCGAATGTCATAGCACTGACGTACAAAAAAACTATCAAGCCAGCAGCCGAACCTTTGCCACAACCTTTGCTGAAGAGGACGTCAGCTGTGAAGCCTGCCATGGGCCAGGTAGTCAACACGTGGCGCTGGGATATGAGGGGCGTCTTGGCGGCGACTCGGCTTCTGGCCTGCAAACGGACTTGAGCGCGCGGGGGCAGTGGTATTTCCCCGAAGGCGAATCCATAGCGCGACGCAAAAATCCGCTGACTAATCAGTATCAGGTAGATAGCTGCGGCCGCTGTCATGCTCGCCGGGGCACCCTCGGTGACTACGAGTATGGTAAGCCGCTATCCGATACCCACCGACTCTCACTGCTCGGGCAGCCTTTGTATCACCATGACGGGCAAATTCTGGACGAGGTCTACGTGTATGGCTCCTTTATGCAGAGCAAAATGTCTCAGGCAGGGGTTGTCTGCGCCAACTGTCACGAACCGCATTCCAATAAGCTTCGGGCAGAAGGCAATGGCGTTTGCGCCCAGTGCCACAAAGCCGATGTATTTGATTCGCCACAGCACCATAATCACCCGGCAGAATCAGCCGGTGCACAGTGCGTGAGTTGCCACATGCCCGCACAAACCTATATGGGTGTTGACGCACGTCGCGATCATTCCATGCGCATCCCTCGCCCAGACCTGAGCGTGGTGATCGGGACACCCAACGCCTGCACCCAATGTCACAGCGAGCAATCACCGGATTGGGCGCTGAATACTTTGCGTGACTGGGGTAGCAACTTCGGGACTAGCAGCGACCATCCAGCCGTTGCTATGGCAGCATTACAGCGCGGCGATAGCCGCAGTGTCCCGACGTTACTAGAGCTGGCTGCAGACGAAACAGCAGCCCCAATCTGGCGAGCGACCGCGCTGGATCGTGTCTCCGCCAGCGGCGCGCAAGGCGCACTGCAGATCGCCCAGGGCTTACTCATATCTGACGACCCCCTGCTGCGCATTTCGGCGGTACGAGCGCTGCAGCCGCTTCCTCCCATGCGCCGCTACCTGGCTCTGGCTCCATTGGTTAAAGATCCGGTGACCGGGGTCCGCATGGAGGTGGCCATGAGCCTTGCCCCGGTTCCGCTTGCCGAGCTCGGCGCAGAGCGACAAAAATCACTGTTAGCCTTGTTCGAGGAATACAAAGCTGTACAAAAACTGCATCTCGATATGCCTGCTATTAATATGCAGCTAGGTATTTTTAATGTGAGTCGCGGCGACTTTCCCGCAGCAGAGACGGCCTACCGAGAGGCGCTGGCACTGAACCGACAGCTCATCTCCGCATACCTGAATCTGGCTGATTTATTACGCGGACAAGGACGGGAGGATGAAGCAAAGAATCAATTAGAAACCGCCCTTGCAATCAACCCTGAAAGCGGTGACGCCATGCATGCTCTGGGATTATTGGAGGCTCGCAAAGGGCAACGAGAAGCTGCCTTAGCCTGGCTTGGCAAAGCCGCTGCCGTAGAGACCGTCGGTTCGCGACATCGCTTTGTTTATGGCGTGGCCCAACATGACTTTGGTGATATCGCAGGCGCATTGACCACGCTGGGACAGCTTCACTACGCACTGCCGGCCGATGAGCAAGTCTTAATAGCGCTAGTGAACTACAGCTCAGAAAGTGGCAAGCGTGATCTCGCCGAACGCTACGCTAGAAATCTCATATCCCTGGCTCCACAGAATCAAAACTACCGACGTTTGGCGGCTAGTCTCGGAGTCAACCCCTAAGCTGCCTACTCAAGCCAAGGACTATTCAGCCGGGGGTGTGAAAACCAGCTGTCCGGACACAGGAACAGCAGTGCTGATGCTGTTAAGGCCTGCCACTTCTCGAAGAATGTCGATGCCCCCGTCCAGACCAAAATCAGCCGCCTTCACTACGATAGGCTCGCTGATGACAATCTGGAGGCCGCCGTCATTCAGACGTGTTACCAGAATCTCGGCGATATAGGACTTTGTCACGCCGTGAAGATCGACCTCGACCTCTATCGCAGTATCACGGGTTTCGCCCACGGGCAGTTCAGTCAGGGACGTGGGCACTTCGGCCCGCAACATTGCAGCAGGAAAACGCACTGTCTCAAAAAGCAGCTCACGCATACGCTGATTACGAATCGGCACCAGGGTCTCAACACTGTCCAAATCTAAGGCTACCTGTGCTGCACCGGTATCGCTGATACCACCCGTAATCGCCCGAAAGTGGTGGAGCTCTGCCACGCTGGCGTTTTTGACCGACATAAACTGCACAGTGGATCGCTCACCATCGAGCTCCCAGTCTGCAAGCACGCCGGCGCTAGCCGTGATCAGCAGAAACGCACCGGTAAAGGCAGCGACAGTTTTTGACAGCAATTTCATTCCATTATCTCTCGTGGTTATCCAACAACAATCTAAAGGCTAGCAGCTTCCGCGGGCATTAACAGGTCAACACCCACCTCAGTGCGAACTTTGCCACTGTGCAAACTCGTCGACCGTGGCATAGGAGGTTTGGGTGCCCTTGCCTGTGACACTGTGCGAAGCGTAACTCACTGCGCGGCCGAGCGCGGTTGCAACGTCAGTACCCGCCGCAAGCTCCGCCGCAAAACAGCCAATGAATCCGTCTCCGGCACCGGTAGTATCCACAGCGTTTACTGTTGGCGCGCTCACATGCTGTCGCTCGCCACCGTGCATCCACAATGCGCCCTTATCGCCAAGCGTCACGATGAGATTCTTGAGCCCTTTCGCTAAAAGAGAGCTGGCGGCGGCGGCAATTTCATCCTCATTCCCCACGGGCATACCGGTGAGAATCTCTAGCTCAGTCTCGTTGGGCACAAAATAATCGCAACGACAGGCGTAATCGATATCCAGCTCAATGCTTGCTGGCGCGGGATTCAGTAACACGGGGATACCGTTGCTGTTGCCAAAGTCGATAGCGGCGTACACCGTCTCCAACGGTATCTCCAGCTGCAAGATAATCATGCTGCACTGCTTCAGCTCATCAGCCGCAGCATCGAGGTCAGCAGGGAGCAGGTGCATGTTTGCGCCGGGAATAATCAAAATACGATTCTGAGAGTCCGCATCCACCCAGATAGGTGCAACGCCACTGGATACGCCGGGGACCTTGGTTACGTGCTTTGTGCTAACGCCATACTTCTCGAAGTTCGTCAGGGTATTGTTGGCAAAAGCGTCATCGCCCACACGGCCCATCATCAATACATCAGCGCCAAGCTTAGAAGCCGCAACCGCCTGATTGGCGCCTTTACCTCCACAACCCATGACAAATTCCTTGGCTACCAGCGTTTCGCCGGCCTTGGGTACCGTGTCGGTATAGGCGATTAGATCGACCATGCAGGAGCCGATAACAGCAATTTTCATAAGCGTGCTTCCGTTCTTATTCGATGCGCGACAGTGTAGCCTAACCAACCCTAAATTCGTCTGCATCAAAGGCCTATTCCATGGATAGCAACAGTTATGACGATGCGGCAATTGCAGCGGCCATCGATCACACCCTGCTGAAGCCCGAAGCCCGTGCCGTAGACATCGATCAGGTATGCGAAGAAGCACTGGAGCATCAGTTCGCTGCGGTGTGTGTCAACAGCCTTTGGGTACCGCGAGTAGCGGCGATGCTTAAGGGAAGCTCTGTCAAAACCTGCTCTGTAGTGGGGTTTCCGCTAGGCGCGTCACTACCCGCTGCAACGGCAGCCGAAGCGCGGCTGGCTATTGATGCCGGCGCCAGCGAAATCGACATGGTGATGTCCATTGGCGATGCCCTTGCCGGCGACTGGGACCGTGTTCGCGATGGCATTGCAGAAGTTCTGGCTAGCTGCGCGGACATCCCCCTAAAAGTCATTCTTGAGACCTGCCTGCTCGCCGAATCTCACAAACGTCTGGCCTGCGAGATCTGCGGCGAGTTAGGTGTCGCGTTTGTAAAGACGTCGACAGGGTTCAGTACCTCAGGAGCCACCGTAGACGACGTCGCCCTGATGCGCGGTATCGTTGGTTCAAATGTGGGCGTAAAAGCCTCTGGCGGCATCCGTGATCGCGACACGGCTGTCGCCATGCTTGCCGCGGGCGCTAATCGATTAGGCTGCAGTGCGGGAGTGGCGATTGTTACCGGCGGGGAGGGGGCAGAAGCTTACTAACGAACCCTGGCTTTAACTTGTGGCTGGAGCGCTACACAAGCTACTGCGATGAGGGAACGTCGGCGTCCATGGATGGCGCTTTTGCGACTCTCGAATGCAGTGGCCTATGTAGCGCTTCAGCCAGTGGTACGACTGGGGAGCGCGCTAAAACCCTATCTCGAGTAAACGATTAACCCAAGGCCGACGAAGAACAACGCAAACATCGCGGTGATCATGCTGGAAGTGCCTGCAGGTGCGTCCTTAAACTCTTTCCAGATAAACACACCCCAGAACGCCGCCACCATGGTTGCGCCCTGTCCGAGTCCGTAAGAGATAGCGGGCCCTGCAGCACCAGAAGCGATAAAGCTGAAAGAAAAGCCGACACACCAGATCGCGCCGCCCAAAATGCCCACCAGGTGCAGCCTAGGAGTTCCCTTACTGAAGTACTCGCCAATGGGGGCAACTTCACCTGAAATAGGCTTGTACATAAGTGGTATCAGCCAGATAACGTTAGATACCAACAGGCCCACGGCAAACACGACGCCGGCGCTGTAGGGCGTCATGAGACCCGCTTCGGGATTCGCGAAATCCATGGAGATAGATGACGCGACAAAACGATAGAAGAAACCCATCGCGATACCGGCTATCACAGAGATAGCCAGGCCTTTACCGACGGAGCGCCCCTCATCCTGCGGAAGTCGCGCATAAATCAATGCGCAGACAATAATCGCCGCCGTCACCAAACCGACACCCGCAAACAGGAATACCGGATCGCCAACCGGTGCAGCCATGTAGTTGCTCACCACACCAATAACCAACGCCAACCCGATAGCGACTGGGAAAGCCACCGCCATGCCGGCGATATCTATTGCTGTAACCAGCAGTATGTTGGCAAGGTTAAAAATAACGCCGCCGATTAGCGCCGAACGAATAGCATCAGATCCCGCCTGAGAAATATCAGGCATAAAGGCTCGGCCTTCTTCACCACTGGAGCCGATGGTGAAGGCGAACAGCAATGTCAGGAGCAGAACACCCAGAGAATAGTCCCAGTAGAAGAGCTGGAACTGCCACTCGTTACTGGCGAGCTTCTGGGTGTTAGCCCAGGATCCCCAACAGAGCATGGTAATCAGGCACATCGCAACGGCGATGGTGTACGACTCTACAATCAGCATGGCGGTTTCTCGTTTTTATTAACCAAGGACCGCCATGATCGGACCGCAAGCTGAAAGTTTCAAGCGCTACCGGGCCCGAGCCGCCCTTTTATAAAGAAGTTCCACCGTATGCTGGGTCGAGCTCGCAGTCTTGCTTACTTCACAAGGCTCAGCTCGTCCCTTACTTGCTCAACTTGTGCTGTGGCGTACTCGGCGGACGTCTCCAGGTTTCCCCACACCGGCGCGGGCCAACAAGGGTCATCTTCACGACGTCCAATGACATGCAGGTGCAGCTGCGGAACAACCAAACCCAGCGCTCCCACGTTTACTCGGGGGTACCCCAAAGTCTGCTTTAAATAGCGGCTGATCCGGCTTGCTTCACTCAGTAGACCATCACGCTCGTTCGCCGGTAAATCCAGTAGATCCACCGTGTCGGTGTGCGGCACGAGAATAAACCAATGCAGCGCCGCATTACGATGCAACAGCAGCTCTGCAGAAGAAAGACGTCCTACTAGATGGCAGTCCCTGGCGAGAGTGGGATGCAGCTGCCAGTGTTTGCTCGAATTCACCTTGAGACCCCAAAAGACTAGGCACGAGGCGCAGCATTCTCCGCCGCAATGATTCCCGGGTCAAAGAATAGCGTAAGCATGAACCCCGGGGGCGACGTGAACCCAGTCACAGTTTGTGGCATAAAACGGGCCGAAGGGTGATGCAGTTCGCACAGCAACAGCCAGGGGCGTGCCTACGCAAGGCTCATAGGGCTAAGTCACTCCAAATCCAGACAGAAACACGAACTCATGCCTTACTCAAAACTGATTGCCAGCCTCACTCTCGCTACCTGCTCAAGCTTCGCGAGCGCAGGGCTTGTCATTGATTCCATCAACGTACAGATGGTGAGCACAAAATTTTCGGCGCGCAACCTTACAGATACCAACGATCAGAAGTTCGCTACAGCGTTGAATGCTTTTGAATCTAGCGAAAGTGCTGTATGCAGCGAAGATCTTGATGCGTTTGAGGGCGTTAGCTACCGCGGCACCTGTGGAGGTGGTAAGAAAAACTACGGTGCTTTATACACAATTACCGGCAGCTTAATCGGCGCCGCAGAATTCGAGTTTGGACTCGACTGGGGTCGCGGCGGATTTATTCTTGCCGACTCCAAAGATACTTCCGTGGACTACTATAACGAAGACATCTGGTGGGCTAAGAGCTGGACCAGAGCGTCCGAAGTAAAGAGCTACGTCCTAACGGACGTAGGTGACTTCTCTCTTACACTTTTAGGCTTCGAAGGCTGCTGTGACGGCATCAACTCTGCTCGCTATCGCACCTGGGATACAGCACAGACATTGCAGCGCAGCAGACCGCCTGAGCCCACCCAATGGCAGACACTCAAAGTCAACGCCGTCCCCGTTCCCGGCTCACTGCCTCTCATGGCCATCGGTGCCCTGCTGATGTGGCGTCGCCGTCAGTCGTAAACCACGGCCTCGATGATCGCCAGGTGATCATCGACACCCCGGCGAAAAGCCGCTTCGCTGATTCGTTCGTCATTCCCGTGAATCCGTACCATTTCGGATTCGGGGATGACCGTTGGCGTAAAGCCATAACTTGCTATCCCGGCATCGCGCGTAAAGTGACTATCTGTAAAACCTGCTGAGACCGACGGCATCACCCGAGAACCCGGGTGACGCTCTGCGGTGATGTCTGTGATCGCGCTATACAGCCGAGAGCCCGTGTCAGTAATCGCCGGTGAGAAGGCCATGAGCACTTCGACCTCTACTCCACTGGGCGCAACAATCTCCCGGACCTCTTGTACAAAATCATCCACCGCCTTGTCGGGAAGAATCCGGCAGTCAATCTCGCCCCAGGACTCGGGCGGAACAACATTGATTTTGTTGGACGCAGACAAACGTGTCAGCGAGCAGGTATCGCGGGTAAGCGCATGCATGGGGGGAGAGAACGCCTGCAGTCGAGTCAGAAACTCAGGTTCCTGGATAGCTTCGGCCATATTGGCAAAAGAGGGGGCCCATTCTGGCTCCGCACTTTGAGCAATGCTTCGAAACATCGCATCGACCGGCGGAATGATTCTGGCTGGGAAAGGACTGGTGCGCATCAATTCCATGGCCTGAACCACGCGTGTCACGGAGGATGTTGGGTAGGGCATAGAGCCGTGACCCGGCTTGTCGATCGCGGTGAGCCTTAGCCACACCGGTACCTTCTGGGTGAGTTCTACAGAGAAGATCGTCTCGCCCTTAGCGGTCAGTCGCCCGCTTCCGCCTTCATTTAGAAGCAGCCCGGCGTTATCAAATACCTCCGGATGATTTTTGAGCAGCCAACCCGCGCCAAACAAACCACCGGCCTCTTCATCCGCCGTGGCAACAAACACCACGTCACGATTCAGCGGCTTACCCGCACGATGCAAACTCAAAAACGTCGCCAGCTGGGTAATGCCCGTGCCCTTCATGTCGATGGCACCACGCCCCCAGATAAAACCATCACGAATTTCTCCGGATAGCGGGTCCGTCGTCCAGTACTTGGGATCAGCAGGCACGACATCGGTGTGTTGTAAAAGGATCAACGCTGGCTCATCGCCGCCCTCGATGCGAGCCCAGATGTTTCCGCGACCCGGCGCACTCTCCGCCGAATTCCAGGAGATGCCTTCGTCATCGAGAATCTTGCTGTAAAAATCCACTGCCCGAAACTCGTTTCCGGGTGGGTTGATGGTATCGATCTTCAGAAAAGCCTGTAGCCAGGACACCGCTTCATCATCAAGGGTCTGCGCTGTAGCAGGCAGGGCCGTCGCAAGTAGCACTGCAAGCGAACCCCGCCCGACAGATCTCGCCAACGTTCGAAAAAGTGTGCTGCCTAAACCTGTTGCGAAATTTCTATGCACCTGAAGCTCTCCTGGCCATTGGCTAAGTAATACTGTTGTTTGATCGCTCTCGCGCGGTGTGTCAATTTCGACGCGATGCTTAAGAAACACGAAAATAGCCTATCGACAGCCATTTGGCGACCGCGGCAAAAACCCTAGTGCAGCTGAGAGTACCGATAACGTTCTTGCCAGTTACCCTCGTTATCCCGCTCACAGGCCTCTTCGGTGTCACAACGAATCTGGTGGGCTTTTACCTTGATCGGCGCATCGAGCGCGTTTAGCTCCTGCTGGATCAAGGTGGATAGCTTTAGGTCTAACTGAATACCGCATACGTCACGCAACTCCTCGTCAGTGCCGAACACGCTCACGATCACCAATGAGTCTGGGAACTTACTGTGATTGACGAAGTGTGTGATCCATACAAACCCGGGGATTGCCTTGAGCGCCGAATCACAGACCCGGATGAGGGCCGCTGTCAGCGCCCGTTCCGTTTTCCTGTCAGTTTTTTTCACGACCGCTAAGCGTCCAGCATCAGTTGAATTTTGCTGACGGTGTTTAGGTTGCGCCCCGTAGCAGACACGCCCAGGCAGGATTCTATTTTTGCGACGAGCTTTGACCGTCCGATACCGTCGGGTGCATGAAGATAAAAAACGTCTCCAGCAAGCGCAGTGCTCTCCGAGCGTGCTAGCAGCGAGTCGAGTTTCTGCTTATCTAATTGCGGTGTGGTTTTGCAGAAATAAAAATGGATTGTGTTCCCGGCCCCAGTGAAAGGATTACCGTCTATCGCAGCGGTAAACGGGTCCTGGGTCAGAGCCATGATGTCGGGTTTGAATCCAAAGTTTTCTTCGATCACACGGCCCAGGTCATCAATGGGGTCCGTTTTGGCATCGAGAACAAGATTGCCGCTTTGAATATAGCTTCGAACGTTTGAGTAGCCGGCGTCCTGTAAGCGCAGTTTTAAATCCTTCATGGGGAGCCTATTTTTACCTCCCACATTGATACCTCTGAGCAGAATAATGTAAGTGCTCACTACTACTTCATGCCTCTGCTTTAGATCGGTGGTTTGCAGTGTCGGTGATCTTAGGCAAGCTTGTCTATCAGCATCTGAGCGACGCCATTTATGGACG
>NZ_JBLGBE010000050.1:0-24260 GCF_047617445.1 Congregibacter sp.
CGCAACATTCAAATCATTGCCCAAGTAGTGCACAAAATTCGTTAACAGTAGGCCGTAGACCACGATCTTCAGAATCTGGCGCGGATTCATCGCAAAAAATCGACCACCCTGACCGGACACCGGTAAAGTCGACAGCTCTGACGGTACACCGCCGGTTTGATTGCTTGCCACGTGGTGATTGCCTTTTTTTAGAGTTACTACCCGCCAAACCTTAGCGCCCTGAGCGTATTGCCGGCCTCTGTGCCTATACGCCTGAAAGGCCACACGGTAGCGACATCAGCCACCGGCAGTAAAGCAGGTCTGGCCAATTCCACAAAACTGGACGTTGTTGCCAAATGATTTACCCTCGCCAGAAATTCGTGGCACAATTAGGCATTAATCGAGACAGGGTCTGGGCAGGCGTGCTAGTTTTCTAAAGAACGCAGTTCCACAGGCCGTAGAGGCACGATTATGAATGCGCAAGAACGTTTTGTACGCAGCTATATAGAAGCGTGGAACGATCATGACCCCTCGGGCGTCGCCAGTCATTTATGCGCCGGTGGTTTATATTGCGACATCCCCAGCCAAACACAGCTCGGAGGCAAAGCACTGCTTTCACACCTGGTCGATTACTTTAGCAACGATCATTATCGCTATGGGATTTTGGGCGACGTTCTGGTCAATGAAAACACCATGGCCTTCCAGTACGAGGTCATTCCCGTCGACTCGCCACCCGAAATCCAAGGCTGGAGCGGCGCAGAATTTGTCGAGCTCGCCGGTGATACAGCCCACCGAATCAATGACTATTACCGCGTCCCCGGCGCTCAATCACGGCGCGCGGGACTCACGGATCAGGGTAGACGCTATGCCAAGTCGGGCCTTGGCAATGAGGCGATGGAAACGCTCCTTGGTGCACTGAAAAAAGTGATGGGGCAGGACAAGATATACCTTGATCCCGAGCTATCACTGCCGTACCTCGCCGACCACCTGGGCTGCTCGGTCAATCATCTTTCCCAAGCCATCAACGCTGGGCATGCCATGAGTTTCTTTGATTACATCAACCAGTTCCGGGTCACCGAGGCCGCCCACATGTTGCGGCAAAAAGACTGCCAGTTTCCGGCGATTCTGGATGTCGCTTTGTCCGTCGGCTTCAACTCGACTTCGACTTTCTATACCGCCTTCAAAAAGGCCACGGGGCAGACTCCGGCTAAGTACCGTCGCACACAGTAGAGCTACTGTTCGCGCCGGCTGGTTTCCCGACATCTTATTGCTACAGCGCTCGTAAGTACCATTCATAATCCAGATCGGGAACGCGACTATGGTAGTCGTCGCTTTCTCCCTGGCGTATCGCCGCGTAGGTGTCCACAAATTTCCGCCCGAAGTAGGCCGGAAGAATATCTCCTTCACAGAACATCTTAATAGCTGCATCGATCCGGGTAGGGAGTGTCACGGTATTCTCCGAAAGATCCGCCTCTCGTGCTACCGGCTCCCCCGGGTCTCGGGCCCGCTCTAGGCCTGCATGAATCCCCGCCAGCACCGCCGCCAACACAAAATAGGGATTAGCGTCCGCACCGGCAATGCGGTGCTCAATACGGCGATTGGATTCCGACGAGGCAGGAACGCGCAGCGCCACCTCGCGGTGGTCGTAGCCCCAGCTCGCCCCGGAAGGCGCGAAAGCGCCTGCTTTGAATCTACGAAAGGAATTAGGGTTGGGGGCAAAAACAGCCATACCCTGGTTAATCGTATCGCCGAGTCCCGCTACGGCGTGCCGCAAAGTCGGCATTAGCCTGGGTGGTAAAATGGGATCGTCGTCCGCAAAAATATTGCTGCCGTCTGCAGCGTAAACGCTTGCGTGAATATGCATCCCGCTGCCGGCAATATCTGCAAAGGGCTTAGCCATGAAGGTCGCTGAAATGCCATGGCGGCGCGCTACAGACTTGACGATTCTACGCAGGAGCATGGCATGGTCTCCGGCGAGCACAGGATCACTCTGGTGATGCGTATTGATCTCCCATTGCCCAGGAGAGAACTCACTGTGGATGGCGGTCAGAGGCACCTTCTGGATGTCGCAGGCCTGACGCACATCGTTAAGAAAGGCATCACACTCATAGAGGTCGTCGGCCATGCAGTACTGAATGCCTTCCTGACGCAAACCGGTACCGGGAATACGCCCCAATAGCGGCGACGGTCGAGCGCCATCACCATCCGCGATGAGATAAAACTCAAGCTCCGTGACAACAACCGGACTGAGGCTGCTGTCACTGTATCGAGACAATACCTTGAGCAAAGGGCTGCGAGGATCTATCCAACTGTACTCATCGCCGTCGGCATAGGCCGTGAGAACCTGCGCCACAGGAGAATCAAACCAGGGCACGCGTACAAGAGTGCCCTCGATGGGTCGCAGGACCTGATCCGGATCGCCACCGATCTCCGCGGGATCTACCCCCTCGTACATGTCGCCCCGAATCGCCAGAAACGGCACTGTTTTCGGCACAGAAAAGCTACCCTCGAATAGCGACAAAAACTCCCGTCGCTGGATACGCTTGCACCGCAATATCCCGTTATAGTCCGGCATCAGAACTTCCAGAAGTTGTATGTCAGGGTTTTCTTCTAGAAAATCATCGAGCTCTGATTTGGGCGCAAAACGCATGGTGTCAACACCTTGATGGGAGACCGGCAAGCTTAGAAAACCAACGTAGCATATGTCCACCTAACGTATAGGGGAGAAGACCCCCGCGCCAAGGCTTGGGTAGACTTGGCCGCAGCAAATTTTAGAGACGGGGTAACACATGTTTGGACTAAGAGCGCCTCGCGAAAGCCAGGAGCACACGGATTCTTATTATGCAGCCAGTGCCAACTGGACGACAGCCTATCCTGCCCTTGAAAACGACTTGAGCTGCGACGTAGTCGTCGTCGGGGGGGGCTTTAGTGGTGTTAACACGGCCCTTGAGTTAGCGGAGCGAGGATTAGACGTCATTCTCCTGGAGGCTAACCGCATCAGTTGGGGTGCAACGGGTCGCAATGGCGGTCAAATTATTGGAGGCCTCGGCCACGATCCAGACCGCTTCGTGAAGCGCATTGGCGAGCAGGGAGTTCGGACGATCTATCAAATGGGTATCGAGGCCCGAGACATCATTCGCGAGCGTGTCGAACGCTACGCCATAGAGTGTGATCTCAAATGGGGCTACTGCGATGTCGCCCTCAAACCTCGCCATATGAAACAGTTTGCGCAGTGGCGTGACTTTGAAAAGACTATTGGCAACCCGCACCCCTACACGCTCCTGGGTCGCGAAGAATTAAAGGAATTTGTGAACTCTGATCGCTACTTAGGTGGCCTGCACAATACTGCCAATGGCCATATACAGCCCCTTAACCTATGCATCGGTGAAGCAAAAGCCCTTGAATCCCACAGCGGCCGCATCTTTGAGCAGTCCCGGGTTGTAGCGCTTGAGCAAGGGGATCGCCCGCGAGTTATCACTGAGGGCGGGAGTGTCAGTGCAGGGCAAGTGGTACTGGCAGGTAATGCCTACCTCGGTGGCCTGATCCCGAAGCTGGCAAGTCGCATCCTACCGTCCTGTAGCTCGGTGATCGCCACCGAGCCACTGAACGCAGAGCTCGCCGACTCGCTCATTCCTGGCGATGTCGCAGTTTGTGACCCCCGCACCGCACTGGACTACTTTCGACTGTCCGCTGACAAACGAATGTTGTTTGGCGGTCTATCGAACTACACCGGACTGGAGCCCAAAAACCTGGAAGCGGTAATGCGACAAAAGATGGAGGCTGTGTTCCCGCAGCTCACCGCTGTACGCATTGATCATGCCTGGAGCGGCTGGATTGGAATTGGCCTGAACCGCATGCCGCAACTCGGTCAGCTCGCAGACAACGTCACTTACATACAGGCTTATTCTGGGCATGGCGTAGCGCCTACCCACATCATGGCCCGGATTACGGCGGACAAACTGACCGGCTCTCCCGAGCGTTTTGATATGATGTCAAAAATCAGCCATATGCCCTTTCCCGGCGGAAAATTGCTGCGCCGTCCTGCGCTGGCGATTGGCATGGCTTACTTCAAGGCGCGGGACGCGCTCTAAACTTGCGGAGACTCACCCCTTAGTAAGGTTCCCCCGTAAGCGGGGAGAATCGGTGCTCGAAGCTGTCTTCGAACACCGTATAATTAAGCTGGCAAAATCATCATATAGACTTTGCGAACCTTTTCGATGACTTCTGCAGTGCCCTTCCAGCCCTGGGGAAACACCCAGCTGTCGCCTGCCCGCACTTCGGTCACGACACCCGTCTCGGAGGTAAACTTCCAGTGCCCTTCAAGAAGGTGGCAAAACTCCGTGAGATCCAAATCTAACTTCAAAGTACCCGGCTCAGATTCCCAAGTACCCGTGATCATATTGGCCTGATTGTAAAAACCTGAATCGGTCTGCTTTGGCAGCGGACCGACGGGCTCTCCAAAGGTATCGCAGGGAGCGAGATCGGTTAGAGACGCACACTGATGTTGAACACTGATTTCTGGCATAACTAGACTCCTGTGGGCGACCGCCCTAGATCCATTGTTTAAAATGCGCTGGCATAGCCAAGCAGTCGCGGTATGGTGGAGCAGACCGGTGGCTCTGGCTTCCTAGCCCACCCGCTCGGAGGAGCGTGGGCTCAGGAGTTCCTAGACTCAAGCCTGCTGCAAAGGAGAGCTCATAGTGACAGATACAGGTTCCAGCGATGTCATCGTTATTGGCGCGGGCCATAACGGACTTGTATGCGCTTCCTACCTTGCCGCCGCGGGCCTCTCTGTTCGTGTACTCGAGGCCCGGGATTGTATTGGCGGCGCAGCGGTCACCGAGGAGTTCCACCCGGGCTTTCGAAACTCGGTTTACGCATACTCCGTCAGCTTGCTTAATCCCAAGGTTATTCAGGACCTGCGGCTCGAAGAGCACGGCCTGGAAATCATGGAACGCCCGGCCGGCACTCTCAGCCTACTCGATGGCGATGTGCTGCAACTGACCCGGGATGGCGCGCAGTCCCGGGAAGCCATTGCAAAACATTCGAAACGCGACGCGGTGCGAATAGATGCTTTTGAGGCTGAAATTTCGGCGGTTGCCATTGCTCTTCGCTCCCTTGCCCTCAAAGCACCTCCGAACTTTGGAGGTGGCTGGCGGGATGCCCTAAACCTTCTTCAATCGGGCAATCAGCTTCGACGCCTCTCAACCGAGCACCAGGTCGTGTTAACAGAACTGATGACACGATCCCTCGGGGATCATCTTGATAGCTGGTTCGAAAGTGAGGCACTCAAAGGCATTCTGGGTCTTGAGGGTGTCATCGGAAATTTCGCGGACCCCTACCAGGCAGGAACAGCCTACGTGCTGTTGCACCACGCCTTTGGCGAGGTCAAGGGTCGCGCCGGAGCCTGGGGAATCGCCCGAGGCGGCATGGGTGCTATCAGTGATGCCATAGCCAGCTCTGCGCGATCCCGCGGCGTACAGATCGAAACAAGTGCGCCCGTTGAGAAGATTCTCACGGACGCCAAGGGAGCACGAGGTGTCATTACCGCCGATGGGCGAGAGTTTTATGCGCCTATTATTGCGGCGAATCTACACCCGCAACTGCTGCTCAAAAAACTCCTCCCCCACGATGCGCTGGACGAAACTCAACACCGGCGTATCGACAGCTACCGCAGCCATTCGGCCACCTTTAGGATGAACGTCGCCCTGTCTGAGCTTCCGCGTTTTAGCGCCCTGAAGTCGACGGATGATTTTCACTTTAGCGGAGCCATTGAGCTTTGCCCGTCCCTTGGCTACATGCAAAACGCCTATCGGGAGGCAAAGGACTCCGGATGGTCGTCGCGTCCAATTATCTCCCTGCAGATACCAAGCACCCAGGATGACACCCTGGCTCCTCCGGGAGGGCATGTAGCCAGCCTCTTTTGCCAACACTTTCAGCGCCACCTGCCCAACGGACAACACTGGGATGAAGTCCGCGAGAATGTTGCAGACCAGGTTATCAATGCCATAGACGAGCATGCTCCCAACTTTCGTTCATCCATCGTGGGTCGCCAGATCAAGACACCTCTGGACATCGAACGGGATCTGAACATGGTGGGCGGCGATATATTCCACGGCGCGCTGCATCTTGATCAGTTTTACTCCATGCGCCCCATACCAGGCATTGCCGGCTATCGCATGCCAACCCGGGGAGTTTACTTGTGTGGATCTGGCGCCCATCCCGGTGGCGGCGTGAGCGGTCTGCCAGGACACAACGCGGCTCAGGCGATCTTGCGTGATCGATGACTTGAACATCTACAACGTCACTGTCGCAGTCAGTGTCATTGTCTTTATTGCCATTGGCAGTTATAGCGGCCGAAGCGTACAGTCCATCGACGACTATTTTGTCGCCGGGCGACGCGCGCCGACCCTGCTCATCCTCGGTACGCTCGTGGCCAGTGTCTTTAGCACCTCAATCTTCCTTGGGGAGGCGGGTTTCACCTACGACGGACAACTCGGCCCCTACCTGCTACTCCCGGGCATCGCGGTAACGGGGTATGTTTATGGTGCGCTGTTCTTTGGCACTTATATTCGCCGAAGTCGCGCCCCAACCGTAGCCGATTACTTTGGACAACGTTTCTCCAGCCACCGCGTGCAGCAAGCAGCGGGCGTCACCATCATCCTCGGTCTAGGCGGATACCTGCTGGTAGTGACTCAGGGTGCTGCGATTCTCCTCTCGGATCTAACGGACTTGAGCTATCCCGCCGCAATAGTTTGCGCGTGGCTGAGTTACAGCGTGTTCACGCTTTACGCGGGATCCCGGGGTGTGATCATCACTGACACTCTTATGTTTCTATTGTTCACAGGAGCGACCATCGCCTTTGTGACGTACCTCCTCGATGGATTTGGCGGTGTCAGCGTGGCGATCGAAGAGCTATCGCGACAGACTCACAAGCCTGACCTCACCACCTGGCACGGAATGATAGGTGAAGGTACCGAGTGGCCCACCGCCTGGGACTTTCTGATATGGGTCGTTATCGTCGATCTGTCCTGGAGCCTGGTGTACGCAGTCAGCCCGTGGCAGTCCAGCCGTCACCTTATGGCTAAAAACGAGCACGTGGTTCTACGAGCAGCGATCTACGCCTGCATAGCCGTGATTTTTTTGCAGATTCTGATCTACGGTGCAGGCGGGCTGATCAATCTTGCCAAGTACGACATTGAACCGTCGGAGACGGTCATGCTTTGGGCAGCGCGCAACCTGGTGCCTGAGTTTCTGGGGGCAATGCTCATTGCCGGCATTGTTGCCGCGGCACTCTCTTCTGCATCCACATTCCTATCGCTAGTCGGCTTTAGCGTTAGCAATGATCTTGCGAGTCATCGCGGCCCGCTGCAGTTACGCTCCACTCGCCTTCTCATGAGTGCTGTCGCCGTGATTGTTTTGATTTTGAGTATGTACGTCCCGGCAAACGTATTCTGGATCATGTTATTCATCGGCACCGTTTTCGCATCCTCTTGGGGACCCGTGGGTCTCATGAGCATTTGGAGCAAGCGCATCACCGCAGACGGCGCGTTCTGGGGAATGATTGCGGGCTTGCTGGGTAACGTGATTCCAGCGGGGCTGGACTATTTTGGTTTCATCAACTTACCCAGCTATCTCAATCCAGCGCTATTGGGCGGTGCAGCGAGTGTCCTCACAATCCTTCTTATAGCGCGCTGGCAAACACCTAGCGCCAAGGAACGCGAGTTCTTAACTCGTTTACATGAAACGCCGATAGAAGACTGCGACGTCAAACAAACACGGATCACGCTCATCGCCCCCGCATTACTCATGCTCTACGGCGCAGTAATGCCCTTTCTTCTGCTGAACTTCTATGTGCTGCCCTTTCAACGCGGACGCGGCACGGTGCTGAGCACAGGCAACATCAACTGGCAGGAAGCGGAGCCCTGGATCGCCTTTGGTCCTGCACTCCTGTTTATTCCCTTGGGCTTAATCGCGATCGTCACTATCTCGCGGCGCTATGCGCCAAAGCCTGCCATTCACTGATAAAAAATTAGCCCTGGGAGAGCTCGTTTACCGCACGATGCGCTTGTTCAATGGCCGCCTCCATCATGGCATTGGCATCTGCATCTGAGTTTGCGATCGCTATGCGCCCATAGGACTTGCGAGCCTGCATATGCGGGTACCGTGGATCATCCCAATCTTCATAAGTGTCGTCTTCCAAATCAGAATAATCGTAGGAATAGCCGTGGGCCCAACGATTAACAGTTATACCGGCAATATCTCTTCGGGAGTCAAACCCACCAGGCGCCAGTGCTTCGCCTAGCTGCGCGTAGATGTTTTTCTCAATGGTAGAGAAGGGGGTTGAAAGAAGCTCATAACGCCCCTCCCGCAAACGGTCACGCTTTGACATCATAGGATCCGACCCATGGGGGAAGCGCTCCATATGAACCACAATAGGGTCCTTTGGTGATGCCGCGTAGCTATACCCACCCAGGCTTACCGGGAAGTCCAGCATGGCGTTGATATGGTAACCACCGGGCGCTACGAAGGCGCCAATACCCATGCGATGCCACGCTTCCCAGTTTCGTAATGCGACATTGGTATACAGAATGGGCACCTTCACTTGCAGCGCCATGGCCTCCCGTTGTTTCGCGGGCAACTCTGGACACAGCGAGGGAATGATGGAGTGATAACACGCCAGAATTACCTTGGAACCGAGCACCTTGTGCAACCGGCCACTACGAACATACGCGACCTCCACCTCCTTGGCGGACGCGGGGTCACCCAGATGTTGGACCTTAACCACCGTACTGGAAAGACGCAGGCGAACTGCGCTGGATGGATCATCCAACTGACCATAATCGAAGGACGCGTTGACAACACTTTGCATATCGACGCCGGGGGCCACAGCGGGAATCAAACGCCGCACCAAAAGTCGCGCGATAGACGCATTGCCGTCAGGGAAATGATGGATGTAAGGCTCGTATTCTGTTGCATCAGGGGGCAAACCAGTCGCGGCGCGACCCGGCAGCACTGAGTAAAACAAGGCCTCTCCTGCCGCTACCGCGTCTATCCCAACGCCTGCATCTGCCGCGAGTCCCTCAAGCACGCTAAACACCTCGGGTTCATCGATACCCAGATGTCGTGTTAGAAAATCTCGGTAACTTAAGGTGTAGAGGTAATCGAACTTCTCGCCCTGGGCTACCTCAGGCATGCAATCGTTGGTTTCCGTTATCAACCGCTCAAGTTGCGCCTTGGCGCCGTCGGACAGTGGCATTTGCGCCACAGCGTCTGGGACTGCGAGTTTACCCTTGGGCAATGGCATGTAGTCGCCTAGTCCACCGAGGTCGAGGTTCACCATGCGACTGCTTCCCCACTCACCTTCGCCGAAAAAAACAGCAGCTTCCAACTGATTACGTCGATAGAACTCTTTGTCAAACGCCTGATCAAACGCGCCTATGTCTACCCGGAGGTCATTGAGCAAGGCCCTAACGATCGGTGAATAACTGGAAGGAGACTCCATCGTCTGCGAGCCACCGTAGCCCAGCAACTGATGGCCCCGAGACGAAAACTCATTGCGCTTGGCGTGGCCACCAAAATCATCATGGTTATCCAATATGAGAATTTTGGCGCCGGGGTTTTTTGCCTGATAGAAATACGCCGAAGACAAGCCGCTGATTCCCGCACCCACGACCACGAGGTCATAGCGGTCTTCGCTGATGGGCGCTGCCTCACCCCAGCTTCGAAGTCCCTCTCTCGCCAACTGGTGCGCAGTTTCCCAGGAGCCAGGGTGATTCCCCCGCATCCCTGTCAACGATGGGGGATAGCTTGCACCTGCCTCCATCCCCGCCGCGGCATCAGCGAGCACTTTTCCCGGAAGCAACGACATGGCACTTGCTAGCCCCACGCCATGCAAAATATCCCGGCGCGTCACAACGGTTGTGGCATCAGCTTTGCGTTGTTTATCAGACATTCGGCGTTTCCAGAAGTAGGACTCAGACGGTAGCCGGCCCTAGGTGCTCAGCACCTTGCGCCGCCTGACGTAACTTGTAGTAAGCAATGGCGTAAATACCGAAGGCTGCAAGCGATGCTGTACCGCAGAGCGCAAACACAGCGCCGTAGCCCGCACCGTAGCCCAGTAGCGACGCCGCCAGATTAGGCCCGACGATTTGCCCAAGCCCCTGTGCTGCCGGCATGAGCGACGCGTAGCGACCCGTGTCGTCCAAGTTTGCCACCGAGCCCATCTGGTAAACGTCGACAAAAATCCACAGAAAGTTGAACGCGTACAGACTGATAAGAAACCGCGGCGGATCGATGCCTGATACCAGCATGAACGCGGTCGCAGCATGCAGGATCAGCGTCAGCAGCAATGGTCGGGCAATACCAAAACGGTCGCTGATCAATGTGGCAAACAAACATCCTGCTACAGAAAAGAAAGAAACCCATATCAATACTTGAGACACCCAAGATGAATCAAGGGCGGCGTCTACGGTAGCCAGTTCAATGTAAGTCCAGTACGCGCCTATATTGATGTAGGTCAGTGCCATGGCCAACAAGCAGAGCCAGGGTACGGATGACGGCACGCGTTTAATTGAGAGCTTACTCAGCGCTGAATCTCTTGGGCGGTGCTCTACACTCGTCGGACGCGAAGGCAGCCACAAAAGAAAAGGCAGTATCGGCACATAGGACAGTGCAAACAGCCCGTATATCTCCGACATGGAAAGTCTCGGCAGCAAGGCCATCTCGCCGGCTTGCACAAAGGCGAAGGAAAACAGCAGATAGTTAAAGGCACGAGCAGGATTCAGGCGAGCACCAAGAGTCGCTACGGCCACCCCCGTGACTACCCCGCTCGCAATGCCCGCAGCAAAACGCAGTGCCAGCGTCTGCGTGTAAGAGTCAACCGATATGCACAGTACGTTGGCCACGATAGCGCCAAGCACACCGCAGGCCACCAAAAGACGTCGGTTTATTCGGGACACCAACACTGCGGCGATAATCGCGCCACAAGACAACCCTCCCAGATCTGCACCCGCAACGCGTCCGACCTGCACCTCTGAGAACCCCAACAACGAAGCCCAGGCGGAGCTGATCACCGGAATACCTGCTAAAACGCTGTAGCCCACAATGGCCATATACAAACCGATCGCCAGCGAGGCCGGCGCATCAAAATCTGTCTTTACCGAGTGCGCCGCCAGATCCCCTTGGTCCGTCGCCGATGTATCGCTCACTGAGCGTCACCGGCGAAAGCCTCGCTACGCTGAAGTCTGACCGGCGTAGATTTAAATCTTGGCGTCTGACTTCTTGGATCACGTTGCCTATCCGTGAGCACATTAGCCTCCGGGTAGTAGGCGAGAACGTTGCCGGGAGGGAGATCAAAGGGCTGTATTTTTAGGCCACGCATGCTGCCCTGCGCAGACACGACATCAACTCGGTCTCCCTCAGCGAGATTCATGGTTCTCATATCGTCGGGAGAAAGCAGCACGGACCACCGCGGCGCGTTGTAGCGGTAACTGTCTGTCTCTTCGTAGATGATGCTGTTGAACTGCCCTTCGCTGCGAATACTCGCAAGCAGGAACGGATAGCTGCTCGCTGCATCATTAGCAACAGGTAGGGGATGCACGCGAAACTGCGCTTTACCCGATGGTGTCTGAAATCGCGGTGTGTGCATCAGACGATCCCGAACATGAAATTCCTTCTTCGCAACCCCAATATCCTGAAGTTCTTGCATGCCGGGAATTGTCTTCGCAATGGTCTCCCGCACTTTTTCATGATCACTAAAGCGTCCGAACTCCACCGGGGAGTCCGGCATTAATCGTTGCCCAAGATCCGTGAGGATCGCAACCTCTGAGCGTACCCCGGCGAGCCGGTGTATCCCTCCATCACTCAGACGCACATAGTTGAACATGGATTCCTGAGTCGTCGACTGATGCTCCTCGTCGCGTGCGGCCACGGGCAGTATCAGTACATCGCCAGCAGTGCCGTACAAGTGTCCTTGATTAAGCGTTGTCGTAAGATGAATGCGCAGACCTATACGGTCCATGGCGCGAGCTGCCCAGACGGAGTCCGGGGTTGCCGCATACAGGTTGCCCCCCACGATACAGGCCACATCGATGGCGCCTTTTTCTGCGGCCTCAAGCGCCGCGAGCGTATCAAAGCCGGGAGTTCGCGGCAGGCTCACCCCCAGTTCCCGCTCGATGCTTTCAAAGACCGCGTCTGCCAGAACAGGCTTTACACCGATGGTGCCAATCCCTTGCACGTTGCTGTGACCCCGTAGAGGTAGCAAACCCGCGTAGGGCCGACCCAACATACCTCTAAGAAGCGCGAGATTGGCAATGTACTCCACGTTCTCACTTCCATGGCGATGGTGGGTCATACCCATTCCCCAGGCAAAAACGGCGTTTTTGCTGCGCGCGTATATCGCGGCAACCCTTTCTATGTCAGCGCGCGCAAGTCCCGAGCCGTCACTAATTTGCTCCCAGCTCGTAACCTCAATGTCTTTGAGAAAAGCCTCCCAGGCTTCACAGTGGCTTTGGAGGAAAGCCCTGTCTTCTGCTCCGGCTTCCAGTACCGCCTTGGCGATACCCTTGAACAACGCCAGGTCACCGCCGATATTGGGCTGAAGATAATCAGAGGCAACTTCTGTGCCTCCGGTGATCATCGAGCGCGCACTCTTGGGTGCCGCAAACCTCACCAGGCCCGGCTCCTTGGCAGGATTAATCACGATGACCTCACCACCGCGTTCGCGACAGGCAATCAGCTTGTGGATAAACCTGGGATGATTCGACGCGGGGTTTGCGCCGATAACAAAGATCAGATCACAGCCATTCAAGTCTTCCAACTCAACGGTAGAGGTCCCTGTCCCTATGGTCGAACCCAATCCCACACCGGTCGCCTGGTGGCAGTAAAACGAGCAATTGTTGACGTTATTGGTACCCCAGAGCCGCGCCAGCAGCTGAAGTACAAAACCGGATTCATTAGAGGAGCGCCCAGAGGAATAAAAAAACGCGCGCTCAGGATCGCTTGCCGCCATCCGCTGTGCCGCTAGGTCCATCGCCTCATCCCAAGACAGCTCCCGGTAACGCGACTCCCCTGCCGCCTTAAAAACGGGTGTGCCCAGACGGCCGGCATGCTCGAGCTCTTTGGGCGTGAGTTCCCTTATCTCATCCAGACTGTGATCAAAAAACTCACTGGGAATCGCTGGCTGCACATCGGTCGACTGCGCCTGCACGCTTTTGTTGCACACCGAGGGGAACTCTCCAGCCTCGTTAGTCATGCCGCCTTGCTGACCGCCCATGCCGAGACCACAGGCTTTACAGGCGTTTTTGGATCTTAATGCTTTCGCCGAATTGACCAGGCCCATACGCCGCACGGTATTGAGCGTATACAAAACCTTCTTCGCCCCGCCTCCGACTATTTTAGCCACAGTCTTTCCCTGCCAGAGCACACATTATCAACGATCCCGCAAAATTCGCTTAGCCGCATTGTGGCCAGGGGCACCCGTCACGCCGCCCCCGGGATGTGATCCAGAGCCGCAAAGATACAAGCCCGGCACAGGTGTTGCATATTGCGCGGCTTGCGGATGAGGACGCATGGAAAAAAGCTGATCAGGTTCAAGGCGTCCATGACAGATATCACCACGAGTCATACCCAGCATGCGCTCGAGATCCAGTGGTGTTAAACACTGCGTCGCCACCAGAATGTCTGGAAGATTGGGAATAAAACGCGCCACATGATCAAGGATGTCTTGCGTGACCTTGGGCTTTTGCTCGTCCCAGGAGGCGCCGTCAGCAAGATCATAAGGCATGTATTTACACAGCAGACTCATAACATGGTGCCCCGGCTGGTCTGTGAGCTCCTGATCCATGGTGCTGGGGATAATCGCCTCAATAATCGGAGGCTGCGCGGGAATGCCTGCCCGAGCACTTTGGTAAGCCTGGTTCAGATGCTCTGCGCTTTCGATAAAGGTGATGCTACTACAGTGCTGGGCGCTAACATCCGCCCCAGGAATAGCCGCAAACTCCGGCAGACCTGACAAAGCCAGATTCATACGCAAAGAAGCAGACTCCTGGCGAAAGGCGCGAATGTCGCGCGCGAAGTCGTCCGGTAAATGCTCTGCTCCAAGGAGCTTGAGAAACGTTCGATTGGGGTCAGTGTTGGCGGCAACGACTGGTGCGTGAATAAGCGCACCGCTCTCAAGACGCACGCCTGTCACTACGCCACCGGTAACCTCAATCTTCTCTACCGCGGCATCTGTGCGAATCTCAACGCCGTGGGCCATTGCCGAAGCTGCCATAGCCTGCGTGATGGCTCCCATACCGCCTTTCACAATACCCCAGGCACCTTTGCGGCCAGCAATTTCACCAACCGCGTGATGCAGCATGGCTAGACTCGCGCCAGGCTGTGTCAACGGCGCAAAGTTCGCTGGCATGATGTGTGCCGCAACCATCGCTTTGATCTTGGGACTCTCGAACCACCGCTCAATAATGGATTCCGGCGCACCAATAAAGAACTGCATCAAACGCCAACGCGCTTCCTCATCGAGACGGTAGACGTCCATCCCTAGCCGCAGGCTCGAAAGAATATCGCCTATACCATCCATGGCGAGCTTGGGCGGCTCGCGCAGCCACTGCTTCGCCAAAAGCCCACCCACTTGCTCAACCGTCTCCTCGAATGCCATATACGCGTCGTAATCTACGGGGGAGAATTTCGCGAACTGCGCTCGATTATGCGCATCGTCGCCATTCAGTAGCAGGTAATCGCCGTGGGTATCCAGATACAGCGAGTTCTCAAGAAGAATCGGCTCGTAGCCATAGCGTTCGAGCTCCAGATCGCGAACCACTTCCGGGCGCAGCAAGCTCACGACGTAGGACGCGATGGAGTTGCGGTAACCGGGATGAAACTCCTCGGTCACGGCAGCGCCCCCGACGATGTGCCGACGCTCCAACACACACACGCGCATGCCACCCCGGGCCAAGTAATTGGCTGTGGTTAATCCGTTGTGTCCTGCGCCGATAACAATCGCGTCAAAGTGGCTCAAGCGGTTTTCCTCAGCTATGCTCAGTCAGTATCCTAGCGCATCCCCCTGAAGGGTGATTTCACTCCCTATACGGAAAGAAGATAGTAAATAACGACCGTGGAGAATGCGTCAGCCTTAATGACGCGGTCTACACCTTTAGAAATCTGTCAGACGGGACTGTCTGGCGTTGGAGTTTCCTTATGACAAGCATCGAACAACCCTTGGATCACTCAGCATCAGGCCTCACCGATACGATTACGCCAGCAGGGCTTGATGCGCACTGGATGGCCTATTCAGGCAATCGTCAGTTTAAGAAGGATCCAAGGATCATTGTCGCTGCCGATGGCATTTACTATATCGATAACAAAGGCCGCCGAATTATGGATGGCCTGTCTGGGTTATGGACCTGCGGCCTTGGCCATAATCGCCCCGAAATTGCAGATGCGGTAAACCAACAACTCCGCACCCTAGATTACTCGCCCGCGTTTCAGTTTGCTCAACCTAAATCCTTCCAGCTCGCCGAGCGAGTTCGAAACCTGATGCCCGAAGACCTGGATTATGTCTTCTTTACCGGATCAGGCTCCGAGTCTGCAGATACCTCGCTGAAGATGGCGCGAGCCTACTGGCGCCTCAAAGGACAGCCGAGCAAGACGCGTCTCATCGGTCGCATTAAGGGCTATCACGGCGTTAATTTTGGCGGCATTTCCGTAGGCGGAATTGCCGCCAACCGTAAAATGTTTGGACAGGGTATAGAGGCAGACCATCTGTCTCACACCATGATTCCAGAGAACCTGTACCAGCGCGGAATGCCCGCGCATGGTGCACACCTTGCTGATCAACTTCTGGAGATGATTGCACTTCATGATGCCAGCAATATTGCCGCGGTCATCGTAGAACCCATGGCGGGATCTGCGGGCGTCCTGCCGCCGCCTGTGGGTTATTTGAAGCGTTTGAGAGAGATCTGTACTCAGCACAACATACTGCTGATTTTCGACGAAGTGATAACCGCCTTTGGCCGCAGCGGGGCCATGACCGGAGCAGAGGCTTATGGCGTGGTACCCGATATTTTGAACACGGCCAAACAAATCACCAACGGCGCTATTCCCATGGGGGCGGTCATTGCCCGCAAGGAGATCTATGACACCTTTATGGAGCAGGATTCCCCTGAACATTTGTTGGAGTTTTTCCACGGCTACACCTACTCCGCACATCCTGTCGCCTGCGCAGCAGCACTGGCGACACTGGATATTCTCGAACAAGAGGCACTACCCCAGCGCGTCGCAGAAAAATCACCGCTGCTAGAAGATGCCATTCATGCATTACACGGCGCGCCGAATATCACCGACATACGCAATTACGGTTTCGCCGCCGCAATCACGCTAGCACCCAAAGATGGAGACCCCACGCTGCGACCTTTCGAGGTGGGCATGCGCATGTGGGAAAAAGGCTTTTATGTTCGCTACGGCGGCGACACGATCCAGCTCGGCCTACCCTTCGTGATTCAGGATCAGGAGATCGAGCAATTGTGTGCAGCGCTGGGAGATGCTGTTAGGGAGTCAGCGTGACTTAGCGCTGAATTCCTACGTGGTTTTGCCCGTAGCTAAAGGACACGATGCGACTCAGAGAGGACAAGGACCGTCCAGATTGATCGCGTAGCTCGTTGAAAAAGTCCTGCGCGGCTTGTAAGGACTTTTTACTGCCGCTGCCGCCATCTATTACGCCGCGATTGCGCAAAAACCCCTCTACATCCTGTGTCAGCAGAAAGCTATCGACACCCAGGCTTCGCAGGGCGTAAGGACCGGTGTTACCACCCAGGCGACTACCGTGCTTTTTAAGGTACAGCCATAAACCAATCACATCATCGTCGGGCCAAGTCGCGACAAATTTTCCGAACTTCATGCCTTCGCAGCGCTCGGTCTCGGCAATCATCGTGGCGTTGTTGCGTACGGTTTTCACCTTGGTGAAATTGCGAATAATGCGGGGGTCTTTGGCTTTCCGTTCGAGCATGTCATCGGGCATCATCAGCAAACGTTCGATATCAAACCCCCAAAACACTTCTTCGAAGTTGTCCCACTTCTGGTTGACGACGCGCCAAACAAAGCCAGATTGAAATACTTTGCGCGTAAACTCTGCCAGGTAGCGATCGCTGCCGAGCTTGCTTAGCTTCGCTTTGCTCGCTGTCTTTGGTAATAAAGACTCCACCGCGGCAGGACCTCCTTTGCGCTCACAAGCCAAGCCATAAATTACTTCGTAGCTGAGAGGATTTTTCTGCTTAGCCATCGATATTTTCTACTCCAAAAACGGCTGCCATCGCTCGAGATGGACTTGCAGCAACTCGATCCGTGTGCCATCCGGGTCAACGCAGGTGGCAATTTCCGCCAATCGCTCGTGACAGTGCTGGGGGGGTGACAAAAACTCGACACCATCGTTAATAAGCGTCTCGTAGTCCGCAACCAAGTCCTCGGAAATAAGGCAGATACGCACCAATCCAAGATCCTTGTTCTCCAGTGGATCTCGTTGAACCAGATCAGCGAATTCAGTTAGATCCAGCTTTGGAAACCCATCATCCAACTGCATGATACAGGCCCGCCCTTCGGTCGCATTAGATACACCGAGTGCCTCGGCACTTCCGACATCCAGGCTGTTTGACTGCGCGGAACTCAGATTGAGGTAGGGAATACTCGGCAGGAAGAGCCCAAAGCCGAGCTTCGTGTAAAAGTCCACAGACGCGTCAAGGTCCCGAACGTTGATATTAATATGACCCCAAGAAAACTTGATGCTCATTGCTTACCTCCCCAGTGAAAAATTATCGTGTAACCGACAGCATATACTCAGCTACCGCCAGACGCGTCTCTTCATCCAAATAATCTTGCTTGGGCATCTCGGGGTAGTCTTCGCGCTTCTTCACCGGAGCAGCGATGTATTGTGCAAGGCCGTGGGGGTTATCCATATACAGCGCCTGGATGATCTTTACTGGCGGGCCGATCATGCGACCCTCGTAAGTGTGACACCCTGCACAGATACCGAGGTAAGCAATCTTGCCCCGCTCGCCCGGCTCGATCACTCGGGGCGCCACCGGGGGCATCAGGTAATTACCAATAGTCGAGGTATTCGTAAATGCACATTCGGCATAGTCATCAATGCCTGAGTGGACATAACGATGACGATTGATAATGCAGCTCCCGTTGCTGGGACCAATGGCGAAAATATCGGGGTTACCCGTTTTTAAATCCGCGAGCATCAGCCCCGTGATTTCGGGAATCGTGTCATAGCCATTGTTGTGCATCGTATTGTTCAAAATCATCAGACGATCAGAGTTCGGATCAGCCTCGGGATCGATGGTGACATTCGTCAACTCTGCGGCGGTATTGTGATCTACCGTCATGATGCCTACGGTCTTGTTGTTGGTAATGATATTGCCCTCGACCACGACATCATCAGCCGCCATAATCATGATGCCAGTCCCGGCAGGGATGCCACCTACCGTTGAGCCCGGCGCACCAAAGTTCGGCGTGTTGTTGTCCGAAATCCAGTTGTTACGAATGATGACGTCGTAGGTTGTTTTGATCGGCAAGCCCGGTGTGATAAAGGCTAGAACTCCACCCGTGTTGTTGTAAACGAAGTTGCTTTCGACGATGGCATGACGGCTGTTCTCAATCTCGATACCCGCAACGCTGTCAAAAACCTCGTTATAGGCGACGTGGATGTTGTCGCTCATGCCCACATAAATCGCAGCGTCCTCTATGCCAGACACCACATTATGCTCAATCACGCCATTAGTACCCAGCTGCGGAAAGATGCCGTAGACACCCGTGTCGACGATGATGTTGTCGCGGATCTCAAAGTTATTACCCGCCTGACTCATGATCGCGTTGCCTTTGTACTGAGTGATCAAAAAGCCCTCCACAACGATATTGTTGCCCGAGAACAAGATTGCGTCATTCAAAGTGCCTTCGCCGTGCAACGTGGCGCGCTCTGATCCTTGAACAATACCGATCAAACGAATGCCGTCTTTGTCGATGTACACCGTTTCGTTGTAAGTGCCGGGCATTACATGGATGGTTGTCCCAGTTTCCGCAGCGATCACTGCCTCCTGAATAGACTCCCCGTCTTTCACCGTGACCACAACATCGGACATGGGAGGGCCTGCAACAAATTTGCTGCTGCCCTGCATCATGTATTCCTTGGCGGCCGCCACGTCAGCTTCGCCCGCAGTGCTGCCAGAATAAGAGGCCCCGCTGCCGCTAGCAGTCACTACGGGTGCAGAGCCCCCTGTCTTTTTGCCGAACTGAAGGCCCGCCGCAAAGGCGGCGACGACCAGAACGACGGCCAAAATTCTTCCTATACTCATGATGATGCTCCCAGAGAATGCTCCCTTTGATCGCGCGAACGATCAGCGACGGTAGTGGAGGGTTTTGAAGTTGATTTTATTGTGTCCAGCGGCGATACGCCGATCGGTATAAGACCGGAGGGAACCCGGTCGGGTATCGCCGGTGTAAATGTTTCGTCGGTCAATGCGCCCAAAAAATCTACCAGGCGATCAAGCTCGCCATCCGTCAGGTTTGGCTCCCAGATATGCCAATGAATATGCATATCCACACCCTCAGGCACTGCATGACCGCGCCCTCCAGTGTAAAACGCCACGGCTTCACGCAGTGTGCCAAATCGGCCCGAATGCATGTAAGGCGCTGTCTTCGCGATGTTACGCAGCGTGGGAACCTTGAAGCCCCCTTTCATCTTCGGTGCGCCCCATATGGCCTCCACACCGATATCCAACGGCAATCCGGCCGGCTCTGGCGACCCGATCACAGCAACTTGCTGGTTGGTGAACAGAGGAGGTGTATGGCATTCCGCACAGCGAGCAACAAAGGAACGAAAGACATTCATGCCTTCGATCTCATTGTCGGTGAGCGCTGCGTGGTAACCGTGTGCGTAGCGGTCGTAGCGGCTATTCAAAGAGATCAATGAGGTTTGGAAGGCGGCCAGCGATAGGTACACTTGCCCAAGACTGATTTCATCAAGCTCTCCGCGGGGAAAGGCCTGACGAAACAGGCGACCATAGTCGGTACTTCTCTGGAGCATCGCCAACAACTGCGCAGGCGTGTTGCCCATTTCTTCGGGGGAGTACAAGGGGCCCTGAGCCTGCTCTTCCAGACTGTCGGCCCGCGCGTCCCAGAACAGCTGCTTGAGAAACGCGACGTTCCAAAGCGTCGGCGAGGAACGCTTAACTTCGTGCCCTGCCACACCTACCGCTCGAGCTCGGCCATCACTAAAGCCAAGCTCAGGGTGATGACAGCTGGCACAGGAGGTCGATCCATCACCCGATAAAGCAGGATCAAAAAACAGGTAACGACCGAGATCGATTTGTTCGGGGCTGAAACCGTCGCGATGCTGTGGCAACGCGGTTTGAGTTCCGCCAACACCCCTGTCTTGGAGTGAATCGTAGAATTGATACATATTGCGCAGCTCACAGGTACCGGCCTCGGTCTCTTCAAAGCTTGGTGGACAACGGTCATTGAGGACAATGCCGTCAGGAGAGACTGTCGGCGTCTTCGCCGGTTTAGCCTCAAACCCAAGTTCTACAGCATCAGATGGGCTATTGGCCGCCAGCACCACCCATCCAAGCAAGCAAAGAAGGACGGCGCCTGTGTAAACCCCAAGCGTCATTGCGACAACAGGTATCCAATAACGTCATCAACGTCTTTATCTGTCGACAGCATTGTTGCCATCATCTGCATTTGTCGGCCGTATCGATCATCGGGATGAGACCCGCGGATACCCTGAGCAAAATTGGCATACTGGCGTCGCAGATAGGCCTCATCAAGGCCGGCCAGGCGTGGCGCATTCATACTCACGTTCCCTTTGCCACCGGGTCCATGACAGGCTCCGCAGGACGCATTGTATTGAACCGCACCGTTGCGCTTATCATATTCAATCGTCCGCGAAGACGCTGGTATTGGCAGAGAAGTTATATACGCAACAACATTCTCCACCGCGCCATCGTCTGCCACAGTGTCCGCCATACCTTGCATTTGCGTGCCGAGAACATCTCGAGCATCCTCACCGCGAACCCCGGTCTTGAAGTGCTCAAGCTGACGCACCAGGTAAGCAAAATCCTGTCCTGCTAAAGCCGGGGCGTTCATGGCCGCTATGCCAGCAGCATCCTCCCCATGACAACCCGCACAGGTTCCGTACAGCGCCTTGCCAAGCTCAAGGTCTGCCCCGCGGCTGCCAGTGGTAATGCCGGACATCGCAAAAAGAAAAACCACTAGTGAAAAGACCTGTTTGCTTCTTATCATTGTATTTTTCCGTGCCGCAGTAACTCGCAGACTTAACGCTCTATAGGACGCTGATTATTCGCCTTTTTTGCTGAGATTCTGCCTGATTTCAGAAATCCGTCAGCTTTTTTGACTGTTTACTATAGAAAACTGCCTCAAACGCTCTGTTCGCTGCCTTCGTACTTGCTCAACGCGACACTCCCATTTTAAGGGACGGGACGCCAGGGCTGCTATCACCCTTCTGTTGACACTGAGATTTGTGCCCAGCGCTAGGGATGTGTCCGGTAATACCGGCGTGAGCAGGTAACCCAGCAGGGACAACATAAAGACAGCGAAGAGTTTTTCGCTCAAGCCCACCCTGGGAACGACTAAAACCAATGGCGGCTACAAGTAGATCGGACATGGGTTTCCCGCAAGTGTCCGTGCATCATAGCAAGAGATTCCAAGAGCATTTTCGTCAGCGATTGGCGCGATCACGCGGCCCACAGTTACGTGTTGGGCCTACGCTGGCCTGGTTTCAATGCGTTTCGATAAGCTCACCACGCGAGGTGCGCTCATGACGGATAAGCCACCGACCCTCTTCAGTCAAAGACAGCACATGGCTAAACCCGCCCTTGATAGTCTCTGTAGGGAAGACGTGCGTGAAGTTTCCATACGCAACTGCAGCGTCCTCCCGAATAAACAGGACATCGATACGATCGATGGAGAATTGCCCCATACGAACCGGATCCGGATAGCTGCTGCGAAACAAATCATCCAACGCTGTCCAGCCTTTCACCACGGTGTTCCCAAAGGTCAGACTTAAAGAGTCATCCTTCTGATACAGATCCAGATAAGCGGTCATGTCGCCACGGTTCCAGGTCTCTTCAAGGCTCATAATCACAGCCTCAGGCGTTTCCTTAAGAGAGGCTTCCTGGGCATGCACTCCCGTCAGCGACACGAAGATACCGAGCAACAGCACTGCCAGTGCGCCGGCGGAGAGCCTCGGTCTTCGGCGATTGTGTGTTCGGCCCGGTGACTTGCTGAGGTTCATCGCACAGAAAGATTTCTTCATGGAGGTTTTCCCTGTCTTTTAATTTTGATGGGTTTTGCAGTCTTTTTATACAAGCCTGACTTCTACAAGGCAAGAGGCGCACACCCTGGCGTATGATTGATCAGTATTTTTTGTGGACTCATTCAAATGCGCGAAAAAGTAGAATTTCTTAGCAATGGCGTAACGCTCAGTGGCGCGCTGGAAACACCCGATTCCGGCGCACGCTGCTTTGCGCTGTTTGCCCACTGCTTCACCTGCGGAAAAGATGTTGCTGCGGCCTCAAGAATTTCCCGTGCACTGACGGCCGAGGGCATCGGCGTGCTGCGTTTTGATTTTACGGGGCTGGGTAATAGCGACGGTGATTTCTCCAACACCAACTTCTCTTCTAACCTGCAGGACTTGCTGGCAGCCAGCGAGTACCTACGCAGTCATCATGAAGCGCCACAACTTCTCATCGGACACAGCCTGGGCGGCGCTGCAGTGCTGGCGATGGCATCACAAGTAAGCGAGGCCAAAGCAGTTGTGACCATCGGCGCGCCCCGGAACGCCGAGCACGTCATTCATAACTTCGCGGCCGACATCGATCGAATAAAAGCAGACGGCGAAGCTGAAGTCAGTCTTGCGGGTCGCCGTTTTAAAATAAAGCGCCAGTTTATCGAGGACATTGAGCAACACGAAAGTGACGACCTGGGTCAGCTACGTAAAGCGCTGCTGGTCATGCATTCGCCTCTCGATGCCACAGTGTCCATCGAGGAAGCAGAGAGAATCTACCGCGCCGCTCGACATCCAAAGAGCTTTATCAGCCTCGATGATGCAGACCACCTCCTATCTCGCAAAGCAGATTCACAGTACGTAGCCGATACCATCGCGAGCTGGGCCAGTCGATATCTGACGACAAGCAAAGAGCAGCCACACCCGGCGGTCGGTACTGGCCATGTGCTGGTCGTGGAAAAAGATCGCAACTTTGCGCAGAACATTTACAGCGACACTCATCACTGGATTGCTGATGAGCCTAAATCTGTTGGGGGTTCAAACTCCGGGCCGGATCCCTACGAACACCTGCTTGCCGCGCTGGGAGCGTGCACGGCGATGACTCTACGCATGTATGCCAAGCGCAAGTCTCTGCAGTTAGACGATGTGTCGGTATCGCTGCAGCACAGCCGATCCCACGCAGCCGACTGCGAAAGCTGTGATGAGAAACCCATGAAGATAGATGTTATTGACAGGACGATCAGCCTCACGGGTGACTTGAGCCCAGAACAACGCACACGCCTGTTAGAGATCGCGGATCGTTGTCCTGTTCACCGTACGCTCCACGGAACTATAGAGGTAAGAACGCTGGGGACGATTGAGGAGCAATAAGAGGCGGCAACCCCGGTGACTAATCTAAGGAATAGTGTCTGAGGCAGCAGGATCTTCGTCTGCTTTTTTTATACCCTGCGCGGCATACCACTCCTCCCATTCCCAGGGTGTGAGCGTGCGCGGGGTGGCTCCGGACAAGGCTCGTCGCATTGCCTTAGCCTGAAGTGAGTTGTCGGTGGGCCGGGAATCATCACCGAGCACATCTTCTATTAATTGCTGCGTACGGGTTTTCATAGCCGATCCTCCGCGGTAACACTGCTCAATCGACGCCCGCCGACTGCAGAGTTCCTAATATTTACGACCCCGACCCTACGTTAGATTATTACGCGATGCGACAAAAACTGAACAAAGCCTTACTGCAGACGCCGCCGATCGCTGTATTCCTTAGCCCCGAAATATAAACACTTCGATCGAATGCGTGCAGTCGCCGCTGCCAAACCTGAAGGCCTGGCAAAACGCCGATGATGTCCCAGCGAGCGTACGGATTTAGAAACTTTGAGACTTACTTACTGACTGACTGACTAACCGGCTGACCGGCTGAGGGTCTTAATTGGGATGGCACGGTCAACCGGGTTTAGCGAATATCGGTCCATCCCCTGTTAATGGGGTA
>NZ_JBLGBE010000051.1:0-24069 GCF_047617445.1 Congregibacter sp.
GGCGCTTGTTGAAAGCCAATGACTTGATTGAAACGTGAGCCGCAAAGATACTCCTAGCATAATCCGGTTGCGCCGAGCTTGTTGGCCGGTTTAAAAACTAACGTGTCCAACGGTGGCAGCACAAGACACGCGCTAAATCGCAGCAGGTAATTCTGGGTCACATAATCATGTTTTATAAAACACGTTAAACATTGGCGGCTGAAGGCCACCGCGTCACTCGAAGTAAAGCTGCAGGCCCTGCTTTAGCGACACTCCGTGAACTCGTTTGACGTCATTGAATATTTTAGGATAAAATATCCAATAAAATCAGCACCGCAAAGTCGGCGCTATGTGGCACAAATCCAGATTTTTCGCATCAGTAACCACAAAACTAAGGCGCTAAACCATGCACAGTAACCTAATCGCCGGCACATGGACTGAATCAATCGAAACTATAGAAAATGTCAATCCATCAGATGTTGATGACATTCAGGGTCACTACGCCTTGGCAGACCTGGGCCAAACGCAGACCGCTGTAAGCGCAGCCTGCGAGGCATTCGCAGGCTGGTCACGGTCTCCGCTGCAACAACGCTTCGACATCCTCGACTCGATTGGGACAGAAATACTGTCTCGCAAAGAAGAATTGGGAGATCTACTCGCCCGCGAGGAAGGTAAAACCCTTCCCGAAGCAATCGGTGAAGCAGGTCGCGCCGGCCAGATTTTCAAGTTTTTCGCAGGAGAAGTCCTTCGTCAAAAGGGAGACCGACTTGATTCCGTGCGGCCCGGTGTGGAAATTGACGTGACCAGAGAACCTCTGGGTGTTATTGGCATTATCACACCCTGGAATTTTCCTATCGCAATTCCAGCATGGAAGATCGCCCCGGCCCTCGCGTACGGAAACTGCGTAGTATTCAAGCCGGCGATGCAAACTCCCGGATGTGCCTGGGCACTCGCGGACATCATTCACCGAAATGGCATCCCTGCAGGTGTTTTCAACCTGGTCATGGGACGAGGCGACGAGGTAGGCGATGCGATTCTCAACGACTCACGCGTTACTGCCGTGAGTTTCACCGGGTCGGTATCCACCGGCGCCCGGGTCGCTTCAGTTTGCGCCGCGAGAGGCGCAAAATTTCAGCTCGAAATGGGTGGGAAGAACCCGATGGTCGTTATGAATGACGCGGAAATGACAACCGCAATCAACTGCGTCGTTAACGGCGCCTACTACTCTACCGGCCAACGCTGCACCGCGTCATCGCGCATCATCGTGGAATCAGGAATTCATGAAGAATTCGTAGACAAACTCGCTGTCACTCTGGCCAATCTTAGCGTGGGAGACGCGAGGGACAAAACGACCCAGATTGGGCCGGTAATCGACCAAAGACAGTTGGATCAGAATCTCCGCTACCTAGATATCGGCAAGGAGGAAGGTGCGAACCTTGTTGTAGGCGGTGAAATACTGCAGCGTCCCACTAACGGCTACTATTTATCACCTGCACTTTTCGTCGGCACAAATAACAACATGCGGATAAACCGAGAGGAGATTTTCGGACCCATCGCGTCGGTCATTCGTGTCGCGGATCTCGACGAAGCAATTGCAGTCGCCAACGACACGAACTTCGGGTTAGCATCCGGTATTTGCACGCAATCCCTTGCCAGCTCAGCACGTTTCCGGCGAGAAAGTGAAGCAGGCATGGTGATGGTAAATCTTCCCACAGCGGGCGTGGACTACCATGTACCTTTTGGCGGCACAAAAGCGTCGAGCTATGGCGCCAGGGAGCAGGGTTCATACGCTGCCGAATTTTACACCAAGGTAAAAACCACGTACGTACTGCCAGGTTAAAAACAGGGAACGCAGACCGGGCGCGCCGCACGCGCCCATTCCCTTCATCTGGTTTGCTCGCTTAATGTACTGCACAACCTCGACCGCGCAATCAATATGTAGAACAGGCGCATCAATTCGCCACTCTTGGCTCAGGTTGTAGAGCGGCGCCGCCTCTTTGGGAAAGGCATTTGTCATTCCGGACCGAATGTCATTCCGGACAGCCACCCAACAGCCCCGCAGAAAAAATTCTCGAAGGCGCGGTCATCCACGCCACAGGACGAAAGTTAACGATCCCCACAGGCGTCAACCATATCAGTGCTCGGTCGGCTGTCATGTGACGACGCTTGCACTGCGACTATGTTTTCGTCGCGCGCAAGTTCACTAAAGTATCCTGGCCACAAATCCGCGTTGCAAGTAACTGGGTTTTTGTAAATCATGATGGGCAGCGACGTACTCTGCACAATCTTGCCAAAATGCGCGACTGCTTTACGTAAATCTTGCTGATAAACCAAACCGGGTAGAACCATCAGCCCAATTCAGTACACCTTCTCTTCTCGTCCGATCGTGTCTTGCGCGAAAGTGGCCGTGTATTCAGCCACCCCTGCAATCACCGGCACCTTGCCCGCGGCGACATTTACCGCGCACGCCATGACCCGGGACTTCTCCCCAGGTGTCAGCGAAGGGTTTTTCCCTAAAGTGCCTAAAATTATCAGACCGTGGATATCTGCATCTGGCATGGCTTCAACATCTAGCATAGCTTCAATATCGCGCTCGGTAGATTGTAGATCGAGAGACCCGACAGGATGCATCTCGATCATTAGGGCCGGCATCGCGCCGCGCCCGTTACGTGTATTCATCAAATCACAATCGCCTTATTCGAGCTGATGGAATATTCCCTTATCACCAACTAAGATGCTTGCGACACAACCCGTTTGCGCAAACCTAAGGCTTGCGACAACTTCACATTGTGCGATTATCGTATATAATATCCAACGACAAAGGTTTCTCTTGCATCGACAAGCGGCGGTCTCAATATCGAGAACTCCTTCGGAACATATGCAGTCATTCCTTTTACAGCAAATTCACATAGCAACTATCAGGGAGAAGAACCGTGCGAGAAGAGCGAGTAGTCGTAGTGACTGGTGCCGCATCCGGACTTGGAGCAGAACTGGCACGTAGTTTCGCTTCATGTGACTTTCGCGTGGTTGTCAACTACCACCGCAACGAGAAGGCAGCGAACGCGCTTGTTGAAGACATTTCCAGGCAGCATGGCGAGGACCGCGTGCTGGCCCGCTGCGCAGATGTCGCAGAACGCAGCCAGGTACGAGATATGTTCGCGGCCACTATTGGCGCCTTTGGTCGGGTTGACATCCTGATCAACTCTGCTGGCGTCAATAGAGACGCCCCGTTTATGTCAATAACCGACGAACTATGGGACGAAGTCATGAATGCTCACTTAAAAGGGCACTTTATATGCGGACAAGAGTATGTCCGTGCCAACCCGGACCGAGAGGGTGTAATCATCAACCTCGGCGCTGCGGCTGGCGCTATCGGGCGACGCAATGGTGCGAACTTCTGTTCCGCGAAAGCCGGTATCGCCGTCCTGACCAAATGCATGGCGCTTGAACTCGCGCCACGCATCAGGGTTAACCTGCTTGTGCCCGGGTCTGTGCAAACGGAGGAAGTCGTTGAGCGTTATCACCTGCGTACAGAAGAGGGACTGCGTAAAGAACTGTCCAGCCTACCACTCGGCCGTCTCGGTGAATTCAAGGAGCTCACGGACATGGCACACTGCATAGTCAACGCCACCTATACCACTGGCGCAAAGTTCTTTGTCAACGGCGGGCAGTACATGCACTGAAGACCCTTGCACCGATTAATAATTTTATGTTGCGCCTGATCTCCTTTCCTTCGTATTCTCAGCAACAGGTCAACTGGTCTGCCTGAGCCGGACAAAGGAAAGGGCCGGCCCATAGGGCCGGCAGGCGTAGGAGACAGTATCAAAAGCGCGTACGGAAATTAATCCCAATGGTCCGTGGGCGGTTAACAAGCGATTCAATTCTATTCCGACGATCCGCGAACTGGAAAGTCAGAGCATCCTCGTCAAAGACATTATTAACGTACAATGCCGCTTCCCAGTGATCGCTGGCAACCCCTAAGCGCGTATTGGCAAGAGTATATTCCCCAAAAGAGGTCCGCGGAACACCACCATCTGCGTTAAAGCCCCCCAGTATCTCACCCGTATAGGATACTTCGCCACGAACAAAACCACTCAAACCCATGAACGGGAAGTTGTAGTCTGCTGCGCCGTAAAGAGTGTAGTCCGGATGGCTCGGAAGCCGGTCTCCGTCCAGAGCATTCAGGAACGGTTGATCATCATCAAGTGAAAAATCTATCCAAGATGCTGCCGCAGTGAACGCCAGTCGCTCTGTTGCATAGTAATTCATATCGAATTCAAACCCGATACCAGTGGCGGAGGCGACATTCTGTGTGACCGAAATGCTGCATGTTGCGTTACCATCCAAGTTAACGTCAACCTGGATATCACTCCATTCATTCTGAAAAACGCCCGCGTTGATCTTCATTTTGCCATCCATGAGTGACAGTTTAGTCCCAGCCTCGTAGCCCCACATCTCGTCCGACTCAATGGGGCCGGGCTTGAAACCAAAAGTCTGTTCAGCAAGCGCCTGACAGCTGGGCTGAATGGTGGGGCCTGCACCTCCTGTACCCACCCGGAAGCCTTCCGCTGCCCTCGCAAACACCAGAAAATCATCTGTAGGTGCATACGTCAGATTGAGCATGTAATTCTGGTGGGGCTCTTTGTACTCCTCGGTAATCACGTTTTCCGAGAAAACAGGCTCACCCGCGTCCGCAACCTGGTTAACGAATCCCCCACCGGTCGTAGTCTCTGTATCCCGATAGCCAACGGTAGCAGAAAGCTGAGGCGTAAAGTTATAGGTTAGCTCCCCAAAGAACGCCAGCTGCTCCTCGTTGCTTCGAACGATTTCACGATAAATCATGTCCGGATAGGTACCCGGCACTTCCTGTAGACCGAAGGGTGAAACATAACCTTCGGGAAAGGGAAAGACGAAGTCCTGATCCGGCGATGCTGCGGCGAAGCGATCGCCAGCGTTAACCTGATCATATTCATCGCCGATACCAATGTAATCGCCAACGTCGACATCCACTTCAATATCTGAGTAGTACACGCCAGCGATCCAGTCAAAGTTACCGAACGCATCGGGAGCCGATACGATGCGAAGCTCTTCAGCAAACGTACTGTCGCGCGTGTCATCGAGCACAGCAAGACGCGCAGAGTCAAGAAAGTTATCAATACCCAAAAAAGTTCTATCGACCTTGCGGTAGCTGTCAAATTCGAGCTGCGATGTAGCGGAAGTCACGTTCGCCCATCCGAGGTCCACCTCCACCTGGAGACTAACGATCTCCGCGTCAGCGGTAAGCCTCTCATCCATGCGGTTTTCTTGCTCGCGTTTTTCCCACTCGGGTCCGGTGGCCCGATACCAACCATCCTGGTCCGTCTGATCAAGAAAATAACTTGCCGTCAGAGCAATCCTGTCATGAGGGGTCCAACGCAGGGCGACACGCCCGCCCTTTTGCTCAAAACCACCCTGATCATCCTTATTAAGATAGGTATTGTCGTAAAAGCCCACGTTATCGGCAAAAAAGCCGACGGCTCTCAATGCCAGAACATCTTCGATTATTGGAACATTGACCATCGCATCGACGGAATGGCCGAGATCCGAGCCCTCGGTAATGCTTGTGTCTAACGCAATGTTAGCGCCGAACTCGCGCGAATCGGGCTTGTTGGTTATGTAACGTGTAGACCCTGAAATTGAACCGCCACCGTAAAGAGTTCCTTGGGGGCCCTTCAACAATTCAACGCGCTCCATGTCAAAGATTCGGGGATCAAGATTGAAACTGCCGCCCGAGACAAGCGCCTCATCGACATAGATTGAGCTCAGGGATTCGGCGCGCACACCAGACTCGATGGCAAGCCCCCGAATAATAACCTGTTTGCGCTGAGCCCCGCCGTCAACTAGCGTCACGGAAGGAACAGACCGAAAGAAACTTTCGAGATTAGTGTAACCATATTGCTCTATACGTTGTTCATCAATTGCAGATATCGCCATAGGCACCTTGCTCAACGATTGCGATCGGCGACTCGCAGTAACCACTATCTCTTCCACGCGACTGGACTGAGCGCCGCGGCTTTCTTCCTGTGCTACTACTGCAATAGGCATAATTGCGGCGGCAGAAAGCCCGCCGATGGCCGCATATAGTGGTACACGGCGGCAACTTACTTGGGGTTTATCCTGTTTCATTGAAGTGATCCTCATTCTGAAGCATGGTTAGGGAGCGACATGAAATGCGCTTTATCAAAGACTAAAAACAACCAGTGAAAACGACAAGCCATGCACCACCATGGCAGAGACTCCACCCTCCACATAATTGTATATTATATACACGCACTTAGCGTGCCAAATCCACAAGCCCTTAAAAACAGGGGTATACACGCAAAGAAGGACAGAAAACCAAAAAAACTAGGGCGGCTGTGCTCACATTCGGGGCATCCGAGCACCGAACCGGGGCAGCTTGCGCGATGACCACGCGGCCTGCTTGGATGGCCGATGCCCAATTATGCGCAAGCATGCCCATCAATACCGAATAAGAAATAGCAAGGTGACCTGCGTGAACGCTAGCAGACCTCTGGGCTGAGGAGGACTCAGGGCGGCTACGCGACACTCAGTGGAAGAAGTCTACAAACAGAGAATCTTTGCCAGCAAAGCCCAATCGCGCAGCTGAGGAGCGCGATAGCCTAAAGAAGTGCAGCACACTTCGCCAAACTGTCCCAGTGAGGTAACCCCTTTATAGCGCATCATCTTGGTCGTTGGCCCGTCAGCTGCTCTGCGCCTCTGCACCGATACCCAAGGGGCTTGGCTGTCAAAGTCAGCCTCAAGCAGCGCGGGCCGTAAAGAATTAGCGCCTATCAGTCAATCAAACACTGCTGGCTGAAGTTCGAAACTGTGAACGGCTCCCGGAAGATCCACTCGGGCCTGCAGGCCTTGCGAGCACTGCAGTCCTAACCGAGTAGATCGGCCGATGGAGTGTGCGGGCATAGGTGCCCAAGAGAGCGAACGTAGGCTACGCCACAAGGTTAGAACCATCAACAAAGTGACACCCAGCGTCCGGCGGTTGCAGGTAAACCCGATAGCAACTACCGGAGACCGGAAACCGGGCATCACCCGCATGAGGAACGCCTAAAAAATTGGTAGAGATTCAGACACTCTGGTCCGTCGAGCCCCTAATCAATGGCCTGCGCACTCAGCGGCCTGGGTCCCATCTGAAAACCTCCAGGAAAGGGGTCATCCGATGCAAGAACCAGGTGATTGTACCCTGTGATCCATGCTCTACCTCGCACTCTCGGCGAGACAAAAGTCCTGCCCGCCCTCTTCTGTTCACCAATAACGGAACCTTCAAACGTAGTGCCCAGAATACCTTCAAAGTTACGGGCCTCCCCCAGTCCTATTTGCCCGCGACTATAAAGACAGGCAAGCCGAGCACTGGTACCCGTACCGCAAGGCGAGCGATCAATTGCCCCCGGTGGCGAGACAATGGTTTGTTTGTAATCGCCTTCGGCGACAACGTCCGACACAAACATCACCTGATAACACTCATTGATTTCGGGCTTTTCCGGATGCTGAATACTCAATTGCTCAGCGACGGCACGACGCACTTCAGTCGCCACCCGAATGATTGCAGCATCATTATCGGGCGTGAGTCCCAGCGAAATAGCGTCGGCATCAACTATCGCGTAGTAGTCTCCGCCATACGCGATATCTACGGAGAGCAGGCCCAGCGAACGTGTATCGAGCAAAACGCCCTCACGATCCAGGAAGGAATCAACATTGTCAAAACTGACCGCAACGGCATTTCCTTCCACCGTCTCTACCAGGCATACAACCCGCCCGGCCGGCGTATCGAACTTCACGACCGTCAAGCCCTCCTGCACTGCAACCATCCCGGTCTCCACTACAGTGGTCGCCGCACCGATGATACAGTGACCACTCATCGGAACATATGCTTCCTGCTCCATGATAAGAACTGAGAAGTGGGCGTCTTCGGTCACCGCTGGCATTAATAGAACCGCACACATGAGCCCTCCGCCACGCGGCTCGAAACAAAGCAGACGACGTAGCTCATCATCGTGCCTAGCCAACCAGCGCTGTCGATCGAACAGTGAATCCCCGGGAGGCACTGGTACACCCCCCACAATAACTCGTGTCGGGTTCCCTTCGGTGTGAGAGTCTACCGTGCGAATACTGCGGCGAGGGTTCAATGGACGTTCAGTCATGGCTCACCTGCTCGCTTCTGGTGGAGGAGTCTCGGGACGTGACCGAGAGGGTTCCAAAGGGTTTTGCAGGCATTGATTTACGCGGTAGCGCTTGGTTGCGCATTGCAGTGAGATAGACAGTCGACGTGATGATCGCAGTGTTACGGCGCACGGATTCAAAATCGATCAAATCCACCGCATCCGTGCTTGTATGCAGCTGATGACTGAAGTAATCCATCGCATCATGAATCCATTCAAAGCTTGGAATTCCTAGGGCATCGAACACGACCAGGTCGGTGCAACATGCATTTTCAATAGTGACTGTATTTGCACCTTCGTCGGCATAAGGCGCCAGGTAGGCCTCAAAAACCGGCCGAGTGGCCTCGTTGCCGAGCAGAAAGATGCCGCGAATATCGTGCCCGTTATTGTCGTGATTGAAATATGCGGAAACAGATTCCTGCTCAGGGGTTACCGTGCCGGCGATGATATCGCCGTATCGCGCTTCAGCATGTGCGCGGGCGCCAAGTAGACCATATTCCTCACCACCCCAAAGGGCGAGGCGGATAGTTCTACGCGGACGCAAATCGAGCTCGCTCAATATCCTCATAACCTCCATGGAGGTCGCCGCACCAATTCCATTGTCTGCCGCGCCCGTCGCCATCTCGACGGAATCCAGATGTGCTCCGAGGTACACTACTTCGTTTCGGTGCTCAGGATCAGAGCCGGGTATTTCGGCAATAACGTTGACGTGAGTAGCAGGATCTTCGTAGTAACGTGTGTTCAATTCGAGACTGATCAACGGTTCTTGCTGCATTTCGATCAACGTCAGCATTCGGGCGTGCTGCTCTCGCGGAATAACAAACATAGGGACCGGTCGAGGGTCTCCACTGCGCACGAACTCCACCATGCTCGTGTCGAATCGGTTGTTCACCAGACCTGGTGGCGCGGAGCTGGAACGGAGCACCGCCGAAACACCCTCATCTATCATCAGCTGCGCTAGCGCCTTTGCTTCGTTCTGGGCTAGCGGGTTCCGGGCCTGATCGCGCAAGCGATCAGCATAGGTCTCGCTGCTACCGGGACCATCGAGGCCTTCGGGCGTCACCGGCTCCATTCGCGCAGCAGCCTTCGCCAATTGCGCAGGAGTCCATTTCGTTCCCGGCGAGTCTGCGACCTCCTGTACGTCCGGGTGCAGAAGTATGCGCCCGCGCAACTGACCAGATATCGAACGAAGCGCCTGCATACTCGTAAAATCGACCACTAGAGGGGTACCTGTGACCGTCCCCGAAGTACTGTCGCTGCAACACACAGGCTGCGCATCAAGCACCATGAAAACAGGCCGCGTCATCGCAGTTCGAAAGTTGATAACTTCCCAGCCTCGGAGCCCCTGGCCAAAAGACTCCAGATAGACGTTCTCAATCCCCCATGCCCGCAGCTTGTCCTCAACCCACTGCGCCATCTCCAGATATCGAGGTGTGCCAGTAAGACGTGGACCGTAAACATCGCTCAGCACACGCAGCGTCTGCTTTACTTCGGCGTTTTTCGCCGCGTGCTGCCTGATTTTAGAAACGGCTGCGAGATCGACAGACTCGTCAGCCAGCAGGCGCTGGCTAGGCGCGAGCAGCAACAAAAGCAGGGTGCCAAACGCGAACGAGCGGGTATAGACCACCCCCCATCCGATGGCATCGCTGGCCATCCGGAAACGCAATATAGCGCTTATAATCGCGGCAATCATCGTGGTGCAGGCCCGACGCGATAGCCGTTTGGTAACGGGTCTTCCGGGTCTAGCACGAAACGATGATATCCCGTGATATACGCTCTGCCCGTAACCCGAGGAACAGAATAACGAATTCCGTTGCGGACCTCCGAACTTATAATACTGGCGCTAAAAAATGTGCCTAGTGGACCCTCGAATTCTCTCGTCTCATGTAGCTTCACTTCGCCTCGCTCAAACAGCATCGCCAGACGCGCGCTGGTTCCGGTCCCGCAGGGAGAACGGTCAAGCGTGCCCGGCGGAACCAGAATCGTCTGTCGGTAATCTGTGCGCTGATGTCGCTTGGAAGTAAAAAGTACCTGGTAACACTGATTGATGCGTGGGTCTTCAGGATGTACTGTCTTCAGCTGCTCGCCTACGGCGTGGCGTATACACTGCCAGGCATTGATGAGCTGGGAATCGTTGTGGACACTGAGCTCGAGGTTGAGCTCGTCGGCGTCGACTATTGCGTACATATCTCCGCCATAAGCCACGTCGATCGTCAGGCTACCAAACTCCTCGACCTCTACGCGGCAGTGCTCAGCCAAAAGAAAGCTTTCAACGTTGTCAAAGGTGACCGTACCTACCTTGCCGTCGTGTACTTCAACCTCACAACGCACGCGTCCAGCAGGCGTATCAAATTTTACAATTGTTACAGGTTCTACGCGTTCAACCATCCCCTCGGCGACAACTGTCGTGGCAGTCCCGATAATACAATGTCCACACATCGGTACGTACTCATCCTGCTCCATAATAATAACGGAAAAGTCTGCGTCTTCCTCGGACGGCGGTAACAGCAGTACCGAACACATGAGTCCAGACCCCCTTGGCTCGAAATTGAGCATTCGGCGCAGACCATCGCCATTCTCCCGAAGCCATTCAAGCTTCTGCACGAGGGTCTCTCCGGGTGGCACAGGTATGCCGCCCACAATAACCCGGGTTGGGTTTCCCTCTGTATGGGAATCCACTGTTTTCACCGTCAGTTCATGATCACGCGTCATACTACGTTAAACTCCGTCATAGGGTCGTATCAGTTGCCGTAGGGATTTGCATCGCGGACAAAGCCCGCACTCGTTTCAGACCGCGATACAAAAGTACCCGGCGCACCGATAGAGTCGAAGTAGTCGTAGAAACGTAAGGTTCCGGGCGGTTGCTTCAGGTCGACATTGATACCGTCCTTGAAAACCATTTTCACAGTCCGGATGTTTGATATGTTCTCCAAAGGGTTGCTTTCGAGGACAACCAAGTCCGCCAGTTTGCCTTCCTCCACCGTGCCGAGGTCGTCCAGAACTCCCATAAACTCCGCCGGATTACGCGTTGCGGCGACGAGCGTATCCATCTCACTCACGCCAGACAGCACAAACTGTTCCATCTCAAGCCACCCCTGCTCTCCGATCGGCATAGAGTCAGAGCCAATCATTAATTTTACCCCCGCCTTAGCGGCCTTACGCAGCGCATCGCGCTGAACATCCGCAGCAGTTTGCGAGCGCTCGTCGGCATAAGCGATTGCGGTTCGAAGCCGCACCGACTGATCGTCCTCCGCGTAACCCAGCGACGCAAGCCTCGCCTCTCGCTCTCGTATATAACGATCACTGAGATTACAGATTATCGTCGGTACATAATAAGTACCCTTTAAGGCCATCTTGCGTATTGTTGACTCCGAAAGCCCATAGCCATGCTCAATGCTATCAATACCGGCATCCACCGCAATTCCTATGTAGGGTTCCCGGCTATGAGAAGTTACGGTCACGCCAAGGCTGTGGGCTGTCAGCACCGCCGCCTTGAGTTCGTCGGCAAACATTTCTACATTGTGAATTTTGATAACCGAAGCCCCCCGCTGGATTCGGGTTCGCACAGCCTTGCGGACCGCAGCTACGCCATCAACACCATTGACTGTTGCGCCACGGTGGCCCGCCGTCGGAGAGACCGGCTCTCCGCTTGCAAACACACGAGGGCCAAGCATAAACCCCTCATCGAATACTCGCTGCCAAGTGACATCGATGTAGTCTTCTTCGCCGACGGAGCGTACAGCCGTGAAGCCAAAGCGCAGTCCCTCCATCGCGTTGACTCCGGCGCGGACAACCTTGGCGCCGTGAGTGGCATCGTCAAGCGCATGATTGTGAGGCAGCAGCGCAGTAAGGTGGGTATGCATGTTCCAAAAACCTGGCACAAGATAAGCGCCCGCCAGATCAACTATTTCCTGCTCATCGCCACGCGCCTCGTAGAGGCCGGCGGCGATTTCATCGATCCTGCGACCTACAATGCGCAGATTCATACCCGCCAATACAGGTGAGCCTGTACCGTCAATGATATTCGCGTTGGTTAACACGATAATGTTCTCTTCGGTTGCATGGGAAAGCAGAGGCAGGGCTAATACGCCGCAAAGAAGGCACGTTACAAGCAGGCCATGTGCCCACGGCCTAAAAAACACTTTCGAAAGCTCGAGGAATGCACGCGATAAAAAAGTTAGGCTACGAAATACACCTAAAATCACCATAGTTGATTCACCTCGTCAGTCAGACCAGTCATTTCCCAGCGAATAAGCGAAAAAGGTATCACACCCTTCGCGTAAAACCGGTCCATAAAATCTCGAACTGAAAACTTGTCGCCCTCGGCTTGCGCGACGTCGCGAAAAAGTTTCATAAACTGAACTTTGCCAACCACCATCAAAGCATGGTGCCCAACGCCTCGAAGCGTGGTGCCCATTTCAAACCACAGATGGTCACTATCATCGAGCAGATTACCGTGGGGGGCGTTACTGACAGCGTAAGCCATCGCCTCTTCGAGAGACCATTGGCGATCGTGCATACGCAGATCCGCCGTTGCACGAACGGTGCGGAAAGCCGCTTGCTCGTAGGCTACTTCTCGTGCGCGGGGCGGCCGATGCTCGAGATAACCTGCGTAAACCAGAAGCTCTTCAAGAGCAAAGGCAAACCCTTCTGCGCGCGCAGTAGAGATTTTATACGGCAGCCAGCCACGGCGTATTGTGTCGGGATGGTGCTCTGCGCGCAGCTGATCGAAATGGTGCCCGACCATCTCGTGTGCCTCCTCCATCAGTGATTCGCGATGTGAAAAATTGAAAAAGTAATCGTGCCGATCAGGCCAAGGCGACTCAAAGTTATGCCATGAGCCGAAATATCCCTCGTCTGTCAGGTAATCGGGCATCGTAAATAATTGCTTTTCTTCGATAAACTCAAACAGGTGTTCAATAGAAGCCTGGACACTGGCACGGTACTCGGCTTGCGACTGGACCGGCTTCAGCGCTACCTGCCCCGCATTGCGCAGCTCCTCCAACCTTTGGAAAGTTACTACGCGATTGTCTTCCATCTCTACCATGCGCTCGAGGTCTTTCCAGGTGTATGGCATCAGGTAGACATTCTTCAGCAGCCAGTTGTAGTTTTCTCTTCCCACCCCGGCAGCGCCACGCATACCAGCCAGATGCTCCTCGAGCCAGCCACGATATCTCTTGGTCGCATCCTGCGCCGCATCAATAAGTGGCAAAACATCTGGATCATGGGTCAGCACAACTTGTCTAGCTGCGGCAAGATCCTGCTCGCTCTCCATCAGACTGCGTATCGCCAGCCTTCCAAGGTCTGCAGGCACTTCCGCCAAGGGCGAGAGATTTGACAGCGCCTGCGTCACCACCTGAGGCCACTGTGCGATTGCATTGCGCACGCGGATCAATTCCTCTGCCGGTAGTGGATCACTTCCTCGAGGCCGAAGCGTTCGGGCGAAATCGGCGTAAGTCCCAGGGTCGCGAAACCAGGGCTGAGTGACTCGAATAGCAAACTCAAGGCCATTCATCTCTGCACGAACAAGTTGGTAATCTGTTTGCTGGGACACCGAGAACTTCTGCGTGTCGATCGCCCGGAGTTCAGTTCTGTATGCGGTCAGCGCTTCAGATTTTACCGCTATACGACTGCGTGACATGGAAGCCAGATAATCGCCCCGATCTGTGACGCGGAAATCCTGACGGTACCTTTCGTGCAAGTTGATCAGGCGCTCATATTCTGCTGTGTCGGATGGAAGCTCCGCCGCCGTTGCGGCAGCGCAAACACAAAGAATGAGACCCAGCATTGGATGCACGAAACTAATCAAGATCTTCGTTCTCAAGATACAACCAATCCATATAGCGAAATAGCTCATCCTTGTCCGGAAAAAGAAACGCAACGATGTCGTAAAGTTCCGGGTCGACGCTCGCGAGATTTTCCGCAGTCAATGGTACCCCCTTAAATTCGCGGTTTACGTGCACCCCGTAGTAAATGTCCAACCCATAGATCAGATATTCATCCGCCCAGGCATCCCGCGGCAAACCATCTTGTGGGGTCCAGAAACCGCGCGCCACCGCTGAGGGTACAGCATGCTCTAGGCGACGCTGCACGCCCGGATAGGCTCTCTTGATTCCCGTTCCATGAATAAGATGTGTTATCTCTTCAACAGACGCATCACGGCGCAGGTCGGACGGACCACCCAAGCGAAGATAATCCGGGATAATCTCCTCGTCCTGAAGATCCTGAGTCCGACTAGGCAATTCCCCTGAGTGCATGTAAAAATCAATCGCCTCGTTGCGCTCCTCAAAAGTCTCGAAGAGCGTCATGACGGCGTTGGCTTCCTTCACGTAGGCGGTGATTCTTCCATCAGCGCGCCTGTCGTTCATAAGCAGCGCGTTTGCAATGTTGGCGGCATACAGCAGCTTTGCCGGATCCACGCCGTTAGTGGCATAAAAACTAATTGGACCACTTTCATTCCGCTGAGTAAAAATATCGAGGGCGTTCTCAATCGCAGGTCTGTCTTGCCTGGTGATAATGATGAGCACCTGCTCCATATAGCCTTCATCGTTGTGTGCCCGCACCTCCGCGTAATACTCCGCAGGCACCTCAGCTGGCACACGTTTCAGACGAATTTCCCCGGTCTCAGCGTCTATGGTGACAATCTCAGTGGCGTCCAGTTGCCCGGGGCGCAAGTAATTGCGCTGGTCGCCATAGGGAACGGGCCGCTCAAGACTCCAGGTTGTAGGTAAAGGGTTTGACGCGACTAACTCAATCTGACCCAGCACGTCGCCGGGCGTGTTATCACCGGTGATCAGAATACGGTCAAATTCGTCCGTTACGATCGGTTTTCCGGCAAGCACTGCTGGCGCTATCAAACAGCAGATGGCTAAGCAGGCAGACTGAAGAATTCGTTGCATGACCTAAGCACTCCATCCGTTGACTCTAGGACGGCCTAAGCTGCCCCTGTAACAGCCGAACACTATTGAGCACGGCCTTCGTATATTGTATACAACAAATCAAAGGATGGCGAGCGCTGCTGAAATTTCTTCAAGGCGAGAGAGTATGCGTTTAGGTGTAGCGGAGAGGGTACGGGCGCCGAGGCCTAAATTCATCAGCTCAGGAGTGTAATGCGCTCCTGAGACCCTTCGTTTTAGGCATTACTGGTGCTGACTTAGCGCACGAATCAGTTCGTTGCCAGTCGTCTTAATGTGGTCTCGCAATACCTTTTTGGCTTTCGCGCGCTCCCTTCGCCGACACAGATCAAGCAGCTCGTGGTGCTCCTTTTCCGCTCGCTCATAATCCGAGGAAAGCTGAATCTGGAGTCTTAGAAAGCGCTCACAGTGGGTATGCAAACCACCGATAATAGCGATGCTGCGCTTATTGCCAGAGGGTACATAGAGGCTTTCGTGGAATTTCCAGTTCAGTCGGCCCCAGTCGAGCATATCCGCCCCGGGAACCAACATCCGATCAAACTCTGAAAGTATTTTTCGAGAAACCTCAAAATCCTCTTGCGTTGCCTTGCCAATCGCAATCCCCATCGTTTCACACTCAATCAGCGCACGCAGCGAAAATATCTCACTCACCTCATCAATAGAGATTCGCGTAGCCACTGCCCCCTTGTGAGGAACAAATGTAACAAGACCTTCCGCTTCGAGCTGCAGAAGCGCCTCACGTATGGGAATTCGACTGACGTTCAGGCTTAATGCGAGCGCATCTTGGCGAAGCGGCTCACCACCACGAATTTTGTTAGAAATGATCCGTTCCCGTAAAACGTCGACGACACCTTTGGCTACAGTCTGCCGCAATGGCATTTCGCTGCTCACGTGGAAAGCTTCCCTTTTATAATGGCTGAACGCCTAAGTATAGTGGTGTAAACATATCTTTTGACAGCAGATACGGCAACGTCATAAAAGTCGTACACGGCTACTATACACCCACAAGCCCCGGCTCGCCAAGATGGTACAAGCTCCCAGAATGAACGTTTTTCCGTAGCAGCCTACTTGCCATTTCTGGATACGCGCGCAACCGCACGAATATTTAATATGTGCTCCAGCGGATTTGTAAGTAAAAGTGGTATCAACGCTAATGCTGCAACCGCTTTACGCCACGGGTCGGAATCAATCTCATCGAGCTGTGCCTCGTCTTTCGGCATGACGATAACAGCATCTCGGCCGATAATGTTGCTCAGCACCCAAAGGTCGTCGGGCTCACCATCCGCGTTGTTATCGAGGAGTTGCGCGATCACAACTGTCGCGGGTCGAAGCTTGAAGTCCCACGCATCGCTCGTACCAAAGATGTGGATGCCGAACACCCGCGCGTACTGGCTGAAACCGGCTTGCTCGAGGGCGCCGAGTCGAAATGGAATCGGCCACAGTTCAATCTACCCGGATACCGCTCTGACACCGCTAAACCCAAAATGCGCCATGGCGCTAGAAAATCCAAGACACTGGCGAGAAATATGCTAGGCGGCAAACAATAGCTTAGATTTTTAGGTATCGCGGTTTTTCCCTATTAATTTTAAAGTGAATCAGCTGTTGTCGGTACATCGGTGCTATCGCGGGTCATTTCCCAGCGGATAAGCGATAGCGGGATGTTGCCTGAGGCAAGAAAGTCATCAACAAAATCACGTACGACGAATTCCTGGTCGAGCGTATGAGCCTGTTGCCGAAACATCTTCATGATGTGCGCCTTGCCGACAACCGCCTGGCGAGGGAAGCCACCAGGATTCCGCAGGTTCGATTGCATCTCAAACCAGACCATCTCTTCTTCGGGCGAAGACCAGTCACACGGCATAATGTCAGCGCACAGCGCTCACGCTTCTCTCAGGTCGATTTCGTTCGACTGCATTTTCGTGTCGGGAATCGACAGGCTGAAATGCCATGCGTTCATGAGGTATTGCATCTCCCGGCCGCGCCGGGGTCTTTCGTCTAGCACGCCTGCCTGCATCAGCAATTCCTCCAAGGCAACAGCCCAGCCTTCAAGTCGCATTTTATGCATGTTGAATTTTGGGTCGAAGCTGCGTATCGGGCTCAGGTCCAACCGCGCAAGACGCTGATAGTCGAGCATGTGGCCAATGTACTCATGAGTTTCTCCAGGCAGGATCTCGCGTTGCCGGACCTTAGTGTCGATGCTGCTATTTTCCGGCATCAGTCCCGGATCGATAGCATCATCAGCAGATTCGGGGCGTGCTTCCTCTTTGTAGTGGTCCATTGGGTCGATCCAGCTGGCGACCGTCATGATTTTTTCATCTCCCAAAAATGCAACGACGTGCTCGAGAGCCTGCTTGAGTCTTGCGTTCCACTCGGCTGCCGTCATCGCGACATCGAGCGGCGGCAGGTTCTGGTTTCGGTGTTCTTCCAGCTTTAGAAAAGTAAAGCCGCGATCGTACTCGGTCATGATGATTCTATTGCTGTCATCGAACCCCCAAGGAAGCAACAGAGAATTGCATGCCCACCATGTGTAATTGCGCTTGCCGAGTCCGGCATAGGGCACCATGTCATCCTTGTTATCGCGAATCCAGTCGATATAAACAGAGACGGCAGTAGCTGCGCCCTCAGCCTCGCGAGCAAGCTCTGGATACCCTTCTGAGAGGTGGGTGGCGAGCTCTTGGTAAAGTCGCTGTTCTCGCGGCATGTTGCGCAACGCGAAGTTCGCGAAGTCGGCTGCTGGTGTTGTCAGATTGGTGCGAGCGGCTTAATAGAGCTGTGGTATGGCTCGTAGCGTCGCACCAAGTGCCTTGCCTTCTAAGGCACTTAATCTGGTCGGCCTACCATCTTCCAAAGACTCGAGGGCCTATTTCACTGGTGCGAAAAATTCAGGAGCGCCAATTGATGCGCCGGCATCGCCAGTCCGCATTGTGTAAAAGCCAGGGTCTTTCGCCCAGGGCCGATGCACCTTGTGAAAAAATTCGCGTGCGTTCATTTCCGCACGTACGAGATGATAGTCAACCTGTTGGTTCACTGGCCAGCTACCGGGATCTATCTGCACAAGACGCTGCTGATAGTCAGAAACCATAAAAAAATGTTTTTCTATCCCCTCTGCAGAGTAGTCGGGAATGCCATCGCCCATTGGCGCAACACTGTCCATACGGAAGTTTCAAACAATCTTAACAGGTCTTGATATTTACTCGCAGCATGAGCCAACGGCGCAAGGCTGGCGATGAGGATGAAACCGAGAAATCTAAACGTATTCATGGAAAACTCCTTGGTTATTTTGGTACTGACAGAGTCTGCGTTGATGCAGGGCCCGTAGCGAGAGTGGCCTTGATGACGAGCTCGCCTGTCGTGCCCATACCGTCCTCGTCGAACCGCTGAATTGACGCTGGCCAGTGTGGTTCGAGGCCTACTTCCTGCGCAGCATCGGCGAGTAGCCCTACGATTTCCTGTTCACGGTTAGTGATTTCATCGAGGCTATAGAAACTGATTCCCGCGCCCGCCGGAGTAGCAACTTGACGAGATGTCGTGGAGACTTCGGCGGCGATCTCGTCATCGTCCGTGCAGACGAGCCGCTCGCCGGTCCGCGTCAGCCCATGGTATTGGTCCTCGTTTCCGGCATCCGTCTTTTCACTGCAACTGAGAGTGGCCGCTTCAACCTGAGCGACATGAAAGGTGCCTGCTTTGACGTTGGGTGGACGAACGAAGAAACTTTCGGGCAACGCCTTTCAGTTCATCTCTAGAATGTCTTCGACGACCCAGACTTCGCCGTCAAACGATTTTTCATTGTGCGATGGCATGGTGATACCGCAAAGGGTGGAGTGTTGGCTGTAGTCGTGAATGTGGGTCCCGGTTACACCCCGTTTTACGCCAGCCATACTTGTTTGTTCCAGCAGCAGTGAATCCCGGTCAAACGTGAACTGCACCTCGGCATCCTGTTGAAGGTAACGCGCCTTGAGGAAGTAGTGCTCGGTCGACTCTTCAACAAAAAAAGAGTTGCCATTCATCTGACTCTAGTGGCCAGAGCTGAGCGCTACGCTCCATGACGACACGCGGCAAATCGTTAGCGCGTGTCTCTGTTGAATAAGGCAAATTGGCTGGCCCAATCTGGCCCCAGCAGTGGCGCTCGCCAATGATGTCGGCAGACTCACCACCGCCGACAAGATCGCTCGCCAGCCTGATCATACCCGGACGATAATAGGCCCTTATTTCGTGTGCAGTATCACGCTGAAATCTTCTTATCTCAGCGGTCCACATGGATGCGCGTTTTAGTGCTTCAAATCCGCCATGAGCAACAACCACCTGCGAGGCAAGTTCCCGCGCCGTCATGGATTCGTCGCGGAGACCAGTTTCAGTAAAGCTGGCCAATAGTCCACAGATCAGCAATAACCCAAGAGCGCGGTTATAGCGTGCCAGAGGCAAAGACATGATTACTCCAGATAGAAGAGTTCAAAGTAGGATGGCCTCGATTCCGGCGCACCGGTATCGATGATGTTTCCGTCCCTGACTAACATCGTCAGGGTCCGGAGATGAGAGATATGGATGAGCGGATCTTTCGCCACGACAATCATGTCTGCGATCTTGCCTAGCTCGATGGTGCCGACTTCATCTAACAGGCCTGCAGCGGCCGCCGAGTTTTTCGTGGCAGCAACAATGGCTTCCATCTCGGTTAGTCCCCAGAGCACCAGCATCTCGATCTCGAGCAAACCAATTTCGCCCGCGGGATTTGAATCGCTGCCAGTGGTAATACTGACGCCTGCCGCGTGAGCTCGAAGCAGCACGTCACGTTGTGTTGCAGCCCATGCCGGCCCGCGCTCATCACCATAGGCAACAACGACACGCCCGGCAACGACATCACTTGCCTGCTCTTTGATAGCCGAGGCGATGAAGGTCTCTCGCTCCTCGATCCACATCGCACTCAGATTGCACACGACGGTAGGGTCGTAGGCGACCTCATTTGCTACCATCAAACGGATCGTTTCATCTGTCAGTTCATCGCCATGTTCAATCGAATCTATCCCAAGATTTACTGCTATGCCGGCATATGGTTCTGAGGCATCGCCAGCAACCTTTTTGCCATGTTCATGTGCAGTGTCGATAACCGCTTTCATTTCAGCTTCGCTAAGACCGTTCAGCATAAGTTTGATGACGTCGACGCCCTTGTCGATGAGTGAGAGTGTTGCTGTTTTCGCTGCTTTCGGCCCTTCAAATTCCAGTGCAAGCGGCCTTTCGCGGGACCATCCCCCTGGTGACGCCAGTCTTGGTCCGCTTGCAAGCACGCGTGGGCCGACGAAAACACCATTGTCAAAAGCGTCCCGCCAGGCGACGTCAATAAAGTCACGTTCACCGGCGCTGCGAACGGTCGTAAAGCCTCTTCGAAGCGCATCAGTCAAATTGCGTCCGGCGCGTATTGTGGCCGCGAGCAGCGGTTCATCGCCGAGAATTTTCTTCGGGTCGGGCAGAATATCGGACGGATGCACGTGATTATTCCAGAGGCCGGGTAACAGGAACGCACCATTTAGGTCGATGCGTCTTGCATCAACTGGAAACGTCAGTTGATCGGCATCGTCAACAATCCTGACAATGCGATTGCCGTCGATCACGACGGTTTTGTTGTTCGCCGAGGGCGCGCCTGTGCCGTCTATCAATGTTGCATTCTCGAACACGGTAATATCTGGCGCTGCCATAACGTTGGCTGATGCTGCGACTGTTGAAGCCCCAAGGATAATGACAATGAGGTTTGCATGCATTTTCTTCATGTGTTTCTACCGGATCAATATCAATTCTTTCTGCGGCGGCGATAGGTACTTGACACCTCTCTTGCCAACGAGCGCTTCCTCGTGTGCCCACCAGAGCAGATAATTGTCCTTGCCTTCAGGACCAGGCGAAGGCATGTAGAAAAAGTATTCGATCACAAAGTGGTGGTTATCGGTCAGCGGTATATGATGGCTCCAGTCCGGCCCCAATGAGCCGATGCGCGGCGCGAAATAGGTCTCCACTGGCTCTGGCCTCGCACCTTTCATTTGGGCATGAGAATCGATGGAAATATGCAGTTGGGTTGGGTCAAAACCTTTCATGTAAGCGGGATAGTCGTTCTTCGGGATTTCCATGTGTAGCTGGTTGGCACGAACAACGATCCCTTGTTTCTTAAAATCAGCCGTATAATCTTCGACGATTTCAACTGGACGACGGCCCGCGCGGATGGATTGCCTGAGCACTTTTTCAACCTTGAGATATGCTTGCCAGAGTCGCTGAATCTCATCCGGCGCGTCCGTTTCGTCTGGCTTTAGCACGTAGCCGTATAAACCTTCGCTAGGTGCTGCGACGATGTCTCCACCTATTATGATCGCATTCTCCCAGCCTGCGCTGCGCCCTCGTTGGGACTGCCCAGTGCGCATACGACGAAAAATCGTGACACCGGATTCGTCGACGCGAGTGACACCAGGCTCGACTTCGTCGAATAGGCGCCGTGCGTTAGCAACACGCGTAAGCGCCATTTTTTCGAGCTGCTTAACCTCCAGGGGTACTTTCCAGGCGATATAGTCAAGGATGAGATATTCCGACGAAATAATTCGCGCGGTAAACCGTTTGCCAAGTTCGTTGGCGAGCAGTCGATAATCCGTATGGGATATGCCATCGCTGGTGCGCCGGTCCGTTGGCCACGGTCCCAAGTCATCGATGTAGTTAACGGCAATTTTTTTCGGGTCGTGTGCGTTGACGAACTCACTGAGCCCCTTGAAGCGGTAGTCGTGTTCGGTCATGGGTGTGCTGGGCATCTCTCTAACCATGACTGAAGGCGCAATGTAGTCATAGGCGCCTGTCGTTTCGACGCTCGTCAAAGGCGCGTCGCGTTGCCGCTGTGTGCTGCCCCAACGGCGTCCAAGGACCATTCGCTCGACCCGTTCCTCGCCAGAGTCGATAAACACGACGACGCCGGATTCGGTACCGAGTTCATACTTGGCGAAGTTATCTGGTATTGCCTCGCGTGTGACATGTATCCACATGTCGACTTTGTGTTTGCGCATGATGGCCGGCAGTGCTTGGTCGAATTTGTCGCGCCGGATCTCAGCAGCGGTACTTTCAGCGATCGCGGCTGAAAAGGTGAGGCTAATGCCCATCGCGAATGCCATACTCGCTATAGCCGGGCGTTTGTGTATTCTCATATTCGTAATCTCAGGGGAAAAAAGGCCGGCGTGCCGTTACCGGCTTACCATCTGGAGAAAGTCTAGAAGCGAACGCGGAAATTGACCCCCTATCGTTCTCGGGCGCAACAAGATGGTTCGACAAACTCATGGCCGATACCGTTCGAGAACACGTCTGCTCGATTATCTGTCGCGTTGTCCATGAACAGTGTAAACCCGTAGGGGACTGTCAGAACGCCGCCACAAAGATTGGCAAGGGCGTACTTTCTGCACGCAGTACGCGGATCGCCGAATTTGAAGGAACTATGGATCTCACCGATGTATTGGGCATCTGCTCGCACGAACGCGCCCATACCGTTTAAAAGATCCCACGCGTAGCCAGCTGTGATCGAAAGTTGCGGATCGGGAGAGCCTGGGCATCGTTCGTCCGCAGATTCGCCAAGGAAAGGCTCATCATCATCATCGACGGTGGCATCACGCCACGAACCGGTGCCCGAGAGTCTTGGCTGGTCAGTGACCCTATATGGGAATCCGGCTTCTATCCTGCCACTCGTTGCAAAAGCAGCGTTGGCGGTGAACCCGGTGTTACAGGCACCAGTAATGTCGTCGCTTTCAACTTTTACCCGACTATCAGCCCAGTCTCCATAGAACACACTGGTTGCGAACGTTCCGCGGCCCTCGTTAAACGAACCTTCAACATTCGCCTCAGCAACCCACAAGGTGTCACTGGTGGCGCCAGGCACTCGAGCATTTACGAGAAAGCCGCCACGAACGTTGTCCGCAAGAAAATCCGTCAGGAAGGTATCGCAACCAGGATTCAGCGGTGCTGGTACTTCTGAGCCAAAGCCGAGGCGGAAGCCTTCCGCTGACCGGGCATATGCCAGCATTGATTCGTTAATCTCATGAGAAACGCTTAACGTTAGCGTGTCGAATTTCTCGGTGAACGGATCGCCCGAGATGAGGCCCCGAGGCGCATTGCCGTCATTATCGGGTTCATCACCGATGCGGGCATCGAGTTGCAGGCTACTTTTGAAATTCGAGTGCCGATAGCCGATGGTTGCGACCGGGCTATCGATAACTTCATAGGGCAATTCAGTGAAAGCAGCATACTGTCGAAGGCCGGTCATACCATCTTCTTTAAGCAGGAAGTCGGCAGGCTGGCCGTTGACGTTGGCAGTGCCGAACACAGCGCCGTCGCTAGAAAAGAAAAAGTCGCCTGCAGTGACACTTTCTTCTCCATCCTCATAATACGCATCAGCAAGCCGATGTAAGCACGGATCGTTCCTCCGATCGGATACTCGTCGAAGCTCCTGGCTCAAAGTGTAGTTGTCGTTACTGTCGTTGATAAAAAGCCGCAGACTACGATCTACCGCAGCTATCGCCTGCGTTGGGGTCAAGGAATCATCGTCGGTAAAGTACCTGATCAGCAGCAGAGAGACGTCATTTTGACGCACAATATCAAACTGCAGATAACCGGTAAATGACGTCAGCGTGGCGGGACCAAGATCGTATTCCAAAGTCGGCGCATGCATGCAGAACTTCCAGGTTAGCCGTTCAGGTGTCATGGTGCCCTCCCTGCTCCAATAAGTCTCGCTGCGTGCCTCTTTCCTCGGCGAACCCCAATTGTTCAACACCCTGCACAAGGTGCTTGTAGTCGATCACCAATTCGCCGGATGGCGTATAGCGTACGCCAATTCTGCCCCCCTGATTCTCAATGGTCGCCACTTCGTCGCGTCCCAGCAATGAATTCTTAAGGTAGCCAGACCCGTCATCGTGATAGCCAACACATCGCACAGCGAGTTTGTCTTCGTCCAGAGATAA
>NZ_JBLGBE010000052.1:0-23814 GCF_047617445.1 Congregibacter sp.
GGTCGACATGCATTGTCTCCGCAAGTGAGTCCGGGGAAAACCTGGGAAGGCTTCTGGGGAGGCGTGTTGGCGGTAGCGATTCTAAGCGTCGTGATTTGGAGTCTGCTTCCGGGGCGCTTTGACCACCTTAGCCTCGTAGCCATTTTAGTGGTGGCGTTGCTAACCGCATTCGCCTCCGTGCTGGGCGATTTGACCGTGAGCATGGTGAAGCGTGTCGGCGGTGTAAAAGACTCAAGCAGTCTGCTGCCCGGGCATGGTGGGATTCTTGATCGCCTGGATAGTCTCTGTGCGGCTACGCCGACCTTTGCCCTGGGTCTGCTCATGGTCGGCTTTTGATGACCGTCAGCAGTGCTTCGACAATACAGAGAGTTGCCGTACTGGGTTCCAGTGGGTCTGTAGGCGTTAACACGCTCGATGTGCTTTCACGTCACCCGGATCGATACGAAATTTTCGCGCTCGCCGCTCGCGGTTCAGTGGACATTGTGTTCGAGCAATGCCGTCAGTATCGTCCTCGGTACGTGCTCCTCACTGACGATGTCGCAGCAGCGAGGCTCGCCAAGCGCGTGGCGTCTGACACTGCTCTGGATACTGAAGTGCTGGCAGGCACCTCCACGCTTGAAGAAATCGCAGCGCATCCCGATGTGGATATCGTGATGGCTGCGATCGTCGGGTCTGCTGGTATGGCCTCGGCGATGGCGGCAGCGCGCGCTGGCAAGCGTTTGCTGCTGGCGAATAAAGAGGCGTTGGTGACAGCAGGTAGTCTTTTGATGCGCGCGGTGGAAGAGGGTGGCGCAACACTGCTACCTGTCGATTCCGAACACAACGCTATTTTTCAGTGTCTGCCGGCAGACTCCCGGGCCCGTCCGCAGCTCGCAGGGGTGTCCGGGCTTATTCTTACAGCTTCTGGTGGACCGTTTCGCGGCAAAAGCCGTGAGTTTCTCGCGCAGGTTACTCCCGCGCAGGCCTGCGCACATCCCAACTGGGATATGGGTCGCAAAATTTCTGTGGATTCCGCGAGCTTGATGAATAAAGGCCTCGAACTTGCGGAGGCTTGTTGGCTGTTTGGTTTGCCCGAAAGCCAGGTTGAAGTAGTGGTGCATCCCCAGAGTATTGTCCACTCGCTGGTGCGTTATGCCGACGGGTCGGTACTGGCGCAACTCGGCGAGCCTGATATGCGGACTCCGATCGCTTGCTCTCTGGCTTGGCCTGAGCGCATAGACGGTGGTGTTAAGGCGCTGGATCTATTGGCTGCGGCGCGACTCGATTTTGAACCTCCGGATATGGCCTTGTTTCCCTGCTTGCGTATTGCCAGGGAGTGCATAGCTAACGGCGGTAGCGCCATGGCGGTGTGTAACGCGGCCAATGAAATAGCGGTGGCCGCTTTTCTGGAAGGCCAGATTAGTTTTGTCGATATCGCAGCTGTGATCGAGGCGAGCCTCGCCGGTTTGCCGCTTATTGAACCCCGGAGCCTCGCTGAGGTCGAAGAAGTGGATCGGCAGGCACGTGCTTTTGCCGATCAGTATGTTAAGAGCTACCGGCTTTGAAAAGCCATCAGCAGGAAGCGAGCCCTATCAGGGTAAGCGCAGGAGCAGTTAAGGTTTGATAGATATTCTGTATAGCGTAGGCATCACTCTCGCGACGCTTGCTGTGCTTGTTGGGGTGCACGAGTTCGGGCACTTTTGGGTCGCCCGTCGCTGCGGTGTGAAGGTGCTGCGCTTTTCCATTGGCTTTGGCAAGCCGTTGCTGCGCTGGCGAGATTCGCTAGACACTGAGTATGTCATTGCTGCCATTCCTCTGGGCGGCTACGTCAAGATGCTTGATGAGCGCGAAGGGAATGTGGACCCCGGTGAGTTGCATCTTGCGTTTAATCGAAAGCCCGTCTTGTCGAGAATAGCGGTGGTTGCCGCCGGTCCTTTGGCGAATTTTGTCTTGGCGATTGTCGCGTACTGGGCTTTGTTTATGGCCGGTGAGACTGGCTATGCCCCGGTAATCGGTGCGGTAGAGACGGGATCTGTCGCAGAAGTGGCAGGACTGGAGCCAGGGCAGGAAATTGTCTCTATTGATGGCCGCGCAACACCGACCTGGCAAGCCGTGTCTTTCCGCTTGCTTGAGCGTATTGGTGACAGCGGTTCTATTCTTTTTTCTGTTCGTTACCCGGACTCCGATGTGGTCTATGAGTCTGAGGGGCAGTTGAATCGCTGGTTGGCAGGGGACGACGAGCCAAGGCTGTTGGCGGGTCTTGGTCTTACACTGTTTATGCCGCCTATTGTCCCTTTGTTGGATGAAATCGTGCCAAACAGCCCGGCGGAACGAGCGGGCTTGAAAGCCGGCGACAGAATCCTGTCGACCGATGGCGTGCCCATGGAGCTTTGGGAAAACTGGGTTGATTACGTGCGTTCCAGACCTGGTGAGCGTATGTCTGTGCTACTCCAAAGAGATGGCCGTGAGCTCGAATTGATGCTTACCCCTGAGGAGTCCACTACGCCCGAGGGTGAAGCCATAGGTCGCGTGGGTGTGGGCGTTGCCTTACCTGAAATGCCAGAAAGCCAGCGCCGGGAGTTCCATCGTGGCCCACTCGAGGCACTCGGTGCAGGAGCGCAGCGCACGGGTGAAATGGTGAGTTTTACGGCTAACTCTATGATTAAGATGGTTCAGGGCTTAATCTCGCCGAAAAACTTGAGTGGCCCCATCACCATTGCTAAAGTGGCGACCGCTTCGGCCAAGTCGGGTCTGGAGTCCTACATCGGTTTTCTTGCGCTGCTGAGCGTCAGCCTCGGCGTACTGAATCTCCTGCCTATACCTGTGCTAGATGGTGGCCATTTGCTGTACTACAGCATTGAGCTCGTGGTGGGTAAGCCGGTGCCGGAGCGTGTACAGATGGTGGGTTACCAGGTGGGGCTGTTGCTAGTCGTCAGCCTCATGGTGTTCGCGCTTTATAACGATTTTTCGCGCCTGTCCTAATGCGCAAGGGAGATTAGCTGAGCGTCGAGGCGCATGGCAGATATAACTTTGACGAAAGTAACTAACAAAACTTTGGAAGTCTTGGCTGCTAGAGATAGATTCGCCTCCTCTCACCAGACGCCGGACAGCGCCCGTGGTCGGCGAGTGGTGGCCTTTATCGTTTGCTGGTTTGTTGCGCTTATGTCTGGCGCCGTTGCAGCACAGGAGCCGGCCCAGGCTACTGCCGGTGCGCCCCAGCCAGTGTCAGCTCAGGGTTTCGTGGTATCCGATATTCGTGTTGAGGGGCTTCAGCGCATTGCTGCGGGCTCGGTGTTTGCGTCTATGCCTATTGGCGTTGGCGATGTCGCGAATAGTGCCTCTATCCGCAGTGCAGCGCGCTCACTCTTTGCTACCGGCAACTTTGACGATATTCGTATTGGTCGCGACGGTAGCGTTTTAGTGGTCGTGGTTGCAGAGCGCCCCAGTATCAGTGAGATCACCATTGGAGGTAACAAGGCTATTGAGACCGAAGCCTTGTTAGACGGTTTGAAGGGTGCGGGTCTGTCTGTGGGTCAGGTATTTCAGCGCTCTACCCTGGAAGGGATGCAGCTCGAACTTCAGCGGCAGTATGTCATCCAAGGGCGTTACGATGCTGCTATTGACGCCGAAGTGATCCCTGAACCACGGAACAGGGTTGCCATCAACATTGATGTAGACGAAGGCACCGTCGCCGCGATCAAGCACGTGAACGTCGTGGGTAACAAGGTCTACAGTGACGAAGACCTCAAGGAGCTCTTCGAGCTCAAGACCACCGGCTTACTATCCTTTTTTACCAACGATGATAAGTATTCCCGGGAAAAACTTACGGGCGATTTGGAAAAGCTAACGTCCTACTACATGGATCGAGGTTACCTTCAGTTCGCTATCGATTCTACCCAGGTATCGGTCTCGCCAAGTAAAGAAGAGGTCTACATCACGGCCAACGTCACCGAGGGAGAGAAGTTTACGGTTAGTGAAGTCGATTTGTCGGGGGATTTGGTTCTGCCCGAGTCGGACTTGCGGCGCTTTGTACTCGTGCGCGATGGGCAGACTTTTTCACAGGTGTTGGTCACCTCTACCGAGGAATATCTGACGCGCCGATTGGGGAACGAGGGCTATAACTTTGCCAAGGTCACCGGCATCCCAGAGATGAACGAAGAAGATAATACGGTGGCGATTAAATTCTTCGTGGATCCGGGGAAGCGCACCTATGTGCGACGCATTAGCTTTAAAGGCAATACGAGAACGGCGGATAGCGTGCTCCGTCGTGAGATGCGCCAAATGGAGAGCGCTCCTGCCTCTGCCTCTGCCATTGAGCAATCACGTGTTCGACTTCAGCGATTAGGCTTTTTTAGCCAAGCCGAGGTAGAGACACCGGAAGTACCCGGACACGACGACCTCATTGACGTTGAATTTACGGTGGAAGAACAAACCTCAGGAAGCATCGGCGCGAGCCTTGGTTTCGCGCAACAAGCAGGCCTGATTCTGAGCCTCAATTTGCAGCAGAACAATTTTCTAGGCACAGGGAAACGCGTGGGCATTAACTTGTCGTCTTCGCAGTTTCAGGACTTATACAACTTTAGCTACACCAATCCTTACTACACCGAGGACGGTGTGAGCCGTGGTTTCAACATCTTCTTCCGCTCTACTGATCTGGCTGAAGTCAACGTCGCCAGCTATACAACAGACACCTGGGGCGGTGCGATAAACTTCGGGTATCCCATTAAAGAGACCGCTCGCTTGGGCTTCAGTTTTGGTTTGGCGAAAACAGATATCACTGCGGGTCGCTTTGCGGTGCAAGAGATCAAGGCAAGTCCTCGACTCTTGCAAGGCGTTGAGAATTTCTACGAAAGCACCCAGCTGGCCGACGGAAGCTTTGCTGCGCCAGAGGTTACCCAGCCGCTGGAAGACCTGCCTCTCAGTGCACTGACGATTCCGCCGGAACTGGGTTTTCTTGACGAGAACGGTGATTCTTATCTGAACTGGACGATTACCACTAGCTGGAGCTCTTCGACGCTCAACCGAGGCCAGATGGCCACGCGAGGCTCAGCGCAGTCTGTTGCTCTGGAAGTGTCCATGCCGGGGTCGGATCTCGAGTTTTATAAGCTGACTTATCGCGGCGAAGTCTTTTACCCCATCAAGAATGACTGGATTGTGCACTTCAGATCCGAGCTGGGCTACGGGGATGGCTACGGAAAAACCACCGAATTGCCTTTCTATGAGCACTTTTTTGCCGGGGGCTTTGGCTCAGTTAGAGGTTTTGAGGTCAACACGCTGGGACCGCGAAGTACCCCTCCAAGTATTTATTCCGTCGATCAGCCCGTCACGGCGATTGATGAGAATGGCTCACCCACCGAAGTGGGTGGCCCCGATGGTCGGGAGTTCGGCTACCAGTTAAACCCTGAGACCGGGAAAATCGAATTCGAGACGTTCCAACAAAACCGTCGTGCAGCGCCTTTTGGCGGTAACGTATTAGTCGAGGGCAGCGCGGAGCTTCTGTTCCCACTGCCTTTCCTCAAGGATCGCAGCCGCGTTCGCTCGGCATTCTTTATCGATGTGGGCAACGTGTTTAATAATCGATGCGGTATTAATCAGCCCAATTGTTTTGATTTCGATGCGGCAGAACTGCGCTATTCTGCCGGTATCGGTGTGACGTGGTTGAGTGGCTTTGGTCCTCTCACCTTTGCTATTGCTAAGCCTCTGAACGCGTCCGAAATCGATCGTGAAGAAGTATTCCAGTTCACTCTGGGACAAAGTTTCTAGTTTTTTTCTCCAAGGAGTAATTGTTGTGACCAAGAAGTTTCTAGCCATTCTTGCCCTCGGTATTGCTATGACCCCACTGGGTGTACTCGCTCAGGGTAAGGTTGCTGTCGTGGATCTCCAGGCGGCAATTTTGCAGTCTGATGCGGCGCAGCAGCGTCTTGACGGTGTGCGTAACGAAGAAGGTTACAAGGCCGATAAAGACGAGTTTGACCGGCTTCGGGAAGAGCTGGACAAGCTTGTGAGAGAGTTTCAGAAAGATGCGGCTGTGATGAGTCAGGAGCAACAGGACAGCTCGCGTCGTCGGCTGGCCAGCAAGCAGGCCGACCTGGAGCATGTGAGCGGCAAACTGCAGCAGGCCGAGCAGGCAACCGGGCAGGCCTTGTTGCAGGAAATGTCACCTATGGTGCAGGAAGTACTCCGTGAGCTTATTGCCACGGAAGGTATTGGCTTGCTGCTTCAGCGGACTTCGGTTATCCACGCAGACCCAGGCTATAGCATCACCGCCAAGGTCACGGATAAGCTCAACCAGCTCTCCGCGGCAAACTAGACTCTAAGCATGGTGACCCTCGGCGAATTGGCAGCACATTTAGGATGTGAGGCGGATTCCGACGATGTGGGGATTGAGCTCGATGGCATAGCGCCGTTGGGCCGTGCAGGGTCTCGGGACTTGGCATTTGTTTCTGAGTCCCGCTATCTGGACGCGTTGAAGGATTGTCGGGCGGCCTGTGTCATTGTTAAGCCTGATTGGCAAGCCCAGAGCCCGGTACCTGCTCTTTGCGTAGCCGACCCGTATCTTGCTTACGCGCAAATCTCAGCGTTTTTCGACACTCTACCAGCACCGCCCTTAGGTATTCACCCCGGCGCATTTGTTGATCCGTCTGTCACGGTGCCTGCTTCAGCCAGCATTGGGCCCGGCGCCTGTGTAGAGGCAGACGCTGTGCTGGGTGAGCACGTTGTATTAAGCCCCGGGGCTTATGTCGGTCGTGGTGTCACTCTGGGGGACAATTGTCGCCTGTGGCCTGGCGTTGTGTTGTACCACGGGGTTGTTCTGGGCGATGACTGTGTGGTGCATGCCAATAGTGTCATCGGAGCCGATGGTTTTGGCTTTGCCCGGCGTACCGACGGCTGGGAAAAGATCAGTCAATTAGGCAGCGTTCGCATCGGTGACCGTGTTGATATTGGCGCTGGTGTGACTATCGATCGTGGTGCTCTGGACGATACGGTGATCGCAGATGACGTGATCATCGACGATCAGGTCCACATCGCCCACAACTGTGTCATCGGTCGTCGCACCGCTATTGCTGGCTGCGTAGGTATGGCTGGAAGCTCGGTTATCGGTGAAGATTGTACATTTGCCGGACAGGTCGGAGTATCCGGTCATCTCAAGATTTGCGACAATGCGCACTTTACTGGTCAGGCGAAAGTGGCCAGAAAGGTCGATGAACCTGGCAACTATTCATCGGGAACGCCACTAGAGGCGACCCGTCAATGGCGTAAAAATGCCGTTCGCTTTGGTCAACTTGACGCCATGCAGCGGCGTCTGGTGAAACTTGAGGCCAAGTTGGATGCGCTGGGTGAGGCGGTCAGCGACGACGACTAGCGATTAATAACAAGAGGTACTACGGACTTGAACAATGACTGTCTGATGGATATATCGGATATCCGAGAGCACCTCCCTCACCGATACCCTTTTTTGTTGGTCGATCGCGTTGTAGAGCTTGTGCCCGGCAAGTCCATCGTCGCTTACAAAAATCTAAGCATTAACGAGCTTTTTTTTGACGGACACTTTCCGGGAAACCCTGTTTTTCCCGGTGTGCTGTTATTAGAAGCTATGGCCCAGGCCGCGGGCATTCTTGGTTTCAAAACCATGCAAAAAACCCCTGCGGACGGGTCGATCTACATGTTTGTAGGCGCCGATAAACTGCGCTTTAAGCGACCCTGCGTTCCCGGGGACCGGGTCTATCTTCACGCTCAAATAATGGGCGAGAAGCGAGGCATCTGGAAATTTGCCGTACAAGCCGAAGTCGATGGCCAGCGCTGCGCTTCCGCCACGATTCTTTGCGCTGATCGTCCCGCATGATCCACCCACAGGCTATCGTTGAGCCTGGGGCGAAAGTCGCCGAGGGGGCCCACATTGGGCCCTGGACCTACATAGGTGACGGAGTAGAGATCGAGCAGGGCTGTATTATTGAGTCCCATGTTGTCATCAAGGGACCCACCAAAATTGGCACAGGCACACATATCTACCAGTTTGCATCGGTGGGGGAGGCCACGCCGGACCTCAAGTATCGTGATGAGCCTACCCGGCTGACGATCGGTGAACGCAACACCATCCGTGAAGGCGTTACCATTCACCGCGGGACCGTTCAGGACCGGGGTGAGACCATCATAGGTAATGACAATCTGATCATGGCCTATGCGCATATAGGCCATGATAGTGTGATTGGTAACCACACCATATTAGTGAACAACGTGGCCCTGGCGGGCCATGTGTGCGTCGACGATTGGGCTATTCTCAGCGGATATACCCTGGTACACCAATTCTGTCGGATCGGCCAACATAGTTTCAGCGGAATGCAGACCGCTATTGGCAAGGATGTTCCTGCTTATGTAACGGTTTCCGGGTCGCCGGCGGAAGCAAAAACCATCAACACAGAAGGTTTGCGCCGACGGGGATTTTCGGACTCCGCCGTGAGTCAGTTGCGCCGTGCATTTAAAATCCTCTATCGCCAGAACCTCACCCTGGATATTGCAATACAGCGTCTTGAGACAATGTTGAGCGACACGCCAGAGGTTAAAGTTCTCATTGACTCTATTCGCGCTTCCGAGCGCGGTATCGTCCGCTAAAGCCCTGAACGGTTCCAGCCCAGATTTACGCACATGCTCGGGCGATATCCTGCGTATCGCCATGGTCGCAGGAGAGAGCTCCGGCGATCTATTGGGTAGTCGACTTATTCGATCTTTGCGCGCTCGGTTTCCGGACCAGGAGTTTGTGATTGAAGGTGTTGGCGGGGAGGCGATGCAGGCGGAGGGTTTTAATAGCCTCTATCCCATGGAGCGTCTCGCCGTCATGGGTTTGATTGAACCTCTCGGGCGATTGCCAGAATTGCTGCGTATTCGTCGTGAACTGTTTACCCGCTGGAGCGAGTCACCTCCGGCCTTCTTTTTAGGCATTGATGCACCGGACTTTAACCTTGGATTAGCGCGGCGTCTGCGTAAGGGTGGGCTTCGCACTGCACAGTTGGTGAGCCCGACGGTGTGGGCCTGGCGGCAGGGGCGCGTGCACACCGTCGCTCGGTCGGTGGACAGTCTGCTGTGCTTGTTTCCCTTTGAGCCACCTCTATACAAGGATGTGCCGCTGTCTACGACCTTTGTCGGGCATCCTCTCGTGGCTGAGTTGAGGAATGTTCCCACGAGAGATTCTGTGCGCCGCGATTTGGGAATCGCGGCCGATGCAGTTGTGGTGGCGCTGCTGCCGGGGAGTCGCAGCAGTGAAGTGGGGCAATTGGCGCGTTGTCTGATTGATGCCGGGCGTTTGCTACGTAGCCGAGATCCGAGGCGTCAGCTTCTTATGCCCGCCGCAAACGAGGCGCGCCTTGAGCAGTGTCGCGAGCTGTTGCGCGAAGCGGGTGCAGAGTCTGAAGTGCGATTGCTGAAAGGTCGTTCCCGGGACGCGATGATTGCGGCGGACGTCGTGGTCCTCGCGTCGGGGACCGCGACGCTTGAAGCTATGCTCCTGCAACGACCCATGGTTATTGCCTATCGTGTTGCCAAAACATCCTGGGCACTTATGTCGCGGCTTGCGGTGACGCCTTTTGTCGGTTTGCCCAATATTCTTGCTGGCAGATCGGTGGTGCCTGAGTTGTTGCAGGATGCTTTGTCCCCCGCGGCTCTTGCACTGGAAGCGGAGATTCTGTTGGCTCACGGAAGTGAGCAGGTGACTCAGCTGCAGCCGTCTCTGCGGGCTTTGGAGCGCGATTTTGACTCCGCTGCAGGCGAGGCGCTAGGCGCGTTACTTGAGCCACGAGAGCCGGTCTGATGCCACTGAGTGATTGGGAGGCCGAAATTGCAAAACTGCCCGCCGATGCTTGTATCGTAGGTGTGGATGAAGTTGGTCGCGGCCCCCTGGCAGGTGATGTCGTGGCCGCTGCGGCGGTATTGGATAGCAGTGATCACATAGAAGGCCTGGCCGATTCCAAAAAGCTGACTGCTAAGCGTCGCGAAGTCTTGTCCGAGCAGCTGTATCTGCGCGCCCGGGGTGTCGCCTTGGGGCGTGCTACAGCTCAGGAGATTGATGATATTAATATTCTGGAGGCCAGCTTGCTCGCGATGTGGCGTGCGGTGGATGCCCTTGGAATGACACCGGACCTGGTTTTGGTGGATGGTAGGCAGCTGCCTCGTTGGAGCTACCCCAGCATTGCTGTGATAAAAGGCGATTCGCGAGTCCCGCAGATAGCAGCCGCATCTATAGTTGCCAAAGTGGCTAGAGATCGCTACATGTGTGAGCAGCACGAACAGTGGCCCATGTACGGCTTTAATGCCCATAAAGGTTATCCCACGGCTGCACACCTTGCTGCACTACAAGAACATGGTGTGAGCCCTTTACACCGTCGCAGCTTCGCGCCGGTGCGCGCCGTGATCAGAGGAGATTAACGCTTGTCGGAGTTTGTCCATCTACGTGTCCATAGCGAGTATTCGCTAAAGGACGGCCTTGTTCGAATTAAGGATCTAGCAGCTCGTGTTGCAGAGCTGGAGATGCCGGCTGTTGCTGTCACCGACGTCTGCAATTTTTACGGTCTGATCAAGTTTCACAAAGCCGCGGTAAACGCCGGTGTAAAACCCATTTTTGGTGCTGATGTCTGGGTGACCGATACCTTGAAGGACGACGACGCACATCCACTTTGTTTGCTCGTGATGAATCCCACAGGTTATCTAAATCTCACACGGCTGCTGTCTCGGGCCTATCGTGAGGGGCAGACGCATGATGGGCCGCGAGTACTCTGGGAATGGTTGAGAGAGGCGGGTGATGGCCTTCTAGCACTGTCTTGCGGCGCGGCCGGTGAGGTAGGTCAGGCGCTAGTGAACGAAAAGCCTGATCTCGCACGACAGCGCATCGAGCGCTGCCTCGCCGTCTTCCCTGGGCGTTTTTATCTGGAGTTACACCGTACGGGGCGTGTGGGTGACGAGGAGCACGTGCATGCGGCCCTGGATCTAGCAGCACAGTACGGGTGTCCGGTTGTTGCAACCAACGACGTGCGTTTTATCGCGGCGAGCGAGTTCGAGGCTCATGAGGCAAGGGTATGCATCGCGGAAAGTCGCGTACTTGATGATCCCCGTCGGCAGCGTCGTTACAGCGAAGAGCAATACCTTCGTTCTACGAAAGAGATGCAGGAACTGTTTGAAGATATACCGGAGGCCCTGGAGAACACCGTCGCCATCGCGAGACGCTGCTCTATGGAAATGGAGCTTGGACGAGTGTGTCTGCCGGAGTATCCCGTTCCTGAAGGCATGACCATGGACACGTTTTTTCGTGAAAGTGCGCATCAAGGCTTGGATGAGCGTTTGCTGTCACTGCAGATTCACAATCGTGAGAATTCGCAGCAGCTTGAAAAGGAGTATCGAGCGCGTCTGGACTTCGAGCTGGACACGATTGTTTCCATGGGCTTTCCCGGCTACTTCCTCATCGTTATGGACTTTATTCGCTGGGCCAAGGAGCGCGGTATTCCCGTGGGTCCCGGACGAGGGTCCGGTGCAGGTTCTCTCGTGGCCTACTCGATGTCGATTACCGATCTCGACCCCATGGAATATGAACTGCTGTTTGAGCGCTTTCTGAACCCTGAACGGGTTTCCATGCCTGACTTTGATGTCGATTTTTGTATGGAACGGCGAGACGAGGTGATCGATTACGTTGCCGAGCGCTACGGTCGCGAGGCTGTTTCCCAGATTATTACCTTTGGTACCTTGGCCGCCAAGGCGGTGGTTCGCGATGTCGCGCGGGTGCAAGGTAAGTCCTATGGTCTCGGAGACAGGCTGTCGAAAATGATTCCCTTTGAAGTGGGGATGACATTACAGAAGGCGATTGAGCAAGAAGAGAGCCTCCAGCAATTTCTTCGCGACGATGGTGAAGCCCAGGAAATTTGGGATATGGCCGTTCAGCTCGAAGGCATAACCCGTAATGTCGGAAAGCATGCCGGTGGTGTTGTTATTGCACCGTCGGAGCTTACGGACTTTTCTGCGCTGTACTGTGATGGCGAAGGCGCAGGACTTGTCACGCAGTTTGATAAGAACGATGTGGAAGACGCAGGTCTTGTTAAGTTTGATTTCCTGGGTCTGCGCACACTTACAATCATCGACTGGGCACAGAAGATGATTAACGAGATTCGGGCGAGTCGGGATGAGCCGCCCGTGGATATCAGTCAGATTCCCCTGGATGATTATGCCTCCTTCGAACTATTGCGTTCGGCGGAGACAACCGCGGTATTCCAGCTCGAATCCCGGGGGATGAAAGAGTTGATCGCGCGACTTCGCCCAGACTCCTTTGAAGACATTATTGCCCTTGTTGCACTCTACAGACCGGGTCCTTTGCAATCTGGAATGGTCGACAATTTTATTGATCGAAAACACGGTCGCGAAAAAGTATCGTTTCCTGATGCGGATTATCAGCATGAATTGTTGAAGCCGGTCTTGGAGCCCACCTACGGCATCATTCTGTATCAAGAACAGGTGATGCAGATTGCGCAGATTCTGGCGGGATATACCTTGGGCGGTGCGGACCTTTTGCGTCGCGCCATGGGTAAAAAGAACGCCGAGGAAATGGCCAAGCAGCGTTCTGTTTTTGCAGCAGGTGCTGCGGATAAAGGAGTCGATGCTGATCTTGCTACCAAGCTATTTGATCTGGTGGAAAAATTTGCCGGTTACGGCTTTAACAAATCGCACTCGGCCGCCTATGCATTGGTGTCATATCAGACCGCTTGGTTAAAGAGCCATTATCCCGCTGCGTTTATGTCGGCGGTTATGAGTTCGGAGCTTGATAATACCGACAAGATTGTCGTGTTCATTGAAGAGTGTCGGCGCATGGGATTGAGCGTGCGTCTCCCCGATGTAAATGAGGGGCGCTATATGTTCACCGTGAGTGAGGCGGGTGAAATCGTCTATGGCCTCGGGGCTATCAAGGGGCTGGGTGAAGGGCCGGTCTCGGGTCTCCTTGAGAGTCGTGAGGAGCACGGACCCTTCCATGACCTGTTTGATTTTTGCGCTAGAACGGACTCAAGAAAACTCAATCGGAAGGCGCTGGAGGCTTTGGTACGTAGCGGCGCGTTTGATTCTCTGGGTACGGATCGTTGGATACTCCTCGGTGGTATCGATGATGCACTGCGCGCTGCCGAGCAGAATGCCGCTAACCGCGATGCAGGTATGGTTGACCTCTTTGGCGAAACTGTCCAGGCGAGCCGGGAACAGGGAGACCCGTACGCGGAGCTACGGCACATTCGGCCCTGGACCGATCGCGAGCGACTTCAGGGGGAGCGGGATACGCTGGGTCTGTATGTCACGGGGCATCCCATAGATAGCTGTGAAGACGAGATACGACGCTTTGTGCCCCAGCGTCTCGCCGATCTGCGTCCCGACAATCGAGGTAACTGCCGTGTGGCAGGACTTATCCTGAGTATGCGGGCCATGAAGAGTGCGCGCGGCTCAATGGCCGTCTTTGTATTGGATGATCGTAGTGCGCGATTGGAGGCAACGGCTTATTCCGAGGTGTATCAGCAATACCGTGAACTGTTGGTTAAAGATCAGATTGTGATAGCCGAGGGGCGTCTCTCTCAAGATGATCGGAGCGGCGCGACCGTGATGCGCGTGTCGGCTTTGCATAGCCTGGCAGATGAGCGAGCGCGATTGGCTTCTGGCCTGACAATTCATGTAGATGCAGCGGAGGTAAATGACCGTTTCCGCGAGTTTCTTCGAGAGCTTCTCTCCACCGCGCCTGGGCAATGCCCCGTGCGTTTGCGCTATCACCAGGGGCGCCAGAGTGCGTCGTTGTTACTGGGGCAGCAATGGCGTGTCTCACCGAGTGAAGAATTGCTGGAGGAATTGCGTCGGGAGCTGGGGGGCGATAGGGTGAAGCTCGTTTTTGATCAACAACGTACGGTAGGAGAGCAGCATTGAGTAGTATTGATGAGCATTTAGACCTCGCCCCGGAGGGCGTTCGTGCAGATATCGAGGCGGCGGTGTTTCGACGTCTCTTGGAGCATTTGGATGCCAACAAGCAGGCGCAGAATATTGACCTGATGAATCTTGCAGGTTTTTGTCGTAACTGTTTATCCAAGTGGTACGTGACGGCAGCGAAAGAGAAGGGTGTTAGCGTTGACTATGAAGTTGCGCGAGAGCGTGTTTATGGTATGCCTTATACCGAATGGAAGGCGCGCCATCAAAAGGAAGCGAGCCCCGAACAACTGACCCAATTTCAGGCACAGCAGCAGTAAGTATTTAACGAATTCGGCAAACACCGAATAGCTGTTTAGAACATTCCACGAAAATTTAATAAGAAAGGAGAGTGCTGTGTACAGTGTCGCGCGAATTCGAGTTTTACTGGGAGCCGCTGCCCTAATGGTTTTTACGGGCGCCGGTCAGGCAGCGGATCAACCGAATATTCTCGTCATCTGGGGCGACGACATCGGTATTACCAATATCAGTGCCTACGGTGATGGGATCATGGGATACCGCACTCCCAATATTGATCGAATCGCCGATGAGGGTATTCGTTTTACTGACTACTACGGAGACCAAAGCTGCACCGCGGGACGCTCAAGCTTTATCACTGGTCAGTCACCGTTGCGCACGGGGCTGTCCAAGGTTGGGCAGCCCGGCGCCACGTTGGGACTGCAGGATCGCGATATCACCATTGCTGAGGTGCTGAAGACCAAGGGTTACGCGACTGGGCAGTTCGGAAAAAATCACTTGGGTGACAAGGATGAATTTCTGCCGACGAATCATGGCTTTGACGAATTTTTTGGCAATCTCTATCACTTGAATGCGGAGGAAGAGCCAGAAGACGAGGACTACCCCGAAGAGGCGTGGTTTCAGCAGCGCTTCAGTCCCCGAGGCGTTATTCGCTCCTATGCCGATGGTCGTATCGAAGATACAGGGCCGCTCACCCGCAAGCGTATGGAAACGGCTGACGAGGAGTTTGCCGACGCAGCGCGCGTTTTTATTGACCGCAGCGTTGCTGAGGACAAGCCATTTTTCGTTTGGGTGAATACCACGGGCATGCACTTTAGAACGCATCGTGCCGACAAGCACAAGGGGAAGTCCGGGCAGGGCGTCTACAATGACGTGATGGTCGCGCATGACGAGCTTGTGGGTTCGCTGCTGGATCAACTCGACAGCCTCGATATTGCAGAAGACACTATCGTTATTTACTCCACGGATAATGGTGTGCACTACAACACCTGGCCTGACGCTGGCATTACGCCCTTTCGGAGCGAGAAGAACTCCAACTGGGAGGGGGCTTACCGAGTCCCGGCGATGGTTCGTTGGCCCACAGTAATACCGCCAGGACAGGTATCGACGGAAATAATGTCGCATTTGGACTGGATGCCGACTCTGGCTGCCGCGGCAGGCGAGACTGAGCTGAAAGCAGAGCTTCTAAAGGGCACAAGAGTAGGCAGTAAGACTGCAAAACTTCACTTGGATGGGTACAACTTTTTGCCCTATCTAACGGGAGAGGTCGAGCAAGGTCCGCGGAAGAGTTTCGTATACATTAATGATATCGGAGCGCCCGTCGCGGTGCGTTTTGGCGATTGGAAATCAGTGTATGCCGAAAATCGGGCTAAGACCCTGGCGCTCTGGACAGAGCCCTTTGTAACGCTGAGACTTCCGAAGCTCTTCCATCTTCGTCGAGATCCCTATGAGCGCGCGGATCACAATTCCAATACTTATTGGGACTGGTATTTAGATAAAGCGGCTCAAATGTATATGGGCGGTGCAGTGATGCAGCAGTTTCTCATGACCTTCGAGAAGTATCCGCCGAGCCAGCGCCCGGACTCCTGGTCAATTGATAAACTCACGGATAGGTATCTGAAGTTCGAGTGAGCAAAAAAAGCCGCGTTTTAACGCGGCTCTTTTTGTTCTTTAACCCTTGTGCCGTGATTAGCTCACGGTCTCTGGTTCTACCTTGACATCTCCCCCAGGCCAAAACCGCTGGCGAGCTATGCCCATCGCTTTTGCCACATCTTCTCCGATCAGATAGAGACAGGGCACCAGTAACAGCGTTACGAACAGAGCAAAGAGCACACCGAATGAGAGCGACAGTACCGCCGGCTTAAGAAACTGCGCGTTAGTGCTGCGCTCCGCCATGATGGGGATCAGGCCCACAAAGGTGGTTACCGTGGTGAGTAATATCGGTCTAAAGCGATTCACGCCGGCATCTAATATGGCTTCGAAGGTGCTCTTTCCCTGGTCGCGGAGTCGTCCGATGTAGTCCACTAGTACAAGGTTGTCATTGACGACGACTCCTGCAGCAGCACCGATACCAAAGTATGAGAACAGGGCCAGTGGTGTAGCAAAAATCAGGTGCCCGAAGATGGCACCCATAAAGCCAAACGGAATCGCAGTCATGATTAACAAGGGGAGCCAGTAGGATCGAAACGCAATCGCGATGAGTGCATACATCGCAAACAAAGCGATAGCATAGAGTGAGGCGATCTCGTTAATAAACTGATCTTCTTCTTCCTGAGCGCCTCCCTTGAGGATTACGAGTCCGGGGTGCCGTGCTTGTAGCTCGTCAAGATAGGTCTCATCGATGTCGCGTTTGATGTCGCTGATAAGGTCTTGTTCAAGGTCGGCCCTCACATAGACAACGCGGTTGCCATCCCGGCGCTGAATACGCTGTACCCCGCCCTGGAGTTCAACATCTGCAATGGCGAATAGAGGGACTTCCCGGCCGTCCGAGGTGCGTACTCGAAAGTTGCTCAGGCTAGACAGCGTGCGTCGCGCTTCTGTGGGATAACGCACCATGACTTTTACGTCACCATTTGCTCGGGGGAGGCGTTGAACCTCTTCTCCAAAGTACGCTTGGCGCACTTGACGAGAAACATCCGCAAGTCGAATACCGAGAGTCTCGGCACCCGGCTTGAGGCTCAAAACAATCTCGTCGGTCTCCCCCTGCTGGCTGTCCCGCACGTCAAGCACGCCATTGTAGCTACTGATTTTTGCCTGTAACTCCTTGGATGCGGCGGTAAGCGCGTCGCCATCACGATGCCTCAGTAGGTAGGTGATATCAGCGCCATTGTCGTTGAGGGTGTAATTCACCTGAATCTCGTCGGCGTCGGGAATGTCGCCCACCAGTGTGCGCAGGCGTTCCGCGGTCTCTCGAGCAGATAGATCCCGAACCTCCGCTGGTGCCAGTTTTACGATCGCAATCACGCTATCCCTGCGGGACCGGGTGTACCAACCTTCAATGAGTTTGCCGGTGCCTTCGCCGGTTGCACGCGCGTTGGCCTCTACTTCCTCGACAAGAGTGCGTTCTGCCGCCTGCAGTTGGTCGAGGACGCTAAGTGCACGCTCATAGGAGGTTCCGGGCGGAAGTTTTACATCGACCACAATCTGCGGGCTCTCAACCTGTGGCATGAAATAGAACTTCACCCATCCCGTGCTAAACAAGCCAATAGCGATCATGAAGGCACCGATGAAAGCGCTGGTCGTGAGGTAGCGACGCTCAATAGACCAGCGCAAAATGGGTTGGTAAATGCGTCGTGCAAACCCCGTGATGCTGTGCTCGATGCGCTGCTGGCGCAGGGCTAAACCCTTGAGGTTCGTTCGATGGGATAGATTACGTAGGTGAGACGGTAGGATCAGGAAGGCCTCAATGAGCGAGATGGTCAGCGCCGCAGTGATAACGATCGAAAGCTGGCGGGTGACCTGCGCTGCCTCCCCGGAAACAAAGAGCCAGGGCGCGAAGGCAATCATTGTAGTGAGTACGGCAAAAATCACGGGGCGAGAAACCGCATAGGCTCCCTGCACTGCCGCGGCACTGCCACCACCCATTTCGTGCGCGTGATGATGGATGCTTTCGCCGACAACAATCGCGTCGTCAACGACGATGCCGAGCACCAGTAAAAACGCGAAGGTCGACATGATATTCAGCGATACATCGTTCACCGGAAGGATGGCGAATGTGCCGACGAAGGCGACGCCGATACCGGCAGTGACCCACAGCGCGACCCGGGGTCGAAGCGATAGAATCAGAACGAGAAATACCAGACCGAGGCCCAGATAGGATGACTTGCCAATGAGTTCCATGCGCTCACTGTAGATGTCAGCGGTATCAAACCACATGGACAGCTCAATGCCTTCGGGCAGGCTGGGGCGACGGTCGTCCATCCACGCGCGCACCGCTTCGCTGGCCTTTACCACCTGCATGTTGTCAGTGCTTTGCACCTGAAGCAGAACTGCGGACTGGCCGTTCATGGTTGCGAGGATTTCATTGTCCTCAAAGCCATCTACGACGTGGGCAACATCGCCAACCCGAATGATACCGCCGTCGGCACTCTGTCGAATGATGATTTGTGAGAAGTCCTGTTCGGTATCGGCAAGATTGCGGGCGCGAATCTGCACGTCGCCTGTTGCTGTGCGTACTTGCCCCGACGAGAGATTGATAGAGCTGCCGCGAATGGCCTCGGCCACTTCGGCGAAGGACAGTGCGTATTGCCGCATGGAGGCTTCAGATAGTTCTACTGTCACTTCCTCGCGACGGGTGCCGAACAACTCGATGGTGGACACCCAGGGCAGGGTGGCGACTTCCCGACGCAAGTCTTCGGAGAGGCGCGTGAGTGCTCGTTCGCTCACATCGCCGTGCACTGCCACGCGAAGCATCTCTTGTTTGAACTGGCTCCGGCGTACCCGAGGGTTTTCGATATCACGGGGGAGGGAGGTAACCGAGTCCACGGCATTCTTTACGTCATTGAGAAAGCCATTGATATCAACGCCGGGGAAGGTAGAGACAGTTATTTCAGCCATGCCTTCCACAGCAGTGGAATAAATGTGATTGATCTGATCGAGATCCTTCAGTCGATCCTCAATGCGCGAGATGATCTGTTCTTCGACCTCCTGGGGCGCGGCACCGGGCCAGATAACCTCGATGTTTGCCTGATAGGGCTTAACCTGTGGAAAGGCCTCGCGCTCCATAGTGATGAAACCCATGATGCCAGCCAGCACTATGCCCACCATTAGAAGGTTGGACGCGACAGGGTTGTGTACCCACCAGGAAATAAGACGCTCCATGATCAGTATTCCCGCGCGGCGAATTGGCGTTCATCAATGGTGGAAAGTGCCATGCCGGAAATGGGGTTGCGTAAAGCCGACACGATGAGCCGCTCTCCCGGGCGCAAGCCCTCGCTAATGATGGCGTGTTCCGCTGTGGCGTGGGCAACTTTAGCGATGCGGATGTCCAGCAATCCACTGGAGTCCACAACAAACAACTGGTTGCCCGGGCGCAGACCTTTGCTTGGAATTTTTACCGTATCCTCCAGACGCCGGCCGGTGATCTCAGCCTCTACAAACAGTCCTACCGCCAGGGGCATGCCCTGCTCAGATCGGCCTGCACCATAGGGGTCCTCGACTTCAGCGGTGGCATAAATCAAGCGGGTGCTCGGGTCCACGGCAGCGTCGATACGCACGAGCTGTCCTGTCCAATGTTGTGTTGTGCCAGCCACGTCAGCGGTGAAGTTGACCATAGGCGCTGCACCAGCCTCTGCGGCATAGCCGATAGGAAGCCCCAATGCAGAAAGTTGTCGGTTGTTTAGTGGTAATCGAACCTGGACGCGATCGGTGGAAAAAACGGCTGCCAGCGCAGAGCCGATGTTGATCACTTCGCCAATATGGACATCAGTTTGGGTGACCCGGCCTTCAAAGGGTAGTCTGACGTGGGTGCGCTCAAGGTTGAGTTTGGCAAGCTCCAGTGACGCCAGCGCTGCTTCGCGACGCGCTTTGGCTTCGGCAATCTGAGGTTTCTTTAGCGAGAGGCCTGAGGCATTGGGTACGTCGCGCAATTGCTTGCGGGCTACGTCGGCGTCTGCCAGGGCCTGCTCAACAGAGAGCTCTGCCGCAGCGACAGCCGCCTCCGCTTCACGCAGCGCCAGACGATAGTCGCCATCATCAATTTCCAAAAGGATTGTGTCTGGGCTGAAGCGCCCGCCCTCAATATACTCCGGGGACACGGATATGACGCGACCGCTGACCTGCGCCGTAAGGTTGATCATTGTTCGCGCTCGCACTTCACCTTGGGTGTGTACGTCCAGTACCGCGTCACTGCTCTCGGCGAGATGGGTATAGACGGTGACGGGGCGCGGCGGGGCTTCGTCCGTTTGCGGTTCCGGCGCCGTGGCCTTGAGGAGCAGCACCGCTCCCACGGCGACGCTCAGTACCAGTACGGGACCGCTTAACTTCAGCAGTTTTGCCCTCATTTAATTCCCCTGATCTTGTGGTTGCGTAGTTATCGCTTGCAGTATCTTGTGATAAGCCGGTGCAGGCAACGCTGTTGGTCGTTGCACCGCTTCGGTTTATCGCATCTGTCCCGACGGGCTCGTTATGGATTTTTTATTCATAATGAAATATTATTTCAATAAAGAATAATATGTGCTCCATAGAGCCAACAATAGCGCCTGAACAATAAGCCGCCGAAATTTCTAATGTATTGATAATAAAGTAAAAAACTGTAATGACGGTATTTTTGCCATTCTTGGACTGATTCTTGCGGTGCTTTCAGGCAGCAATCTGGGGGTCGCCGCGTTTGGGGCTTCGTATTTGAATGTGTCGTGAGGACTCGTAGAGCAACAGGTAACGAGGTTGCTGTCGAACTTGCGGGCATCAGTGCAATATTAAGGAGTGACCGCATGGCAAAACCCCTTCGCGGAGTGAGAGTCCTCGATCTCACCCACATGCTCTCCGGGCCCTACGGCGCGATGATCCTCGCCGACCTCGGTGCCGAGACCATCAAGGTTGAGCCTCTCAAGGGAGAGGGCACGCGCAAGCTACTTGCCAACGACCCCAGGAATTCGCTGAAGGGCCAGGGCGCCTACTTTATAACACTGAATCGCAACAAGCAGAGTGTCGCTGTAGATCTCAAGAGTCAGGCCGGGCTGGAAGTGTTCTACGACCTGGTTCGCAATAGCGATATTGTCATCGAAAACTTTAGTGCCGGTGTTACGCGAAAACTGGGTATCGACTTCGAGCATCTCAATAAGATCAACTCAAAGATTATCACCTGTTCTATTTCGGGATTTGGTTCGGCTGGTCCCAATTATCAGCGCCCCGCGTTTGATCAGGTCGTACAGGCAATCGGTGGTGGTATGTCCCTCACCGGGCACGACGCGCAGCAGCCTACAAGATCCGGTATTCCGATTGGTGACCTTGGGGGCGGAATGTTCGGTGTGATGGGGGTGCTTGCGGCGCTGTACGAGCGCGAGCAAAGCGGTCTGGGTCAACACGTCGACATCTCCATGCTGGATTGCCAGATCTCAATGCTTAACTACATGGCGACCATGCACTTTCTGTCTGGTGATGTTCCCCATCCCATCGGAAACAGTCACTTTGTGCACGTCCCCTACAACAGCTATCCCACCGCCGATGGTCACATCATCATTGCCGTTATCTTCGATAGCTTTTGGGATAATCTGTTAGAGGTTATTGATGAGCCGGCGTTTCGAGACGAAAAATATCGTACCCAGCCGGCGAGACTGGCAGACAAAGAGTTTATTGATCGACGTCTAGGGGAAATACTTCGCGCAGAGAATTCTGAGCACTGGCTGACTCTACTGACCGAAAAACGGATTCCCTGCGCTAAGGTTAATCAGCTCGATGAGGCGCTGTCGGATGAGCAAGTGCTGTCACGCAATATGGTAGTGGAGCTCAGTCATCCCGAGGGCGGCAGTACGCGGGGTCCGGGTAACCCCATCAAACTGTCTCGTACCGATGAGGAAAGCTTTTCTCCGGCGCCGCTACTTGGTCAGCACACCGAGACAGTGCTTCGCGATTTACTGGGCTACAGTGATAGTCAGCTCGCGAACCTTAGAGATACGGGAGCCGTGGCATGAGCGACGTTGGTGTGACAGACAGAGTCATTATCAATGAAGTGGGTCCTCGAGACGGCCTGCAAAGCCAGGATGTTGAACTTAGTCTTGAGCAGCGCTTTGCCTTTGTCGAAGCACTCTTGGTGGCGGGCCTTAAACATATAGAAATGGGTAGCTTTGTCTCGCCTAAGGCGGTTCCACAGATGGCCGGCACCGGCGATCTTGCGCGCCGGCTGGGGCAGCGCGCAGGCACGCAGCTCAGTGCGCTCGTTCCGAATATGAAAGGCTATGAGCTTGCCTGCGATGCCGGCGTGGATACGGTTGCTGTCGTAGTTTCTGCGACGGAAACCATGAACCAGAAGAACATCAACTTAAGTATGGATGAAACTATGCAGGTGGCTAGGGCCGTTATCGAGCGGGGCAGGGCCGAAGGCGTACGGGTCCTGGCTTACCTTGCGGTTGCGTTTGAATGCCCGTTCGAGGGATTGGTAGATCCCGGCTACGTTCGCGCACTTGCGGCGCAGCTGATCGACAACGGTGCTTCTGAGTTGGTGATTGCGGACACTATTGGCGCCGCGAATCCCTCGCAGGTAAAGCATTTAATGACGGCTTTGGGTGACGAGCACGGTGCCGCAAAACTTGCCTGCCATTTTCACGATACTCGAGCACTGGGCTTAGCGAATATCTATGCTGCCCTTGAGAGCGACATACGGCGTTTTGATTCGTCCATTGGTGGGCTGGGTGGCTGCCCCTTTGCGCCGGGAGCAAAAGGTAATGTGGCGACCGAAGATGTCGTGATGCTCTGCGAGCAAATGGGATGTGCGACGGGTGTGGATATGCCGGCCTTACTCAATGTCGTTGATTTGATTAGTGAGATGCTCGGCCAGCCTCAGGGCGGAAGAGCGCATTACTGGCTGAGTCGTAACGCGGCTTAAGAACAACTTTTTGGCGTTGATTGATAACGGCGCCCTGACACAGCAGAAGGACAAGGGATGAGTTACAGACTAGGTGTAGACGTCGGTGGTACGTTCACAGATTTCCTGCTTCTCAATGAAGAGAACGGTGAGACCTTTACGGCCAAGGTTCCATCCACGCCCGAGGATTCATCCATTGGTGTGTTGAACGGTATCGCGCGAATCTGCGAGGAGTCCGGTGTAAATCCCGGGGATATCGAGCTGGTCATGCACGGAACTACGGTGGCCACCAACGCAGTGCTTACAGGTCGAGGCGCTCGCGTAGGACTCGTGACTACCGCGGGTTTTGAAGACACCTTGCAGGTTGCTCGCTCTTACTGTCCTGGAGGCCTGGGTGGCTGGGTGAGCTTTATAAAAAGCCCCCTGCTAGCGCCCTTAGAGTTAACTATTGGCGCTACAGAGCGCATCGGGGCTGATGGCGAAATAGTCCTGCCGGTGGATGAGGCCGCGCTTCGGCGAGACCTGCAAGTCTTACACGACACGGGTGAGGTAGAGGCGCTGACTATTTGTCTTATCAACTCTTACATTAACCCTGAGCACGAGCGGCAGGTTGCCGCTATTGCCGCAGAGATTTTCGGGGATACGCCCATATCTGTCTCCAGCGATGTTGTACCAGAGATGCAGGAGTACGAGCGTACCGAAACTACTGTCGTCAACTCCTATGTGCGTCCTGAGGTGGCTCGCTACGTGAACAATCTACAGGAGGCACTCGAGGAGCGTCTTGGCGATGGTGCACAGTTATCTATATTGCGTTCCGATGGCGGTTTGGCGTCGGCTCGTGCCGCGGCTGCTTCACCGGTGAACTTGCTGATGAGCGGGCCTGCGGGGGGCGTAGCTGGAGCGATTTACTTCTGCGAACGTGCGGGATTTCGCGACATCCTGACCTTTGATATGGGGGGTACGTCTACTGACGTTGCTTTGATTCAGGATGCACGGGCGCGAGTGCGACGAGAGACGATTGTGGGTGATGTGCGGGTGCGAGCGCCTTCCGTGGATGTGCGCACAGTGGGCGCTGGTGGTGGCTCAATCGCTTT
>NZ_JBLGBE010000053.1:0-23714 GCF_047617445.1 Congregibacter sp.
CTATATAGCTAGTGTTGCGGGGTCGCGGCCAGGCAAAGCATGAATGAGGGGATGACCTAGTCACAATTTATGACACAAATTTGTCATTTTGCTGACACATAACTGTCATATTTCATCGCTATTGTGCCGTTCATCGAACTAATGAAGGTTGCGGCCATGATGTTTCGCAATTTGTGTGTACTGATGTCGCTTACAGCGACACTGAGCGTGCCTACGCAAGCGCTTACCCTAAGCTCTGTCGAGCTGGATGCGGCAGCGCAACTGGGCTGCGTACTAGCTGACGATGCTCTGGGCTACCTCAATGAAGACCAGTTCAACGATCGCTTCGACGACGTCGTGGGTGGCCTGCCGGATGCTCAGGTTGATGTTATCTACGCGAAAGCGTTGGGTTATATTGACGGGTTATTGTTTGGCGTGACGTCGGGTGATTCTGCTATCGCTAATCGTCGCTTGGAATCCTATAGCAATAGCGGAAGCTGTGCTTATGCTGCGCAGGCCGTCAGCCGTACTGTGTCTCTTTAATTTTTTAGGTTCCCGGTGATCCACCGTGAACCTAGGGCCGTAAGATAGCTAAGTTTCAATGGTTGCGGTGCACACCATCTGTTCGCTAGATGCGCATGTTTTAAACCCGGTCGTTTGGCCGGGTTTTTTTTGCCCCTCATTTGGCAAAACTGATCTTGGCACGGTTTTTAAGCGTAACCGATTCACTTCCACTACTAAAGCTAGCGCATGATGTCCTACAGACTCCTACTGGTGTTCACTCTGCTTTGCGCGCTCAGCGCCTGCAGTAGTATTTCCGTGGATGATTACGCCGACAAGCAACCGGTGTTTGATCCTCAGGTTTTTTTCAATGGTCCTCTCTTGGCGAGTGGGCTGCTCAAAGATCGTAGTGGGATGGTTGTTCGCCGTTTCACCGCGGATATCAACGCCTACTGGCGCGACGGTGTTGGGACGCTTGAGGAAGACTTTGTATTTGATGACGGCGAAGAGAGTCGACGGGTTTGGACTCTGACCCCCGCAGCGGATGGGCAGTTTATAGCGACCGCTGGGGACGTGGTGGGAGAGGGGGTTGCGAGTGTCGCTGGCAACGCGATGTTCCTCGACTACGTGCTCCGCGTGCCCTATGGCGATCGCAGTATTGATCTGAGAATTGATGATCGCATGTATCTTCTTGGCCCGGATCTTTTGATCAATGAATCGCAGATGCGCAAGTTTGGGTTGCGCGTAGGTGAAATCGTTCTTACGATTCGGCGATTGGGATCTGCGCCCTGATGTCTATGCGCTTGATGCAGGTTCTGAGTGTTGCGGGTCTGCTGCCATTTGTTGCTGCGGCCCTGGGGGTGATGTTTCTCAATGATCTGTTGCTGGCGCTCTCCCAGCGAACCTTCCTTCTCTACTCCACCGCCATACTGTGCTTTCTTGGGGGTACGCTTTGGGGGGAAACACTCTCGGCCCCCTCGGTGGGTCACGGGGCGACGATCCTGATCAGCAATGGCATCGTCTTGTTTGCCGTTCTTGCCATGCTCACCGCTCAACCATTGCTTGCTGCAATACTGTTAATGCTAGGGCATCTGATGCTGCTTTGGTACGAGCGACAGCTGCCGCAAAGAGCTCTCTGGTATACGCGTATGCGAAGTTGGGTAAGCTTTGTTGTCGTACTTTCCCACCTGATGTTCGCTATTGGCTTGATGTGGCGTGCTCCTCTGTAGACTGAAAGTTTACGCATTGCAGCTACAGACCATCGAAGGCTAGACTCTCGCCTCGATTCCACCCTGGGACAGCCTACACATGAAGTATTGCGATAGCGCCTTGGATGCAGTGAACGCCATTGAAAGTGGCGAGTTTATCTGGTGCCATTCTATGGCCGCGACCCCGGTGCTGCTTCTTGATGCCTTGGCGGAACACGCGATTTCTCGTCAGAACATCACCTTGATGCAGCTTCACTTGGAGCACGCGGACAAAGTCACTGCACCCGAGATGGAGGGGCACCTTCGGCATCGCTGCTTTTTCGCCGGTCGTGGAACGCGAAAGCTGATTAATGATGGGAGGGCGGATTACGTACCCATGTTTCTTTCGGAGATCCCCAAGTTGTTTCGCAAGGGGGAGCAGCGTGTGGATACGGCTTTGATTCAGGTGTCTCCGCCTGACCGCCACGGTAACTGCTCTTTGGGTATTTCCGTGGAAGCCACCAAAGCCGCCTGTGATGTTGCCGGAAAAATTGTTGCGCATATCAATCCCTTGATGCCGCGGACCCATGGTGACAGCTTTATTAATGTGCGCGATATCCACAGTGCGTTCCAGCTCTCCGAGCCGCTCATCAATGTGAGCAGTGCCGGCACGTCAAGCATCGAATCACGCATTGGCGCTCATGTCGCGAGTCTTGTGGAAGATGGCGCCTGCTTGCAGATGGGTATTGGCGCCATTCCTGACGCAGCTTTACGCTGCCTTGGGGGTCATCAGAACCTGGGCGTACACACTGAGATGTTTTCTGACGGGGTGCTGCCCCTGCTGGAGTCCGGCGTGATTAACAACTCCCAGAAAAAAGTTGCTAAGGGTAGAAGTGTGACGGGTTTCGCCATGGGTAGCGACGAGCTGTATGCACATGTGCATGATAACCCTGAGGTCACTTTTCTCGATATTGAATTCGTCAACAATCCCACGGTCATTGCAAAAAATTCCCGGGTAACCTCCATTAACAGTGCCTTACAAATCGATTTATCAGGACAGGTCTGCGCAGATTCTATTGGACACCAAATCTACTCAGGCGTCGGCGGTCAAGTCGACTTTGTCCTTGGTGCAACGTATTCGGAGCATGGTAAGTCGATCATCGCGCAGCCAAGTACCGCCCAGAAGGGTACCCTGTCGCGACTAGTGACCACGCTGGCGGCCGGCGCCGGTGTCGTGACGACACGGGCACAGGTCGACTACGTGGTAACGGAGTTCGGAGTGGCGCAACTTAGGGGAAGATCTCTTGGACAGCGAGCCTCTGACCTGATCGCTATCGCGCATCCTGACTTTCAAGAGGAGCTCGCTAGAGAGGCACGAGACACGCTAAAACTCGTTCTACCTTAATGTGTGAATCCGTCGCGTTTAGCTGAGTGCGAGCCGCGCTAAGGTCCTGCCGCGGTACAAAACAATCGATAAGCCTAGTCAAGGAGTAAAGCCATGCAGTGCATACAAATAACAAAGCCAGGAGGTTTGGATCAGTTAAAGCTTTGCGAGGCGTCCTCGCGCGCGCCGCAGGCGGGAGAGCTCCAGGTACGTGTACACGCCAGTTCACTGAACTTCCACGACTATCTTGTGGCGGCCGGGCTGCTTCCCGTGGGCGAGGGACGCATTCCCATGTCTGATGGCGCGGGAGAGGTTGTTGCGGTGGGAGAGGGCGTTTCGGACTTCGCTGTGGGCGACCGTGTGATGAGTTGTTTCTTTCCCAACTGGCAAGAAGGCGAGGCCACATTGGAGGGTCTTCTTGGGGTGCCCGGCGATCACGAGGACGGCTTTGCCAGCCAGAGCGTTACCATGTCCGCAAAGGGGTTCTCTCCTATGCCGAGGCATATGAGTTTTGCCGAGGCTGCGACACTGCCTTGTGCGGCGCTTACCGCATGGCGTGCGCTTGTGGAGGAGACAAATTTACGCAGCGGTGACTGGGTACTTGTCCAGGGCACGGGCGGTGTAAGTATTTTTGCTTTGCAAATCGCCAAGCATCTGGGTTGCAAAGTCATCGCGACCTCCTCAAGTGAGGCAAAGCTTGAAAAGCTTCGAGCCCTGGGCGCCGATGAGGTAATCAATTATCGCGAGGAGCCTGAGTGGGGTCGCCTTGCCAGTGAGATGACCGGGGGTGTGAGCCTGGTCGTTGAGGTAGGCGGGCCGGGAACTGTGACGCAGTCAGTTCGCGCGCTTCGCATTGGTGGGACTATTAGTATGATCGGCGTGCTTACGGGTATTTCTGGGGATGTGCCCCTCGCGGAGTTCTTTCAGCGCAACGCCGTAATGTCCGGAATCACCGTGGGGTCTCACTTGCATCAGGCGAACATGGTTAAAGCGTTTGAGGAATGGGAGTTAAAGCCGGTGTTGGATCGTAGCTTTGAGCTTGCCCAGTTGGGGGACGCGTTCCGGTATCAGGAAAGCGGGCAACACTTTGGGAAAATAGTGCTCAATCTTAACTAGAGCCCTTGCGACTTGAATACGCAGGCCCCGGGGCAGGGGCAGGAAAGTGCCTGCCCCGTAGATCCTCTTCGTCAAGCTTGGCTTATTTTCTATCGATCTCGTCGAGCTGTAAATCTATGTCGTCGAAGGCATTGCCTTTGTTCAAGCGAATGTGCAGTGACACATTATTCTTTGAGTCAGAGTACTCGACAGCCGTTTCTGCAGAAATCGTGCCTTTTTCGTAAAGCTCAATAAGTGCTTGGTCGAAAGTACGCATCTGATACTTAGCACCTTGTTCGACGGTGTTCCGAAGCTCCGTAAGGTCCTGTTTGGTGATCAGGTCCTGGATCCGAGGCGTGTTAATCAATATTTCCATCGCAGCGCACTTCCCGCCGGCGATTGTCGGCACGAGTCGTTGCGAGACGATTCCCCGCAAGTTTTGCGCTATGCGTACAACCTCATTGCCCTGATCTTCGGGTGGGAAGAAGGTCATCATTCGTTCCAGCGCCGATACTGCGTTGTTTGCGTGCAGCGTTGTAAGACAGAGATGGCCCGTGTTGGCGAACTTTAAACTAAATTCCATGGTCTCGTGGTCACGGATTTCACCAAGAAGTATGACATTTGGTGACGAACGCATGGCTGAGCGAATACCCGTGCTGTAGCTCTCGGTATCGACGCCGATTTCCCTTTGGGCCACGACTGAGCGCTTGTGGTTGTGGAGGTATTCAATGGGGTCTTCAAGTGTGAGGATGTGACCTGCAGCATTGGTATTGCGATAGTCAATCATTGCTGCGAGGGACGTGGACTTACCGGAGCCCGTTGCCCCCACCACTACGACCAGGCCGTTTTTTTCCATTACCAGGTCATTGAGTATCGAGGGTAAGCCCAGTTCTTCCACCGTAGGAATATCGTTTCGGACATAGCGAAAGACCAGTGAGGTCTCGCCGCGTTGACGAAAAGCGGAGCCACGGAATCGTCCAAGGTTGGGGACGCCGAGGCTGAAATCCACTTCGCCGTGCTCTTCAAATTCCATGATTTTCTTGTCAGAGGCAATGCTTCTGAAAATGTGATCGGTTTGCCCTGGCTGCAATTTCTCTCCGATCCAGGCGAAGCCAAAGGGTCCCTTGATGAGAATTTTCGCCCCGGAGTGAAAATAGATATCCTCGCCATCCTTATTGACCATTAAGGCCAGATAAGGCGCGATCTCGAGATCCATGTCGCCCATCGATTATACCTCTGCTGCTGTGATCAGAAGTATGGCATTGCAGCGGCGGTGCGAAAAGCGTTCTTTGTCGGCTACGAAGCAAGACTGCTTTCCGATAGAATGGCGATCGCCCTTCCGCCTGTAGCTCAGCAGGATAGAGCAGCCGCCTCCTAAGCGGCAGGTCGCAAGTTCGATTCTTGCCAGGCGGACCAATGCTAAGGGATGTTGGGATAAGCATCTGCTAACGCAATATTTCTGGGGTGCAGATGGGGTGCAGATGGGGTGCTTCAGGGCCCTGGAATCGCGGCATCAAAGCCTACGGGCTGCGCTACGCTAAACCACGCAAAAATAAGTTTCTTAATGACTCAGTAACCTCAATGGGCGCTACAGCGATTTAGCGCGTCTGGGGTGCAGTAAAACCGTAGCTATCACCATGCAGAACCACTCCCATAATTTAAGGCGTCACAGCCCTATGGATAGCCTCATTCGCTCACCGCAGGGGCTGACGGTAGGATCGCTGAAGGAGCAGCGTAGCACTCTGGTAGTAGAGCAGTCAGGGGTGTAGTGGTGAGCATCTATTCAGAATTAAATTTTTGTTATGTTGCGGGGTGTACTGAAATCGTGCCTCCTTTATCAATCCAAATTTCAGGAAAATGCCATGTCTACATTTAAAAATAAGCTGGGCCAGGCCGTTGGCGCGCCAGTGGCGAACTGGCGAGGCTGTGCACATCCGCGCGGCGCCGTTATCGAGGGTAGGTTGTGCCGCCTGGAACCCGTCGACGCGGATCGGCATGCACGGGATTTGTTTGCCGCATTCAGCGAAGATCATCGTGCAGGCAACTGGACATACCTGCCCTATGGACCATTTGCAGGTGAAGATGAGCTGCATGAGTGGATAAAGGGTACCTGCCTGGGCGATGATCCCTGCTTTTTCAGCATCATCGATCTGGCGAACGGCCAGGCAGTTGGTGTTGCCAGCTATCTACGCATCGAACCTGCCATTGGAGTTATCGAGGTTGGACACATACATTTCTCGCCGTTGATACAGGGTCGATCCATTTCAACTGAAGTCATGTATCTGATGATGCGGCAGGTTTTTGAAGTGCTCGGATATCGGCGCTACGAATGGAAATGCGACTCTTTGAACGGACCGTCCTGTGCGGCGGCAACCCGATTAGGGTTTCTGTTCGAAGGGATCTTCCGCAAGGCGACCATGTACAAGCAGCGCAACCGCGATACCGCCTGGTATTCAATTCTGGATCACGAGTGGCCCGCGGCCCGCACTGCATTCGAAACCTGGCTGGATTCGGCCAATTTTGACGATGCCGGGAAACAGCGCCAACGTCTGTCCGACTTGATGCAGCCGCTACTGAGCGTGCAGCGCTAGGCAGGCTTTTGCCAGCTGCCCGGTTATGGGTGTGCAGTTGTTCCCACTCGAGAGTGAATTCGCATACTGTCTGGCGAAGTTGATGGTTATCTTCGCAATCTGATCGGCTGATCATTCGCCAATTTGGATTCATTCGCATTGACGATTCGTTTACACGTTTAAGGTGACGTGTCATGACCGGGTGAGTGATCAGATATTCGCGCCCAGATAAAAATAGACTGATCTGTTGTCATCCTCGCTGAATCCATAGGCGATGGCGATAGGGCCGAGCTTGCTGTCGGTGCTCAGATAGATGCTGCCGGCCTTGATCAAATCGCCAAAATCGATTGATTCATCGGCAGGCCAGACGTTGCCTGTTTCAATACTTGCGCCGGCAAAGATGGGGAAGCTCTCCAGACCGAAAAGGCTGCGGCCAAGATTGTACTGGTAGGCAATTACCCCGAACGCTTTTTCGTTCCCGATCAATGCATCCTTGTGGTAACCGGAGAGATTGAGAAAACCGCTGAGTTCAACCTACTGGATGCTTTGATCGAGTTCGCTATTGAGAAATGCGAAGGATGCTTCGCCAATGAAACCGTGATTACCATGAGTGAAGGCACCCTTCCAGTCGACCAGAGTTCGCGTGCTGCGATATAGTTCATTGTCGGTACCGTCCCCCAAAAGCTGCTCTCCGTCGACGTCTTCCTCGCGATGAATCAATTGAATGGTGAAGCGATTGCCGTGGCTTGGAAAACGGATGCGATCAAGTGAATCGTAACCGTAGCGCAGGTATACGTCGGGGGTACGGTATTCCACGTCTTCAATAAACACCTCGTTCCTCAAGTAGCCATGCTCGGTGGTAAGGCCGGTCTCAGCGGTAGAATAGCGATTAAGTGTGTATCCCAGTCCGAGATCAGCCCGATAAGTTTTTTTTCGAGAATCAGTGCGCGTTCATTGTCGATAAAAACATTTTGGTCTACGCGACTGTAGTCAAAAACGGCCGACAGAAAGTTACGTTGGATTCGATCCAGCGGCAGATGGAGCTCACTGCGATACTTCCTTTACGGTACCTTTTCGCCGCCCACCCGCAGGCAATGGGCAAGGTGCTGGGTATCGTTTACCGGGCGATCTCGATCTATCTGAGCATGGACTGCTGCGTGTTCTAGTTAAAGCATGAACGAATATGAATTGCCTCCTCACTGATGCGAGTACAGTTGCGGGACAATAGGTAAGCTTTTCGCGTTGTGTGGGGGTCACCGATCAAGACGGACCAGACGATCTGGTCGACACCCCCCGTTTATATTTCTTACACTCGTTAACCGTTCGTTTACAATTATCGTGGCCAGGCCTGATGTGCCGTGCTTGTCGCTGCCTGCCTTACCTCCGAGGGTGTAGTACCCGACCAGCGCCTGAAAGATCGACGAAAATTTGCCGCGTCACTGAAGCCCAGTAAGCAGGCTATTTCCGACACTGGCAGATTGGTGCCTTTCAGGTATTCGCCAGCCAGGCGATATCTGACCTGATCCAACAACGACTGAAATCGATTCCCCTCTTTAGTCAAGTGTCGTTGCAGCGTGCTTTCGCTCATATGTAATAGCTGCGCCACCTTTGCGCTGGTGGGAAACTCCGAACCTGTCTGCAATAATATTTGCTGCACTCGCTCACTGACCATGCCACCCGAAACATCTCGTGATATCAGCCGATCACATTCTCTTTTGAAAATATCTCTGGCGATCGGGTTAGAGGTTGAAATGGCAGAGTTGAGACTAGCGTAGTCAAAAAACATCGCGCTGCGAGGCGCGTTGAAGCGCACCTCAGGCCCGAAGATCGCGTGGTATTGGGCTAGATTTTTCGACGATGCGTAGGCCAACTGCAAGTTGATAATGGCGGTTTGTCGCCCCAACAGAATGCCACCACTGTTTATGACCGCAGCGTATAGTACTTCTGTGTAAAAACGCTGCAAGTCCTGGGGCAGGTGCGCCGCTTTAACCCAAAGCTCAAGCTGGTCTTCGTGACGCTCCAGCTGCACACCAATGCTGGGCAGTATCACCCGGTTATAGCGCACCAGCAGGTTGAGGGCGTCTCCAATTGTGGCGCTGGTCATCAGCGCATATCCGAAGATGCCCTGCGACGCGATGCTAATCTGGCTACCAAATTTCAAACCCAATTGGCTGTCTTTGGACAACGACAAGGCATTGGTACACGCCGTATCAAGTTGACTGGCACTTAAATTCAGCGTCGCCTGGGCGTCAGTCTCGGCAATACCTGTACCGTGGAGGAGCTGCTTCCGCGATATGCCCGCTGGCTCCAGTACCTGCAAAAGCGTTGAGATGTAATACGCGTGCACAAATCCCCCTGATGGCATTTAACCCGCCAACAGATGGTATATAACCCCCAATATGAGCGGATATGACCCGGTTAATGACTCTATATAACTCCTATGGATGGCTGTTTGTCAACTAGGATACTCCCACACGTTACGACAACGACACGCGGAGCATAGTAATGACATCGAACAATGGAGCACAAAACCGGGCCATAACGGACGCGACTCAGATAGCCAGTCAGGCAACCACGCCGGCGTCGGTGCAGATAAAGCCACGCAATCGCTCACATGATATCGCCGAGGCGTTGCAGGGCGAATGGTTAGACCAGAATGCGTTCTTGACGGCCGTTTTCAACGGCATGTCTATCACCTTTCCCGCTGGAGAGAAATTCTTCATCGACAGTGTGCGGCATTTCGCAGGCGACGTGACTGACCCTGTGTTGAAGGATCACATTAAAGGTTTCTGCGGGCAGGAGGGTTTTCACCGCCGCGAGCACCAGCGCTACAACGAAGCTTTGTGTGATGCACGCGGTTATGACCTGGCAAAACTGGAAGGGAAACTGACCCGTCGCCTTGTCTGGGCGCAGAAAAACCTCTCGCCCCTGCAAAACCTTGCGATTACCGTCGCCATCGAGCATTTCACCGCAGTCCTGGCAGAATTGCTGTTGCGTCCCGAGTCAGTGATGAACAATGCGGATCCGGCAATGCGTGATCTGTGGCGCTGGCACTCGGCTGAAGAAATGGAACACAAATCCGTGGCCTTTGATGTTTATCGAGCAGTGGGTGGCAGCGAAGCGTTACGTGTGGCAGTAATGAAGCGCGCATCCTTCTTTATCGGTTTCGAATTGATGCGAGCCACGTTTTATATTCTGCGCAAAGACAAGCAGCTGTTTAACTTTTCCCTCTGGCGTAGGGGCCTAGCTGGTTTGTTTGGCGAGCACGGTGCCTTCAAGGGCGGTTGGGCGCCTTACAAAGAATTTTATGCACAGGACTTTCACCCTTGGCAGCAAGACACGCGGCAATTATTAGTGGACTGGGCTGCAGAGGCTCCGCGTGATGCGCCGCACCTATAACTCGAAATAGCATGGATGAGTGTTGAAAAGTTGAGCGGACTCTATTTAGAGTCTGCTCTACTGATAAACTTACGATCTTCTACGCTCACCTTAATCGTCTCGCCCGTAGCAATGTACTCAGGGACTTGCACGGTCAGACCGGTAGATAACAATGCCGGCTTGGTCCTCGATGTCGCAGAAGCGCCTTTGACCGATGGATCAGTTTCCATCACCTTTAGCTCAACACTGTTCGGCAAATCTAGCGCAACAGGTGCATCTTTAACAATGACGACCTGCATTCCCTCTGTTGAGTCATTGAAGAAAAGGATTTGGTCCTCGATGGATTCTTTATTCAAGTTATATGGCGTGTAATTTTCTACATCCATAAAAACATGTTCATCCCCATCGACATAGGAAAACATAACTGGCCTGCGAATGACATCACCAAGGTTTAACATATCTGAATCCTTGAAGGTCTCGTCAATTTTGTTGTTGCTGATCACATCGTACATGCGCATGCGGTATATGCTGCCGCCAGCACGGCCTTGCGGAACAGAGCGTTCAATGTCCCTTACTATGTAGGTGTTACCGTTATATTCGATAGCGGTATTCTTTTTAATTTCACTTGCCTTTGGCATTTCTTCTAACCCTGAAATAATACGTAGATCGAGCTTTCAAAAGCGCTCGGCTAACGCTCAGTCTGACACCTTTGAGAATTGTAAGAAATAATACTTGGTGTTTGAAGGGCACTCCTCGCCACCACTGCGGCGACATCAAGGTTATCTTGCTCTAAGCTGCTTTTTGCTTGAACCCAGAATCTACCTATCGCCTCGGGCCAATGATCCGGCGCAACTCTCTCTTTCGCGGCCAACGGCAACACTTTGAAGTCATGTATAGCCCCGTAATCAGCGGCAGACCAAAGGGTCATTACGTAAGAAGCGCAGCTTATTCGGTAAAGCGCTAGATCTTTGCCGTGGTATTCCTGATGTTTACCTAGTTCCCACCAACTCATATCCATAATCCCCTTGATTTGTTTACAGACCGCCAATGACTTCATCATAGATAACTTGAATGTGCTAGGTGACTCTTTAGCTTTGATACAATCAGGCGGTTAGCGGTATATGTACGCCATTAAGTACCATCATAAGTACAACCATAAATCTTCCGCCTGTAGCTCAGCAGGATAGAGCAGCCGCCTCCTAAGCGGCAGGTCGCAAGTTCGACTCTTGCCAGGCGGACCAATTAATAGAGGCTATAGATGAATCGCGTCCTTTCGGCCTTACTTTTCAGTAGTTGTATTCTGATTATGTTTCCTGCGAAAGCGGAGGTAACACGGCTGGAGCCTACCCATGTTTTTGATGGCAGCCAGCTCCATGATGATTGGGTGGTCATTGTCTCGAACGAGTCCATCCTCTACGCCGGGCCCAAGGGCGCAGCGCCTACAGTCAATGTAGACGACGTGTTGCAGCTTCAAGGCCAGACATTGCTTCCGGGACTCATCGAAGGGCACTCACACGTGCTTTTGCACCCTTACAATGAAACGCCTTGGAACGACCAGGTGCTCAAGGAATCCGAGGCTGAACGGGTTGTTCGTGCCGTAAATCATGCCCGGGACAGCCTTTTTGCAGGCGTCACGACTATGCGCGACCTCGGATCTGAGGGTGCGGGCTATGCAGATGTTTCTGTGCGAGATTCCATCGATAAAGGCTTGATACCCGGTCCCCGTTTGATTGTAGCTGGCCGAGCCATTGTGGCGACTGGAAGTTACGGTCCTAAGGGCTTTCACGAAGGCGTTACTGTGCCATTGGGCGCTGAGACGGCCGACGGCTTTGATGATTTGATTCGTGTGGTACGCAGCCAAATTGGACGCGACATCGATTTTGTAAAGGTTTATGCAGATTATCGCTGGGGTCCCTCAGGGACAGCAGCAGCAACCTTTTCTGTAGACGAGTTGACAACAATCGTAGAGACCGCGCGAAGCAGCGGGCGCGGCGTTGCGGCGCATGCTTCAACGGCCGAAGCTATGCGTCGCGCTGTGCTTGCGGGGGTGGAGACGATCGAACATGGCGACGGCGCGACGCTGGAAGTACTGCGTTTGATGAAAAAGAGGGGTGTGGCGCTGTGCCCGACATTGGCTGCCGGAGATGCGATTGCCCAGTACGGTGGCTGGGAGAAGGGCGTGGATCCCGAGCCGGAGCGTATTGTGCGTAAGCGGGAGTCTTTCAAGGCAGCGCTTAAAAGTGGTGTCGATATTTGTTTTGGCGGCGATGTGGGCGTTTATCCGCATGGCGACAACGTGCGAGAGTTGGAAATGATGGTCGAGTATGGGATGACGTCTGAAGATGCTCTGCGTGCTGCGACGTCTGGAAACGCGGATATTTTTCATCTCAGCGCTCGCGTGGGACGTCTGAAGTCAGGACTGCTTGCCGATCTCGTTGCTGTAAAAGGCAACCCCCTGGCTGAAATCTCTGCATTGCGGGACGTGACACTCGTTATGAAAGGCGGTGCTGTCTACGTCGAGCCCAACTGAACGTTCCCAAGGCACGCCTCACTTCATCACCTCACTTCATCACCTCACCTACTCACCTCTAAGGTGAGTAGGTGACTTCTTCGGACGGCTGTTGTGCGCGGGTGATTTGAGCACTTCCGATGTTATCCAGAATGAGGACGCCATTATCACTTTGATCAAACTCGAAGCGGATGTTGCTGATGTTGGATAGTGAGAGCTGTGGGTTGGCATTCACAAAAGCGCTGAAAGGGATCTCAACGTATTGCAATATCGGCTCCCAGTCACTGTTGTAGTCTTTTTTGTTTCGTTCCTCGTTTTTCATATACTGAACACGTACCGGTGGTATTAGTTGAGCATACCGGGATACCTGGACCGTCGCTTCTTGTGCGTCGTGGGTGACGAGACTGACGCTGAAATCCGCAATCGTGGGTATCGTCGCAGGGGCGTCTTCCGTTGCCGGACCCGGTTTTTCTGTAGATCCACTCACGGAAAATACAAGCGCACGATCCTGAGAAACTGACTGAGTATCGCTTAGCCCAATGGTGTAAGCCGCTGCGGGCTGCTGCCAGCCGAGCACCACTGCATTGCTGCCCTGGAGACGTTTGTCTCGATGTTTTAAGGCTTCTTCTCGCCACACTGACAGATTTTGTGCGTCAACGCTGGCATCTTGCTGGCTCGCCGTACTTGCGTTGATATCCTCTTCAAAATCGGCAAAGGCTTCGAAGCTCGAATCCATGAACTGATGAACATAGGTCCGCTGGGGAAGCCAAGATGCAAGACTGCGGGGATCTTTCAGGAACGGCAAAAAGCGATCGTCATGATGCAGAGAGCTCTCTAAAAATGCGGAAATATAGACTTTGGCGGCTTCGCGTTGCTCGGCACCGGGAATGATCGGCGCGGTATTCAGCTCCCATGCGCCGGGGGGGGAGTAGTCATGACGGCCCCAGCCCGTGTTGAACTGTCCGTGATTAGCACCGTGCAGATACACGCCGGCCTTAAAGGAATACTCCTGCCCGCTGTAGCGGATTCGGTTCATCTGGCGCAGACCGTGGAAAGCAGGCTCATCACTGTCGTAGCTTCCGTGGATACTAAAAAAGTCCACATCTGTCAGTTGTACGCGGCGGTGATAACGCTGGTCGACCTGCGCAATGGCGACGAGGGCACGAATGTTGAAGTCGTAGTTAAAGCCGAGCGTAGCGTCGTCAGGGAAGTGAGACAGGCGGTTAAAACTATGGGCGATAGAAACGGCCTCGCCGCCCCTCGAATGACCAATGAGGCCTATATTGTCGAGGTCTACCTTGGATTCAAATCTATGCCCCGGTGTTTGATTCCAATCCCTCCACTGAGCAATATGCTCTAACAGTAGCCATGCTCTGGCTGCCATCTCTTTGCCTTGGAAATCTCCAGACCAGCTACCGTTGATATAGTTTTGATCGACGGATACCGCGATGAATCCACGACTAGCCAGTAACTCCCCCAAATAGGCATAGCCGTCATCTGAGTAGTCTTCCATCCCATGATTGCCGTGCACGATAAGTACGAGAGGGTAGGGGCCTTCGCCGCTCGGCATCCAGACATGACCATTGAGGGGGGCTTCTGCGAGCCCAAAACCCCAGTAGCGCTCGCGCATACTCTTCTTGAAGTCCTTCCATTCCGGCAGCAGTTTTCTCGCGTCGACGACCCGACTCTCAATATCTCGATTCGTCCCAAATTCCGGTCGTCGAACATTGTTTCCAGCGCCGTAGGTCAAAGTGCTGACAGTGTAAGTGCCGGGCGCTGCCGGATTACCGAGCGCTGGAGGAGCTTCGAAGGCTTGAGGATAAGCGCCGTCGTCGGGATAGGGATCGGTACCCGCACCCACTAAGCCTCCCAGGGAGTTGAGGCCTATGGTGACCAAAGCGACGGTCGCGATCAGGATTATGGCCTTGCGGGGTGCTTTGAGTGCGCCAAACTTGCCTCGTAACAACAGAGCCGTAAGGCCGGCGATCGCTGTGACGGCCAGAACCATAGCCATGAGGGATAGAGCTGAGAGGGCTTCCAGGTCGAGCGCCATGGACCACGGCTGTTGGTCCAACAGCGTTCTCGCAATATTGGCTGGACCGTTCTTCTTGAGGACCCATATAGTGAGTAATGCGCCGCCGATGACACTTACTGCGGCTAAAGGCATACCGCGTATGCCTGCGAAAACAAGGTATATGACGAGTGTAGCGATGGCAACGACGGCTATGCCAAGCGCAAGGCCCATAAGCAGTTCCAGCGCATTGCCAAGGCCGGTGTCCATAAGCGCGACGTTGATGGCGCTCATGACAATCACAGTGGTTGCGGCTGCGAGGGAACTCACCGACCAATAAGGATTGCTATGGGTGGAGCGTGGGCGTTTCAATTTAGTCTGACTCCGTGTGGACTATGAATACTTGGCGCATCTTTACATCTAATGCCGTGGAAATAGCGGTATTGGCACCCGTATCTGGACTTGGGTAGGCGTCCGCGAGACGACGAAGCGCCTTGTAGAGAGAAATACCTGATATCTGACCGTTGCTCAGATGGTGCGTTGAGTCATTACGTATCAATTGGTAGTACCAACTGTTGATGTCCGCATAGCCTGCGACCAGGCCTGTGGCGCCTTCGGGAGTCAGTTGGAGTTCAAGCCGCATGTCCCGAATGATTTGGATCGTAGGAACACTCAGGTTCATCCAGGGAATCACCACTTCTTCGATGGGTTCTGTGCGCAGAACGCCGTCTTCGATGCGTCCAGTGGTGTGTCGTATGAGGCTTTCACCCCAGCGGCGATCAATTCTTTGCGATCCTCCGGGAACCACGTTTAAACCGGTCGCATCGGTCAGCAAGCGGTCTCGTCCGCGGTATAGGCTGACGGTGACTGACTCATCGCTTCGAAGATCATCTACGTCGCCCAGTTCAATCATCATGCGGCTGTAGTTTTGGTCGAGAATGGCCTTGTTCTGAAATATGTACTCCACCCCGTCGGGACCTCTAAAACCGATCACGCAGCCCACAGCACGATAGACTTGGTTATCGATTCCCTTGGAGCCGTCAGGGTGCTCAAAATCGTCATCGCCTAAGGCATCATCAAGATTGAGTCCCCAGGAGTAGGGGCCTTCGGCTTCCCGAAATTCAAAACCGTCTGACTCGGTACTTGGCAGCCAGGTTTGAACTTCCTGACGCAGTTGAGTGTCTTCAACGGTCATCGCCGTGTGATTAGGATAGAGTTTCTCGAACTGCTCCCGAGGTCCGTCATTAAAGCCTTCGGGGCACTCTTCTTTTGCATCCGGAGTCTGGTAAACGGCCCAGAACAGATCGGTCATGGCATAGCCAATTTTTCCGTCGCGGATGGCAGTTTCAACAGTCTGTGCCTTTAGCTGTGTACTTCCCGCCACGGTCCCCACGAGGACTGCGGCGACAACGGCCGATAAATGGAAAATACGAGTGATCACTGAATGCCCTTCATATCACTGAATGCCCTTCATATAGTCATCGCGAACCCAGAAAGCCAGCAAGCCATTCCGTTTGCCGCGCCATTCCCCGGTGCCCGCACCGTTGACGTCTCCCGGGCGCTGGTCGCCCGCAAAGGTATAAACCGGGCGGTCTCGAAATGCCCAGACGCGAATCCCCCGAGGGTTCTCAGCATGCGCTAAACGCCCGGTACTTGGATCGATATTGAGAATACTCCAAGCCCGGTTGCTGCTTGTTTGTGAATCTTTGGCCACTACATAGGGCCAATGTTCACCGCACTTTTGAGCGTCACCACCACCGCATATCGCCAGACGATAGACCTGAGTATCTTCTGGATGATCACAGGCAAGTTGATCTACCGAGTCATCTCCGCATTGATAGCTGTAAATGGTTTGGCCATCTGCAGTTGCCAGAACAGTGCCAGCGAGGGTGTGTTGCAAGGTAAAGCTCGATGGTATAACTGGCGCGGCCTGCGTAAACACATTGCGCCAGCCAGGTTCATCGCTGCCGACCTGGCTCCAAGGCTCGGGATCCAAGGTGTAGGTGTACAGGGGGGCTCCGCGAAACACCCACTGATTGATGCCTGGAGCCCGCTCGAGAATCGACCACTCACCAAAAGCTTTAGCCAGGGCCGGTGCCAAAATGGGGCTTCGTTCTTTGAGACAAGCATCCACGCAAGCCGAGGATTCGATGGAGTCACCCTCAAAGGCATAGGCAGCGTAATTCTGATTGGTGGTAAGCAGCCGCCCCATGCTGGTAGTTTTGATGGCAAAACCTGGAGGCAGTTCGGGCGGCGGGCCGGCCGGAACGCGACCGGCAGGAGAGTCACCATCGCCACCGCCGTCCGCGCCGCGTCTTCGTCGCGAGCCGCCGTAGGTGTCGCCCGCTTGTTTATCGCGCACCGAGGTGTACAGGGGTTGTTCTTTGTAAGCCCATTGGCGCGCACCGTCCCTGCGCAGAACGACGCTCCAGTTTCCGATGGCTTGAGCATTGCCCTCAGCCAGTACCGGAGGCCAAAGATCCGTGCAGCTCGGACGTGTATCCAGTTCCGGCAGCTGCAGTCCTGGGGGGTAGGGGCTCATTAATCCGGCGGTGACAGTGATCACCTTGTCGTAGCAGGCTGTGTTACCTGCGGCTTCCCCGCTGTAACCATTGCGCAACTTGAGTTGTGGCCAGGTGTAGAGCGTTTTGCCGTTTCTGTCGGCGAACACGGGGCCTTCGAGTTCCGTGGCTTCTACATGAAAGTTCGGCGGCAGCGGCACGGCCCGGAATACTTCGCGAGCAGTGCTTTCGCTTTCTGTGAGCACTTCTGAGTCAGCCGCTAGCGTGGACTGAGTGAAGGCGCTGCACAGCAGGCAGAGCGCAAACCGCGGGATCGACAGGATGTTTATCTTTACTTGGAACGACTTAAACAAGTATTTCACCGATGGCATCGGAGCTTGTGTTGCTCTTAGAACCCCAGCTATCAATATCCAGACCCAGAAGCCGCTGGGCGGTGTAACCCAATCGACAGCCGGGGCTGCCGCCCCCGTCGATGTGCAAGCCGGTCTTGATTTTGCCGCCGGCATTACCAGCGGTGAACATCGGGATTCCGTCGATGGCATGCATCTTTGCAAAGGATTGGTCGGTGGTGGCGTAGATAAGGGAATTATCGAGTAAGGATCCGTCCCCCTCACGAAAGTCAGCAAGGGCCTGCACGTAATACGCCCACTCTTCCATCGCGCGGCGGGTGTACCAGGATACATTCGGTTGGTAGTGCAGAGACCCGTCAACGGCTTCTTCGTGCGTTGCCGTGTGGTGGGGTTTGTCGTATCCGGGTTTGGTGGTGGCCGAAAACGCAGATGCATAAAACATGTTGAACACCCGGGTTTGATCGCAAGCCACGGCCATGAGCATAAGATCAGTCATGATCCGATGGCGCTTGGATACCAAATCCGCATCGAGTCCGCTGGGCATGTCTTCCGGGGCCTGTGCAATGATGCAAGCCTCACGAGGATCGGGCTTTGTTAATTGCAGATCAAAGCGACGTTCGAGATCCCGGATGCCACTGAAGTACTGATCCAGGCGTGCGCGATCTTCAGCGCCCAGTGACTGATTGAGTTTTTTTGCATCTTCCTGCACCGATGACAAAGCGCTCTTTCTGATCATCAGTCGTGGGTCGGGAGCAAATGCGTCTGCATTAGGGTTTTGAAAATCCGCGCCAAAAAGACGCTGGTAAAAGCGCAGGGGAGACCATTCTGGAGCGTTCACAGAGTTACCTGCTTCGTAACTGAAGCTGTCACGAACATCGCCGGTTGCGGTAGCGCTGAGGCTGCGAAAACGGGTCTCGTTGCCAAGTTTCCTTGCGATGGAGACATCGATTGTCTCTCCGGGCCGATTCGGCCGGGACGTGGGAGCTATCCCCGAACGCAATACGACCCAGCCTGAGTGATGACAAAGATTGGGAGCATCGTCTTTGAATACATCAAAATTGGTAAACAGGTTGATGTGCTTCTGGATTGGCGCAAGCGATGCAATCTCCGGAGGGAGGTCAAAATTTGCGCCAGTCTTCTTGGGAACAAACACGTCCCGGTTCATGCCTAGTCCCCAGGACCATGTGCCAAAACGCGTTGGCAGCGATTCTCCTGAGGCGAGTGCTTTACCGTTCCCGTCCAAAAAAGCATCCAGGAAGGGCAGGGCGACGCTGACAGCGGCACCTTGGAGTGTCCCTCGAAGAAAGCGGCGGCGATTTAGTCGGCTCATCGATTGGCCTCTTCGTGACTACCCGCGAGGTCATGTTGAGTACTACCCGACGGTGGGCGTGATAATGCGCTGTTTTCTGCTACGGCCAACGCGTTGGGAGCTACTCTGGGTTTTCGAATAGAAGAAAAGGCTTCGCTTAGACTCAAGTCACGAAGGAGAGTGGACACCCGATGTTCACTGGCCACGAAGCGATCTTCGAAGCGCTTCAAAATATCGCGGTCATAACGCAACGATACCGGTCCCCCCGTACCGTAGGCATAAAGCCGATTGACCAGGCAGGCTGAGAGTTTAGGATGATTTCGCATGGCGACGCCGAGGCCTTCAATGTCATCGAAGAATACACCGTCGAGTTCTCCGCTAATGTCCAGAACTGCTCCGTTTTCAGTATCCCGATAAGCGCCGGCACCATCAAAGTTTTCCAGCGCAAGCCCCATGGGGTCAGTGATTAAGTGACAGCCGGCGCAGGATGGATTGGTGCTATGTACCTTTAGGCGTTCTCGTGCTGTTGGGACATCGCCCGCGTCTTCGAGCGTGGAAAAATCCACATTGGGGGGCGGATCAGGAACGTGCTGGCACAGAAGCAGTTCGCGCATCGCTTTGCCTCTTAGCGTGGGTGAACTGCGCACCGCGTGGGAATTGGCCGCTAAAAAACTCACGTGCGTCAGCAAGCCGGCTCGGTGGCTCTGTTCGTCAAATGTATAACTCTTCCAGCCCTTTCCTGTGGGGATGCCATAAAGTGCCGCCAAAGACATCGACATAAATGTCTTACGGGTGGTGAACAGGTCACGGTAGTCAGCGTCCTCTACCAAGAGGTGGTCAATAATGGTTCGCAAGGTTTGCTCCCGGGCATCAGCCAGGGTTTTTGCGCTTACCTTGGGGTAGACAACAGGATCCTTTGCAAGGCTATTGAAGTCATCAAAGGCGAGCATGTCGTCAAAAAACGCACGCATGCCTACCTCCAGTCTGGGGCTGCTCATGAGGCGTTCGACAGCGGCCTCGCGTCCAGATGGCGTATGCAGCGAACCACTCTCAGCGGCGTCCAAAAGCGCCGCATCGGGAGAGGCGTTCCATAGGAAAAAACTCAAGCGCGATGCCAAGGCGTAGGCATCCAGTCGCATACTTTCCGTTGTGGTCGGATCAGGCTCCACGTGATCTATGACGAACAGGAACTCAGGGCTGATTAGCAGCGCTTCCAATGCCAGAGCCAGACCTTCGTAAAAGTCCCCGGTCTTATCAGCAGCGCTTCGCGCGACGATCACAAGGTCCTCGAGTCGTCGATCATCCAGGGGGCGCCGGAATAACAAGCGTCCGCTGTCTTCAATAAAAAGCTGTGCGCAATGGTCGTCGGGACGGGTCTGGTGGGCGGGTTCACAGGGCACGAGATAAGCGCGGTGATCATTGTCCACAACCTGAGCTGCAATCTTAGTAGCGGCCAGCTGAATTTGAGAGACCTGGTCAGATGTTAAGCCAACAAAGGATGCACCAGAGGCGAGGAGACCCTCTTTGCGAGGTAGCGGTGGGAGGGGCGGGATGACGCTTTCACTGATGTCGCTGCCGAAGGTTTGCGCGATGCTGTTGTTGTACTGGTCTCCCGTCAGGAGTCGAACGCGTAACTCAGATGCTCCCGAGACCGGATCTACGGATTTTTCGCTGCAGGCCGTAAAAAGTAAGCAGCTCGCGAGCAAAACTGCCAGAGAACGGGTTAGAGAACGGTTTATCAAGCGTTATCCCTCATACCGACGGCGGGCGTAATCATAGCACTGCTGAGTGTTTTGGCGGTTTTAGCTACGACGTCCATAGTTACTCTGCGCGTTGACGAGCGACATGCTCAGGTGTGACGGCGCCGGCGTTATTATCCCAAGAGTGACGGATAAATGTCGCTACGGCGGATACTTCCTCGTCGTCCAGAATGTACTGAAACTCGTCCATAGGCTCTCGCCATTTAGGGCTCAGTGCCGGTTTTGGGGCTTTGGGGCTATACAGGATTACGTTAATCATCGAGGCGGGGTTATCTGCCTGCACGACAAGGCTACCTTTGTTGAGACGGGGGGCCATCTCTGGGTCGCCCTCACCTGTGGGAAGATGACAAGTGCCGCAGTGCAGATTGTAAATGGTTCTGCCACGACCCAGGACAACGCTGTCCGGCTGCGAAGGCTCGGGGGGGTCGATCGCCGGTAGAGCCTTTAGGTACACGGCCATGGCCTGAATATCTGTGTCAGATAGGTGCCGGGTACTGTGCATAATCACTTCGTTCATAGGCCCAAAGGATTCCAGAAATTCATTTCGGGCGGTTTTGAGATAGGCCTCCAGGTCGGCCTCAGACCAAGGTCCTAGTCCTCGAGTTGATGCAGTAAGGTTGGGTGCGGACCAGGGTCTGGTCACCCCCGGGGCCACGCGATCGGAATACTCGCCGCCGGCCATTTTCTCATTGTGTTGCTCGGCCCCCAGTAGGTTGCGTGGTGTGTGACAGGCACTGCAATGAGCTAATGCTTCCACGAGGTAGGCGCCGCGGTTCCATTCCGTGGATAGATTCTCGTTCACTTCATAGGCGCCGGGCTCAAAAAACATCAGCTTCCAGAAGGCCATTAGTGAGCGCATATTGAAGGGAAACTTAATGTCGTTGTTCCGATTGTCACTACTCACTGCCGGAATGCTTTTCAGGTATGCGTAGAGTGCGGCTACGTCCTCATTACTTACTTGTGTAAAAGAGGTGTAAGGGAATACGGGGTATAGGTGGTCGCCGTTGGCGCTGACGCCATGACGCATAGAGTTTAGTAAGTCCCAGTCGTTCCAGAGTCCTATTCCGCTATCGTCATCGGGTGTGATGTTGGTGGAGTAAATAACGCCAAAGGGTGTGTCGAAGGCGAGACCGCCGGCCATGTACTCTCCGTCGGGCGCCGTGTGGCAGCTCGCGCAATTGCCGGCCACAGCCAGATACTCTCCGTGTTCGATAAGCGTATTTCGGTCCGAAGACACCGCGGCGATGGGTCCCGCGCCCTTGTCCACGGAGGTTCCTAGCAAAGCGAAGGTGGCCGCCGCTAAGAGTACGGTGACTGACAGTAGAGCAATGGCGCGGCGCAAACTCATCAATTGAGAGACTCGAATCAGGTCCAAAGTGTTTTATCGCCAGCTACGCAGAGCGGCAAACGTGCGCAGCTATCCGGCTGCGGTGCAGTAGCGCAGAAGCCATTACCAATCAAGCACGCAGCCCTGTCAAGTTTCGACCTCGAAACTTCTCGCGAGTATCGGTTGTAAGGCGCACAACCCAGGAGTTACGCCGGATTTTTAGGTAGCATTAAGCTCATGTGAGAGCATGGGGTCGCGCAAGCTCAGACCACAAGTCATCCAGCGTGTTTACTGAATTGATCGGAGAATGGAATGCGAAGGCTATCAACGTTTGGACTGCTTGTGGCAGCGGCACTATGCGCGGCTTGTACCGGAGCTGCACAGGGCGACAGGGACCCGTCAGCTAAAGCGTTGGGTTCTGCGGACCCCTACCTTAGCAAGCTTAATGCGAAAAGACCGATCGAAGCCAGGCAGTCCTATTGGCTCGAAGAATTGACCTGGATGGAGGTTCGAGACCTTGTTGCTTCAGGTCACACTACGGTCATTATCCCTACCGGCGGTGTTGAGGAGAATGGACCCTACCTGGCGACGGGAAAGCATAACCTCATCCTCGAAGCTAGCTGCCCGGCAATCGCCAGCCGCCTCAAGAATGCGCTTTGTGCACCTATCGTGAAATTTGTGCCAGAAGGCGATATTGATCCTCCCTCAGGAGCTATGCGGTTTCCTGGAACCATCAGTCTCAGCGCTAGCACCTACGAGGCTTTGCTGAGCGATATCGCAAGTAGTTTGAAGCAATCGGGTTTTACGAACATCATCATGATTGGGGACAGCGGTGGTAATCAGCGGGGCATGCAAGCGGTCGCTGCCAAGCTGAACGAACGTTGGGCCGAGTTGCCCGTCCGGGCGCATTTCGTCAAAGAATTTTACAGCCCGGGTTGGGACGCCGTAGAGAAGTTCACGACAACCGAGCTTGGCGTTGAGGAGACCCGCAAAGATGGCTACCACGATGATATTTGGGTCACGGCCATGATGATGGTCACGGACCCTACGCAGGTGCGTTTTGAGGAGCGTGTGCTGGCAGGTCGCGCTTCAATCAATGGCGTGCCCATCACACCGCTAGAAGACGCGGTGGAGCTGGGTCGACAAATGATTGGGTTTCGCGCGGACCTGACCGCAGAGGCGATCCGCAGCGCAATAAAAGAGAAATAGCCCGATTACTCTTATCGCCTGCTACTGGATTGTTTAAGCGATACCCGTGCCGCTGGCTTGGGCGATCACCGCGTGTGCCAAGATGTCCTGCGCGTCGTAGCTGGGCAGAGCTGTGTGCAGTTGCTCAGAGATTACAGACAGTTCGGTGCAGGCAATGAGTAAGCAATCTACGTGCATAGCTTCTAGAGTTTCGGCGCAGCTCTGCATCGCCGCGTAGCCAATACTGTCGCCGGCATTACCTTTGATAGCGAAGATTAGCTCCATCAATGCGCGTTGCTCCGCCGCAGGGGGATAGACGACCTCCGCACCCCGGGAACCGAACCAAGGCTCATAGAGCGCAATGGTAGATAAGGCCGATGAGGCAAGCAGACCCACGCGCCTGAAGCCGGGTTGTTGATCGGCAATATGCGCAGAAACCAATTCCATAATATTCAGGAACGGGATGTCCACCGCTGACGCCAACTCGTCGTAGTAATGGTGCGCGGTGTTACAGGGCATGGCGAGAAGGTCAGCACCCTGGGCTGACAGTTGCTTGGCCATGTTGGTCAAAACGGGGAGAGGGCTTGGTCCGGTTTTGTCGATCAAGGCTTTGATACGTGACGGTACTTTGGGATTGTTGTCTA
>NZ_JBLGBE010000054.1:0-23210 GCF_047617445.1 Congregibacter sp.
CTAACTGTAGCCAATCACGAGCGGTAAGAAAATAATCTGTAAGACGTGCCTCTTCTGTATTAGCGTCCGGCTTGAACGAATATTCCCAGCGAACCAGCGGCGGCAGCGACATTAATATTGCCTCGGTGCGGCCATTGGACTGAAGGCCAAACAAGGTGCCACGATCGAAAACAAGGTTGAACTCCACGTACCGTCCGCGACGGTACAGTTGGAATTGACGCTCGTGATCATCATAGGGAGTGTCTTTACGGCGCTGAAGAATCGGTTGATAGGCATCCAAAAACGAATCGCCAATAGCGCGCATAAAAGCAAAACAGGTTTCAAAGTCCCAAGTATTGAGGTCGTCATAAAAAAGACCGCCTATACCTCGGGGTTCATGGCGGTGCTTGAGGTAAAAATAGTCGTCACACCACTTTTTATAGCGTGGGTACACATCATCGCCAAACGGCGCACAGGCATCTGCAGCGGTACGATGCCAATGCACACAGTCTTCTTCAAAACCGTAATAGGGCGTCAAATCGTAGCCGCCTCCAAACCACCAAACCGGCTCTTCTCCGGGTTTCTCGGCGATGAACAGACGCACGTTTGCGTGTGAAGTCGGCGCATAGGGATTGCGAGGATGAATAACGAGCGACACGCCTAGTGCCTGAAAGCTGCGACCCGCAAGCTCGGGTCGAGCCGCCGTTGCCGATTCTGGAAGCGCATCTCCCATCACATGAGAGAAGTTAACGCCGGCCTTTTCAAGGGCTGCTCCCTCGGCCAATACACGACTGCGTCCACCGCCACCCTCGGGGCGGTCCCACTCCTCGATGGTAAATTCTGCCCCACCATCTACCTGAGCCAGGCTTTCGCAAATATTGTCCTGTAGTCCCAATAGGTAATGCTTAAGCTGATCGATCATTCCGCTCATGGCGCAGCTCCTTGTATTAAAAGTAATGTCGGACGAACGGCGAAGTCTCTAGGCACGAAACACTTCGTCACTGAACACATCACGAATTGTTGATGGTCGTCCTGCGACGCCCACCTGTCCCGGGAGTACACCATCGAGCCGGTTACCAAAGTATTTGCGCACAGCCAACAGGGTTTTGGGTGCTGGACTGCCTGCCACGTTGGCAGAACTCGATACCATCGGTCCGCCATACTCAAGACACAGTTCTCGAACCAAGGGATGGCCGCTCACCCGCACAGCCACACTCTCAAATCTCCCGTGCACCAAAGCAGGTACCCGCCCATGATGAGGAACTAGCCACGTGTTAGGCCCGGGCCAGGACACACTCAATTTCCGTCGAAGGGTCTGCGGCAGATCCTCCAACAAAAAATCCAGCTGCGATTCATCACCCGCCACCAGAATCAATCCTTTGTGGGCCGGACGATCCTTTAAATCCAGAAGGCGCTGCACCGCGCTCTCACTGAACGGATCGCAACTCAAACCCCACACGGCCTCAGTAGGGCAAGCGATAACCCCGCCGCCTGCAACAACGTTGGCACATAAACGCATACGAAAACTGGCGGGTGAAAACATAGAACTCAATGGATAGGCCGTTACAACGGGCGACGATTCTAGCAACTGGTTCAGGACTGGCAAGGCTTGCAGTCATCGCGACAATAGCGTCCATCAATATTGCGTACCCAGCCCTGCACTTCCAAATCACCCAACAAGGCCAGTAGCTCGGTAATCGGCATGCCCGAGTTCTGACGAAGCGCTTGCAACGAGAGACTATGATCTCCGAGCAACTGCAGGAGCTTACCCGCCCGACCTGGAGGAGCCAGCTGGGTGCACTCTTTGCGTTGGGAAACGCCGGGGAACAAACTGGGTAGCTCATCGAGCGCGGTGATAGGCGTTGCCCCGTCGCGAAGCAGGCGCCGACAACCCGCCCCTTGTTCATGAAAAATCGACCAAGGAAGCGCGTAAACCTCCCGGCCCTGTTCGAGCGCTGCCGCCGCGGTGTGCAAAGACCCGCTGGGTAATGCCGCCTCCACAATGATGGTGGCCTGCGCCAAGCCACTGATGATGCGGTTGCGCCTAGGAAACTGATGTTTGGATGGGGGAGTACCCGGCGGCAGCTCACTAAGCAAGCAACCTGTCTCGGTAATTTGCTCTGCCAGCTGTCGATGTCTCAATGGCGACGCGCGGTTTACTCCGGATGCAAGCACCGCCACTGTATGACCTTGCGCAAGCGCAGCTCTGTGCGCAGCACCATCGATTCCCAGGGCAAGGCCAGAACATACGGTGTAACCCGCAGCCGCAAGACGTCCGGAAATGAGCTCTGCGGCACGCAATCCGCCGTGGCTGGCGCGACGACTGCCCACAACAGCAATCGTGGGACGTGAAAGACACGCGGGGTCGCCTCGGCAGAAAAGCCAGGGTGGTGGATCGGGAACGTCCCGGAGTATCGCTGGATACTGCACGTCGCCAAACGGAATGAAGGCATCAGACTGAACGGCTAAAGAAGTCATTGTTGAGGCGTTGGGATTTCGCCGTGGCCAGTGTTTTCGGGCACGACTCAGGACACGCTGCGTTGTGCCCGGTAAGGCGGCCAAATACGCTATCCCACGCTCGTCCTGCCAGTTCGCCGAAAAAAGCGCCTGTGGCGTGCCGTACTCGCGCAGCAAAGTACCGAGGCCCTGTGTTTGGGCCCCAGACCAGCTTAGGAGTGTGAGGTAGTGTTCCCGCGTCATGTCATCCATGACGCAGGAGCTTACGTCAGGGGTTTTTAACTTTGTCCATCACTTTCAGCGGACGGTTGGATTTGAGGACCAGGACATAGCTCGCTTTTTCTGCGACCTCAAAAACCATCGCAAGACCGGCGCGCACGTCCGGCAGACTGACGTTGGTTTGAGTGATTTCATCAAAAACGACTGCGCCCGTTTGATAAACAGCCAGCACATGGCCTTTCTCTAAACCTTCACGCGCGCCTTTATTGATGACAACGATGTCCCAGGTGCCAATTTGGGTGACGCCGCCATCAACCTCGATCATGAAGGCATCTTCAATATCCACATCCGGTGCCCGGGGCTGGAAGGTTGCGTCCAGAATTCGCTCGTCCAGCGGCAGAAGGCGGTCGGTAATGCGAACCTCTTCGGTCACACGGGTCACTTCAAGCTCTACCACGGGATCCGTGAGACTACTCTTGACCTGCGCATTACCGATATCCTGGGCCTGGTAACCCAGCACTTCGAGACTAATAGGATCTCGGTACGCACCTCCCGCGCGATAGATGCCATAAGCGCGCTCGCCTTCGGGAAAGTAACCGCGACCATAAATCGTGTCGCCGTTAGCCGTTATTAAATGCTCTTGCCCGCCAGCCACGACATAAGAAGAGTCTTCCAGCTCCTCTGGGCCAATGATGCGATGACGCATCAAGAATGCATCAATGTCATCCAAAGGAATCACGGGGATAGCCAGATCCAGCGGAGTGATGCGCATATTGGGCGCCAGTTTTACATCGCGGCCTCGAGTAAGTGACAGACGCGGACGACCATCCACATAGCTCAGGTACAGGGTGTCACCGGGAAAAATCAGGTGTGGGTTATCAATTTGTGGATTGACGTCCCATACCTCTGGCCAAAGCCAGGGCTGCTCCAAAAACATATCCGATATGCCCCAAAGCGTGTCTCCTTTCTTGACGACATAGCTTTCTGGCGCGCCGGCACGCACTGACGCCTCCTGCGCCAGGGCTATCCCCGGCAGTAATAAGGCGCATATCAAAAGAACACTAGTCCACCACCCTCGCAAGGCGAGGCGGTTATTGCGTGAAGCTGAGGGGACGTTAGTCAGCCATCTTGTCATCGGTATTTCTCCCGGGCACGGAGCTTGCGCAGTGTTCGCGCATTAATGTCCACGTTATACTATCGCAGTCTACGGTAGAAGTTTGATTGATGGCAGTCCTCGATATTCTTGAATTTCCTGATCCGCGTCTGCGCACGGTGGCAAAACCCGTGGAAGTAGTCGACGATGCCGTTCGGTCCCTCATCGATAACATGATCGAAACGATGTATTTCGCCGCGGGTATTGGTCTGGCCGCAACGCAGGTTAACGTACATCAACGGCTGCTCGTTCTGGATATTTCTGAAGATCACGACACGCCGATGATCTTTGTAAATCCTGAGGTAACCATACTCGACGACACCCTGGGCAGCTATGACGAGGGCTGCCTCTCGGTGCCGGGCTTCTATGAAGAGGTTAACCGGCCCCGCAGCATTCGCGTTGATGCCGTAGGACGCGATGGCGAAGCCTTTACATTAGAGCTGGAGGGCCTGGCCGCCATATGTCTCCAACATGAGATTGACCATCTGGATGGCAAATTGTTCGTTGACTATATCTCTCCGCTGAAACGGCAGCGCATTCGCAGCAAGCTCGAAAAAGCCCACCGGCTGAGAGCCTGAACACAAGGTGTCTAAGCTGCGCCTGGCCTTTGCGGGCACTCCCGATTTTGCCGCCCAGCACCTTGCGGGGCTTATCGATTCACCCCACGAACTGATTGCCGTCCTCACGCAACCCGACAGACCCGCAGGTCGGGGTAAAAAAGATCGTCCCAGCCCCGTTAAGGTTCTCGCTCAGGAACATCAACTCACGGTCTTGCAGCCGCCCAGCCTTCGACACCCAGAGGCTCTGGCCGCCATTGCCGAGCTGCAACTAGACGTCCTGATCGTCGTCGCCTACGGGTTGATTTTGCCGCAAAACGTATTGGATCTGCCCCGTTACGGCTGCCTCAATGTTCATGGCTCCTTATTGCCACGTTGGCGCGGCGCGGCCCCAATACAGCGCGCTGTAGAAGCAGGCGATCAAGAAAGTGGGGTAACCATCATGCTGATGGATGCCGGGCTCGACACCGGCCCCATGCTTGCCCACGGACCCTGTGCAATCACGGCGCAAACAAGCAGTGGTGATCTCTACGAGCAACTCGCAGGTATTGGTCCAACGCTGCTACTCGAGGTACTCAAGGACTTACCCAGCCGTCTTGCCACAGCGACTATTCAGGACGATCAGCAGGCTAATTACGCAGCCAAGATCAATAAAGGTGAGGCGCTGATTAACTGGAGCGAGCCTGCAGCGGTAATCGCCAGACGTATTCGTGCATTTAATCCCGCACCCGGCTGTTACACCTTTCTGGAAGAGCTGCGCCTAAAACTATGGGCTGCTCAGCCCACCGCGCACAGCTCTGGGGGGTTATCCGGAAGTATTGTGGCCAACAATGATCGCGGTATTACTGTGCGCTGCGGTGACGGCGCAATCATGCTCGAAACACTACAAATGCCTGGCTCCAAGGCTATGCAAGCAAGCGACTTGCTCCGAGGTCACAGCGAGCTGTTTGCCCCAGGCAAGCGCTTTGCCACTGAAGCAAACACATGAAGCCGGGAGCCGCAGTTCGCGCCTGTGCGGCTCGAATAATTGCTGAGGTATTACGCGGAGACTCTCTAGACCGGGCGCTCGAATCACATCTCAGTGCACTACCAGACCGGGACCAGCCCCTGTGCCGTGAAATCTGCTTTGGCACCATCCGGCAATATCCGCGACTCAACGCCCTATTGAGCCAGCTGCTGCAAAAACCGCTGCGCGCCAAGGATCGTGATGTACAGGCCCTCGCACTCTCCGGCCTGTATCAACTCACCGCTATGCGCATACCCGCTCACGCTGCAGTAAGCGCTACCGTGGATGCTGCTACGGTGCTCAAAAAACGCCAGCTGTCGGGCTTACTTAATGCGGTTTTACGCAGGTTTCAGCGCGAAGAAGAGGCGCTCGTTAGTGTTTTAAGCAATGCGGAGGCGGCGGCACACCCACACTGGCTCTGGGATGCTCTAGGCCGGCACTGGCCGGAACATCGCGAGCAAATTGCCAGCGCGAACAACAGCCACCCGCCCATGACTCTGCGGGTTAATCTATCTCGGGTTGATCGGGACAGCTATCAACAACAGCTAGCCGACGCAGGAATCACCGCGCATCCCGGTCAGCTAAGCTCCGCAGCCTTGACCCTTGAACAGGCGGTCGATGTAGTACTACTGCCGGGCTTTGCCGACGGCTTATGCAGTGTGCAAGATGAAGCTGCGCAATTGGCAGCGCAGTTACTTGCGCCCCAGCCTGGCGAACGCATTCTGGATGCCTGCGCAGCGCCCGGGGGCAAAAGCTGCCACATTCTTGAACGGCAACCATCAGCGCTCAGCCTCACCGCTATGGATATTAGTGAAGAGCGTTTGCGTCGCGTCCAGGAGAACCTTGATCGTCTTAAACTCAGTGCGACGCTTGTTACCGGCGATGGCAGACAGCCCTCACCGGCGCTGATCAAAAGTGGGCCTTTTGATGCCATGCTTTTAGATGTTCCATGCTCCGCGACAGGGGTCATTCGTCGACACCCGGATGTAAAACTTCTACGCCGAGTAGAAGACGCGGCAAGTTTTGCGGTCCAACAACATGCAATCCTTGATGGGCTATGGCCATTGCTTGCCGTGGGAGGACGTTTGCTCTACGTCACCTGTTCCATCCTGCCAGAAGAGAACAGCCAAGTGGTTGGTGAATTTATTGCCCGCCACAGCAATGCACAGGAAAAAACTCTCAGTCTGCCAGGCGCTCAACCCTGCGCGCAGGGACTACAGTTGCTTCCGGACATCAGTGGCAGTGACGGGCTGTACTTTGCCATGCTGCATAAACAGGGTTGAGGCCTATCCCATGGCTAAGTTTGAGCGAAGAATTTCCACTATCAGGCCTGTATTGCAGCTGTTGATTACAGTACTGTGCAGCCACCGCAGCGGTAGGGTCAGAGCGGCATGAAAATTATTATTCTGGGTGCCGGTCAGGTAGGCGGAACACTCGCAGAACACCTGGCAAACGAAAAGAACGATATTACGATTGTCGATACCGATAGCGAGCGTCTGCGCGCCCTTAAAGACAGCCTCGACATAGGCACTGTCACGGGGAGCGCCTCCCATCCAGACACGCTTAGAGAAGCCGGTGCAAAAGACGCCGAAATGCTGATTGCCGTCACCAATAGTGACGAGATCAACATGATGGCCTGTCAAGTTGCCCACACATTCTTTCGAACACCGCAAAAAATTTCCCGGGTTCGCTCCCAGGCCTATCTGGACCATCAGGAACGCCTTTTTTCACCAGAAAATATTCCGGTGGACGTCATTATTGGTCCTGAGCAGCTCATAACCTCGTCTATTGGACGGCTTATCGTCAATCCCGGGGCCCTGCAGGTGTTGGATTTTGCCGAAGGCCGCGTGCAGTTGGTCGCGGTCCGGGCTGTCCATGGCGGGCCTATTGTTGGCAAGGGGCTCAGCACCATTCGAGAGCACATGCCCAAGGTCGACACGCGGGTTGCCGCTATTTTTCGTAAGGATCGGGCAATTATCCCGAAGGGCGATACCGTCGTAGAGGCCAATGACGAAGTCTTCTTCATCGCCGCCAGTAAGCATATTCGTCAGGTGACCTCAGAGCTCCGGCGGGTTGATAAGCCCTATAAACGAATCATGATTGCCGGGGGTGGCAACATCGGCGCACGACTTGCGCAGTCTCTGGAGACCGACTTCTCGGTCAAAGTCATAGAATACAGCCGCGCACGATGTCGTGTGTTATCTGAACTTCTCAAAAATACGCTGGTTCTAGAAGGCAGTGCGGCCGAACCCGGACTCCTCGCCGAAGAAAACATTGAGCACACCGACGTTTTTTGCGCGCTGACCAACAATGATGAATCCAACATCATGATGTCCATGCTGGCCAAACGCATGGGGGCCAAGAAAGTAATCACCCTTATCACCAACCCCGCCTATGCGGAGCTAGTGGGTGACGAAATCGATATCGCCATATCCCCACAGGAGATCACCATTGGCAGTCTGCTCACCTATGTACGCAAAGGTGACATCAGTGCGGTACACGCGCTGCGCCGGGGCGCGGCAGAAGCTATTGAGCTTGTGGCTCGAGGCGATGCCTATTCTTCTAAAGTTGTGGGCCGACGCATCGAAGAGATTCCCCTACCTGAAAGCGTCACCATCGGAGCTATTGTTCGCGGCGAACAAGTGCTCATCGCTCACCATGACTTGTTGGTAGAAAGTAATGATCACGTGATTCTGTTTTTAGTCGATAAACACAAAATCCATGCAGTGGAGAAACTCTTCGCTGTGGGCTTTGGGTTCTTTTCCTAGGCCATCGCGTGCACTTTTCTATCAGTCTGCGCATTCTTGGGCTTCTGCTAACCCTCTTTAGCGTCACCATGCTGCCGCCACTTTTGATAGCGGTGCTCGCCGATGACGATACGGTCACTGGCTTTTTTTATGCCTTTTCAATCACCCTATTGTCCGGCGCCATGTTGTGGCTTCCTTTACGAGGGGTAAAACGCGACCTGCAAATTCGCGACGGGTTTTTGATCACCTCACTTTTTTGGACCGTACTGGGCCTGTTTGGCTCCCTGCCTTTTGCACTCACAGAGTCTCTGAATATGGACGTCACCGACGCCATTTTTGAGTCTATTTCGGGACTGACCACCACAGGTGCCACCGTACTTACAGGTCTGGACCATCTGCCAGCCTCCATTCTTTTGTATCGTCAAATGCTGCAATGGTTGGGCGGCATCGGAATTATCGTGGTCGCGGTTGCGGTATTGCCCATGCTGGGTATTGGCGGGATGCAGCTCTATCGCGCCGAAACACCAGGTCCCAGTAAGGACAGCAAGCTCACGCCTCGTATCACTGAAACGGCCAAGGCGCTGTTTACCATTTATCTGGCGCTCACGGTGCTTTGTGCGGGTGCTTACAGTCTGGCGGGTATGTCAGGCTTTGATGCTGTCTGTCATGCGTTTGCGACCGTGGCCATCGGCGGCTTCAGCACCCATGACGCCAGTATGGGCTACTTCGAAAGCGACGCCATTTACCTGGTCAGCACCATGTTCATGCTTATTTCTGCACTGAACATCGGCTTGCACTTTGCTGCTTTTCGCCGCCGCAGCATGGTCGGTTATTGGGAAGACTCCGAAGCGCGATTTTTTGCTGGCGCTATGGCGGTCTGCGTAGTGATTACCTGCGCTTACTTAATATTTTCTGAAACGCTGGATACGCAAGAAAGCCTTGTACACGGTCTTTTTCAGGCTGTATCGATCACGACAACGACCGGCTTTGCAACTCAGGATTTTTCGATCTGGCCGGGCTTTCTGCCCATGATGCTCCTGATGTTCTCCTTCATGGGCGGCTGCGTAGGATCCACCGGAGGTGGCATCAAAGCTATGCGCCTCATGTTGATTTATAAACAGGGGATACGTGAGCTAAAGCAGCTTGTGCACCCGCACGCCGTGATCCCGTTAAAAGTGGGTAACCGGCGCGTAGAAGCCACCGTGGTGAGCGCCGTGTGGAGCTTCTTCGCGGTCTACACCTTCGCATTTATTGTGATCATGTTGGTGCTGATGGCCACGGGTCTCGACTTTATTACTGCTTTTTCTGCCGTGGCCGCCGCGCTTAACAATCTCGGCCCGGGCCTTGGTTCCGTCGCAGCTAACTACGGTGAGATCAGCAATTTCGCAAAATCCGTACTGTGTTTTGCGATGCTGTTAGGGCGACTTGAAGTGTTTACCCTGCTGGTTCTGTTTACCCCGATGTTTTGGCGGAATTGATTCGCTAGCCGCGCTTCCCCGTACCCCGAGATTTTCTGATCAGCTCATAAGCCGCCTGAATTTCCTGGGCTTTTTCTGTAGCTAGCTTCAGCATGTCCTCGGGCACACCACGTGCAGACAGTTTGTCGGGGTGGTATTGACTCATGAGTTTGCGATAGGCGCGCTTCACTTCTTTGTCGGGCGCTTCTTCGCCCACACCCAGCGCGGCGTAAGCGTCTGAGAGTGTCGGCGCATCCGGGTGACCGGGTTGCTGATGAAACTGTTCCTGCGCGGTGGCCATACGCAGGAACTCTTCAACGGCCTGGGCGCTATAGCCCAAAAGGCTACCAATTTGCAGCAGCGCAGCTTTTTCACCGCTGTGTAATTGGCGGTCTGCCAGCGCAAGCGTCACAAGGAACAACATCATGGTTTGCTTGAGTGCTGGGTGTGCACCACCGGCAAGCAAGAAGCTTTGAACGGTGTCTTCTACAGAGAAGCCATCATCACCGCCTTCTTTAAACAACAAAATAGCGTCATGGCGTTGATCATCGGATAAGCCAAGCTGTCGAAAAATGCCTTCGGTATGCGTTACCTCATCTTCCGAGATGCGTCCGTCAGACTTTGCAACATGGCCCATGAGTAAGAATGTGCTGCGAAAGAAGTGCTCTTTGACCTTCTCCAGATCAGCCGAGCCCATACCAAGAGCGCCCGCCAGCCCGCGATCAAACAAATGGCCAAGCACGAGTCCAAAGATAAGGCCGAGAGGACCCGCAACGAAAAAACCCAGTATGCCCGCAAGCAACTTACCGAAAAACATTATTCACTCCGCTCAATTAAAGTTAGATCAAATCAGGGGTTGTTAATCGTTATCGGGTTGCCAGTCCCGAGCGTAATAGTCCACGGGGCCTCGAGGCCGGACCCGAAATCGTTTGTATTCCCACTGATACTGCTCGGGTGCCATTCGCACGCAGCGCTCGACACCATCGTTGAGTGCTTTCAAAGAGACCTCCACATCAGCGCTGTAAATATCTTCATCGGCAGGTATATAGTGCAGACGGTACCCACCGGAAATACGTTCGGCAAAACCAAAAAATGCCTGAGCCCCACTTTTCGCAAGAAGCTTACTAGCCAGGGTCATGGTGAAGGTAGGCACACCCATAAACACACTATTTTCACCCGACTCCACAACCGGAGGTACCTGATCGGGGAGAATCCCCGCGATACCGCCTTTCTTGAGGCACTTCACCAACTTGGCGAGACCCCGAGCATCCGTTGGCACCAGTACAGAGCCCAAACGCTGCCGCGCAGCGCGCACCATACTGTCCAGCTGCTGCATATGCGGTGGCTCATATAGTGCAACCGAATCACCCATTTCAGATATATGGAGCCCTACTATCTCCCAGTTACCCAGATGTGGGCCTAGCAGCATCACACCTCGGCCACTCGCAAGCGCTTCGCGAACCGCGTCATCGCCCACGATCTCCAGGATATGTGCACGCACCTGATCCCAGGGTCGATTCCAGATGTAACCCATCTCGGCGGCGAGTTCCCCTGTGGCCTGTAAAGAGCGCTTCGAAAGCTGCTCTCTTTGAGGTTCAGAAAGTTCGGGAAACGCTAACCCCATGTTTCGCTCCGTGACCCGCCGGGGACTTACGCCCAACCACCAAGCGAGTGTCCCTAAACCACGACCGATAGCCCGGCAGGCACCCAGAGGCAGCAGGGAAGATGACCAGAGTAAAAATTTAATGAGGCGGTTTTTCACAAATCGCTATGTCTTAGTGGTGCTTAGCTTGTGGGTAGGCTGCGTATTGTGCCGCTGTTACTGACGGTATACTACGGGCCTTTTGCACCTCGCACAGGAATTCGCGTGAGCCAGTATCCCGAACAAGCATCAGATCCCATCAGTTTCCAGGAGCTCATTCTCAGATTGCAGCAGTTCTGGGGAGAGAAAGGTTGTCTCATCCTCCAGCCACTGGACATGGAAGTAGGCGCCGGAACCTTTCACCCAGCGACTTTTTTGCGCTCCTTAGGTCCCGAGAGCTGGAATGCCGCCTACGTTCAGCCCAGTCGCCGCCCTACGGATGGCCGCTACGGCAAGAACCCGAACAGGCTTCAGCACTACTATCAGTTTCAGGTGGCTATGAAGCCATCACCGCCGGAATTTCAGGAGTTATATCTGCAGTCACTTCAGGCGCTTGGGATCGACACGCTTACGCATGATGTGCGGTTCGTCGAAGACAACTGGGAATCACCTACTTTGGGTGCCTGGGGCTTGGGTTGGGAAGTGTGGTTGAACGGCATGGAAGTCTCTCAGTTCACCTATTTTCAGCAAGCCGGAGGCATAGAGTGCTATCCGGTCACCGGCGAGATTACCTATGGCCTTGAGCGTATTGCCATGTATATCCAAGGCGTGGACAGCGTTTACGATCTCCTATGGACCCGCAGCCCGCAGGGGCCCGTGCTCTACGGTGACGTTTTTCATCAAAACGAAGTGGAGATGTCGCGTTACAACTTCGAAGAAGCCGACGTTGACTTTTTATTCACTCAATTCGATCATTGCGAGAAGGAGGCAGCACGCCTTACCGAGCTCGCATTGCCACTGCCTGCCTACGAAATGGTCATGAAGGCATCACATACCTTTAATCTTTTAGATGCGCGGCACGCTATTTCGGTAACCGAGCGCCAGCGCTACATCCTTCGCGTGCGCACATTGGCCCGCGGTGTTGCGCAGGCCTATTTTGATGCTCGTGCGGCTCTAGGCTTCCCCATGGCCGAGGCAGGCATTCGCGATGAAGTACTCGCGCAGCTTAAGGAGGCCGCAGCATGAGTCATCAGCCTTTGCTTTTAGAAATAGGCTGTGAAGAACTGCCCTCGAGCAGCCTTGAGCAACTCGGTATCGCGCTGCACGACAATCTCATCGCGAAACTTGCTGACAAAGGACTCAGCCACGGTGCCAGCCGTTGGTTTGCAGCGCCACGACGACTCGCCGTGCTCATTGATGATTTAGTCGATCAGGGCGCCGATGAAACCAAAGAAGCACTGGGCCCGCCGCTAGCGCAGGCGCGAGACGCCGACGGCAACTGGACCCGCGCCGCTGAAGGCTTTGCGGCGCGACAAGGCGTTTCTGCGGATGATCTGGAGCTGATCGATACGCCCAAAGGACAGCGCTTGGGACTAAAACAGGTCGTGAGCGGTGCAAAAACCCGTGAATGTCTGGGCGATATCGTGAACGAGGCCATTGCGGACCTACCCATTGCAAAACGCATGCGCTGGGGCGCAGCGCGCAGGGAATTTGTGCGACCCGTGCATTGGATTGTTCTTATATATGGAGATGAGCAGGGTTTTGGCGATGTGTTGGGCATTCCCAGCGCCAACATCTCTAAGGGGCACCGCTTTCATGCACCAGCGCCCATCAGCATAGGATCGGCAAACGATTATCCCGCACTGATGCGCGAGGCATGGGTCATTGCAGACTTTGCAGAGCGTAGCCATCTGATTCGCGAGCAAGTTGAAGCCGCCGCGATAGCCGTTGGGGGCCAGGCACTGATTGATCCGGACCTTCTCGGTGAGGTGGCGAGCCTGGTGGAATGGCCCGTGGCTCTGGCGGGGAGTTTTGATACGGCATTTCTGGAAGTACCCGCAGAGGCGCTGATCTCATCCATGCAAAGTCACCAAAAATATTTTCCGGTGGTGGATGCCAGCGGCACGTTAATGCCGAACTTTGTCACAGTCAGTAATATAGAAAGCCGAGATCCCAGCCAGGTGATCGCCGGTAACGAGCGCGTAATCAGGCCTCGGCTGGCTGACGCGGCGTTTTTCTTCGAACAGGACCAGCAACATACGCTCGCTTCGCGAGTGTCCCGTCTGGGAGCCGTGGTGTTCCAAAAACAGCTGGGATCCTTGCTCGACAAAACCCAACGAGTGCAAAGCTTGGCCGGCGAGCTCGCCACACTCACGGGCACCGATAAAATTCAGGCCGAACGTGCGGCGGAGCTGTGCAAAGCGGACCTGGTCTCCGATATGGTTTTGGAGTTTGCGGATATGCAGGGCATCGCCGGTGCCTACTACGCACTCAATGATGGCGAGGATCCGACGGTTGCCGATGCCATCGCTCAGCACTATTGGCCGACACAAGCCGGCAGTGAATTACCCCAAGGCGAAGTCGCGGTGGCGGTGGCGCTTGCCGATCGTCTGGACACCTTGCTGGGAATTTTTGGCATCGGTCAGGCGCCCACGGGATCGAAGGATCCGTTTGCACTGCGGCGCGCATCCATTGCCGTGCTTCGCATCATTATTGAGAAGCAACTCACGCTCGATTTGCGCAAGTGTCTGGCCATTGCCGGACGAGGTTTTGCCGAAGGCGTGATCAGTGACGAAGCACCCGAGGCCGTATTCAACTATTTACTTGACCGGCTTCCGGCACTGTACGAAAGCGATGCCATTCCTATTGAAGTGTTCCGCGCTGTACGCGGTAGCGGTAGCTCTCAGCCCAGCGATTTTGACCGACGAGTTCGCGCGGTACAGGCCTTTGGCCAGCGTCCCGAAGCGGAGGCTCTCGCGGCGGCAAACAAGCGCGTGAGCAACATTTTGGCAAAAGCGAACGACCGGGACAAAAACCTGATTGTAAGTGCTAACTTACTTCAAGAACCCCAAGAAATAGCGCTAGCCGAGGCAATTGCGGCAGCGGCATCCGATAACGTCACCACGTTGGCGAGCGCAGACTACGCGTCAGCCTTGAGTCGACTCGCGGCCCTTCGAGAGCCCGTAGATGCCTTTTTTGATGGGGTAATGGTTAACGCCGAAGACCCGGCACTCAAGGCCAATCGACTGGCGCTTTTAGCACAACTTCGTGAGCAATTTATGCATATCGCGGACATCTCACAACTTGCTGGCGCCAAGAGCGAGTGAGTGAATCAAGTCCGGATACTCCCCGGAAGAATAGGTGATCGAGTCGGCTCTCAACGATCCATCACTGCTATACGCCATAGCCGGTCTTGTCTGCGGCGGCGTAATAGCCTGGGTTTGGCGCGGCGCGGAATTGTCCAAAACTCGGGGTTATCTCAAAGAACAACGCGACCGTCTTCACGAGCTGGAAATTGGCCATGCGAGCCTTTTAGGCGAGCGGGAAGTTCTGGCAGAGCAGTTTGAAAAGCTCAACGCGAGAGTCAGCGAGCTTCAGAATGAGCGTAACTCACTATCGTCGACCAATGCTGGACTGCGAGCACGGCAAAGCGCCGATCAGGATAAGCACACAGAACAAATGGCGCTTCTTGAAAACAGCAAGCGGCAACTGGCCATGGAGTTTGAAAACCTGGCGAACCGCATCTTCGAAGAGCGCGGGAAGGAATTTAGCAGTCAGAACCAACAGTCCATGGAGTCCCTGCTCAAACCCTTTGGTGACCAAATTCACCGGTTTCAGTCCCGGGTTAATGAAGTGCATGAACAGTCGATACGGGGCAACGAAAGCCTCGCAGGCGAACTGCGCAACATGATGGGCGTAGGTCTGAAAATGAGCGGTCAGGCCGAGAATTTGGCCAAGGCCCTCAAGGGTGACAAAAAAACCACCGGTAACTGGGGGGAAGTGCAGCTTGAGCGCACCTTGCAGATGGCCGGCCTTGAGCCCGGGAGTCATTACGAAGCCCAAACCGGTTTTCGAGACACGGGGGGCAAACTGCGAATTCCGGATTTTGTCATCAACCTCCCTGACGGCAAGCATCTGATTATCGATAGCAAAGTGTCGCTGGTGGACTACGATCGTGCAGTAGCGGCAGAAACTGAAGAGGACCGCTACGAGGCCCTCAAAGCACATGGTCTGGCACTCAAACGACACATTGATGACCTTTCTGCGAAGGACTACTCGTCACTGGGTGGCATCAACAGTCCGGAACTGGTTTTTATGTTCATGCCCATAGAGGCGGCGTACATAGAAGCGCTTAAATTCAACAAAGAGCTCTTCAACGATGGCTATCGCAAAAACGTCATCATGGTGTCTCACACCACCTTGTTACCCATGCTGCGCACGGTTGCCAGCCTTTGGATTTCTTATCGCAGTAATGAAGAGGCGCGCGCCATCAGCCAGATGGCTGGCGAAATCTACAATAAAGTGTGCTTAGTGGGACAGCGTCTGGAAGACATGGGAAAAACGCTGAGTACAACAACCGACAAATACAACAAAACGGTAACGGCCCTGGTAGGTAAGCAGGGTCTCTACGGAAAGGTCGAGCGCTTTAAAAGTACCTCGGCCAATGCAAAGGGCGAACTGCCCAAAGCGACGACGCAACATCCGACCATCGAACACGATCGGCTCGGTGTTTTAAACGAACCCGCAGCTCAGAAGCTCACTGCCGCGGATCCCGAAGAAGACCCAGAAACCTAAGCGACTTTCCGTCGATCCATCAGTAGACGCTAGTTCTAGACTCATCATCCGGTAGATACACGAAGAATGTGATTACACCGATACACACGATATATCGCTCGGCTGCACCTAAGATGCCGGCGCCTAAGGGTGTTTGCCACTGCTGAAACCAGGTTTCGGCAATCAAGATAAAAACGCCAAACAGCATTGCGAGCATCACGCCGCAACCCACAAGGCCCACGTACTTGGCCCCCTGAAAGCTCGACGCGTCTGCATGTCTGGCCGACCACATCTTGCCTGCGCCCATGAGGCAAAGCAGTCCGGCAAGTGTTTTGGAAAGTGGAATTACCGCCCAACAGATCGTCACAACCCAGGGGGCCTCTATTTTCTGCCAATCAGCTACGCCCGTCGCACCATCACCAATAACCACCAGAGAGACCCATGCAAGATCGCCCTCCATAGAAGTTAGGTTAAAAACAGCGCCGATAAGACAAAATACGCCTACCATCAGCAGCACCAATATTTTGATGGACCGTAAAGTCATAAACAGGCACTCCGTTATCACGCAGCCCGTGGCTCTGGGCAGTTGCTGAGAATAGCTTAGCCCCAAATATCTTAATCTGCAGGGAATTTTAGACTGGGCGAACATGACATTGAGGCTTGTGCTGCTCTCTCGCTTATCCCAACATGGGCCAACGCACAGATCACCCCCTCGCGATGAAAAGACCATCTCTAAAACAAATCGAATACATATTGGCCGTGGCTAAGAGCGGGAGCTTTCGCGGAGCGGCAGACGAACTGGGTATCAGTCAGCCTACGCTCAGTGCACAGGTAGCACGCGCAGAAGAGTTGTTGGGGGCAAAACTCCTGGAGCGCTCCCGAAGCGGCGCTTACTTCACCCCCGTCGGCCGCTTGTTCGAACCACAGGCCCGCCGTGTTATAGAGGCCATGGAAGAACTGGGACAACAGGTTGGAGATTCCCGGGCCAATGAAAAAGCGACCTATCGGCTGGGTGTGAAAGGCACGCTCGGACCCTACTTATTGCCGCAGATACTTCCCGCATTACGCGAGGCACATCCGGGACTACGCTTTTATGTGCGGGAAGATTCACCTCGGGGTCTAGAGGAAGGTATTGCTCATGGCGAGTACGATCTGATCATCACATCCTTACCAATCAATATCCCGGACCTGGTACAAGAGCCGCTTCTGCGCGAAAAAATCCTTTTGGCGGCTCCTAGAGATCACCCCCTATCGCAGGTTTCTGTATGGCAGGGGCGGCACCTTGCAGGTGAGCAAGTGCTCACTACCGAACATGGGCATCAGTTTGCCCGGCAGGTTGAAGCGGTATGCAGTCGCCTGGGTGCCGAAGTTCTTCGGGACTATGAGGGAAGTAGCCTGGACGCGCTGCGATTAATGGTCGTCATGGGCATGGGCTTGGCGTTTCTTCCGGCGCTTTACGTCGAATCCGAAATCAACACAGAAAGTGGTCTCACCGTAAAAGAACTGGACGACGAGTCTATCGCTAGATTACATGTGCTCGCCTGGCGACCGACTAGTCCGGCCCGAGGGTTTTACAAAGTACTAGCGAAAGATATTCGGTCGATTATTGGGGCCCGATTAGGTCACGCCGTGCAGGTATTGGATAGCTTATAGCGATGATACTGCCGCGACAGCCATTTCGCTCGATCCCGAATCAACGATAGTCATCGCAGCACAATTGCTAAGCCGCAGTGCCGGTGGACTCAAAGACAGTGTAAGAGGCGCAAACTTTTCGAGAACATTCAGGCCCAGCAGGTTACGCCCAGACCCAGGCACAACAATCACCTCTGTAGGCCCCAACTCACAGCCTTGACCGAGCTGTAATCCAGTAATCTCGTAAACGCTCAGTTTTCGAGTGCGGCCATCCGCCATGCGCGCGCCGACTTCACGAATCTTGCGCACAGTTCCATGATCACTAATGCGGTCAAACAAAGCGCTGTTGATTGTGGCCATCGCTGCCCCCGTATCGAGCAGGAAGGTGGCAGACTCCCCATCAACGTTCAGGGCCAATTCCAGTGCCCCGCCCGTGCCAGCGCTCAAGGGGAACTCGACTGTCTGTTGCGCAAGGGCGCTCGAGGCAATGGCCAGGAGTCCAGCGGTGCAAAACAGGCCGTGGAGGTACTTAAGCATAGTGGTAACGCTGCAATTGTTGCGCCAGACATTCATAAAGCCTGGGTTTGCTACCGTGTTGTGCTCCCTAAGCTAGGCTCCTGCAAGCACTTCGCCCCACAAACGCGCACTCGACGCTCGTAAGCAGTGCGAAATACCCCTAAAGAAAGTCAAACCATTCAATTTAGAACGCCAAATTGACATCAAAACTCTATTATCAATAGTAAAAATCTATCATTAATTCTCAATGGTTTGCTCAGGCATTAGCTGAGCACGAGCTATGATTGATCATCAGTCAGGTGCTCTTGATGGAGCTCTGCAACCGAATTCGACAATAGAGCAGGAGGTTCGATTCAGTTATGAAATCAAACACAGTCCTTAGTGCCACAACATTTATGGCCGCGGTAGTACTGTCTGCGTCAAGCAGCGTTATCGCCGACAGCACATTGTCCGTGGACAACGTTGAGTATCGCTGGGAAGTCGATATGCGAGGCAAGCCGCCCTACAAACGAGAGCGCGTGCCGGTCAACACAGTAGATATAGCTGCTATGGAAATCATTGATGCAAACGTAGCAACCGAGGTCGTTTGGGAAACAGACTTTACAGGTCGCCCTCCGTTCAATCGCAAGCAAGTCGAGCTGCCGGTAGTTGATGCAGCCTCAATGGAGTTAGTTGAGGAAGAGCCAACAATCACCAGTTTTCGCGGGCGCCCCCCCTTCAACCGGCATCGTTGATTAGTTTTTAGATCGAAAAGCGACGGCGCAGCTCTTAATACAAACCTACAGCTTACTCATCGTTTTTCGATCAATCAGCCCCCCCCCTTGGCGCTATTCTCATGGAACAGCGCCTTTTTTCTGCCTCACGCTAAGGTCTGTGGTTTGTTAAAACCACAGACGCCTTCGGCATTTCTAACATGCGATACTCATAAGCCACTTCTTAGGTGCCAAGCCTAAGGACAGAAACATGGACCTTGAGGCAATCTGGATCACCTTTACGAGCTGGGCAAGCGCCTACACCTGGCAGGTAATCGTCACGCTAGCCGTCGTCGGGCTGTATGTATTTTCTTATCAATCGACTTACCCTCCCGATCCTCTCTCGCAGTGCAGATAACGCGCGGTTAACAGGGGGATAAGGGGATCGAGCGGTCCGTATATGTCGATTGTTAACAGGAACGCTATGCGTACTTCGTAATACTCATGCACCCAACATTCCGCCGGGGCGCCTTTGTACGGGTTCTTGATGCCGATAACTATGCGGAGGGATACATTGCCGATTTAGGTCTGTTTAATGTGAAGCTGATTACCGAAAACCGAGAGGCCATTGTTTACCCTAATAACCTATTGCTAGGCCGGCCCTGTGTGATCAACCCTCATGATCGTTTGAGAGGCGTGGGCAAGCTGCCACTTATGCCCGTGGTAACGATACCCGGCGAGGATGGGTAAGCAGAACTGTTAACAAACGCGCCTACACATCAGAAGAGTGCTTGAGCACATGTTGATCAACCAAATTACGATCGGATGCACCGACTACGCAGAATCAGTGGCGTTCTACAAAGCTATTGGTCTCGTGCAAATTGTCGACGCTCCCCCGCGATACGCCCGATTCGAATCACCCAGCGGAGATGGTGCCACCCTCTCTTTGCACAGCGTGGATAAAAACATCGCGCAAAACACTGTCGTCTACTTTGACCATACAAGCGAGGAGGCTTTGGCAAGCCAGATCGACAAACTGATCGCATCAGGGTTGGTACTGCGACAAAAAATAACGGACGAAAGCTGGGGGTGGAAAGAAGCCCGAATAATGGATCCCGCAGGAAACGAACTCTGCTTCATGTTCGCCGGTGACCAAAGGCGGTTTCCGCGCTGGCGCGTGGATGGACGGAGCCCTTAACTCAATAGACTAATCATTGCTCCAATACATAGTCCGCCAGCGCCCGAGTCTCTACATCGCTTAAGCCAACCATGGCCGGCATCGCCATTACGCCCCACTTTCCTGTCCCACCTTGTTTGATAGACGCGGCCAGCAACGCTGCGGCATTCTCTGTGCTTACGTATTTAGCAGCAACCTCCTGAAAAGACGGCCCTACGATCTTTGTGTCGATCGCATGACAGCCCATGCAGGCGTTGCTTGCCAGCAGCGTTTGAACATCAATTTGGGTATCGCTGGCTTCTTGCGAGGCCACTTTTTGTGCTGCGTTTGTTAAAGCCAGCACACTGCCATCTGTAGCTTTGGCACTACCGTACTCCACAGCCAGATACGCGCCGATAAGCTTAATGTCTTCTTTATTAATCGGGGCACCGTAAGAATGCTGCATTTTCAGCATTTCGGCAGTCCATTGATCCTGGGTCATCCCCGGCGGCTGATAACTGATGTAGTTTGCCGAATGGCAAATGCCGCACTTTTGTTGTGCAAGGCTGTAGCCGGGTAAGTCTGACTCTCGAAGCACAGACGTGTCTGGCGGTAGCGTGATTTCCGCTGCAAAAGTGCCTGTCGAAACGACTGCAAATCCAAGGGCGCAAAGGATTGTGTTGATGGTTTTTAATCTCATAACAAAACCTCAGGCAAAAGTAACGGGCGTGGATTCGATGACATTACGGTTATAGCCGCCGGGGTTCCAGCTGGCCTCCCGCGGCTGCATCTCTCCCTTGTTACTCGTCGCACGTACCATCAATGTAGCCTGACCTTTGTCGGCAACACTTACGGGTAATCGCCATTCGCGGAATGAGAAACGGCCAAGATCCTCTCCCAGTTTTGCCGCGCGCCAGTGCCGACCCCCATCGATAGAAACCTCCACTGTTTTTATGCCGCTACCGCCATCAAACGCGATGCCCTTCAGTTCTACCATTCGTGCAGAGGGGAGAGTGTCGCCGGCCATGACACTGGTGATAAAACTGCGCACCGGCACAGTCGATACGGCGCGGGTCTTCTCTGGAGATGTACCTGGCTCTATACATAGACAATCATTGTCAGGGAGGCGATAGCCCTTGGTCATAAAATACGCATCGTGACCTTCAAATTCGTGATCGATAACATCGATCTCAGATAAGTGCTTAACCCAATAGGTACCAAAATAGCCTGGCACTATAAGTTTCAGCGGGTAGCCATTGAGAAACGGAAGCTCTTCGCCGTTCATGGCCCAGGCCAGGATTGGCTCATCACTGAGTGCGTGATCGATATCCAAGGCCTTGCGAAAGTCCGGGGTAGTGTCCATTACCGGCTTATCCAGACCATTAAAGGTAACTTGTTTTGCACCTGGAGACACGCCGGCCTTAGCCAACACTGACCTAAGGGGAACGCCGGTCCATCGTGCATTACCCATGGCCCCATTGCCGAGCTGCGCACCAAAGACCCGGGGTGAAGAATATCCCCGACTGTTACCGGTACATTGATTAACAGCGACAACGTCAACCGGGTCACCCAGACCTTTGAGTTCAGCAAGTGACAAACTAAGTGGTGAAGTAACGTGTCCTTTAATCGTGAGTCGGTAGGTCTCTGGATCAATCGATGTAGGAAAATCAGCCAGGTGATAGCGGACAAAAAAAGCATCGTTGGGAGTGATGACGCTTTCATTAAAGGCAGAGAAGGGCGTCTCGAGATGCGGTGGCCGACTGTGCACCAGAATAAGCTCTCGCTTGCCCGGGTACTGTACGAGTGGGCGTGGACCGGCCGCAAAGCTAACGCCTTCGCCGGTATCGGCTGACGCCAGCGCGGCTAAGGGCGACGTAGTCAACGCCGCTGCAGCGACACCCTGCATAAAATAGCGCCGTGACATCTGACTTTGTGATTTTTTGCTCATCGTTCACCCGACGTTTCTATAGGATTTTTAAGCCCGTCACCCTAAGCGATCAAAGGACTATGTCAAATCAAAGCTTCAAACTGAATGTCGCGCGCTTACTCCACATCGATGGTGACCTTGATAACTTTCCCTGAGAATCGTCCATCAACCGAACCATAATTCTCTACCACCGGTGTCGCTCCATCCACGCCAACATCCGCAGTCTCATCCATAGAAAAGACAAGTGCTTCTGTACGCTCTATACGCGCTGTATCAACCTCATATCCGTTGACAAACAAGGTTCCGGTTGCGCCCATTCCAACGCCTCCGCCCTCATAGTCAAAATCCAGCCGGATCATTGATTTACCAGGGGGTAATTCGCGAGTCGCAGCAATCGTCGTCCGCTTCTGGTTAAGGTAGTTATAGGTGTAACTGGGTTTACCGTCCTTTACGTAAAGACTCCAGCCACCAAACCGACCACCTTGCGCCAGGATCACGCCATTACCGCCATCGTCAGGCACATCAACTTCCGCGGTAATCGTATGTGATTTGTTCTTTACATTGATGAATGTGTTTTCGCCCATGTCGCGCATACCGTCGCTCAACGTAAGCGAGGTGCGTCCAGCCATGAGATCCGGGCGACCAGCAATATCAGCATTCATCCGCTCGAAACTGCGATCATCAATAGGCAGCACATGGTTTACTGACGCTACTTCCATGAACAAGGCCTGCATCTCCCCGAGCCTCTGAGGTTCCTTGGAAGCCAGGTCGTTGACCAAGCTAAAGTCAGAATCGGTATCGAACAGCTCCCAGGTATCGTTCTCGAGGGTCGCGATCGGTTCACGAGCCCACGGCTCCTTATGAACTGTGCGAGCCAGCCAGCCTTCGTGGTAAATCGCACGGTTACCGAACAATTCAAAATACTGCGTTGTATGGCCTGTTTCCGCATCGGCATCACCGAAGGTACTGATTAGGCTTTTGCCCTGGATCGGAACCTGGGGGATACCGTTCACCATGGTCGGCTCAGGGATGTTGGTCGCCTCAAGAATTGTCGGCACGATGTCGGTAACGTGCGCGAACTGACTACGTACCTCGCCGCTACCTGCAAACTTTTCGGGCCAATGAATCACCATTCCGTTTCGGGTGCCACCAAAGTCAGAAGCCACCTGCTTGGCCCAGGTAAACGGCGTATCGCTGGCGATGGCCCAGCCGATAGCCATGTGCGGGTAAGTCATGGGGCCGCCCCAATCGTCATAGTGCTCGAGCATTGCTTCTGTCGTCTCCGGTACACCGTTAATGGATGTGTACTCATTGGAAACACCGAGCTCCCCGCCTTCGGCGCTCGTTCCGTTGTCAC
>NZ_JBLGBE010000055.1:0-22324 GCF_047617445.1 Congregibacter sp.
GGTACCAATACCCCCGTTCCACAGTAGATCCACTTCAGAACGCAAGATCACGCTGATCAGCTCTGTGGGCGTCAACTGTTGTGCAGTGATCCCGAAACGCGTCTTCATGGGCTCAGAAATTGCCACGGATTTCGCGTTGCGACTAAAGACACCACCCCCATCAGAAATCAGCGCTGTATCGTAGTCGGACCAACCCGATCTTGGCAGCGCAAACAAGCGCTCTCGCTCCACATAACTCTCAAGAGCCTGGGGATTTGGATCGACAAAAATGTGGAGATGATTAAACGCGGCAACCAGACGAATATGCTTCGATAGCAGCATACCGTTGCCAAAGACGTCCCCAGACATGTCTCCAATACCCACGACGGAAAAGTCTGTCGTGGCGACATTGATATCCATTTCACGGAAATGGCGCTCAACAGACACCCAGGCACCTCGAGCGGTAATCCCCATTTTTTTATGGTCATAGCCTACGCTTCCGCCGGAAGCGAAGGCATCTCCCAGCCAAAAACCATAGTCTTCAGACAAAGAGTTTGCGATATCCGAAAACGTTGCCGTACCTTTATCCGCCGCAACAACCAAGTAGGGATCTTCATCATCTTTACAGACAGTGAGCTCCGGGCGAACAATGCGATCTTCTTCACGATTATCCGTGATATCGAGCAAGCCTCTGATAAAGATTTTATAGCAGGCGATGCCCTCTTCTTGTATTTCATCGCGAGTCATATCCGGACGCAAACGTTTGGCTACAAAGCCGCCTTTGGCGCCCACCGGCACAATCACTGCGTTCTTGACCTGCTGGGCTTTAACCAAGCCTAGAACCTCAGTACGAAAATCCTCAAGTCGATCGGACCAACGCAAACCGCCTCGAGCGACTTTGCCTCCGCGCAAGTGCACGCCCTCGACCTGTGGCGAATACACAAAGATTTCGAACAGTGGCACGGGGCGAGGAATCTCAGGAATATCGCCGGGGCGTAGTTTGAAAGAAAAGTATGATTTGCTGGCGCCGTGATCACCTTGCTGAAAGAAATTGGTGCGCACGGTCGCCGTAATCAACTCCACGTACTGACGAATGATACGATCTTGCCCAAGGTTCTCCACATCGTCCAAGGCCAACAAGATGCGCTCTTGAACCGCAGCCTCACGTTGATTTCGCCAGTCATCGTCGCCGTCAAACACCGGCGAAAATCGGGTGAGAAACAACTCGACGATGGCCGCCGAAATCGGCAAGTGCGCTGCCATCGTCTCTGCGATATAGCTGCGTGAATAGGGAAAGTTAATCTGCCCGAGATAACAGGCGTAGGCCCTGAGCAACGCTACCTCGCGCCAGCTCAGGCGGCTTCCCAGCAGCAGTCGATTAAACGAGTCGCTCTCGGCCTGCCCATACCAAATTCGAGAAAAAGCATCCTCAAACTCTTCTTTCACCTGCTCAAGATCAATGTTCTTGGCCAGCGAGTAGATCAGACTGAACTCCTGAATCCAGTACCGGCTCTCGGATGCGCCGCGCACGGGGTACGCCCGCTCAGCAACCACTCTTAAACCGAGATTCTCCAAAATAGGCAGCACATCGGACAATGGAAGCGGCGAGTCCATGCGGTACAGACGCAACTTGAGGTGATCGTCTTTTTCTTCAAGCAGACGATACAAGTTCATGCCCAATCGATCAGATCCGTTAATCGCCAAGATATGTTGGATATCCAACACCGCGACCCTAGGATCAAAGTCATCGCGATACCCTGGCGCAAAGCCGTCGCCGAGCTCCCGCATCAGCTGTTCGCCACGTTCTTCACCAAATTCCTCGAGTAGTCGGAGCCGAAGCCGATCTTTCCATGCTAGCGTTGCCTGCACGATCTGTTCCTCGATTTCGTTAACGTCATATTCGTGATTGTGTGATGGATCTACTCGTAGGACGAAATACACCCGCACCAACACCGACTCGGTAAATTGTGTATTGAACTCAGATTCTTCAGCAGCGAACGCTTTGCTCAGAATCCGCTGAATGTTCACTCGACGCGCTGTGGTGTAGCGATCTCGGGGCATATAAAGCAAACAACTGACAAACTTGCCGTGTGCGTCCTTACGCACAAACAGTCGCGTGTGTCGACGTTCCTGAATGCGATTGACCGCAGAAGTGGTGTTGAAGAGATCCGCGGTAGACGACTGAAACAACTCGTCCCGAGGCATCAGCTCAAGAACCCGCTTAAGCTCTCTGGCGTCGTGCTCTTCTTCGGCAAGCCCCGACAACTCCAGAACCTGACTTACTTTGCGGCGCAGAATGGGGATTTCCGCAGGGTCCATGTTGTAGACCGCAGCGGTGTAATGACCGAGGAACCGATGCTGTCCCGTTACAGCGCCGGCCGCGTCGTAGATCTTGACCTCAACATAATCTGGGTAGGCCTGACGGTGAACTCTGGCTCGATGTCGGGATTTTCCAAAACTGAGTTGACGGCGATGCAATTCTTCCGGCGCCATCCAAGCCAGGTCATGACTGAGACCCTCAGCACCCCGGGTATCGAGTTGACGCAACACGCCCAAACTACGACTTGAATCCACGCGGGCTTCACCATGTTCGACCCACAAATATTCATAACCAAGAAACGTCATGTGGTCGCTACGCAGCCATTCAATAAAGTCGCTCGCTTCGTCCCGAAAATCTGCGCTTACACAACTCGCATCAGCAATAGACTCTTTCGCTTCGTTCAGCCGCTCGCGCATCGCGTCAAAGTCGTTAACAACCAAAGCTACTTGTTGCAATATCTGCTGCAGATTATCGCGAAGATCATCAAGCTCTGAGAGGTCGCTGTGACGAGTAATCTCGAAGTAAAGAAGGCTTTCCGCCGATGCCGCAACAGATTCCGCGTCTATATCCAGTAGTGTCTGGAGCTGCCCCGTATCGTCCCGCTGAGCGCGCAGGTTACAACTGGCTAAACAGTGAATACCCAAATTGCGTTGATTAATCTCCCCGCGGATAGACGCCGTGCAAAACGGCATATCTCGACAAAGGATCGCCACAATAGTGGACGTGCTTTCCCAGCCGTGACTGCTGATCTGGGGGTTCAGCAAGCGAACTTTTGGCGAATCACCGGGCCAGTCGTCCATGAATCGCAGAAGTCCGTACAGCATGCCATAGAGGTTGTCAGGAGAACGGTCACGCATGTCCTCCGCAGAGAAGCGACCGAAAAACGTGTCCCCAAGGCGACGTAGATTGTCACGATGGCTGGCATCAGCTCTTTTGGCAATGATGCCGGCGATATCGTCAAGCAAGGCCTGCTTGAGTGTCTCCCACGCCATGGCGTGTCTCCTGTACTGTGTGGCGCTATACCCGATGCGCAGTGTATCGCAAAGGCGTATACCGCGAGCGATGCATAATGGGAACTTTCCCATACTCCGTGTGTCGATTAGGGGAGATTCGGGTGCCCTCGGAGGCCGTACTCCGCTAGAATCGCACCCCTCTCGCACGCTGGGCGTGCCAGAAAGTCCACCCTATTGAATACACTGACAGAATACCGACGGGAGAGACCTTGACCTCTAGCGACCTTAGACAACTGGAACAGTGGCTTGGCCAGCAAATCATTGGCCAAAGCCACCTGGTACAGCGGCTCCTCATTGCCCTTCTAGCCGACGGGCACTTGTTGGTAGAAGGAGCGCCTGGACTTGCAAAAACCCGCGCAATCAAGTGTCTCGGTGATGCCCTCGAAGGGAGCTTTCACCGCATTCAGTTCACGCCTGACCTGCTACCTGGCGACGTCACGGGGACAGAGATTTACCGGCCGCAGGAGGCCAGCTTCCATTTTCAGAAAGGCCCGGTGTTTAGCAACTTGGTACTCGCGGATGAGATCAACCGTGCTCCCGCCAAAGTGCAGTCCGCACTATTGGAAGCCATGGCGGAACGTCAGGTGAGCGTGGGCAGTCAGAGCTACGCACTACCGCGTTTATTCCTGGTCATGGCCACGCAGAACCCTATCGAGCAAGAAGGCACCTACCCTTTGCCCGAGGCGCAGCTTGATCGATTTTTATTGCACGTTAAGGTCGACTACCCCGACGCTGAGGCCGAGCGACAGATTCTACGCCTGACCCGTTCTGAGGCCGCTACGGGCGCCGTCGCGGAAGCGCCGCAGCTGGCACAAGAGAGTGTGTTTCAAGCGCGAAAAGAAGCTCTGGCTCTGCACATGGCGCCTGCGGTTGAGGAATACATTGTGCAGCTTGTGGTCGCCTCACGAGATCCCACGCCTTACAGTGAAGAACTGGCACATTGGTTGGACTACGGTGGCAGCCCTAGAGCCACCATCGCTCTGGACCGCTGCTCCCGCGCTCACGCCTGGTTACACGGTAGAGATTTTGTATCACCCGACGATGTGCAGGCTGTGGCCTCGGACGTGTTCAGACACCGACTGATTCTGAGTTTTGAAGCAGAGGCGGCAGGCGTGCGAAGTGACGAGGTGATCGACGAGCTTCTTCGACTAGTCCCGGTGGCCTGATACGCCGATGCTGACGCTAGACCCTTCACAACCGGCCCAGGGGGCCGCAGTCGATATTGCGCGCCTATTGGCCTTGCGCTTCCCTGCTCGCCAGCTCGATATACGTCGGCGACGTCGGGCACTCGCGCAGTTGTCTGGCGGCCAACGCTCAAACTTTCGCGGGCGTGGTATCGAATTTGAAGAAGTGCGGGGTTATCAGCCCGGCGATGACATCCGGGCCATTGACTGGCGCGTTACCGCACGGACAGGCACAGCCCACACGAAGATGTTTCACGAGGAACGGGAACGCCCGGTGCTCCTGGTCGTGGATCAGCGGTCGTCTATGCAATTTGGTTCGCAAAACTGCTTCAAACTCGTGCTTGCCGCAGAGATAGCTGCCCTGCTGGCCTGGAGTGCGCTGGCAAGTAATGAGCGAGTAGGCGGATTATTGATGCGCGATACAGACCACTGGGAAATGCGTCCCCGAAATAGTCGTCGCACAGTGCTTGCGCTGCTCTCCGCACTTGCAGAAGCACTAAACCCTGCTGAAGTCTCTGATCACGGAGAGGTCGACCCCAATCGCTTTGGCACTCTACTACGCAGCGTGCGTAGGGTCGCACGCCCGGGATCCAGCATCTTCCTCATCAGCGACTTTGATGGCGCAGAGCAGGACGACGCGCGCGAGGAATTATTTCAACTGGCCCGTCACGTAGAAATCACCGCCATTCACTGCAGCGATCCACTGGAGGCTCAGCTCCCCCCCGCGGGGCGCTACAGTGTCACCGACGGTCAGACTCGAGCCGACCTTGATACGGGCATTTCAGGACTATCTCAGCGTTTTTCAGCCTTGTATGCCGCCCGCATTGAAGACTACCAAAAGCAACTTCAGCGGCTGGGTATTCCAATGCTCAGTGCCAGCACCACCCAGGCACCGCTCACTCTCCTGAGAAACATGTATGGCGGTGCTCTGACGACAAGCCAAATAAGCACCTCGACAACGGCCTCACATGGAAACTGACTCAATCGTCAGCATGCTGGAGCCTCTGAGAGAACCCGGCGCGGTGCACTGGTGGCCCCTCGCCCCAGGCTGGTGGGTGCTTGCCATAATGATGGCGGCACTTGTGGGCTACGGGATTCACCGGCTGTGGCTGTTTCACCTTCGCGCCGCGCCTGTGCGTGCGGCACGCAAGGCACTGATAAGCATCGAAGCAGCAAGCTTTTCAGACGCAGAACGGGCAGCCGAATTAGGACTGCTGCAGCGAAGGCTCGCTATCGGTGTAAGAGGACGCAAGGCCTGCGCTGGTCTCACCGGACGGCCCTGGGCAGAGTTTCTTAACTCCCTCACAAAAAGCAAAGCGCCCTATTTTGACGGTAGACTCGCCGAATTAGCCTATTGGCCTACGGTGGCTTCGCAAGACTGCACTGACGCCCTGGAAGCCACTCGGCGGTGGCTGAAAGATCTGGAGCGGCCGGGATGATTACACTGGTCTGGCCCGCAATGCTCCTGCTGTTACCACTGCCGTGGCTATTTCGTCGATTTGCCCCCCCGCGCAGCACCGAACGCCCGGCACTGCGAGCTCCGTTTTTTCAACGCTGGCAAAGCCTTGCCAATGACGACGACAAGTCGGTGGTGAGCGTGACAGGCAAAGTACCTGCGATCGCCATGTGGGCTATCTGGCTTTGCATGCTCTTTGCAGCCGCACAACCGTTGTGGGTCGGTGAAGCAATCGAATTGCCCAACAGCGGAAGAGATCTCATGCTGGCCGTGGATATTTCAGGCAGCATGCGCGTGGAAGATATGCAAGTCGGCAATCGCATGGCCAGGCGTATCGATGCGGTAAAGCAACTGGGTAGCGACTTTATGTCGCGGCGCAGTGGGGACCGACTGGGACTCATCCTATTTGGAAGTCGCGCCTATCTACAATCACCGCTGAGCTTCGACATTCAAACGGTACAGCGATTTTTATTAGAGTCACAAATTGGATTTGCGGGGCAAGAAACGGCGATTGGAGATGCTATCGGCCTCGCTGTGAAGCGTCTTCAGGAAGGACCCACCACCAGTCGCGTACTCATTCTCCTTACCGATGGCCAGGATACGGCCAGCACAGTGGACCCCCTGGAGGCGGCCAAACTCGCTGCGGATCTTGGCGTCCGCATATACACCATTGGCATAGGGGCGGACTCACTCACCCTGCCAGGACTGCTGGGCTCCCCCCTCGGCGCGCGCACAGTAAACCCTTCAGCTGACCTCGACGAAAGCAGCCTTATCGCTATCGCGTCGAGTACCGGCGGGCAATACTTTCGAGCCAGGGATCCGGAAGAACTCGCAACCGTGTATCGCCTCTTGGAAAAACTGGAACCGATGGAAGTCGACAAAGCATTGTATCGACCCCAGCAATCGCTTACCGCATTACCCTTGTTGATTGCCATTGCGTTGAGCTTTGCTCTCGTGATCCGCTATCTATGGTTGCATCGCTCGCTATCCTTCGGGTCAAGTGAGAACAAGTCGTGAACGAGGTCGTCAGCAATTTCCATTTCTTGCGCCCATCCTGGCTGCTACTTTTCATACCTTGCCTGATTCTCGGGATCCTGCTGTGGAGGCAGCGTGGAGGGGAAGCCAGCTGGTCGCGCATCGTTGCGCCGGAGCTACTTAAGCACCTCATTAGTCAGGATTCTGTTCGCCGAGGTCGTAACGGGCTACCGGCATTGCTATTGGCCTGGGCGATTGCGGTTCTGGCAGCAGCGGGACCCAGCTGGCAGCAACTTCCACAGCCGGTAATGCAAAAGCAGGATGCGCTGGTCCTGGTCGTGGATCTGAGCTACTCAATGCTCGCGACTGATTTACAGCCCTCTCGGCAGGACCGCGTGCGGCGCAAGCTCTTGGACTTACTCCGTGAGCGCAAAGAAGGTCTTACGGCACTCATTGCCTATGCGGGCGATGCGCACGTCGTTGCTCCACTCACCGATGACAATCCGACCATTGCCAACTTACTGCCTGCATTGACCCCAGAAATGATGCCACTGCCAGGCTCAAATCCCGTGGATGCGCTGGAACGAGCAGTCGCACTCCTGGACTCAGCGGGCGTGCGTCGCGGCAGAATTCTTTTAGTGACAGATGGCGTTCGCATTCGCGACATCAGCGCCATGCGTGGAATACTCGCAGGGCAGCCCAGAGAATTGGCTGTACTGGGCGTCGGAACACGAGTCGGCGCTCCCATCGCGCTTCCCGGGGGCGGCTTTCTCAAAGATCAAAGTGGTGAGATTGTAGTTCCCGCCCTCGACGAAGACCTGTTGATGGAGCTCGCCAGCGAAACCGGTGGCGCTTATCGCACGATAACCGTGGATGACAGTGATCTGCAGGAGCTACTGGCAAGCTCTGACAGAGTCGATGATGACGAAACGATCTCTTTGGATCGTCGCGCCGACCGTTGGCAGGACATGGCGCACTGGCTGGTTCTCCCCCTACTTCTGATTGTTCTGGGAAGTTTCCGCAAAGGTTGGGTCTATCTTTTGCCCTTACTGGTAACTGTCTTCCCCTCTCAACATAGTGAAGCTTTTGAATGGCAGGACCTGTGGCTGCGTGCAGACCAACAGGCGCAACGAGCACTGGCCGCTGGAGATTCAGCGCGCGCCGCGGAGCTTTTTGACGATCCCGCCTGGCGAGGCACTGCGGCATTTGGCGACGAAAACTATCCTGCGGCGGCCGAGGCTTTTGGCGCCGAGGACAGCGCTGACGCTTGGTACAACCGAGGGAATGCACTTGCTGCCCAAGGTGAGCTAGATGCCGCTATCGCTGCTTACGAACAATCGCTGGAGCGCGAACCTGATCAGGAAGATGCCCTGAAGAACCTCGCAACACTTGAGCAGTTGCGCGATCAGCAAGAGCAAGAGCAAGAGGGGCAGCAAGGGGATTCCCAGCAACAGCCGCAGGATTCAGATGGCAGTAGCGAGCAACAAAGCGGTGACAACAGCCAACAGAACCAGCAATCGCAGGATTCTCAAGATCAGTCAGGGCAGCAAAACAGCGGGCACGAAGGTTCCAGCGATGATTCTCAATCCGACAACGGTCAGGAACCGGGTCAACAGGACGCTGACGGCGAAAATGGCTCTCAAGGCGATAGCGAGCAATCAGAGCAGGCTCAATCACGACCTATGCCGCAGCCACAGATCGACAATAGCGCCATGCAGGAAGATCTCGAAAAAGACCAGGCAATGCGGCAGTGGTTGCGCCGGGTACCCGATGACCCGTCAGGTCTTTTACGGGAGAAGTTTCGTTTTGAAAGTCGTCAGCGACAGCAGCAAGGAAAGAGCCGTGATACTAAAGAAATCTGGTAGACGCGCAGAATATGCGCTGCTGATGAGCCTCCTGGCGGTACTGGCTTGGCCGGCACAAGCTGCACTGCAAGCATCACTGGACCGTTACACCATAGCCATGGGAGACAGCGTGCGCCTCTCTCTACGTAGTGACGACGACAGCGATCCCGGTGACGCCGACTTGGCTGCGCTCAAGAACTTGTTTGAAGTACTCCAGAGCTCATCAAACATCAGTACGCGCATTGTGAATAGCGAACGCAGTCAAACCCGAGAACTCACCCTTGAACTCACACCCCGACGAGAGGGGTCGCTGGTCATTCCTCCCTTCGAAGTGGATGGTAAGCGCAGTGAAGCACTCGCTGTGAGCGTGGGGCCCGAACCCACAGTTCAAGCGACAGATGAAGTTGTCGTTTTCGAAGCAGAAGTCGACCGCTCTCAAGTCTATGTGCAGGGGCAGCTATTACTGACCCTAAGAGTTCAGCAGGCGGTGAATCTGGATTCGCGAAGCATCAGTGAACTCGAAATCAGCAACGCTTACGTCGAGACCCTGGGCCAGAACTCCTTTCAACGCACCATCGATGGCCGCCCCTGGCTGGTACACGAAGTTCGCTACGCCCTGTTCCCCGAGTCCAGCGGCGAGTTGCTTATCCCGGCACAAACTTTTTCCGGTCGTATCGCATCGGGACGGCGGACCTTGTTTGATACTCGCCCGGCAGGCAGGCTGCTGCGGCGGCGCAGCGAAGCAATTGTCATACCCGTACTTCCCCGTCCTGCAAATTATCCTGCGAAGACCTGGTTGCCCTCTTCCAATCTGAGCATTGACGAACAATGGTCAGCACCCTTGGATCAACTACGTATCGGTGATTCGCTAACACGCACTATTACTATCACCGCAGAAGGGCTTCAGGGCGCGCAACTACCGCCTATCGATGGGAACAGCCCTGATGGACTCCGGGCCTATCCCGACCAACCGCTTATTAACAACGTTAACGGTGACAACGGAGTCACTGGTATTCGTACGGATAGTCTCGCTCTGGTCGCGGTCAACGACGGCGTTTATGAGCTCCCTGCGCTGGAGATACCCTGGTGGGATACGCAAAGCAACAGCCTGAAAATTGCGAAATTGCCAGCGCAGCGACTCACCGTGTTGCCAAGCCCGGCGTCGATCGCTAGTGCAAACTCTGGTAACAACCCTTCACCGCAAACGAGCACCGAAAAAGCTACTGACAGCCTCGTAAGCGCATCGCTCAGGAGCAGCATCTGGCTCCCTATAGCCATGGCCTGTGCCGCAGGATGGATTCTGACGTCGTTGATATGGTGGCGCCGCTCTAAAACATTGGCGGTACCCAAGGCTTCCCCAAGGCATGAGATCGCCATCACACCACCAAAGCTATCCGATGCCTGTAAAAAAGACGATCCAGTGTTGGCTCGAGAGGCCCTTCGGGCTTGGATTCGCGCGCAGGGGTACTCTGGAACTATAGGCGACTGGCTTGGGGTGCAAAACTCCATACCTCTTACTGAGGCTGTCGAAGAACTTGAACGCTGCCTCTATAGGCATCGTGGACCCGGCAGCGAACAGGACACGAAGAGCAACCGATGGAATGGCAGCACCCTCGCCTCAGCTATTCACGCGCTGCCAAAAAGCTCGCGTAGCGGCAAAGCAACCAACGCCCTACCGGAGCTCTATTTAAGCCAGTGATTTGCTCAGGACTTCGTAAACATCGGGTGACAGTGAAGGCAGCTCAGACAATCGCTGTAACTCCTCCCGCATTAGCGCCGCGCCTCCCGCGTAGTTGTTCCATCGCGTCAGCGGCGTGAGCAGGCGAGAAGCGATTTGTGGGTTCTGCTCGTTGAGCGACTCGATAACCTCACCCAGCAGACGATACCCCGTCCCGTCCTCTTTATGAAAATGCACGGGGTTACCGTTTGCAAAGCCACCAATAAGCGACCGAATTTTATTAGGATTCCGGCTATCGTAAGCAGGATGCTCCATAAGTGCTCGCACCCGGCTGATGGCATCACCACTGCTGTTCTCTGCTTGCACAGACAACCAATGATTCATAGCAAGCGCTTCACCTGCAAAACGCGTGTAAAAGTCATCGAGTAAAGCATCGCCTAATCCAGCATCACCCTCGCGCAACACCGCCCGCAAAGAGACAAGGCGATTAGTAAGGTTATCTGCTGCAAAGTAGTAGTCCGCAGCGTGTGAAACTCCTTGCTCATTGCCTGTAGCCAGGTAATCAAGTGCAACATTAGCCAGCGCCCGCGCGGCTATCTGTTCGCCGCTTGCAGCATAGGACGCGACGACTTTTTGCGTGTCAAACAATTGTTCCCAGCGCCCCCGGAATGTCTGAGCCAGCGCCTGTCGCAGGCCTTCCCGAGCACGAAAAATCCCATGTACGTCAGCTTTACCATTGTGACTAGCAAGTTCAGCAAGATACGTCTGTGAAGGGATCCGCAACATGTCTGCCTGCACTGCAGGATCAAGCGATTGATTGCAGATAGCCTCCACAGCCTCCCCCAGAAGGGGATCCAAAGAAGATCGACCAGGATCTGCCTGCACATCCTGCAAGGCAGAAACCATCAACTGCTGCATTGCATCCCAGCGCACAAACTCGTCGTCATCGTGACTCACCAAAGCCAGCAACTGCTCCCGACTATAGGGATAGTCGACGCGCACTGGCGCGGAGAAGCCTCGCAGCAAAGACGGCGTTGGGCGCTCAGGCAAGCCCGTAAAACGAAATTCCTGAACGGGCTTATCCACAATAAGGATGCGGTGAGTGTTGTCCGCAGACTCAGCGTCGAAGGCCTCTCCCTCAATAGTGAGACGCAAGTTACCCGCATCACCCAATAGACCCATGGCCAGGGGAATCACCACTGCCTCTTTTTCACTTTGCCCGGGCGTCGGCGGCGTCTGCTGCGACACCGTCATACTATAAACACCCTGCTCAGCGTCCCAAGCATCTCGAATTGTTAACTCCGGGGTGCCTGCCTGAGAGTACCAGCGCTTGAAGTCGGTAAGATCCTTACCAGAGGCGTCCGCCATCGCTGAGACAAAGTCGTCGCAAGTCACAGCCTGTCCATCATGCCGCTCGAAGTACAGATCGCTGCCGCGACGGAAGCTCTCTTCGCCAAGAAGGGTGTGCAGCATGCGCACAATTTCGGCACCTTTTTCGTACACGGTGAGGGTGTAAAAATTCGATATCTCGATAAACGATGTAGGCCGCACAGGATGAGACATGGGGCCCGCGTCTTCAGCAAACTGCTGCGTACGCATCACCATCGCGTCTTCAACACGCTTTAGGGACCGTGAACCCATATCAGCGGAAAACTCAGCATCTCGAAAGACGGTAAACCCCTCTTTCAGGCTTAGCTGAAACCAATCCCTGCAGGTGACCCTATTACCTGACCAGTTATGGAAATATTCGTGAGCAACTATGCTTTCGATACGCTGATAACCAGCATCCGTGGTGGTGTCTGGGGCCGCCAATACACAGGAGGTGTTAAAGATGTTAAGGCTCTTGTTCTCCATCGCCCCCATATTGAAGTCATCTACTGCCACAATATGAAAAATATCCAAATCATACTCACGACCAAATCTCTCTTCATCCCATCGCATGGAACGCTTGAGAGAATCCATGGCGTGGGCGCACTTATCGAGGTCCTTCTCTTCGACGAGGATGATCAGCCGAACGTCGCAGCCACTCACGGTGGTAAAGGTATCTTCCACTCGGGCAAGATCCCCTGCCACTAGCGCAAAGAGGTAGCTTGGCTTGGGAAACGGATCTTCCCAAATCGCGCGATGTCGAGCGTCGGGGAGTTCCATGGTCTGTACAAGATTGCCATTGCTCAGCAGCTCTGGGCATTGTTTGGCGTCTGCATCAATGGTCACGTGATAAGTCGACATGACATCAGGTCGATCAGGGAACCACGTTATCTTTCTAAAACCCTCTGCCTCACACTGCGTGCAAAAAAGTCCTCGGGATCGATAGAGACCCTCCAGTGAGGTATTGGATTGGGGATAAATGCGCGCACTAGTTTCCAGAACTCCGCTTGCTGGCAGCTGACTGATGCACAGAAAATCCTCGCTTAACTCATAGTCATTCGCGCTACGGGGCTCACCATCCACCGCCAAGGTCAGTAGCTCCAACTCCTGGCCGTTGAGCACCAGAGGCGCACCATCAGAGGCAGCCGAAGAGCGTTCAAAGTGCAGTCGCGCATGCACAAGGCTATAGTCGTCAAACAGTTCAAAGTGCAGTTCTGTATGGCTAATGCCGTAATCCGGCGCTTGGTATTCCTTGAGGAAAATTGTCTTTGGCTGCGCATCACGCATATTAGTTCTCCATAGTTCTGGACAGAGCTACCTGGTAGCCCGCATGCCGACGCATATTAATCACGCCGGTATCCAGAATCAGGTATTGCGCCTTGATACCCAGCAAGGTCCCCGCGACCTCGGGCATCTTGTCGAAGGTCATCGACTTCACCTTAGTCGGGTACTCCAATACCGGATAATCGATCTCGGTGACGTCCCCAGAATCCAGCGTCGTAATCGCATCAATACCGCGTTCCTGTCGGAGCTCGTCGATGGCCTCACTGCAAATCTGGGTTAGGCGCGCTCTCTCCGCTACCAAATCCATCGGATCGTTAGCGCCTTTGAGCATGCGCTGCCACGCGGTCTTATCCGCGACATGTTCTGCAAAAACGACTTCCACAAGCCCGGAGTCTAAGCGACTCGCCACGCGAAATGCCGGCAGAGCCTGAGTCGCGCCCTGATCGATCCAACGGGTGGGCAGCTGTGTACCCCGCGTAATCCCAACCTTTAGCCCGGATGTGTTCGCAAGGTATACAAAATGATCCACCATGCAGTTTGCATCGCCCCATTCCGGTTCGCGGCAGGTACCTGCAGCGTAGTGGCACTTCTGTGGACTCATAATACAACTGTCACACTGTGCCAAACGTTGAAAACAGGGATAGCAGTACCCCTGATTGAAGCTCTTTTTAGTTTTTCGCCCGCAGTGAACGCAGTTAATCGCGCCCAGAAAACTAAGAGAAATTGACTGCCCCAGTAGAGTGTTTAGGGGTACCTTGCTGTCACCCATAGGTAAGGCGTATTCGACTGTGGTATCGGTCAATTCAGAGAGCATCTTGCGGATATTACCCTCGCCCAGAAGTGCGCTCATTGCTTGTCACCCTCACCCTGGCTGACCCAGCGTAGTTGTTGTTCTGTTTGCGACTGACTTTTCGCTGACGCGCCCGCCTTACTACCTTTATCGATAAAGCCCACTCGCTGCTCCTCGGGCAGATGTTCTTGTTCCCAAGCGATCACAGCCCGCAAGCTATGCTCTCGCTGCTCAGGTGTCACAGTCTGTCCGTCAGGCCAGCGCCCGGTCTCAATACCCTGACGCAGTCTTGCGACGATATCCGGACTCAGCTGATCAATCAGTGACTGGTAATCCATGCGAGCTCCCTCTGCAAAGAGGCGAGATTATACGCACACTCAGGACCGGTTCCTGTAAACGAGTGCGAATACCAAGCCAATCGCCGCCCCGCTGAGCAGGCCTCCGACGTGCGCTGCGTTTGCCACAGAAAACCCCAACACATCCACAAGGCCCAGCAGACACACAAGTAACCAACCCACCATAAACAACATGATGGGCGTCGCTGGCACGAGGGGACGCCATCGAGAATTTATCCGTCCCGCAACCCAGGAAAACCCTAAAAACGCATAAACCACGCCGGAAAGTCCGCCGAACAGTACGGAGCCGGACACGGTGTGCTGGGCAAAATTTGACAGCGCAGCGGTGGCAAGAAAAAGACCAGCAAGATTCAAGCTCCCTAGCGCGCCTTCGATACGCCGCCCCAACTCCCAGCACCAAAGACTGTTGAATACGATATGCATCAAGCCAAAGTGCAAAAAAGCGGGGGTAACGAGACGCCAAACTTGACCCGTAGCCGGTTCAAAGACCGGGCGTCCTGACTGCAAGCTGAACGGTTCATAGGTGAGCGTCGCTACCCAGCTGATTGGAGCGCCAAGATAAATCAATAAAAAACCGAGAATGCTCAGAGCGATGAGTACAAGAGTTACCGGCGCACTACGCAACAGTGCAGGCAATGCGGATGGCCGCCTCGCCTGCGGGGGCGCAGCTTTAAGCGTGACCCTAAGCTCCCCACTTTGCCAGCGAGCCAGAAGGTCCGCCGCGCGATCTTTGTCCGTGGATTGAGCGAGAAGCACTACCTGCCCCCCATTTTCTTCCACAATGCGATGCGCTATGCCTTGCTGCCAAAGCAAAGCACTCAGGGGACGTAAATCCTCGTCCAGGGAACCGTGATAAAGAAGCTCGGACATACTAGTCAACCAGTGCACCGCTCCAGCGGAGTTTATCCCGACAACTGGCATAGAAGCTGTGCCCCGGGGGATGCAGTAGTGTTAATACGGTGGGATTTCGACGTAGCAGTACCGAATCGCCTGGTCGTGCCGTCATATTGACCTGACCGTCACAAGTTACTGGTGGATGTATACGATTACGTCCCAGAACATCAATACGAATTTGACGGTCACCATGAATCACAATGGGCCTACTGGAAAGCGCATGGGGAAACATTGGCAGCACCAACAAGGCGTCTAGCGTTGGATGCATTATCGGTCCTCCGCCAGACAGGGAGTAAGCAGTAGAACCCGTCGGGGTAGACACAATAAGACCATCCGCCCGCTGTCGATTCACAAATTCATCATCTATATAGAGCTCTACCTCGATCATCTGCGCCGAGGTGCCAGAGTTCACAACCACATCGTTCAGAGCATCACCTTCCGCAACAGTCTCACCGTCTCGAACTACGCTGACGTCAAGCAGGAAACGCTCTTCACTACTAAAGTCCCCGCCCATCACCGCGGCAACCTGTTCGCTTAGGCGGTCAGGACTGATATCGGTTAAGAACCCAAGTCGCCCGCGATTGATGCCCAGCATCGGCTTGCCAAACTGCAGCATCTCCCGAGCGGCGCTTAACATCGACCCATCCCCGCCCAGAACGATGATCAGGTCTGCTCCCGCACCGATACGGTCCCGGGAATGCGTCTCGCAGCCTTCAGCGGTGAGGCCCACAAAGCGATCTTCAAGGAGAACTTCAGCACCCGCTTTATGAAGCACCGTGATCAGTTCATCAAGAACCGCTTCAATGCCGTCCTGACGACTTCGCCCCACAACGCCAACTCGGGAAAATACTCCGGGCATGCAATACTCTCATGGTAAAAAAGCCAGTATACCCAGCAAGGCCTCTGCGCAACATGGCTCAATAGGACTTGTCACACTTGCGTTGCGGACCCTTAGTGGCAAAATATGATCTTTACATACTCGATCCCGTTTCCAGCACACAGGACAAATCCTATGAAGACGCTTCTCAAGCTCCCCAAAACGCTAGTCACAGTAGCCTTGCCCTTGGCGTTGTTGGCCGCCTGTGCCGAACAGCCCAGTATTCAGACCGGCGAGAACGCCGAGACTATTTTGGGTGAACTGGCCAAGGTCGATAACTCACGAGCAGATCTAGCCTACGTGGATCCCACAGCCGACTACGCCCGATACAACAAGATCTATGTTGCGCCGCTGGATCTGGACAATGTCGAAATCATTCAGCCTGATGCCAACAGCAGCATGCTCAACCGGTTCAACCGGGAATGGGAACTCACCGACGCCGACAAGCAGAAGTTACAGCGTAGTTTCCAGGAGTCTATGAGCAAGGCGCTCACTGACGGCGGTGCTTTCGAAATTGCCGATCAGGGGGGTGATGACGTGATCAAGCTGGAGGGCATGATCACACGCATTGCGCCTTCGGGACCCAAAGATGATCAGATGTCCAGAACAAGCACACGCAGTACGGTGATCACCGAGGGCAGTGGCAGCATGTCTATAGCAATCATGATTGCTGACGGTGACAGCGGTGAGCCTTTGGCGATCATTAAAGACACCCGCAGCAGCGTCAACTCCAGCATGTGGGGCGTGAACAACAGTGTTAGCAACATGGCTGAAGTTCGACGCAACTTTAACGCCTGGGCAAAGCAGATTCACGATGGCCTGCTTACCCTGCAAGCCCGCGGCAAGGCTGAGTAAGGAACGCTTAATGAGGTGGGACGGAGTCTGAGCTCCGCCCTACCTCGATATTTACTTGTTGCGAGTCAAAACGCCAGGACTAGTCCAAACCTACGTTGTTCTTCTGAAGCACCTGCTCTGCACGATAGCTGGAGCGCACCAACACACCGGACACTACCTCCAGGAACCCCATGGCCAGCCCCCACTCGCGATACATCGCGAATTCCTCGGGCGTGACATAGCGTTCAATAGGATAATGATGGGCTGTAGGCTGCAGGTATTGCCCAAAGGTCACAATATCGACACGCGCCTCCCGCAAATCTTGTAAAGCCTCCCGAATTTCGTCCTCAGTCTCCCCCAAGCCCAACATGAGTGAGGTCTTGGTTAAAACGTCTGGACGATGAGCTTTCGCGTGAGCGAGTACGGCGAGAGTCTGTTCATAACCTGCCCGCGGATCCCGGACAGGGTGTGTCAGGCGACGCACCGTTTCCACATTTTGGGCGAAGACTTCGATGCCGCTATCAACCACGGTTTCTACGTCAGAGAGACTCCCTAGAAAATCCGGTGTTAGTGCTTCAACGGCTGTCTGAGTATTGACCTCTTTAACCCGGCGCACGCAGGCGGCGTAATGCCCTGCGCCACCATCCGGCAAGTCATCGCGGTTTACTGACGTCAAAACCACGTACTTAAGGCCCATGAGTTGCACGGACCGGGCCGTGTTTTCTGCCTCTTCGGCATCAAGCCACCCCTTGGGGTTCCCCGTGTTCACAGCGCAGAAACGACATGCCCGAGTACAGACATCGCCCATGAGCATGATGGTTGCCGTACCTGCACTCCAACACTCGCTCATATTGGGGCACTTGGCCTCTTCGCACACCGTGGCCAGGCGATGTTCATGAACGATGCTCTTAACCCGCTCATAGGTTTCACCGCCGTGAATTCTCGCGCGCAACCACTTGGGCTTGGGCAGCCGTGCAGAGCCCCCGGCACTGGCCTTGATGCCATCCTTGATGACCGACATCCCACGATCGTTAACGTATTTTTCACCGCTCGATACATCAACTACGGGGATACGAGTGTTGCTGTTCATAAAAATACAACCCGTCCAATTAAAATTCAATTATAGCGCGCCATGGATGCAGGACCGCAGAAAACTCGATGCGGGCGCAAGTTTCAAGCTGTCAGTCGCTACACAGCAAGCGCATCTTTACCGCCGCTAGTTCCGCAGCGTCCGTCGTAGTGGCATCGACCACGGCCTGTTTGGCGGCTTGGCACTCACTGGCTTCCTCAGCACTCTCATCCGCCAATTCTTGAACCGCCTACGCATTGGACGCTTCGCAGTAGCCATCACTGACGCGGCGTAAGTTTGCTGTCTCGCCAGCCCGCTCCACGGCCACACAGTTCCCCACACGGATTTCCCGCTGATCGGTAACGACCTACATTTCGCCCGCCGACCCTGTCAGCGCCACCTTGTAGACCATACCTCGGGTATCGCCTTGCGCAGCCCCGGCGGCCGCACTACCGGACACCGCGCCGATAAGTGTATTGCGCGCTTTCTTGCTCGACTTTTTACCCCTGGCTGATGCCAGCCCTAAGGCTCCACCCACTACTGCGCCGCTGGGTACAGCACCCGAGTCCAGGTCAACCTGACTGCCGCCGGTCACAATCCCGTACTGAACGCTTATGGACTGCCCCGCCCGTCGAGCGTGACACTTTGAACGATCAACACAGAAGCGATAAATAACATTATAAAAACTTTATTAATCATTGTTTTATATACCATTTTTTGTAAATAAATATTCCCATTACACATACAACATGTTCGCATTCGACCCGCCATCTACATTTTTTTAGAAATTGGAACTGGCAAAAATTCCAGAGCGATAGTGCACATAAAAGCCGGCAAATACATCTCGGAGGCTATCGCCCGCGTACCTCAGCGCCATCATGGACGCTGTGTATGTCCTGGCGCAGCTGCAGACCGAAACAGCCAAAGTCCGTCTTTCTCGTCAGTTCCAATCCATCCTCTACTGAATTTTTGCGCTCCATACCCTCAAGCGCATCATCCAGTGACCGAACAGCCCCGGTTTCGCTAAAGAATGAGTGGTCGTTGTATCCCTGAATAAAGTAGCTGACGATAACGTCGAATTGCCACTTTTCATTGTCGATCGCATGCCAACCGAAGTCAGTGCTATCGAGAAAGAAGTGTTTTCCGCTGTAAGTGAACTGCGGGACCAGACCTGTGTTCGCCCGCTGACCCCCTGTATAGATCACATCTTCGAGGATATAAGCGAATCCAAAAGACCACTCTCCCCGGCGACCTTCAGGGTCGAGAGTACGCAGATCACCCAGTGACCACGCTGTACCCGGCATGAGTATGACGGGCAGTGCGACTAGCCAGGGCTGCATTAGAATATCGACATCAAAAAAGTGAGCTCAAAACCTGTGCATCTACCAAAAATATGCATCGTTAACTGTGGCGGCAACACTCGCTCACTTGTGCACAATCCGCTGCGCGGCGGGTACTCAGGCAGAATATAAAGGGAAACCCCGGCGATTGGCGGTATGCTTGACGGAATCTTGCCGAGGTAACAGCTTGTGTCTCACTATCGCCTTTTTCATCTGCGACTCATCGCGGTCGCTATGCTCGCCGCACTCCTGGCAGCCTGCTCCACCAATTCAACCATCACTCGCTCCTATGTCGACCCCCTCCTGCGTAAGCTTGATCTACAAGGCGTACTGGTCATTGGCGTAGCCCAAAACCGCGAAAACCGCATCGTATTCGAGAATATGTTGGTTAAGGCCCTCGCCGGACACGGAGTGAATGCCGTGGCGGCTCATACACTGATAAGCAAAGAAGAGGTCACGGCGGACGACGTTGTCGCAACCGCAAATAAACACCAACTCGATACGGTGCTGGTCACTCGCTACATCGGCGCAAGCTCAGAGGAAATCTATCACCCCGGGACCATCTACTATGGCGTAACACCCATGTACGGCACAGGTTACTACGGTGGATTCCCCGGTTACTACGGCCACGCCTACGAGGTCGCCTATCAACAACCGGTCTGGACCACAAACACGACTCACGAAGTGATCGCAGACCTTTACGTTACGGAGTCTCGTGAGCATATGTGGCAAGCTGTTTCCGACACGATACAAGCGGGCTCGACCGACAAGCTTCGCCATGATGTCATCGCGTCTCTCATTGGCGATCTAAAACACCAGGGACTCCTGGACTAAAACTCGCTGAGATAAATAGCACTCAAGACAGGTACAAAAAAAGCCCGGACGATTTATCGCCCGAGCTCGTTCAAACAATCAGTTGTTACCTAGTTCTGAATGGACAAGTCCATAAGCGTCTTAAGGCTGCCCATGGCCTTTTGGCGATCCAAGGTGCCGTAGCCAATATTGCTTGCGCTCAATGATCCCCCCGCCTGGAACGGGAACCCCTCTAGCGTAGCGAAGAACTTTTGCACAAAGCCCTGCGCAGGCACCATCAACCACATATTGTCGGCATACCACCGCACATACATACCCGATTCTGAATACGCACTTTCGAAAGGATCTGCCCGCAAATTGGTGATGACAGGCCACGCCGGTGTTTCGCGGTAAGCCTCATTAATAGCGCCACGTTCAATGGCAAATGCCACTTTCCAGTCGTCTACGCGAATCGCATTGAGCATGCCACTGGCCGCAAAATACATAACCTCTCTTCGCGGACCTTTCTCAGCCTCTCCTTCAAAGTACGGCTTAAAATTGTAGCCATCAAGATGGACGCGAAACTTCTTGCCGTTCGCGCGCATACCGCCTTTGGAAGCCAATTGCTCCTTCACATCCGGCACACCTGCTGCTGCCAGCAGAGTCGGCATCCAGTCTTCCTGACTCATGATGTCGTTGTAAATAGTTCCGGGCTTAATCGTACCAGGCCACTTGACCATCTGAGGCACACGCATACCGCCTTCCCAGGTCGTGCCTTTCTCACCGCGATAGGGCGACGCACCGCCATCAGGCCAGGTGAACTTCTCCGCGCCATTGTCCGTTGAGAAGATAACGATAGTGTTGTCATCCACGCCGAGGGTTGCCAGCTCCTCGAGGAAGCTCCCTACCATGTCATCCAACTCTGCCATGCCATCGGCATACAAACTTATCCCGGTCTTACCTTTGTACTTTTCCTGAAGGTGGGTCCAGACATGCATTCTTGTAAAGTTCATCCATACAAAAAAAGGCTTGTCTTCGTTCACTGCAGCCGCCATAAATTTCTTGGCAGCGCCTCCGAACTCACCATCCACTGTTTCCATACGCTTGCGTGTCAGTGGACCGGTGTCTTCGATCTTTCCATCGGCGTAGGCATGCAGAACGCCGCGAGGACCAAACTTCTCATGGAAGGCCGGATCCTTGGGGTAATAGTAGGTTTCTGGCTCTTCCTCGGCGTTCAGGTGATACAGGTTGCCAAAGAACTCATCAAAGCCGTGATTCGTCGGTAGATGCTGATCCTGATCGCCTAAGTGGTTCTTACCGAACTGTCCGGTTTTATAACCCTGATCCTTAAGCAAGTCGGCGATGGTGGGCGTCCAATCTGGAATACCTTGATCACTCCCCGGCATGCCAATGGTCAGTAAACCTGTTCTAAAGGGTTGTTGACCAAGAATGAAAGAAGCGCGTCCCGCGGTGCAAGACTGCTGGGCGTACATATCCGTAAACAGCGCACCCTCGTTGGCTATGGAGTCAATGTTCGGCGTTTGATAACCCATGCCCCCGCGGTTGTAGGCGCTGGTATTCCAAACACCTACATCGTCACCCCAGAGCACCAGAATATTAGGCTTGTCGGCGGCGACCGCTCCAAAGCTGCACATGCAACTCGTGGCTGCCAAGCTCGCTAAAGCTAAACTTTTCAGATTAATCATAAATTAGGGTTTCTCATTATTTACTGCGTTATTTGCTGCGTTGGTACGTAGCTCCATGCCAAGGTGATCATTGACGTATCCAGTTTAGTCTGCGATCAGTGATCGGCCAATAATTAGTTTCATCACCTCGCTGGTGCCCCCGTAAATTCGCTGAACTCGGGAATCAGCAAACGCCCGGGCCACCGGGTACTCCCACATAAAACCATAACCGCCGTGCAACTGAACGCACTCGTCCACGATTCGACACTGGAGTTCAGAACCCAATAGCTTGGCTTTAGACGCCGTCACCGTATCCAACTCGCCGTCGACCAGCAGTTCAAGGCAGCGGTCCATGAACACCTGGGCGCTGGTCAGTTCGGTGTCCAGTTCAGCGAGTTTGAACTGGGTGTTTTGAAAGGTAGCGATAGGCTTGCCAAAAGCTTTACGTTCTTTGACGTAATCAATAGTTTGCTGCAAGACCGTCTGGGACGCCGCCATAGCCATGATGCCGATGGATAGACGCTCCTGCGGCAGCTCCTGCATAAGGTAAGCGAAACCCTTACCCTCCTCACCCAGTAAATTTTCT
>NZ_JBLGBE010000056.1:0-21993 GCF_047617445.1 Congregibacter sp.
TGGATATCTACAGGACCATTGTGGAGGTTGATACCTCCAAGACCAAGGGCAATACCGTACGTGTGGCCCAGTATCTAGCCGACGAGTTGATCGCTGCCGGCTTCGCCAAAGAAGATGTTCGTATCGTGCCAAAAGGGGATTTTGGCACACTGATTGCCACCTATCGGGGTGATGGTAGCGCAGGGGCAAAGCCCATATTGCTCCTGGGGCATCTGGATGTTGTTGAAGCGCTTGCGGAAGACTGGGTACGCCCTCCCTTTGAGTTGACCCAGGATGACGTGAATTTCTATGCCCGGGGCACTGTCGACAACAAGTTTGGTGTTGCACAGTTGACCGGCACCATGGTGCGTCTTAAGAAAGAGGGCTTCGTTCCGGACCGCGATCTGATTCTGGCGTTTTCTGGTGATGAAGAAAGTGGCATGACCACAACGCGAATGATGGCCTATGAAATGCCAGAGTTGGCGGAAGCGGAGTACGCTCTGAATTCCGATGCTGGTGGCGGTAGTCTTACTGCTGACGGTGTAGCCGTCAGCTATCGTGTCCAGGCGGCGGAGAAAACGTACGCAACCTGGGAAATCACCGTGCGTAATCCTGGTGGACATAGCAGTCGTCCGCGGGATGACAATGCTATTTACGACCTTGCTGGCGCTGTGAGTGCTATAGAGGCGCATCGTTTTCCCGTGATGTGGAGCGAAATGACGCTGTCGTATTTTCAAAAGGTAGGCGAGAAAATCGGGGGTGACTTGGGCGATGCAATGGTGACCTTTGCCTATGATCCACAAGATGCAGACGCTGCGGAAACACTGCGTAGCCAGCCGTCCTACATCGGGTCTACACGTACGACCTGCGTGGTAACGATGTTGCAGGCGGGACATGCCGAGAACGCGCTGCCACAGTCAGCTACTGCGACGGTCAACTGCCGAATTTTCCCAGGGGTATCCGTGGCGGATATCGAAGCTGAGCTGCGCGCAGTTGTTGGTAACGAAGAGGCAGAGTTTGTGCTGCTCGGAGACCCGACGGAGAGTCCTATCTCTGAGATTCGTGCTGATGTGCTCGCTGCTGTGAGCAAGTCCGTGCATAGTCGCCATCCGGGCCTTGATATGATTACTTACATGGAGTCAGGGGGTACGGACGGAATGCACTACCGATCGGCAGGAATTCCCACCTGGGGCATTTCGGGCGTGTTTATGAACCCTGATGAGATGTATGCACACGGACTCAACGAGCGAGTGCCCATCAAGGCGTTTTACGATGCGTTGGACCACTGGTCTGTGATTATTCGAGATCTGACGACTCCCGAGTAAGCTTGCGTTGGCCTTAGGCCCGGGCAGTTACGTAAATTGCCCGGGTCTGCGTCATACCTACCCCCACCGTAAAATCCCTGTTTACCTCATACCGACCCAGTCGTGATACGCGCCGAAAAGCGGGCACTGTCCGCTTCGTTAAGATGGACGTAAACAGGATCTGCAGCTGTCGCAGTAAGGTAGGCGCCTTGAACGGGCAGAGGGAATAGTTGGTCATACCGACGAACATTCATTTGATCTACGCGACGGTAAATGTGCGTGCGATTGAGTTGCTTGGGTGACTCCAGTCCTGCGGAGGAGGTTAGGTCTAAAAGCGCAAGCATCGTCTCGCTATGGTAGCGCGCTACCCGTTGACCTTTATCGCTGACGTCTAGGCCTCGCACAAGCCGTGGGTTTTGTGTCGTGATGCCTGTGGGGCAGCGGTTGGTGTTGCACTCCAGCGACTGAACGCAGCCCAGAGCCAGCATCATGCCCCTGGCGCTGTTGCATAGGTCGGCCCCTAGCGCCAAAGCCTTGGCCGCGTGAAAGGCGGTGATGATTTTTCCGGATGCGATTACTCGGATGTGCGCGCGGACCCCAAACCCCTCTAGCGTGTCGACGACAAAAGCTAGGCCATCACGCAGAGGCATGCCCACGGAATTGCTGTACTCCAACGGCGCTGCGCCAGTGCCACCTTCACCGCCGTCAACGGTAATAAAGTCCGGCATGATGCCGCTCTCCAGCATGGCTTTGCAGATTGCGATGAATTCACTTTCGCGCCCCACACATAGCTTGAAGCCGACAGGCTTTCCACCGGACAAATCTCGCAACTGTTGTAGGAAGTCAAGTAGCCCCCTGGGGCTTGAGAACGCGCTATGCGCGGAGGGTGAAACAACTTCTGTGCCTACGGGTACCTGTCGTATACGAGCGATAAGATCAGTGTTTTTACTGGCAGGGAGGATGCCGCCATGTCCCGGTTTTGCGCCCTGAGACAATTTTATTTCGATCATCTTGATGTTCGAACGTATGGCGGTCTCGGCAAATCCTGTGGGAGAAAAACTGCCATTATCATTACGACAGCCGAAATAGCCCGTACCGATCTGCCAGACCAGGTCGCCCCCATGTTCGCAGTGAAAGTCCGAAACGCCACCTTCACCGGTGTTGTGATAGAAGTTACCCGACGCAGCGCCTCTATTGAGAGCGCGGACGGCATTGTTGCTTAATGAGCCAAAGCTCATCGCTGAAATATTGAACAAGGCGGCTGAGTAGGGTTGTTTGCAGTGTGCGCCACCAATGGTGACTCGAGGATTATGATCCAGGGCGCTGATGTCGAGCGCCGCAATGGAGTGCCCCATCCACTCATAGCCGTCACGATAGGTGTCGAGCTTGGTACCAAAAGGCACGCTGGCTAAATCCCCCTTTGCTCGCTGGTAGACGATCGCGCGAAACATGCGATTGATCGGCGCGCCTCCGACATCGGACTCAACAAGGTACTGCTGAACGAAGGGCCTCAGGGACTCTAGGAGCCAGCGTCCGCGTCCGATGAGCGGAAAATTGCGACGAATACTGTGCTTTGTCTGCTGCATATCGTAGATGCCAATGCAGAAACTGACCAGAACAAGAAGGAAAAACAACCAGAGCAAAAGGCTGTTAAGTCCTGCAAAGAACGGGATGCAGGCGAGGAGAATATGCACTGTAAAAAAAGCTGCACGGAACACAGAGGTCTCCTTGATCAGGGGATTGAAAAAGCTGAGCTATCTGGGTAACAAGCGTACCGCGCTGCCGGACTTTCAGCGAGAGTAATCAATCGTCTATCCCGGTATTCGCGCATTTTTTTGGTTCATCGCGGATCAGCTGGGTCAATGCCTGCGCTGAGCGTCAACATGCTGCCCTGGCAGGCAGTCACTGACGAACATTAAGTGTTGTTTTAATGTCGGTGGCAAGGCGGGCGGCGGTCCTTTGCGCTGCTCGAGTAAAGCGGGGGCGAGCCACGTACGACGGCTACGAAGTCCACTGCCAAGACGAGCGACCCCTGAAATCCGCGATGAACTTTTTAGCCGAACAGCCAGGGGGAGAGCGCCTCACGATTTTGCAATACGACTTGTTGGGCCAGTGGATTGTCCTGTTGTTGAGCAGGGTCTAGTTGCAGTAGTTGCAACTGGTACTGGACCAGCGTCGCTCGCGTAGCAAGACGCAGTTCTCCATTGCTCATGTTGTAGTCATGAGCGATGACTTCCTGTTGTGCAGAAGACAGTCTTGGATCCGGTATGATTACGAGTTCAATCCGCTGCTGCCAGTCACTGTCTTGCTCTTCGCCGAACGGGGAGGCGTCAAGCATGTCGGCCTCTCCTCGGAAACGGCTTAATACGAAGTCTCGAAAACTGCGATTTTTTTCGCACCAAGCACGTACATGCCATCGACACCCCGTGAACACCAAGGTATGCGGCACTATGATGCGACCTTCGCGATCCGGATTTTGCAGCGACACATAGTCAACTTCCAGGCGTTTCTGTGCGCGGGCAGCTTGTATCATTGGACGGAGAATCGAGGGCGAAACATCGCGACCTAAAGGTGTTAGCTGCTCTACATTAGCCGTTGCCAAGGGGAGTGCTTCAAAAACTCCCATGAGTTGTTCATCCCGCGTCATCAAGTGCAGATATTCGTCCGCAGTGCCTCGTGTTACGCGTGGTTGGAACTCTTGCGACGGTCGATAGCCCTTTAGAAACTTGTCATAGGAAATATTGCCGGGGGCAATCTCCCGGAGATAAAAATTGATGTCTTTGCTGGCCTGTTGTCGACCAATGCCAAAACAGCGAGTGAGATGCCCTGTTGTCAGGCGCCCCTCCCACAAACTGATAATTTCGATATAGCGATACCTAAGGAGGTGGTCCCAGCGATATGGCCACAGGTCCATGCTTCACTCCCGAACTGGTATGTACGTGGTGTCTATCAGAGGATGAATCTAAGAAAGTGTTTCCCTGGCGTTTTTCAGGGAAGACACTCCGAGGCACTGTTTAGAACAGCTACCTCAGAGTGTAAGGGAGAGCTTAGAGACTCAAAGAGTCTATTAAGATTCGCCCATCTTCTTCATCTCATCGGCGGCACCGGCTTCGGCGTCATCCATCATGCCTTTGGCATCGGCTTCGGCATCGTCCATCATGCCTTCGGCAGCGGCCTTGCCGTCGTCCATCATTTCGTTGGCCTTGTCAGTGGCTGCATCAGCCATCTCGCCTGCTGATTCCATGGCCCCGTCCGCTGTTTCACCGACAGAATCCACTGCGCCTTCAGCCGCATCACCCATGGAGTCCATGGCGTCGCCTGTTGCATCGACTGCGCCTTCGGCCATTTCTGAGGCGGAATCTACAGCGTCTTCTGAGGCACTCTTTGCGTTGTCCATGTCTTCTTTACTGCAGCCGCCCAATGTTAGGAGCAGGGCAGATGTGGCAACTACGCCAATAATCGCTTTTGTTCGCATGATGTTTCCTTCTTTGTGTATGAGTTTGGGTGGGTCTACCCGGGATTTTCATTGCCTGTGACTTAGGGTCTGGCGCGAGAACGCGGTGTCAGACCAATGTTTGGTCGCGCAGTTATAGTGCGCAGAGGTGAACTTAACGGCAAGCGACGCGCAGGTAAAGACTTAATCGCCTCGGCTTAGCGGCCGTTGCACGACGAAAAAGCATGAAATTGGGGGGGGTGTGAGCGCCAGACCGTGATCTGCTCGTCCGGGACTGCGTATCAACAACATCTGTTAAACACCTAGTGAGTAGGGTGCGATAATATTGATTAACTTTAATTAACCGTCTTCGGGAGTAACTTCACTATGCAGTATTTTGGTACCGCGTTGATTCGTGTGTTGTTCATTGCAACATTGAGCCTGGTAGCTGGTTTTGCTCACGCAGAGCTCAAGGTAGGCGATATGGCTCCGGACTTCAGGCTCGAGGGTTCGGACGGCAAGAGCTATCAGTTGGCCGATTACCGCGGGAAGCAAGCGGTGGTGTTGGCATGGTTCCCTCGCGCATTTACCTCTGGCTGCACTGTAGAGTGCAAAAGTCTTGCGGAAAACGGTGAGCATATCCGCAAGTTTGATGTGAGCTATTTTATGGCGAGCACAGATCCGGTGGAGAAAAACGCTGAGTTCGCTGATGAAACGGGTGCTGACTTTCCGTTATTGAGTGATCCCGATGGCGAAGTGGCTACAAGCTATGGAGTGTTCACGAGGGGCTTTGCTCGGCGTCACACCTTCTACATTGATGTGAGCGGCGTGATCTCGCACATTGACACCGCTGTAAAGCCCAGCACTTCTGCTGAAGACATGATCGCCAACCTTGAGAAGCTCGGGGTTGCGCAACGCGACTCCTAAGGCCAACGCACGTCTGACTCTTTTTTCGCTCTGGCAAGTGCTCTTAAGGAGTAGAGGACGCGCCCAGGAAACGGCAGGGTGCTATGTGGTTCTCTCGGGCTACGCTAAACAGGCTCTTTTTACTAGCACTGCCAATGGTAGTGTCTCAGGGCGCGCTCGCCCTGATGTCCTTCGCCGATAGGTTCTTTTTATCGCGTATTAGTCCGGTGCATGTCGCTGCCTCATTAGGTGGTGGCGTGTCGTTCTGGGTGTGTATTTGTTTTTTCAACGGTATCGCCGCTTATGGCAATGCGCTGGTGGCGCAATACTTTGGACGCAAGGATATGCGCAGCTGCCCCCGCGTCGTGACCCAAGGCATCATGTTAGCCGTTGTGGCTATGCCCTTGCTGCTGTTGATGGCCTGGCCCATGTTGTCGATGTTTGAGTGGATGGGCCATGCCCCAGAGCAGGTGGCCCTCGAGAAACCCTATTTCCTGACGTTTATGACGGGTGGATTCTTCTTTTTAGTCAAGACGGTCCTGGCCTCATATTTTTCCGGAATAGCACGTCCTCGGGTGGTCATGATTGCCGATCTCATTGGGGTTTTTCTTAACATTCCACTGAGCTATGTTTTGATTTTTGGGCGTTTCGGTCTGCCTGAACTGGGAATCGTTGGCGCAGCGCTAGGAACCGTGATTGCCTGCATATTATCGATAGCCATCTACCTGGCGTTTTACTTCAATCCTATTCATGCCCGACGTTTTCATTTGCGCAAGTCTTTCGTCTATGCCCCAGGCATCATGCGACGCTACTTGCGGCTTGGACTGCCATCAGGATTTGAGGTGCTCATTAGTATGGGTACTTTTAGTGTGTTTCTTCTGCTTTTTCAGTCTTACGGTGTCTCCGAAGGCGCCGCGATGGCGATTGTCTTCAATTGGGACATGCTGTCTTTCATTCCCTTGATGGGGCTGAATATAGCGCTCATGAGTATGATTGGGCGCACCGTCGGCGCGGGAGATATGTCCCGAACTAACGAAGTTATTGCCGCGGGCTTTGTCATGGCCGTAACCTACTCTGGCGTGATGGGACTGATTTTCGTGATATTTCGTGAGTCTTTGCTCAGTCTTTTTGCGACGCCGGGAATGGACTTCTCGCCAATTTTGGCTGTAGGCGCACCCATGATGATTGGCATGGCCACTTATGTTGTTGCTGACGGACTGATTTTGGTCTGCAGCGGCGTCCTTCGCGGGGCGGGCGATACCCGCTGGCTACTCCTGGCGTCGGTATCTATCCATGTGCTGACCTTGATTGTTCAGGTTTTTGTGATTCAGGTATGGAAACTTGAGCCCCTGGTGAGTTGGTCCGTGTTTGTCGCCATGCTCATCATCAACGCGCTGTTATATCTGTGGAGAGTCTTGGGTAGTCATTGGCGACAGCCCGAGCGACTCGCAAGAGTGATGGTTGAATGAAGATTCGGCATGACAACGTACTGCGCTAAGCGGCATCAGTTAAGTGTCTAAACGTTTGCGATCCTGCGCAGTATCCCAAGCGTGTGTCGCGACTGTTCTCGCTTCAATAGCATGTCCGCAATTTCGGCGTCGATACGCTCTGCAAGGGTTGCTCGCCAGGCTTTGAGCTTTTGTACGCTCGGTGCTCGTGCTCCCGGAGGCGGAAGTTCAAGAGGTTCCCCAAAGCTCAGGTAACTCGCTTGCGGCCTGGGCATGGGCGTTCCAAACGCTCCGCGTAACAAGGGTGGAATGGCATCAGGGCGCATGTTGTCTGACCAGAATCCAAATTGCTTTAGCAGTTTTACTATTTGTTCGCTGTCCAAGATGTACTCGTAAAACTCGTCAGGTCCCACCAGCCCGAAGGGCACGATGGTGTAGCCAAATTCTGCGGCCAGGCGGATAAAGCCAAGGCGTTCCTTCCACTGTAGCTGATAGCGCTCGCGACTGGGTTTTACCGCTTCGTGGGCGCCTCCGGGAAACACCAGTATGTCCTGGTCATGGGCCATGAGTGCCCGTGCTACGTCCGGGTGGCCCATAGTGGCTCCTCGGCGCAAGAGTGTTTTTGCAACGCGAGGCTGAGAGAACAAAAATTTGTCACCCATGGGACGCAGGAAGCGACCATATTCTTCAAGCAGCACCGGTAGTATGACAAAGCCATCCAGACCAAAAAGCGCATGGTTGCCAATAAACATGCACGGGCGATCGGGTAAACGCTCAGTATTGTAAAGCGCTGGTCGAAACCAGAACTTGGAAAACCGATAGATCAGTTTTTCTTCCAAACCCTGGGGTGGCTCGGTAGCTAGAGCACGACTGATGTGCTCGCGCAGTGCTTGTTCATCGGACAGTGGGTTACTGTCTCGTGATAGTGGCGTTTTGACGGCCATGACTGGAACCCTGAAGAAAAAAGTAGCTTGAAGCGATCAGTATATCCTGCTCCAAGGCGCGATAAGCCATCAACAATTACGATTGTAGGGTGTTAGAGCCCCGCGATCGCGGGGACGCCTGCCAACCATGGGTGAGCCCAGGCTACAAAAGTGACGAAGATTAGTGCAGCTACGATGGTAAGCAATTCTGTTGCGAGTCCGGGCGGTACAGGTTTTTTCCAGACACCTTCCCGGCGATTGATGAGCAAAATTTCGAGTAGGGCCCAGCAAGCCATTCCTCCAAAAAGTACAATTGAGCGGGAGTCGCCATTCAGCAGAAGATGGGCCGTTGCCCAAAGCAGAACACCGCTCAACTGCGGGTGACGTACTAAGCGTTTGATGACGGATGATCGATTGGATACGACGAACAGGTAGAGCGCGAGGACAATCAGACCTATCGCGAAGGTACGGACGCTTGGAGGCACGGTGTACAACCAGGTGGTTTCGCTGGACCGCCAACCCAAGACTAATAGTGCCAAGCCGGCGACACTGAGTACGCTAACAAGACCTTTTACGCCGCCTTCTCCGATACCCTGTTTTGCAGCGTTGACCTGCTTAGGCGCCAGGCTCAGAAAAAGATGTGTTCCAGTGAACAGCAGAACGCCAGCGAGCAGTAAGCCCATAGCCAAATCCTCGTCTATCGAAAGCAGAATCCTACATGCATTGTAGACTCAAATAGCGTCTAGACGATTAATTGAAGCGTTTACAGGTCAAAGCGTTCGCGGAGGAAGCGTGCAATACCATCGGCGTCATGATGACCAATAACGGCGGTAGCCGCCGCTTTGATGCTGTCTTTAGCATTTTCTGGTGCGTAAGCCTCGTCCGCCGTCTCGAACATGCTCAGATCGTTGTCGCTATCGCCAAAGCAAATGACGCGACTAAAACCGAGTTCTTGCTTAAGACTTTCGACGGCACCACCTTTACTGCCCGATTGATGGTGAATGTCGATCCAGTTGAGTTTACGATCCTCGATGGCAGTCCCCATATAGGCGACTAATTGTTCCTCATCGCGAATCATATCGGCTACCGCGTTAATGGCGGTGTCTGGGCCTATGGCACTGATGTTGGTTATATCTGCATCGGCAGGCAAATCGGCTATAGGCAGCACCGGTAAATTGCGTTCCCGCTGAAAGCTCTTTACGAGTTTGTACTCGGCTTTTTGACGAAGCGGCGGGTGGTAGACGGCATGTCTATTGTCAGGCTCCAGAGTAAAGAAAAACGGCGTTACGTCTTTCTCTGTAAACGCATCAGCGACATGAGAAATTTCATCCAGCGTTAAGACATGACTCGTACTGTAGCGACTCAGTTCTGGATTCCAGATCATTACTCCGTTCTTGTAGATCTGTGGCAGTAAAAAGCCATGTCCATCCAAAATGTCTATGGCGCCATGGAGTGCCCGACCGGTAGCTACCGTATAGGCAATCCCCCTCTCGGTAAGGCGACGAAGGGTTTCCCGGGTGTAGGCGGAAATTTTGGACGACTTATTGAGTAGCGTGCCGTCGAGGTCAAAAACGATGAGATCCATGACCGTGATTATAACGCCATTGCATCGCTGAAACTGCCGCTCAGCGATGCATTTGCACAGAAGTCTGTTATCTTTTCTGCTCTGTATGGAATACTTAAGCCATGAGTAGACATCCAACGATCAAACAGCTGCGCTACCTCTGTGCGGTAGTGGAGCACGGGCACTTCGGACGAGCCGCGAGAGCCTGCCACGTGTCGCAGTCTACCCTCAGCGCCGGCATTCTGGAGCTGGAAGAGGTGTTGGGCGCGTCTTTGCTTGAGCGCAATAATCGCAGTTTGGTGCTGACGGGCCTGGGAGAGGCGGTCGTGGAGCGAGCCCGGGGCTTGCTTTTGGATGTCGAGGATTTGGTCGCCCTCTGTCAGGCTTCTGCCGAGCCTCTCAGTGGGCGTCTGCGCCTCGGTGTCATTCCAACTATCGCGCCATTTTTGCTTCCAGGTTTGCTCAAGTCACTACGTAATGATTACCCGGTCTTCACTCCTTTTATTCGCGAGGATTTGACCGGGCCCCTGATTGAATTCCTGCATCGCGGAGAGCTTGACCTACTCTTACTTGCTCTGCCGGTGGCGGCGGAGGGGGTAGAGAGCATGCACTTATTTGACGACCCGTTTTTTCTTGCCTCGCCACTGGATCACCCCTTGGCAGCGCAGACTAATCTGGATACGAGTAGCTTACAGGGACAGGAGTTGCTGTTGCTTGAAGATGGGCACTGCTTGAGAGATCACGCTCTTGAGGCCTGTAAGCTCCGGGGTAGTGAATACAAAGTACCTTATCAGGCAACGAGTCTGACCACGGTTGTTCAGATGGTGGCAAGTGGGGTCGGCGTCACGCTCGTCCCGGGTATGGCGGTCACAGCTGGCGCGCTGGCGACACAGGATGTGGTGGTCACGCCGTTTGCTGATGCATCGGTGAAGCGGGGCATCGGTCTTATGTGGCGTAAAAAAACACCCCGGCAAACAGAGTTTCGACTACTGGGTGATTACATTATTGACCGCCACTGCCGCTGACTCCAAGCGTTTGTTCTGGATGTTTTTTGCGCCAACTTACGTTGTGGTTTCTTCATCACTATCTGTGCGTAGGTAGCTGCCGCAGTGGCGACAGTATCGGGCGTCTTCTTCGTGACCCGCCCGGGAGCACTGAGGGCAATTAAGTGGCGTACGTTTTGTCTGCCGCTTTTCAATGATGTTAGCGGTGAATATGCCGGTTGGCACAGCGATGATCGCGTAGCCCACGAGCATCGCGAGCGCTGAAATGGCACGTCCGGCAGCGGTAACGGGTACAACGTCGCCATAGCCCACTGTCGTTACGGTGACGATGGCCCAGTAAACACTGACGGGAATATTCTCAAAGCCATTGTTAGGGCCTTCAAGCACGTAGATCAGACAGCCGAACACCACGATTATCGTGATAACAATTGAGAAGAACACAAAGATTTGCCGCCAGGAACTGCGCAAGACGCCGGCGATCTGATTGGCGTCATTGAGATATCCCACTAGGCGTAAAACTCTGAATACTCGCAAGACGCGTAGCAAGCGGATGATCAGCAGCGGCGCTGTTTGTGGAATCATTATGGCGAGATAGCTGGGAAGAATCGCCAGTAAGTCTATAAGCCCGTAGAGGCTGAATATGTAGGCTCGGCGATTCCGTGCGATCCAGATTCGCAGCATGTATTCCAGTGTGAATAGCAGTGTGAAGCCCCACTCAAGCCGCTGCAGCAATGCGCCGTAATCGCGATGAATGTTGGCCATGGAATCGCCAATGATCACTCCCACGCTAATGAGAATGGCGAAGATCAATATCAGGTCGAACCACTTACCCGACGGTGTGTCCGTGCCAAAAATAATCTTATACAGATGTGCCTGAAGTGGTGATTGCTGTCGCTGAGTCATGAGAGTCTATGCTGCGCCAACAGAGATTCGATGACCGGAAGCAAGATGTTGTTGATCAATGGCTGGGCCTCGACAGTGGGATGAATGCCGTCTTTTTGCATGAGATTGGGGTACGTTGCGATGCCGTCCAGTAGAAAAGGGCCCAGTGTCGCACCCGTTGTTTCGGCCGCATTCTCAAAGCTTTCTCTAAACGAACGTGTGTATCTCGGACCGTAATTCGGCGGAATTTCCATGGGCAAGATCAGCACCTCTGCACCGGCTTTGATGGCTAACTCAGCCATATCTGTGAGATTTTCCTCGAGTTTGTTCGTCGGGTAACCCCTTAGACCATCGTTTCCGCCTAGCTCGATGACCAGCAGGTCTGGTGAATGCTCGGCGAGTAGATCTGGAAGGCGTCTCAGACCCCCGGCGGAGGTGTCCCCACTGATGCTGGCGTTTACGACGCTACTTGCTGGCCAGCGCTCACGCAGTCGTCGCTCCAGAAGGGCAGCCCATCCCTGCTCGAGGGACATTCCATATGCGGCACTGATACTATCGCCCAGCACTAGTACACGCGGCGCAATCTCAGGCGAGTCCGTTGCAGAGGCGGGCAAGCTTATGGGCAGCCAGACCAATCCAAGTAGCAGCCATACGCGTAAGGCGTGCATCACAGGAGCACAAATGATTACTGCAGAAAATCTCGGCAAGCGGGTACCCATGGCAGAGGGAGAGCTTGCGATATTGAAAGGGATTAACCTCGAAATCAAGTCGGGGGAAAGCGTGGCCATCATTGGCGCCTCGGGTTCGGGTAAATCAACCCTTCTGGGGCTGCTGGCGGGTTTGGATACGGCGACCGATGGCCGTGTTCGAATTGATGGTACGGACCTGCAGGATCTGAGTGAGGATGGTCGCGCAGCCTTGCGAGGGCGCGATGTGGGTTTTGTGTTTCAGTCCTTTCAGTTGCTTCCGGCACTCACCGCGCTGGAAAACGTCATGTTGCCGTTAGAGTTAAAGGGTGATCGCAGCGCCAGCGAACGCGCTGCGGACTACCTTGAGCGCGTGGGGCTGGCCGACCGTCGAGATCACTATCCGCGGCAGCTTTCGGGTGGTGAGCAACAACGTGTGGCGATTGCTCGGGCGTTTGCAGGCTCTCCCAGAATACTCTTCGCCGATGAACCCACGGGTAACCTCGACCGCGCTACGGGGGAACGAATTACTGATCTACTGTTTGGCCTCAACCGAGAGGAGGGCACGACCCTGGTATTAGTCACCCATGATCTACAGCTTGCTAAACGTTGTGCCCGGCAGCTGCAGATGGACAGTGGTGAGCTTTGCGAAGTAGAAGCTGCGTGATATGACACTCTTGTTGCGCATGCTGGTTCGCGACTGGCGCGGGGGGGAGCTCGGCGTTCTTCTGGGTGCCCTGGTGTTAGCAGTAACGATGATATCGGGCATCAGCGGCTTTGCCGCCGCGCTTAAGTCAGCACTGCGGCAGGAGAGCCACAGTTTTCTAGCGGCGGACTTGGTGGTGCGTGACGCTCGGCCGCTCCCCGGGGGCTGGCTTTCAGAGGCTGCTGAGCGGGGTCTGGAGTCAGCGGAAACACTCAGTTTCACCTCCATGCTCTATGCGGGTGACGATGGGATGGTACTCACCTCGGTAAAAGGCGTGAGCGAGGGCTACCCTCTGAGAGGCGCTTTGCGATTGAGTGATACCCCCTACGGTGAGCTTAGAGAGCACCGGGGAGCACCTCCCAAAGGGTTTGTTTGGATAGAGCCCCGCCTGTTTGCACTTTTGGATATCAATATCGGTGACACCGTAGGCATTGGCGAGGCGGATTTTCAGGTCGCCGCGGCGATTCGCGGCGAGCCGGATCGTGCGGGAGGATTTCTTGGGGTTGGCCCTCGGGTCATGCTCAATGCGAGCGACATCCCGGCAACACAGGTTGTACAGCCAGGAAGCCGGGTAAGTTATCGGCAGCTCTACGCTGGGGATCCCGAGGCAGCTGAAGAGTTCGCGGCCTGGCTTGAAGAGACAGTAGAGCCAGGGCAGAGCTTGCAAAGTGTTGAAACCTCGCAGCCCGCAGTGGGGCGGGCACTCAGTCGCGCTGAACGATTTCTGCTTCTGGCAGGTAGCCTGGCAGTTATTCTCGCCAGCGTGGCCGTGGGTCTTGCGTCACGGCGTTACGCCGAACGTCATCAAAATTACGTGGCACTTCTCAAGAGTCTGGGCGCGGAATCATCGCGCATAAAGCGGCTCTACGCTGCAACATTAGCCATCACCTGGCTGATTTCCTTGATACTGGGATGGTGTCTGGCCTGGGTTCTTCAGTTGCTGGCTCTGCAGTCTTTCGCTGATCAGCTCACGGTAATGCCGTCTTTGATTCAACCGCGGCCGTACTTTATTGGTGCTGTTACCGCGCTGGTGTGTGTCAGTGTCTTTGCTTGGCCATCGCTGGGAAGGCTTACAGAGATCAGCCCGCTACGAGTTCTGCGCAGTGATATGCCGTTGCACGATAATCGTGAGCCTAGAGACTATTTTTTGGGTCTGCTAGCGATGGTGCTGCTGATGTGGTGGTACAGCGCTGATCTGCAATTGACACTGATAGTACTTGCTGGGCTTTTGGCCGTAACTGTTCTTGGCGGCTTGGCGGCGCTCTTTTTACTCCGCGGTGGGCGTGTATTGGGAATGCAGGCAGGAAGTGTCTGGCGTCTGGCGCTGGCAAGTCTGCAGCGGCATGGCCTGGGTAACGCATTGCAGCTCGTGGTGTTTGCCGTGGCTATTATGTTGCTGTTGCTCTTAGGCTTACTGCGAACCTCGCTCCTGGAGGGGTGGCAACAGCAGCTTCCTGATGGCGCTCCTAATCACTTTTTGCTCAATCTCGCGCCCGATGAATTGGGTTCTGTGAGTACTTTGCTTGATGATCAGCAGGTGCGTCGGGAGAAGCTCTATCCCATGCTGCGAGGTCGCTTGATGGGTGTTGGTGACGAAGCGCTGCCTATTGAATCAGAGGATGAAGACGCGCCGACCCAGCGGGAAGTGAATTTCACCTGGTCGGCCGAGGTGCCGGATGGCAATGAACTGGTCTCTGGCAGTTGGTGGCAGTCTGGTGAGATTGCCGCGGTATCTGTAGAGGTGGAATTCGCCGAGCGCTATGGGATGAGTCTGGGGGATCAGTTGCAAGTTCGCATCGGCGCTGCGGAGTTTGTGGTCACGGTGACGAGTTTGCGTAGTCTCGATTGGCAGTCATTCAAGCCTAACTTCTTCATGGTGTTTCCTCCGGGGCTGCTGGACGGCTACCCAGTCACTTACATGACAAGCTTTTATCTCCCGCCGGAGCAGAAATCCCTGCTGAATGATTTGTTGCGGGCGCATCCGACGGCGACCGTCCTTGAAATTGACGCGATCATGGCCCAGTTGCGCAGTACGCTCTCACAGGTGTCATCGGCCATCGAGTTAGTGCTTGGTCTCGTCTTGTTGGCTGGGGTGCTCGTTCTTATTGCGGGGGTTCAGGCCACTGCGGACTCACGTTTGAGAGAAAGCGCGTTGTTACGAGCACTGGGAGCGGGAAGGACGCATATTCTTGGTGCTGTGGCGATTGAGTTTTTGACGCTGGGTGTGATGGCGGGCCTGCTGGCAATCGTCGCCGCGGAAGCGGCATTCTGGGCATTGCAAAGGTTCGTTTTGGAGCTGCCGTACACGCCAACCCCAAGTTTATGGCTGCCGACATTGCTTGCTGCGGCTGCACTTATTGGTGGATTGGGGCTATGGAATTGTCGGCGCGTGGTGTCCGTAGCGCCTGCGGAGGTGTTAAGAGATGCTTGAGTGCTGAGGCCTGCTCAGTCTTCGCGGCGTCGAATGCCGTTGATAAACGCATTCACTGCAACATCGATTTGGCGAAGCAGGTCAATATGCTTGTTATACAGACCAGGAGTATCAACGCGTAAGGTCGCGACTCCATGAATACCTGCCCAAGATGCATTAGCCAGGTAGATGACATCCTGCTCTTCAAATTCACCGCTATGCATCCCGTGTTGGAGTATCTCCTGCACAAGCAAAAGTGTCTCTCGACTCACACCTCTAAGCTCCGGGTAATCATCACTGGGCTGTACTAGGGGCCCAAACATGAGTTTGAACAGTTGCTCCTGTCGCCCGGCAAAGTCCACGTAGGCGCGTGCTACCAGTCTAAGTTGTTGCGCTGCACTATCACCGCCAGCATCCCTGGCAGCAGCTCATAGCTCAAGTAATTCGCGATAACCACGCGTGGCAATGGCCGCAAGCAAAGCTTCCTTGCCACTAAAGTGACGATAGGGGGCAGTCTGCGATACGCCCAATGCGCGCGCGACAGCTCTAAGACTCAGCTGCTCGGCGGGCGTATGACGAAGCTGCTCGATAGCTTGTTCGAGCAGCTTCGCACGCAGATTCCCGTGGTGATACGCCCGCTGACCGGCAGCGTGATTCATGGGTAGTTACGCTTGAGTGTCAGGGCAGCAGATCTGCGACAGCGTCGCGCTCTTCTGTGAGTTCCTGTTCCGTGGCTTGCATACGGCCGCGACTAAAGTCATTAATCTCTAAACCCGTAACGATGCTCCAGTTGCCGCCGCTGCAGCGGCAGGGGAAGGAGTAAATCAGTCCTTCGGCAATTCCGTAAGAGCCGTCTGAGTAAACACCCATCGATACCCAGTCGCCGTCTTCGGTGCCCAGTGCCCAATCGCGCATATGATCAATAGCCGCGTTCGCTGCTGAGGCTGCTGAAGAGGCTCCTCGAGCTTTGATGATCGCCGCGCCGCGCTGTTGTACTGTCGGTATGAAGTCGTCTTCGTACCACTGCTGCTCCACCTCGTCGACAGCGACCTTGCCGCTCACAGTTGTGTGATGAAGGTCTGGGTATTGAGTGGCTGAGTGATTCCCCCATACGATCATATTGCTCACGGCGGTAACCGGCGCCGCGAGTTTCTGAGCGATTTGAGTTTTGGCGCGATTGTGATCAAGTCGCATCATCGCCGTGAAGTTCCGAGGGTCGATATCCGGCGCGTTGCGCTGCGTGATAAGCGCATTGGTGTTTGCAGGGTTGCCTACTACCAGTACACGTATGTCGCGGCTAGCGTTGTCGTTGATCGCCTTGCCCTGTACCGAAAATATCGCAGCATTGGCTTCGAGTAAGTCTTTGCGTTCCATGCCAGGCCCACGAGGACGAGCGCCTACTAGCAAAGCGTAATCAGTATCTTTAAAGCCCACGTTTGGATCATCTGTGCAGACGATGCCGGCCAGCAGTGGGAACGCACAATCATCCAGCTCCATGCGGACACCTTCCAACGCATCCATGGCCGGAGTGATATCCAGTAGGTGCAAAATGACCGGTTGATCGTCGCCGAGCATGGCGCCAGACGCGATACGGAAAAGGAGTGCGTAGCCAATTTGGCCAGCGGCGCCGGTGACTGTAACGCGAACGGGTGCTTTCATAGGAGACCTCTGATGTCAGGACTTGTGTGTCAAAATATGCCGCGCATTGTCGGCATTACGCCCCAAAAAAACAAGTTCTATGCTCAAGCGGCGCTGGACCTGCCCAGCGCCGGACGAGTACCATGCGCGCGACTCCAAAATAGGGTTTAAAAGGCGATGAATCGCGACCCTCGGCGCTCAAAAACCGAGTTCAACAAGCTTCATAAGCGTCTTCGACGTCAGGTTGGCCAGGCCATCGTGGATTTCGAGATGATTCGCGATGGTGAGCGGATTATGGTTTGCCTGTCGGGAGGCAAGGATTCCTACGCTATGTTGGATATCCTCCAGTCCCTTCAGCGCAGTGCGCCCGTGCAGTTTGAACTTATAGTGGTTCACCTGGACCAGAAGCAACCAGGCTATCCGCCTGAGACTCTCCCCGCTTATCTTGATCAGCAGAATGTCGAGTACCACATCCTTGAGAAAGATACTTATAGCGTCGTTAAGTCGGTTATTCCTGAGGGTAAGACGACCTGTGGCCTGTGCTCTCGCCTTAGGCGCGGAACGCTTTATGGCTTTGCCGAAGAGATTGGTGCGACGCGTATTGCGCTGGGCCATCACCGGGACGACATTGTCGAAACGTTGTTCCTGAATATGTTTTTTGGCGGGAGCCTCAAGGCGATGCCGCCCAAGCTTTTGTCCGACGACGGTAAGAATGTCGTCATTCGCCCCATGGCCTACTGTAAAGAAGTTGACCTGGAGCGTTACGCGCAAGAGATGGAGTTCCCCATCATTCCCTGCAACTTGTGCGGTTCCCAGGATAATCTGCAGCGCCAGGCCATCAAGCAAATGCTCGTGGATTGGGATAAGCAATATCCTGGGCGTACCCAAACGATTTTTAAGGCTATAGGCAACGTTTCACCCTCGCAGTTGGCGGATCGAGACCTCTTCGACTTTTTTAGTTTGAACGCGGCCGAGCCTATTGCAGCAACCGACTTCTCACGCATCAATGCCGTTAATGTGTAGCGCATGAGCGGCTCTCCTATGCTCGAAGCGGTTGATCTAGAGGTTGAACGCGGAGGCAGGCAGCTGTTCTCGGGTTTTTCTTTCAGTCTCTTTGCCGGAGATATCGTGCATTTGCGAGGCGAGAACGGTGCCGGAAAGACAACATTGCTGCGTATGTTGGCGGGGTTGTCTCGCTACGGATTCGATGGCGTCGTTCGCCGGCACAGCAACAGTTTGTTCTTGGGCCACCAGGGCGCAGTAAAGGGCCTGCTGAGTCCTCGGGAGAATCTCCACTGGCATCCCTCTTGTGAAAGTTTTCGCGACGACCAAGCGATAGAGGCGGCGTTGGCCAACGTTGGGCTTTATGGCTTCGAAGATGTGCCCGCGGCGCAGCTGTCCGCGGGTCAACAGCGTCGCGTTAATCTGGCGCGGCTTTATTTGACTCAAAAGCCAGTTTGGTTATTGGATGAGCCGTTTACGGCGATTGATCCCCAGGGCGTTATGCGCTTAGAGCAACGCTTTGTAGAGCATGCTGCACAGGGCGGAGCGGTACTGCTAAGTTCCCATCAGGCTCTGGATCCCGCGGTGAACGCTCAGTTGTTGGACATATTGCCCGGAGAGCGCTCTTGAGTTCGGGCGCGATATACCGGGCTTTGCTGCGGCGTCAGATAACACTTGCCCTGCGTCGGCCGGTGCAGTTGATCAATCCCGCGCTCTTCTTCGCCATTGTTATCGTTTTGTTTCCCCTGGGGCTTGGTCCAGCGCCAGACACCCTGTCGATGTTTGCCGGGGGTATTTTGTGGATTGTTGCATTGCTGGCAAACATGCTGGGTGCGGAGGCTCTATTTCAAAGTGACTATGATGATGGATCTCTTGATCAGTTACTCATCGCCGAGCAGCCTCTTTATTTCCTGGTGATGCCCTACCTGTTAGTTCAGTGGTTGCTGAGCGGTCTGGTGCTGGCATTGTTGTCGCCCCTGTTTGCGCTGATGTTGGGATTACCCCAGCAGGGGATTGCTGTGCTCATGGCGTCTTTAGCCCTGGGCTCTGGCGTAATGAGCGTGTTGGGCGCCATTGGCGCAGCGTTGACCGTCGGCTTGAGGCGAGGCGGCATGTTGATCGCGTTACTCATTACACCTTTTTACGTGCCGGTGCTCATTTTTGGAGCAGGGGCCGTGCGTGCCGCCGTGGATGGTCTGGCTTTTGCGCCGTATCTGGCCTTGCTGGGCGCCATGTTTTCCTTGGCCCTCGCCTTAGGGCCCGTCGCAATCGCGGCCGCGCTGAGAATCTCGGCTGATGCCTGATCCCACAATGATGCATGGAAGTTTTGGCGGCCAGCGATTGCTTTGTTCCCACTCTTCGCTCGGAGTATAATTCGCCGATGTGGACGTTCTTTCATAAGTTGGGTTCCCCGCCCTGGCTGTACGGTATTGCCGGCACAATCTTGCGCTGGTTGCTTCCTATCGCGCTGATCGCTTTGGGTGCCGGTGTTGTTTGGGGACTGCTGTATACCTCTCCGGATTTTCGGCAGGGCAACAGCTATCGCATTATTTACATCCATGTGCCGGCGGCGGTGGTGGCGCTGGCCGGTTACTACGTGATGGCAATCGCAGCTGCGGTCAGCTTGATCTGGAAAATGAAGATGGCCGATGTTGCGATGCTTGCTGCGGCCCCTGTAGGCGCTGTGCTGACCTTTATAGCGTTGGTAACAGGGTCCATTTGGGGGAAGCCAACGTGGGGCACCTGGTGGGCGTGGGATGCGCGCATGACCTCAATGCTGATTCTACTGTTTTTGTATTTAGGTGTGATGGCACTTTACGAGGCTTACGATAATAAGGCGGTTGCGGCCCGTGCCTGCGCTATTTTAGCGTTGGTTGGCACGGTCAATATCCCGATAATCTATAAGTCCGTAGACTGGTGGTACAGCTTGCATCAGCCCGCTTCGATAAAGTTCAGCGGTGACAGCACTATCGATGCGAGCATGCTGTACCCCCTGATACTTTGCATCGTATCTTTTTATTTGCTGTTTACCTGTGCCCTGCTTGCCAATATGCGCGTCGAGATCTTGCGTCGTGAGCGCAAAACCAATTGGGTTCAACGATTGGTGGGGGAAGGGTCCTGATGTATTTTGATAGCTTTGCTGCGGCACTCGCCATGGATGGCCACGGTCCCTATGTTTGGTCTGCCTACGCGCTGACCTTGGTCGTGATCGCATTGCTGATTCTTTTACCTATTGTTCGCAAACGACGATTGTTGCGCGAGCTCCGCGGAGAACACCGTCGGAATCGCCAAGCTGAGTCTCGTTCTAGCGTGGAGTCGTCCTGAACTAATGCATCCTATCCGTAAGCAACGCCTTTGGGTGGTCCTCAGTATTGTGCTGTTTTCCTCAGCGGCAATCGGTCTTGCAGCCTACGCGCTGCGGGGAAACATCAATCTGTTTTACCCGCCGGTCGATGTGGCAGCAGGAAAAGCCCCGCTGGCTACACCTATTCGTATCGGGGGCATGGTCGTAGAGGGTAGTGTGCAGCGGTCTGACACCTCCCTGGAGACGCGCTTTGCCGTTACGGACTATCAAGCTACCGTTGAAATTGTATACGCGGGCATCCTTCCTGATCTCTTTGCCGAGGGCCAAGGCATTGTTGCGTCTGGGCGTTTGAGTGCTGACGGTGTGCTACGTGCAGATGAAGTGCTTGCCAAGCATGACGAAAACTACATGCCGCCAGAAGTTGCTGAAGCTTTGAGAAATAGCGCTATAGCGGGAGTCAAGCAATGATCCCGGAGCTTGGTCACTTTGCACTTGTGATTGCCTTGGTCATGGCAGTGGCTCTTACGGTGGTGCCTTTGTGGGGTAGCTGGCGCGGGAACTACGCGGCGATGAGACTCGCACCAACGCTTGCTTCTGCAGTCACAGTGTTCTGCTTTATTAGCTTTGTTTGTTTGGCGATAGCCTTTTTACAGGACGACTTTTCTGTGAAAGTTGTTGCCTCCAATAGTAATAGTTTGTTGCCGCCGATCTATAAGTTCTCTGCGGTTTGGGGCAATCATGAAGGCTCGCTTTTGCTGTGGGTGCTCATTTTGTCTTTCTGGCTCGCTGCCGTAGCGACATTTAGTCGTGGATTACCCACCGTCATGCTCGCCCGGGTGTTGTCAGTGATGGGCTTCATTGGTGTGGGTTTTATGTCCTTTTCCCTGTTCACGTCTAACCCTTTTGAACGCCTACTCCCGGGAGTGCCCGCGGATGGCAATGATCTCAATCCGCTCCTGCAGGACCCGGGTCTGATTATTCATCCACCCCTGCTGTACATGGGTTATGTCGGGTTCAGTGTGGCATTCTCATTTGCTGTGGCAGCGCTCATGGGCGGACGACTCGATGCAGCCTGGGCGCGATGGTCGCGGCCCTGGACGAACGTTGCCTGGGCGTTTTTGACCTTAGGGATCATGCTCGGTAGCTGGTGGGCTTACTACGAGCTAGGTTGGGGCGGTTGGTGGTTCTGGGATCCGGTAGAAAACGCCTCATTTATGCCTTGGCTTGCAGGCACCGCGCTGATTCATTCGCTGGCAGCGACGGAGAAGCGCGGTCTCTTTAAAAGCTGGACCGTATTACTGGCAATCTTTACTTTTTCTTTAAGTTTGCTCGGTACGTTTTTGGTGCGCTCCGGAGTGCTGACTTCGGTACATGCTTTTGCGGCAGACCCAGAGCGCGGTCTGTTTGTCCTGGTGTTTCTGGCGATGGTGGTGGGTGGTTCGCTGACCTTGTACGCCGTGCGAGCGCCTTCTGTACGCAGCCGAATAGGCTTTGGAAGCGTATCCCGAGAGTCACTGCTACTAGTCAACAACGTGGTCTTCTTGGTCGCCACCCTAACCGTATTGTTTGGCACTTTGTTTCCACTTCTCATGGATGCCTTGGGGCAGGGCAAGTACTCCGTGGGAGCGCCGTATTTTAATGCTGTGTTTGTGCCTCTTATGGCGTGCCTGGTGCCGTTTATGGGGATCGGTCCCATATCAAAGTGGCGGGACGACAGCGTGTATCGCTGGCGCAGCCGCATGCTGGTGCCGGCGCTAGTGGTGCTTGCCTGCGGCGTGAGTTTTCCGTTTTTAAGCGATCAGG
>NZ_JBLGBE010000057.1:0-21992 GCF_047617445.1 Congregibacter sp.
GCCGCCGCCACCACCGCCGCCGCCGCCTTTGGACCCACCAAACAGGCCTCCCAGGCGTTGCTGCAGTTTCTTAAGGGCTTCATCAAGATCCGGAGGACCTTGATTATCGCCACCCCAAGGGTCGCGTGGCTTATTACCGCCACCCGGTTCATTCCAGGCCATGCTCTATCTCCTCAAACAGGAAGCGCGGCATTCTAGCAAAATCTCAAGCTAACCATGCGGCTAACTAGAAAACTCGCTACCGCGATTAGGCTCCATCCCGGGAAATCAATCTTTCCCAGTCCGAACGCGGCAAACGCACCTGAAGGTGCGCGCTGCCATCGTCGCCAAATTTTTCGTGCTCCACCGCACCCAACGCGTACAGCGCCGCGCGCAGCTTTGCCTGGTCAGGTCGCAGTTCTACGTCCTGTGCCAGTACATCTTCACCCAGTCGTTCGGCCAGGGCCTCCAAAATCAGGTCCAGACCCAATCCCTTCTCAGCGCTGACCCACACTCGGCAAGGTCGGCCTTCATCATCACGATCGATACGCGGCTGCATTTCCAGTAAGTCGATCTTGTTATAGATCTCCAGCACCGGCCGCTTATCCGCGCCAATTTCCTCGAGCACCGCGTGTACCTCACGGCGGTTGTCATCGCGGTCTTCACTCGCAGCGTCAACCACATGCAGCAAGAGATCAGCCTCTCGAGTTTCTTCAAGCGTTGCCTTGAATGCCTCCACTAGACCATGAGGCAATCTGGCAATAAAACCCACTGTGTCCGCAAGTACCACCGGCCCAAGATTATCCACCTCTAATCGGCGTAGCGTGGGGTCAAGCGTTGCAAACAACTTGTCAGCGGCATACACCTTTGAGCCAGTTAGAGTATTAAACAAGGTTGACTTGCCAGCGTTGGTGTAACCCACAAGCGCAACGGTTGATAGCTCTGCACGCTGTCGCGACTTGCGACCCTGTCCTCGTTGCCGTCGAACACGATCCAGCCGCGCACTAATAGCTTTGATACGCGCCCGCAGTAATCGACGGTCCGTCTCCAGCTGGGTCTCACCAGGCCCCCGCATGCCGATACCGCCCTTCTGGCGTTCAAGGTGCGTCCATCCGCGCACAAGGCGGGTGCTCATATGTCCCAACTGAGCCAGCTCAACCTGCAGCTTGCCTTCATGGGTGCGCGCGCGCTGCGCAAATATATCCAGAATGAGTCCCGTTCGATCAAGGACCCTCGTCTTCAGCTGCGCCTCAATATTACGCTCCTGACTGGGACTCAAACTGTGATTAAAAATCACCAGAGAGGCCTCTTGGGCGAGGAGAACCTCGCCAATTTCTTCCAGCTTGCCGCTGCCGACAAAACTCCGGGCCTTCGGTGTGCTTCGATGACCGGTTACCAACGCAACAGGATCGCCGCCCGCAGAGATCACCAAGGCCTCAAACTCTCGCGGATCAATACCGCCGCCATCATTATCCAGGCTGATATTAACGAGCACGGCGCGTTCGCCGCTATCGGGCCTATCAAAAAACATGGGGATTACAGCTTGTCTTAGCTATCTCACCGACCGGAGGTCGGCGAGATAAGGCGTTGCATTGTGCCGAAGGCTTAGCTCTCACCGTCTTCCTCTGGTGGGTTCTCCATAGGCATGCGAACCACACGCCCAGGAACCACAGTAGAAATTGCGTGCTTGTACACCATCTGGCTGACGGTGTTTTTCAGCAGAACAACAAATTGATCAAAAGACTCGATCTGGCCTTGCAGCTTAATGCCATTAACCAGATAGATAGATACCGGAACACGCTCTTTACGTAAGAGGTTCAGATAAGGGTCTTGTAGGGTATGCCCTTTAGACATGACACTATTCTCCTTTAGCCACAGGGGCTGTTTGGGGCTCAAGTCGAGCCAAAAAAAACCAAGAGTACGACCTGGGGTCGTGTGTGTAAGGGCATTTATCCCCGGAAGGGGCTTAGGCGCAACACACTGTCGTACAGCTTACTACATGGGGTTATACGTTAGGTAATTCAAGAGCAGATCTGATGGATCGGTGTTCTTGGCGATAATAAGGTCATTTTCGGCCAAATCACTCTGACTAACCACGCCCGAGGCATCGGTGTGTATCCACCGTAAGCCCGGCCACTTGCGCAGCCAGGTAAATTGTCGCTTGGCAAGCTGCCTCGTGGCAATGATTCCACGCTCCTGTGCGTCCTCAAGGGAACACGCCCCATCGAGGTACGACCATAGCTGTCGGTATCCTACGGCGCGGATCGCGGGCAAGCCGGCATGCAGGTCTTTACGTTCCCGCAGGCTTCGGACTTCGTCGAGAAACCCAGAATTCATCATTTCACGGAACCGCGTCTCTATACGAGCATGCAGTACCTGCCGCTCCGCCGGCGCTATCGCAATGGCCAGTGCATCCGCCATATACGGGGGAGATGCTTGATCCTGGTCGTGGAAATACGTCAGGGTCTTGCCCGTTAGTCGGTATACCTCCAGCGCTCGGGACAAGCGCTGGGAATGATTAGGGTGTATACGCGCCGCTGACTCAGGGTCAACCTGCGCCAGCTCACGATGTACGGCGGGCCAACCATCCTGCGCTGCAATGGACGCGATTTCGTCCCGCACAGCTCCGTCGGCCCCTGGCATAGACGCCAGCCCCTGCAAAAGCGCGCTGTAGTAGAGCATTGTGCCGCCAACCAGGATAGGGCGACGACCTCGACTGCGCACTGCGTCAATGGCATTTCGCGCATCTTCTACGAAACGTGCGGCTGAATACGCCTCACTGGGATCACAGATATCCATCAAATGATGAGGATAAAGCGGCTTCGCACTGCCAATATCAAGACCCCGATACACCAAAGCGGAATCAACGCTAATCAGCTCTCCATCCAGCGCTTCGGCAAGGGTAATAGCGAGATTTGTCTTACCCGAAGCCGTGGGCCCCATGATGCACAGCAAAGGAGCGTTCAAGTTAGCGTCCGCGAAGAAACAGGCGGTCCAATTCCTGCACACTCAACGCCGTCCAGGTAGGCCGACCATGGTTACACTGACCCGAGCGTTCGGTGATTTCCATGTCCCTTAGCAAGGCGTTCATCTCGGGCACGGTAAGCCTTCGATTCGCGCGCACCGAGCCATGACAGGCCATGGTAGATAGCAGCTCGTCTTCATGGCGGGATATGCGTTCAGAGGTACCGTACTCAAGAAGCTCTGCTAAAACGTCGCGCAAAAGCTCCTCTACATTAGCGCCTTGCAGCGAAACCGGAATCTCTCGAATCAGCAGACTTTCGTCGCCGGCGATATCCACTCCCAGCCCCAGACTCTGGAAAAGACTTGCATGCTCTTCCACCAAGATTGTTTCGCGACTACTCACAGACACGCTCTGGGGAACTAACAGGGGCTGACTGCGAATCCCCTGCTCATCCCTGGCCTGTTTGAGTCTCTCGTAGGTAATTCGCTCGTGCGCTGCATGCATATCCACCAACACCAAACCCTCTCGATTTTGCGCAAGGATATAGACGCCATGAAGCTGAGCCAGGGCGTAACCCAGCGGCGGTACGTCGGCAGCATCACCTTCGGCGACAGCCTGCTGGCTCTCAGCAGATCCATACAGCTGCTGGTAACTTGCAGCTGCCGCGCCGTCGAAGTTAGCCGCAGCCCCTCTGGCGGCCTGAAAGTCACCACGACTTCCATGACCGGAAAACACGGTGGCACTTCCAGAACCGGGCTCCACCAGCCCCATCTCCCGCTGACGTACAAGCTCTCCCGTGAGCAAATCAAGGCGACCTGCAGACGCCGATACAGGGGATGTTGAACGCTGCGTCGGCACAGAAGTATCGCTGGGTCGGATGTCGGCAAGCGCCTTGTGCAAGGTGCTGTATACGAAGCTATGCACACTGCGCCCATCGCGAAAGCGAACTTCATACTTGGTCGGATGAACATTCACATCCACTTCCGCAGGGTCCAGCTCCAGATATAAAACAAAGGCAGGATGTCGCCCCTGATAAAGAACATCGCTAAACGCTTGACGTACCGCATGCGCCACCAACTTATCGCGAATATAGCGTCCATTGACATAAAAGTGCTGCAAATCAGCCTGACTTCGAGAAAAGCTCGGCTGCGCAACCCATCCATGCAATCGCAGTTCCCCGGCATCGCGATCGATTGCTACCGCATTTTCCACAAAGCCGGCCCCACAAAGCACGGCAACCCGACGCAATCGATCTGCTTCATCTTCGCAGCGTCGCAGGTCCTGCAACTGACGCCCGTTGTGACGTAAGCCAAAGCTCACGTCAAAGCGCGACAACGCCAGGCGCTTGACCACATGATCCAGGTGATTGAATTCGGTACGCTCGGTGCGCAGAAACTTCCGCCGCGCAGGTGTGTTAAAAAAGAGGTCTCGCACTTCGACAGTGGTGCCTTGAGGGTGAGCAGCAGGTTTAAGCGTGACCTGCATATCCCGACCGGAACAGCTTGCAGACTGAGCGTTGCTGCCCGCCTCGGCGGTATTACTGGTTACGATCAGATGCGACACCGAGCCGATACTGGCCAGGGCCTCCCCGCGAAAACCAAAACTGCCCACCTGCTCAAGGTCATCCAGAGAAGCAATCTTACTGGTCGCATGGCGATCCAGCGCCAGTGGCAGGTCTTCAGCGCTAATGCCAAAACCATTATCCCGAACACGGATGAGCTTGGTACCCGCAGCCTCGATGTCAATGTCAACGCGCTGGGCTCCCGCATCAAGGCTATTTTCGAGCAATTCCTTGACCACAGATGCTGGGCGCTCAACCACCTCCCCGGCGGCAATTTGGTTAGCGAGGCGCGCGGGGAGGCGCTTTATAACGGGCATATTAATTGTCTGCTCTGTTCAACTAATTGGGAATGCGTAGCGTTTGGCCGACGAGAATTTTGCTGTTTCGTAAGTTATTGTAGTTCGACAGTAGATTAACGCTGACGTTGAAGCGGTGGGCAATACCCGAAAGCGTATCACCGCCGACAATGGTGTACTCCCGCTGGCCTTCATCACGCAGGTGCGCCAGCAGCGACCCCGGCGGCGGATGCGCTCGAAACCATTGCACAATCCCGGTATGAATCGCCTTGGCCATGCGCTGCCGGTAGCTGGCAGTCGCGAGCTTTTTGGCCTCTTCGGGATTTGAGATAAACCCGGTCTCCACCAATATCGAAGGCACATCCGGCGACTTGAGCACTGCAAACCCGGCCTGCTCTACCTGTTTTTTATGCAGCCGGGCGAATTGATTCATCTCGGCAAGTACGCTGGCGCCCACATTCAAGCTGCTATCTAAGGTCGCTGTCATAGAAAGATCCGCCAGAGTCATTGCCAGCGCGTCCTCTTTGTCACCAAGGCTTACACCCCCGAGGAGGTCAGCGGCGTTTTCCCGCTGAGCAAGATAACTGGCCGTGGTACTGGTGGCGCCGCGAGTAGAGAGCGCATAGACCGAAGCGCCCCGGGCGCGCTTATCGCGAAAAGCATCCGCATGCACGGAGACGAACATGTCCGCCTGCCGCTTTCGAGCAAGATCCCGACGACCCTTGAGACTGACATAATAGTCACCGCTGCGAATCAACGTTGGTGCGAAGCCAGGGTCTGCTTTAAAAAGACTATGCAGCTCCTTTGCGATCTCCAGCACCACTTGCTTTTCTCGCAGTCGACCAGGCCCTGACGCCCCGGGATCCTCGCCCCCGTGCCCGGCATCGATGGCAATGACGATGTCCCTACGATCAGTACTTCGAGCGCTCTTTTTAATCTGCGGCGCTGCGACCTCTGTCTCGAGATCGTACAGATCAATCACCAGACGATCATCCGCACGCTCCGAGGCTTTTAGGGCAAAACTGCGCGGCCGAACGGCTTTTCGCAAATCCAGTACCAGGCGTAAATCGTCTCCTTCCCGAACGCCACTACGGATCACCGAGATCGGTGTGTTCTCGAGTTCAAGGTTATCGATCCTGGCGATGAGCCGTGCGTCCGTAACATCGATTACCAGGCGTCTTGGATTTTCTAGTTCGAGCAAACGGTGCTCGGCAGGGCCTGATAAATCCAAGACCAAACGCGTGTGATCTGGAGCCCGCCACAAACGCAGATCCTTCACTTCCACAGAATTGGCGTGCAGCACCGATGGCTTTGCACACAGGAGCAGCACCAGCGCTAAAAAGGCGTGGCGGAAGGATCTCCCTGTGTACTTACAGTTAATGGTGATGATCTCCCGAGTTAAATCATGACTGGGACTCTTCGCCCCTCTTAGAGTTCAGCCGCGCAACACAGTCGGCGCCAATGTCGCTGTGCGACGTCATTTGTAAAATGCGTCCTGTCGCCGTGACGCTGAGTCTAATCTCCAGATCAGGGACGGGTAAAAAATTGCCCCCGCGCTCAGGCCACTCCACTACCACGAGTGCCTCGGCATCAAAGTAATCCCGGATCCCCATGTACTCCAGCTCTTCCGGGTCACCTAGGCGATAAAGGTCGAAGTGATACAGCGGTTTTTGCAAGTCAACATAGGGCTCCACCAAGGTATACGTGGGACTTTTTACCGCGCCCTCATGACCCAGGCCTCGCGCGACGCCCCGAGTCAGTGTGGTTTTACCCGCACCGAGCTCGCCCTGCAGATACAGCGAAGTACCTGGGGACATCTCCGCCGCCAGCGTACGCCCAAAATCCACCATCTCGGCTTCGGTAGCCAACTCGATTCGCAATGCCTCCGACACGACTGGCTTCACTCTATCAGCTCCGCAATACGGGGCATCAAGTCAGCTGCCAATAAGGCCCGCTCCCCGATATCGGCCGCCGCCCTGTCTCCGGCCTGAGCATGCAGCACCGTGGCCAAAGCAGCGGCGTGTTCACCCGACATCCCCTGAGCCAGCAGTCCTCCGGTAATGCCGCTCAAGACATCGCCCATACCCCCAGAGGCCATGCCAGGGTTACCGTCCACACAAAGCGCATGTCGCTTAGCGCCGACAAGCAAGCTCCCGTTGCCTTTTAGGATCACCGTAGCACCCCAGCTGCTAACAAGCTGCTGCGCCGCGGCAAAGCGATCGCTCTGTACGACGCCGACATCAACGTCCAAGAGACGCGCTGCCTCTCCCGGATGCGGTGTAATCACCGAACCCGAAGGCAGACGCTGCACGCCCTGCGTTGCCAGAAGGTTGAGCGCATCAGCGTCCAATAACAAAGGCTTGTCCACTTCTAGACAGGCGTGCAGTAATTGTTCTCCCCACACGTCCTGACCAAGACCTGGCCCGACTATTACCGCATCCGCCCAGTCAAGGAGTGGCATGAGAGCATTACGATGATCAATGGCAGTGGCCATGGCCTCGGGCCTGCGCGCCAATAACGCTGCGAGATGAGCCTCTCGCGTAGCCACCCTCACAAGGCCTACGCCGCTGCGCAGTGCAGCCTCCGCCGCAAGAATGATTGCCCCGCCCATACCGTGATCGCCGCCTATCACCAAGCAGCGTCCGAAATGGCCCTTATGAGCACCGGGCAAACGACTGGGTAGGGACTTAAGCTCCCTGTCCAGCTGAAGCACCTCGTAGGCGTCACCAGCCGCAGTATATGCGTCGCTGGGAACACCAAGGTCATCACAAAAACATGTCCCCGCAAATTCGGGGCCCGCCCCCGTGTAAAGACCGCGTTTAGCGGTAATAAAGCTCATGGTCCAGGATGCACGCACCGCAGCGCCGCAAACAGCACCTGTGTCGCTGTCAATTCCTGAAGGAACGTCCATAGACAACACCGGCGCCTGCATAGCATTTACCCGAGTAATAGCGTCGCGGTACTCCGAGCGCAGCTCGCCACTGATTCCCGTACCCAGCATGGCGTCTACAATAACGCCACGATCAAGCAAACAATCGGTCCTGTATTCATCCAATACCACGCCGGCAGATTCCGCGCGGGCTGCGGCAGCAACGGCATCCTTACTTCGGGGCGCACCGTCGATTAGCAGAACCTTCGTAGTGATGCCTCTCCCGCGTGCCAGCATTGCCAGCAAAAGGCCGTCCCCGCCGTTGTTACCCGGGCCACACAACACTTGCAGCAACTCTGGTTCAGGCTGACGCGCGATCAAAAGGTCAAATGCCGCCCGCGCAGCCCGCGCCATCAGCAGCGGCCCCGGGAGCCCATGGACATCGATCGCTTCACGATCAATCGCACGACTTTGCTCAGCGGTATACAGCTGTCCCGGCGAAATACTGCTCATTTTGAACACGCCTCTGGCACAATCATCAATATGGAAACGAAATACATACGCCGATTATACGGTCAGTGCGGCCAAAGGGCTGCAATCTGATGGATGAGAAAGCGCTTGCAAGCGACGGCGGCGATCTCGTGGAAGAAATTCGCGGCTGGGCGCGGGAACTGGGCTTTTCGCAACTCGGTGTCAGCGATATAGACCTTAGTGAGCACGAGGATCACCTGCAGCGCTGGCTCGCAGCGGGTTACCACGGAGAGATGCATTGGATGGCCAGCCATGGCGCAAAGCGCTCACGCCCGGAAGAACTGGTGCCCGGCACCTGCCGGGTCTTGTCGCTGCGCATGGATTACCTCAGCGACGGCGCTGAGCCTTTTGCTGTTTTGGGCGACCCAAACAAGGCCTACATAGCGCGCTACACTCTCGGCCGCGATTACCACAAACTGATCCGCAAACGCCTCGCGCAGCTGGCAAAACGCATTGAGCAACGCATGGGAGGCGGCCACTATCGCGCTTTTGTAGACAGTGCTCCGGTACTGGAACGCGCCCTGGCTGAGCGGGCAGGGCTTGGATGGATAGCCAAAAACACACTGTTGATCAGTCAAGAAGCCGGTTCCTGGTTTTTCCTCGGCGAGATTTACACAGACCTGCCGCTGCCACCGGACCCGCCCCAGAGCACAAAGCATTGCGGCAGCTGCCAGGCCTGCATCGATATCTGTCCCACGAATGCATTTGTTGAGCCCTTCGTCTTGGATGCCAGGCGGTGTATCTCCTACCTGACCATAGAACACAAAGGGAGTATTGACCCTGAACTGAGGCCATTGATGGGCAACCGAATCTTCGGTTGTGACGACTGCCAGCTGGTCTGTCCCTGGAACAAGTTTGCAGCACCCAGCGCAGAACCGGATTTTCAGCCACGACACTCTCTGGATGACCAGGGACTACTCGAACTTTTCGCCTGGGATGAAGCTACCTGGGCCACGCGCACTGAGGGCTCCGCCTTGCGACGGATCGGCTACGAACGCTGGCTGCGCAATCTTGCCATCGCGCTGGGGAACGCGCCTAGCACGACAGCCGTGATCGACGCGCTTAGACAACGTAAGGACTTCCCTTCAGAACTCGTGCAGGAGCATGTCCAGTGGGCGCTAGAACGCCACGGCGCCGAGTGATCGTCAGACTGAGTGCTTATTTAGGCGGGTCACAATTCAAAAAATGCGTCTGATAATGACGCAGCTCCTCGATAGAGTCGCGAATATCTTCCAGAGCCAAATGCACGCCACGCTTGTGCAAACTAGCGGCGACATCGGGTCTCCAGCGCTGGGCAAGGATTTTCAGGGTGCTCACATCAAGATTACGGTAGTGAAAGTAGCGTTCCAGTTCTGGCAGGTGTCGGGCCATAAAGCGTCTGTCCTGACAAATGCTATTGCCACACATGGGGGACGCCCCAGTCGGCACCCAGGACTCCAGGAACTCCATGCTCAGTCGTCCAGCCTCCTGCTCGTCGATGGTACTGGCTCGCACGCGATCGCAAAGACCAGAGTTACCGTGATGGGTGGTATTCCACTCGTCCATCGCCCCAAGCGTCGCATCTGACTGATGAATCGCGATTACAGGTCCCTCGGCAAGAGTATTTAGGTCACTGTCCGTCACGATTGTCGCAATCTCGATCACACGATCTGTGTCGGGATCGAGACCGGTCATTTCCAAGTCCACCCAGATGAGATTTCGTTTGTCGACCATCATTTAACTCACTATTTCAATGCAATGAAGTTTAACACGCGCTCGACAGTCCCTCGGCAGCACCCAATAATGTAGACGTGAGCAAACGAAAACTAAATCGGCGCCAGAACTGGCGCATCGAACGCAAGCAGCAAGAGCGCGCCGAACGCGCTGAGCGTTCTGGCACGCTGGGCGATGAAGCGCTCGCAGGGGGGCAGCTGGGTGGCGAGCAGCGAGGGAGGGTCATCGCCCGCTATGGCTCCCAAGCCGATATAGAGGGAGATGATCAGACCGTTCATCGCTGCCACCTTAGAACGCATCTGGGCTCTGTGGTTGCCGGAGATAAGGTGATTTTTTGTGCAGGCGAAGAAACCGGCGTAGTCGTGGCGCGGGAAGAGCGCAGCACGGAGCTGCAACGCCCTGACAAGTTCGGTAAATTACGCAGCGTCGCAGCCAACGTTGACCGAGTGATCATCGTTATTGCGCCATACCCCGAGCCTCACGGAGGACTGATCGACCGCTACCTCGTAGCTACAGAAAACCTTGGCGCAGAGGCGGTCATTTTGCTCAACAAGGCAGATTTGCTCGATGACTGGGCTCTGAGAGAATCCCTGGATATTCTTCTGGAACCTTACGCCCCGCTGGGCTACACGACGATTCGAGCACAGGGCAAGTTCGGCGCCATCGAAGAGCTCACCCAGCTACTGGCGGGACACACCAGCATCCTCGTCGGACAATCTGGCGTAGGCAAAACCACGCTCGTGAACGCCTTGCTCCCGGATGCGCAGCAACGGGTATCAGAGCTATCTCCGGATAAACAAAAAGGCCGGCATACCACGACTACGGCCCGTCTATTCGACGTCCCCGGCGGCGGCGCATTAATCGACTCGCCAGGTATTCGAGAGTTTGGTTTATGGCACATGAGTCGCGATGAGGTCGAAAACGGATTTCGGGAGTTTAGCGATCGCATCGGCCACTGCCGTTTTCGTGACTGCCACCACCAAAGCGAGCCCGGCTGCGCGCTCACCGAGGCTATAGACACCGGCGCTATTCACCCGGCGCGGCTGGACAGCTATCGCCGCATTATTGCTTCACTGGACCAGCAGCTACAGGGCTAGGGGTTGAAGGCCGGAGGGCCCTCGCTCACCGCGTCGTGACCTCTTGTGTGAGCGTCACAACTAACAAGAAAACATTGTGACGATTAAGCAGAAAGCTGCTGCCCCATACGCACACTTACACCCGGCAAACAATCTTCGTTCCAGGCCACAACGCCTTTGGGGAAAAGTAAGATAACCGTCGAACCGAGCAAAAATCGTCCCATTTCGCTGCCACGCCCAAGTAATACCGGAGCAGGGCTACTCGCATGATCCCAGCGTTCGATGCGTCGAGGCCGCGGTGCGACCTGCCCCGCCCAGACGGTTTCGATGCCGGCTACGATCATCGCACCCACCAACACCATAGCCATAGGCCCCCGGGGCGTATCGAAGTAGCTGATATGTCGCTCATTGCGGGCAAAAAGTCCGTCGATCGCTGCCGCGGTGGTGCCGTTAACTGAAAACAAGTCCCCGGGAACGTAACAGCTCGACTGTAACTGCCCGTCTAAAGGCATGTGTACCCGGTGATAATCTTTGGGTGACAGATAAATCGTCGCAAAGCTGCCGCCAGTAAACTGCTCTACGCGGTGCTGATCCCCGGCAAGCAAGGCATCCAAGGAATAGCTGCGACCCTTGGCCTGCATAACTCTCTGGCCGTCGATATCGCCTATTTCACTCACGGCACCATCGGCAGGACAAGCAATACCGCTGCTGCACAGTGGGCGCACGCCAGGCTTCAGAGCCCGGGTAAAGAACGCGTTAAAGCTTTCGTAGGCCTCAGGGAAAGGTCGTTCGGCTTCCGCAAGCTCAACACCGTAGTGACTGACAAACGCGCGTATCACACGGTTTTTTAGCCAGCGGGGGCCTTGGGCAGCCGCAACGCGGCCGACGAGTCGGGACAGCGCATGTTGGGGCAGCAAGCGCTGGAGCAAGATAAAGAATGTGTCCACGGCAGGTCAGAGGTTCTCCTCGGCAAATGCGGCAAGTCGAGATCTGACAATGCCATTCACGTGCATGATACCCGCATGGTCGTACGATTTGCTCCGCTCCACGAGATAAGTCAGTCCCGACGTCAAAGGTGAAATGTACTTGTTATCGATTTGCGCAAGATTGCCAAGCACGACTATCTTGGAATCCTCCCCTACCCGACTGATCACCGATTTGAGCTGGAACTGAGTCAGGCCCTGCGCCTCATCGATAATGATGTACGCATTGTTGAACGAGCGTCCGCGCATGAAGTTCAGCGATTTAAACTGAATGTTGGCGCGCTCTTTTACGTAATCGATACTGCCCGTGCAGGACTCATCTGAGCCGTGAAGAATCTCCAAATTATCGTCGAAGGCTGCGAGCCAGGGCGCCATTTTTTGTTCCTCCGTGCCCGGGAGAAAGCCAATATCCTCAGCAATGGGCGGCGTTGAGCGCGCGACGATAAGCTTGCTGTAGCGCCCCTCTTCGAGGATGGCGTGCAGACCATAGGCTAGCGCGATCAGTGTTTTCCCGGAGCCCGCCGGGCCGGTCATCACCGTCATATCAACGTCGTTATTAGCGATCAGCGACATCGCCATCGCCTGCTCGAGATTGCGGGGTGAAAGCCCCCAAAACCGACGATTCATCAGATTGTCCCGGCTATCGCAGCGCAGATACAGATGCTCCGCGTCCATACGGTGAACAAAAGCGATAAAATCACGGTCGTCGTACAGAAACATGTTGGGAAAGGCGTCAAGCACCGAGTCTCTGGGTACACGATGCAGCGTTAGGTTATCTTCGCGGATCGTATCCACCTCAGTGATCCCTGCCCAGAAATCGCCCTCGATGTGCTCATACCCCTTACAAAGCAGATCGATGTCATCAAGAACGCGATCGCGACGATAGTCTTCAACGTGACGCAGGCCAGACCCTTTGGCCTTGATTCGCATATTGATATCTTTGGTGACCAGACAAACAAAAGACCCCTCATTCTCTGCCTGCAACTTCAGGGCGACATTGATAATCCGATTGTCGTTGGCCTGATCCGGAGTCCCATCCAAGTACGGTATTTCGCTGTCATCCTTAATAAGCTGATCCGGGTAAATCGCCAGCGTTCCGCGAGTGCCACCGGCGTCAGCAGAAGGAATACCCACACCTTCTTGAATCGCTTGCGGTGATGCCGTATCGACAATCTTGTCGATGATATTGATAGCGATACGCGCCTCGCGGCTCACCGTTTTGTCTCGACGATCTTTAATATGATCCAACTCTTCTAATACGGTCATGGGAATGACGATGTGGTGTTCGTTGAACGCCGTCACTGCCGTCGGATCATGTAAGAGCACGTTGGTATCCAACACGTACACTTTCTTGGCCGGTTCCACGAGCGGTGTCAGGTCGTGCACATTGGAGCGGGATTCCATAAGCAATTCCTCAGAACGGGCTATCAAAGAGAGTCATATCGGTTGATATGAAGGGCGTAAAACAGGGTATGTATGCGGCAACACGGTGGCTGTGGTGGCCGTTCTTGCGACCGCTACGGCTGTGCGAGTACTTGGATCGCAAGGCCGCTTTACAGGCTCAGCAGGCCCAGGGGCAGTGCCAAGCTCGGCTGCTTGTAAATTCATTTGGCAAGGGAGGATGCGGACTATAACGGCGACAAGGGCTCCAGACACTCTTTGGGTGCCTTCAGTACCAAAAACACGCTGGGCTATGCGCCCGGTGTTTAGCTGACCACCATCTAAGGCTGGGGAGATCGCTGCGTCCACCTGAAGCTGGAAAACCACCCGATTATTAGCCCGGGCTGCAAACACTGTCAACGACCATCTATTGATTTACTGAATTTATCGCGATGCACCACAGCTTACTGCGTGCTACGGTCAACCCACGCGCCAAACTAGAGTTGTCTGCGGCGGTATCGGCCAAATTCATTTCACACGTCACTTAAACAGCTTTCACACTGACACCTGCGGGCATTTCCGCTAGCATAGCGCCCCTTTGATGCATGCAGGCCAGCCATAGCTTCCCGATGTTAGACCTAGATGCCCTTGCCCAGCTACGAGGGCTTAAAACTCAGATCGAATCCGAGAAGGAGCGCACCGAAGCTGTGCTTCGGGGAACCCCTGCGCGCTACGGATTCGCCCGCACCGACGACGGACGCGAAGTCTTTGTTCCACCGGATGAAATGCTTAAGGCATTTCCCGGGGACCGTGTGCGAGTCTGTCTACGCCCCGGCAAAGACAAACGGCCCATCGCCGAAATCGAAGGGCTCGTAGAAAGTTCCATCGCCGAATTTACCGGTCGCTGCGTGAGCAAGGGAAAGGCGATGTTCGTCGAACCTGATATTCCCGGCATGAGCCGATGGTTATTTCTACCGACTCAGGCTAGGAACGGCGCCAAGTCAGGCGACTATCTTCGCTGTGCGCTGCTTCGACATCCTATTCGCGATGGCAAACCGCAGGCCAAGGTGCTGGCAACAATTGGTGCGGCGGACGACCCTGGCATTGAGAACATTTACACCATGGCCAAATACGGCCTTGAAAGTGAATGGTCCGATACTGACAAACAGCAACTTAAAGAAGTCATAGCCACCTTGAATCCGGAGAATGACCCGGGGCGAGAAGACTTCTCTGATCTTGCGTTTGTGACGATCGATGCCGCCCGAACGCAAGACATTGATGATGCGCTCTATGCCGAAGTCACCAGCGATGGATGGCTTCTTTATGTGGCCATCGCTGACCCTACTTCCTATGTCGGCGCGGACTCACCCTTAAGAGCGACCGTCGCTGCTCGAGCGAGCAGCGCGTATTTCCATGGAGCTGTTGTGCCCATGCTGCCCGAGAGTATCTCTCAGCAACGCTGCGCGCTCACCGAGAACGAACTGCGACCTGCCCTGGTTTGCCGGGTTGCAATTGCGGAGGATGGCAGCGTTGGGGAATACAAATTCTTTGAGGCAAAAATCCGGTCCCGGGCCAAACTGTCCTACTTTGCGGTTGATCGATACCTCAGTGGTCACGATGAGTCGCTGATTTGTCACGCCACCCCGCTCGAGGCGCTCTATCAGGTATCCAAAGCACTCCGAGGGAAACGCGAGGCCAATGAGTTGGTTATGGAAGATCGCCAGGAGTTTCGCTGGCTGCTAAATGACCAGGGGAAAATCGAAAACATCGAACCTTGCGAGAAGTTGAGTTCCCAACGTTTGGTCGAAGAATGCATGGTCGCGACCAATCGCTGCGCTGCAGCACTGCTTGCAGAAGCTGGCGCCAGCGGTCCCTTCGTCGTGCATGATGGCTTTCGCAGGGATCGCCTGAAGGATCGCCAGAAGTTTCTAGAGCTCTATCTGTCCGATGCTGAGACCCTGGACCCGGACTCCCTGGAGGGTTACCGCGATCTGCTGCGCCAGCTTGCCGCGAGCGATCATGAGTTGCCTCTTCGCAGCATGGTTAATCGCTTACTCACTCGAGCCCGGCTATCAAAAAACCCCGGCGCGCATATGGGCATGTCTCTACCCCTTTACACCAATTGCACATCGCCCTTACGCAAGTATCTGGATTTTCTGGTTCACCTACAGATCAAAGCGACCTTGCGCGGTGAAACCGCAGCCATTTGTGAGCAACCAGAACTCGACAAACTTAACCAGAAGCTGCAAAAACTGCGTCAGATCAGTAACGAAGCAGAGCGCTGGCTGACGCTCGAATACCTCCAGCGTAAGGCCAAATCTGCGCCGGGCCCCTGGGCCGCGCACGTCTCGCATATGGGTAACCATGGCTTCCATGTCCGCCTGGACGATAGCGGACTAGAAGGATATGTCGACCTACGCAAAGCCGGCGAGAAGTTTAACTTTGATAAATGGACCGCGACGCAAAAGAGTAAAAATCGACACTTCAGAGTTAATACACCCGTAGCCGTTACGCTGACGGGTGCCGATGAAGAAACCGCGCATCTGCCACTGTTTAAGCTTGATGCAAACTCTGGGCGAAAGCTTGAAAATCCTGCCCCAGTCAGTGAGACAGCGACCCAGTAAGCAATCACTCAGCACCAGCGCTGCAAGCAGACGCGACACCTAAGACCTGAGCAAGGCAATACCTGAGTGCTAAAAGTGTGCGTTACCGGGCGTACGCGGAAACGGAATCGCATCCCGGACATTCTCCATGCCCGTGACATAGTTAATGAGCCGCTCGAAACCCAAGCCAAAGCCCGCGTGGGGGACAGTCCCGTAGCGGCGCAAATCCCGGTACCACCAGAGCTCATCGCGGAGCTGAGGATCCATACGCGCATCCAGCACATCAAGTCGCTCTTCGCGCTGGCTACCGCCAATGATTTCACCGATACCCGGTGCCAGTACATCCATTGCGGCAACGGTCTTTTCATCGTCGTTCAAGCGCATGTAAAACGCCTTGATCTCCCGGGGGTAGTTCATCAGAACCACCGGACGCCCCACATGCTGTTCGCAGAGAAAACGCTCGTGCTCGCTCGCCAGATCAACGCCCCACTCCACGGGATACTCAAATTTCTGACCACTGGCTTTCAAGATCTTGATCGCATCGCTGTAATCCATGCGTTCAAAGCTCTGGTCAACCATCGCGGTAAGACGCGACAGCACCGTATCGTCGATGCGCTGATTGAAAAAAGCCAAATCGTCTTCGCAGTCATTTAACACTCGGTTGAAGACATGCTTGAGCAAAGACTCTGCCAGATCCGCGTTATCCGCCAGGTCAGCAAAAGCCACCTCGGGCTCAATCATCCAGAATTCCGCGAGATGACGGCTCGTATTGCTGTTTTCAGCGCGAAACGTAGGACCAAAGGTGTAGACCTTGCCCATAGATAGACAATACGACTCCACCGCCAATTGGCCGCTCACTGTAAGGTAGGCATCACCACCAAAAAAGTCCTGCGCATAATCCACGCCGCCCTCGGCGGTTCGAGGGATATTGCTCATATCCAGCGTACTGACCCGGAAGAGTTCACCCGCTCCCTCGCAATCGCTACCGGTGATGATTGGAGTGTTCACCCAGTAAAAACCATTGTCATGAAAATAGCTGTGAATAGCATTCGCGAGGCTATGTCGCACCCGAGTAATGGCGCCAAAGGTATTTGTACGCGGACGTAGGTGAGCCTGTGTTCGCAAATACTCAAAGGTGTGCCGCTTCTTGGCGATCGGGTACGTCTCGGGATCGTCTATCCAACCCAGCACACGGAGCTCGCTGGCCTGAATCTCCACCTGCTGCCCCTTGCCTTGAGAAGGCACCAGCGTACCCCGCAACTCCACAGAACAGCCGGTGGTCAGCTGCAGAACCTCACTCTCGTAATTCTCCAGATCCGCCGGCACAACTGCTTGAATCGCATCAAACGACGAGCCGTCATGGATAGCCAGAAAAGATATACCGGCCTTTGAGTCACGCTTGCTGCGCAGCCAGCCGCGCACAGCCACCTCACCGCCAACACTGGGGTCAGTTCGCAATAAGTCCAGAACTCGTGAAAACGCTGTCATGCTATGCCTCCGCCGCAAAGGCGCGGAGGATAACCAAAGTACTCAAGAACCGCCATGCCGAAGACTGGATTAGAGCACGGCCGCTTGCTCCTCCCGGATGATACGCAACTGTATTCGGTAGCGGCGTTTTTCCACCTGAAAAGACGCTCTCTCTATCGCCCGGGAGATCAAACGCTCGGCCTCGTCGTCGTTTCCAAGCTCATGAGCTGCAAGGCCCTGACTGTAAATCAACAGGCTGTCATCGGGCTGCAGCGTCGTGGCACGCTCATAGTATTCATAAGCCGCAAGCCAATTTTCCTTGTCCATGGCGGCATCACCCAGGCTCGCGTGATAGTAAGGGTTTAAGTTGAGGTACCGCTCGAGACGGTCTTCCCAATAACTCTGCTCATGGTTACGGCCCTGAAGCTCATACAGGACCACCAGATTATTCATTGCCGAACGGTCACCATCGTCGATCTCCAAGGCGTGAAAATAGGCTTGCTCTGCCTCCGCATACTGGCCTGCGTACCGATAGATAGCCCCCAGATTGACCCACAACTGTGAAAATCCCGGCGCCTCTTCGAGCCCGCGCACCAGCTGCTGCCAAGCCTGCACCGGTCGGTCCACAGAAAGCGCATTCATAGCGAGATTGTTGTAATACAGGGCAAAGCCTTCTTCATCACGCATAAGTCGTGTGCCCGCCACCTCAGAGCGAGTTAAGGGATCGATATCGACCATATACTCTGTCGAGTCGCGCATTTTCACCTGCACATTTACATGTAATTGTACGGCAACCCGGTCACCCATACGGTGCCACTCCGGGCGCACCTCCAACCATTGATATTGCGCGTTGAGCCCCGCCTCTCTCGCCAAAGCGGTAAACAAATGTGCATAGCTAAGACAATTAGCACTGCCCCGGGTAAACGCATCGCGAGCCGTACCATCCGCGAAGGGGTCGTAATGCATGGCTAAAGCACCCTGCCCCTTAATAGCGCGGTGCAGTGCCATAAGTTTGTTGTGTGAATTATTAGCGTCCCCCGTGTACAGCTCCACGAAATCGCGCATCTCCTGCGTGACCATCAAGATTTCGGGATCACGCAAGTCCGGGCTCTGGGGGTCATAACTGTAGATACGACCGTCCAGCTTCAAAGGAGGAACGTCGCGAATGTCAAAGGCCCAATCAGGGGTATTGGCACATGCACCCAGCACAACCGCTATGGCGATCGTAATGGCCAATCGAGCCAGCATTTTGACTCGACGTTTTGTGCGTGTAACGCCCCTCAAGAGGGCGGGGACAACTAAACGAATATTAGCCCTGCGCAAATTGGTGTTTAGTGAATTCATCGACCAACGCCTCGACGTAATTCTGATCATCAACGCTAAAACGCGCGATGGATGGACTGTCGACATCCAAAACAGCGACGACTACCCCTTGCGCCCGCACGGGGACGACCAGCTCAGATCGCGAACGAACATCGCAAGCAATATGACCCGGAAAAGCATGAACATCATCGATACGCTGCGTGTCACCGGAGGCCACACAGGTGCCACATACCCCCCGCCCCACCGGAATCCGAACGCAAGCGGGCTCTCCCTGAAAAGGGCCCAGCACCAGCTGATCGCCCTGAAGCACGTAAAAGCCGATCCAGTTGATGTCAGGTAACAGAGTGTTAAGAAACGCAGCCGTGTTGGCCGCGTTGGCAATCAGATCCTGTTCGCCCGACAGAAGACCAGCCAGTTGTTGACGGGCTTCCAAGAGGGACAGACGCGGATCCGTGTCCATGTTCGCGTCAATAGCGGCGGCATCGTTCATACTTTGAGTATGGTACACCCTGCCCCGAACACCAAGTTACCGATTTGCCGCGATGACGCGCCTCAAACCTCGGCGCAGGGCGCACAACCAGGCCTGAAGAGCTCCTTAGCGCTCAACAGCATCCAAGCAGCCGCTTCGAGCTAGCCTTTATCAAGAGCCGCATGCAAAGCCACATACTGCTGCGTGAGTTTGTGCGAGGGGGCCAGATCAATAAGCGGTCGATGCAGGTAATGCGACTCTTTCATTTTGACCGAGCTGTTGAGGAAGCAGCTGATCACCGGATATCCCTCGGCTTCAAGCTCTGCAACCAACTCACCGGGTAATCTTGCCTGGCTATTGAACTGGTTAATCACGATACCTTCCACCGCGAGCTCACCATTGTGATCCTCCCGCAGTTCAGCAATGTTATCCATCAGCGCATACAGACTTTGTCGAGCAAAACTATCGCAATCAAAGGGTATCAAGACGCTATTTGCAGCGATCAGCGCCGATTTTGAGTAAAAATTGAAATTGGGCGGAGTATCGATGTAGATGCGATCATACTCATCTTCAAGCTTGAGAAGCGCATCACGGAGCTTGTAGATCTTATACCGCGCCTCGAGCTCACGCTCCAGCTCAGACAGCAGGGGACTGGAAGGCATGAGAAACAAGTTTTCGTAGGGGGTCTCCCAAACAAAGGCATCGGGGTTGCGACTCATACGCCGAGACCCCACCGTTTGCTTAAACAGGCCGGACACGCCCTGAGCTTCGGCGGGAAAAGCCTCAGCGTCGATTTCGCCCACCAGGTAATGCGTGGTATTACCCTGCACATCCAGGTCAATAACCAGTGTTTTACGACCCAGACTCGCATCGATGGCGGCAAGATTGCAGGTAATGCTGGTTTTACCCACGCCACCCTTCTGATTAAACACCACACGCTTCATGACAAACTCCCGCTCGAACACATGCCCGGCACAGGGCAGGGAGTGTAGCCAAGCCCGGGCACACTGTCAGCTGTAAGAACGCGCTTATGAGTACAAATCCGAGGTCGGTTGGTAGCCATTGTGCTATTTTCCCGCCGCGTACGAACATTCTTGCTGGAGACCACAATGAGCACTGACATACCCCGCGTTCAGTTACTGCTAACCGGTGACGAGTTGATGAGCGGGGACACCGTCGACTCCAATTCAGCAATGATCGCCAGGGAGCTAGCGGGACTGGGGCTCACGCCGTGCAGACGGGTGACTCTTGGCGATGATCGCGGCGCCCTTGCGCAGGAAATTGAAGCCCTTTGTGCGAACGCAGACGTACTCATCATCAATGGCGGGCTAGGGCCAACCATCGACGACTTAACGGCCGCAGTACTGGCCGAGGTCGCAGGCAGCGGACTGTGCGAGCATCCCGATGCGCTAAGCCACCTTAAGCAGTGGTGCGACAAGCGTCGCCTTGTACTTAACGCCGCAAATCGCAAGCAGGCCATGCTCCCCAATGGCTGCACCCTGATACCCAATCCCGTGGGCAGTGCCGTCGGGTTTTCACTGCTTCTCAACAACTGCCTCGTGCTGTGTACGCCCGGCGTGCCCGGAGAGCTGCGTGCGATGCTGCCGATCATTCTTGAGCGTCTCCGCGCGCGCTTTGGAATCACTCTGCAAAAAGACGTGCTGCGCCTCCAAACCTTCGGCCTGGGCGAATCCACAGCGCAACAGCTAGTCATGGACAACCACCCGGACTGGCCAGGCGAAGTCATTCTGAGCTTTCGTGCCGGAGCACCACAACTGGAAATCAAATTGAGTGTCCGGCGGGTCGAAGACATCCCCCTGCGCGACCGCTGTCGCGAGTGGCTGGACACTCTATTTGGTGATCACATCATCGGAGAAGGCGATACGCGCATCGCCGAAGCGGTTATTAATTTAGCCAGAGAGTCCGGTGTCACCATCAGCTGCGCAGAGTCCTGTACCGGCGGAATGATCGCTTCGATGCTCACTCAGATCGCCGGGGCTTCGGATGTATTTCCCGGGGGATTCGTCACCTACTCCAATTCTCTCAAACAGTCCGTGCTCGGCGTACAGGCGACCACCCTTGAGTCTCAGGGCGCGGTGAGCGAAGCCACCGTAAAAGAGATGGTCATCGGCGCCCTTGATGCGTCCGGCGCTGATCTGGCGGTAGCGGTTTCGGGTATCGCCGGGCCCGATGGCGGCAGTGACGGCAAGCCGGTGGGCACCGTATGGTTAGCTTGGGGGGACCGCCAGAATGTCGACACGGTTTGCCTATGCTGGCCTGTAGAGAGAGTGCTTTTTCAAACAATGGTGGCCGCGGCCGCACTGGACGTACTGCGTCGCCGACTTGCGGGGATCGACAAACAATCCAGCTACTTTGATCAACGGCGCCTGCGCTAGGCGCACAGCACTAGGGCTGCAGCTGCGACAAGTCCCAAGTACCCGCGGCATCATCCCGCAGGTAGCGAAAACGATCATGCAAGCGATGTTCACCGCCCTGCCAGAACTCTATGCGCTCGGGCTGAACACGGTACCCGCCCCAAAAATCCGGCACCGGCACGTCACCATCCGCAAACTTTTGCCGGAGCTTGCGCACCTCTTCTTCCAATAGCGCACGCTTGGCGATTGGCCGACTCTGACGCGAAGCCCAGGCGGCAATCTGGCTCTCCCGGGGCCGGGAGAGAAAATAGGTCGCCGACTCCGCAAGACTCATGCGCTTTGCAGTACCACCGACAATCACCTGTCGATCAAGCTCGTTCCAGGGAAACAGCAGTGAAACCT
>NZ_JBLGBE010000058.1:0-21885 GCF_047617445.1 Congregibacter sp.
AAGCATGCCGACCGAATAGTCCGACTGCACTCGGCCTACAGACCCAAGGACGCGCCGCCACTTCTCACCGTGCGATCCGCCGGCCGAATGATGGAGGCGGTGAGGAGCTACGCGCCGGATCTCGTGGAGTCCGGGGTTAGGCTGCTAACGTTAGAGCCCCCCGTCACCGTTGGCGACAAAGTGTTTAGCGAATCAGTGATGTTCGCTGACCCACGCTTCTTTGCGGTATTTGCGCTTCCCTGGGTATATGGCGACCCCTCAACGGCCTTTGACAGTCCAAGCGATTTGGTGATCACCTCCACAACGGCTATGAAGTACTTTGGACGCACTGACGTAATTGGCGAGGTGATAACCCTCTGCTGTCTGAATGATGAGCCGGTGGAGGTCAGCGTAACCGGCGTTATTGAGGAGCTGCCCCGCACATCGCATCTGAATATCAGCATGCTGGTGCAGATGGAGGAAAGCGTGTTCGATTTTGCGCCTAACCTCCTCGCATCGCTTACCTTGGCAGGTAGAGCTGTCCGGGTGGCTCGCGCCAATCCTATCGACGCTCTTCGATACGAATAAAAACAAGGGGTGCACATGAGCGACGATACACAGATCCCAAAGGTCACTCCTAGCTACTGTAATAATAGTTAGGAGCCTCACATCAAAAACACTTTGTAATACAATAATTGACATTTGTATTACATTTTTCTAAGCTCCGGCCCTCTGCTATCGACAACGGCATGGGAGTATGTATGACAGTAAGTCGCCGCAAGGCACGCCAGCGCACCAAAGATAGAGTTTTACAGGCACGCATCCCCGAGGACCTGGACACCGAATTGCGAGGCAGGGCCGAACAACTGGGCTTATCGGTCTCTACCGTGGTTCGCAACGTACTCCTAAATACCTTTGACCTGGTCGAGGACGTGGTCGCCGACAGCGCACACCTGGCCAGATCTCTCAACAAACAAGCACCACAAGCCCGAGAGGCAAATCAAAGCGCAGACAGGGCTTCTGAAGCTGAGGCGCCGGCAATCGTTGGCTGGCAGGAACTGACGCTCAATCGCAATGGCATTTGTGAAGAGTGCAACGCGATTCTGCCCCGGGGTGAACAGGCCTCCGTCGGAGTACCTGTAACCCCGCGACCGACATTCCTGTGTAAGGCCTGCCTCGTAACCTTATCGGCGGAGACCACAGACCCGTCGGCCGCCACCGCTTCCGTGACCGAAAAAAAACCTAGCTCCAAGAGAAAATCCACTGCTCGATCAGCAACGAAGCCGTCGAGTAAACAGGTGGCTTCGCTTAGGGTTAAATCACATAAGTAACCAAAGGTAGCTCTATGAATCCGTCAATTAAGACCGTGCAAGGCACTACCCGGTTAATGTTTGAGTCTGTGGATCTTATAAGCAACACCGTAGAGGACATGCACGAAACCATAGCTCGACGCGCCTTTGTATGGTCGCCGCCACCTCAAGAAAAGACCTACGCACACGGTGCCATCGCAACCGCTGTCTATGACGTCATTCGCCGCGTTAACCGGTCGCTACAAAAAGGTGTAAACCATTCCTTTGATCTACTGAACCCCGGAAACAGCGATACACCTGACCAATCTAAGGACATTCGCTTTCGAGCTACGCTCAATGGCGTCCTTGGCGACCACCTTGAGGACAGCAAGAACCCCTTAGCCATTCCCATGACGCTACTAAACAATGGTGACGCAGTTGAGCTTGAGAGATGCGCGCTTGGGGAATCGATTCCGTCAGCAAGTCCACACCTAGTGGTACTGGTACACGGGCTATGCCATTCGGAATTGAACTGGTCCCGCAAAGAAAGGCCCAGCCTGGATGCGAAGCTGACAAAAAATCTGGACTGCACATCGCTCCACCTGCGTTACAACACCGGCCGGCATATCTCCACAAACGGCCGGGAACTCGCCGCCATGCTGGAAACGCTTTGCGCCGAATGGCCAGTACCGGTGGAATCGCTGTCGCTGATTGGGCACAGCATGGGCGGCCTGGTGATCCGCAGCGCCTGCTGGTATGCGCAGCAAAAGGACAACGCCTGGCTGGAACATTTGAAACGGGTGCTTTGTCTGGGCACACCGCACCACGGCTCGCACGTCGCCAAGGCCGGGCACGCATTAGACATACTGCTAAAAAAATCCCCCTACGTTGCTCCGCTGGCACTCGCGCAAAAACGCAGCGTCGGACTCAAAGACCTTCGTCACGGCAACCTTCTTGATGAGGACTGGCAAGATGAGTGCTGTGATGTTGCTCGACAGGACAATCGGCGTCCCGTGCCATTACTCGCTGAGGTTGAATACTATTTTATCGCGGCCACTATTGGACGAGATCACCATGATGTACTGGGCCATATTCTTGGGGATCTACTAGTGCGGCTAGACAGTGCTACCGGCGTTCATAAAGAAGATCTACATCGACTGCATATCAAACCCGATAACTGCCGCGTTTACACCGAGAAAAGCCACCTGGACCTACTCGATGATCCCCGCGTGCACGAGCAGGTCATCGAATGGTTTCAAGCGGCATAGAGAGATCTGCGGCGCAGTCAGTTCACCCAAACTTTTTCTCATGCCGCTGCAATGTCTTTTCCGCTTTCTGCAATGCGGCCAGTATTCTGCCGGCAATCGAGACGCCACTGTTATCACTGCCCAGCAAAACGGAGGAATGTGCAGCGCATAGATTTTCCGCATCACCCCACTGCTCTGCAAGAGCCATCGCCCAGGCACGAAAGTCCGCAACTGCGCCGGGGCGTTTTTCCAGCGTCTTTGCAAGGGTCATGTGAAACGTGACCTCCGGCTGCTTAAGCTTTCCCAGCAGCCCCGGCAATTGCAAATACATCAGCGTATCGTCCGAGTGAATCGTCCTGGACGCTTTGTGATAGGCAAGTACCGAGGAGAAGTGCAGGTGCTCGTTACTCGAGATAAAATCCACCCCCGCAGGAACGGAGAACGCCAGGTCGTCCGCAAACAGCTCGGCAAAAGCGTCAGACTCTGTGCGCTGTGACTGCCAGGGTAGGTCCGGAAACTGCTCAACATGCCGCCGCGTCCCATAAAGCCTGGCCTTTGGATATTGCTCCTGTGCTTTTGTTACGTGCACGGTATGAAAAGGATGCAGATTAATAATCGCTTCTATGTCATCGCCGTTATTAGTAAGCGCATCGACCTCCGCTTTCACTTCATCCCGCAATGTATAGGCGTCGAGCAGCACAAACTTGCCATTCCCGCGCCGCAGCAAAGAGGCGTGCGTACCGATGTTCACAATGCCCGCAATTTTAAAGTCGCCGCGAATGCTCCAGAAGTCATCAGAAATTTTTAGTATTTGTTCGCTCATAACACTTTCATCCGTTGTCACTGCCGAAACTTTCACCGCAATCGGCCTCTGTGCTATCTTACTGTGAATGTGAAAAGAATGGTCACCGAGAACTCTACGAATGACCCACACATGGCCTGCTAAGTTCGCCACACTGACTGCCCTACTACTGGGACCGCTAATGTTGTTGATGGGCGGCGGTCACCTGTATGGGATAATTTCGACTGCCTTGGCCAACGACGCCCCCCTCACCTATCGCCTCGTGTCACTGATCACTACTGGCCTGCTGGTGGCACTGCCCGGGCTTATCAGCCTCGCCTGCCTTAGATGGTTATGGCTGGGCCGACTCTGGGCCTATGTAATGTGCATACTCTCGGCATCGACAGTTATGGTGTACCTAGGTTTGCTGCTGTCGATCAAGGTCAGGGATAGTACAAAAGTAGGGTCTGAGCTTGATATGGCCGCGATGTCTGTCGCCGTCTACTTGGTCGTGATGATCATTGTATGGGGATATCTGGTCTTACAGCGACGGCGCAGCGCAGCCGCAGCCGCAGCGGACATGCACTGAAAAATGCTTAGGTGAAAATGATCTGCCCAGCGGCGGCCATCTCGTAGAACTCTCCTACCGTGACGACGCCCGTCATCTGTTCGATGGAGTCATCCTCACTCAGATGAAACATATCGACTGATGCCTTGCGGCGGTAAATACCCGCGCCAGAGACGCCGGGTAAGCTGCCGAGCATCGTGGCCAAAGAAGGTGAAGAACAAATTCGCCTCGATACCCTCGATACCCTCCATTCGCGTTCCGTTGGCCATAATCAGGCCAGGGTAAATGCCTTCCAGCGATCCTTTAGAAAGGACAATGGAAACTTTTTCAATAGCTTCAGACATAGTCTTACCCCTGTTAAATGCAGCCCCGTGGTTTAGGAATGCCACCAATCTTGGCAGCGAGTTTGGCCGGGGCCTTTGGAAAAAGCTGATAGAGCTCCTTAATAGCCACTCCAGACACTTTACCCAGTGAGCGTATGGTGGGCACCGTTCCGTCCTCTATGTAGCGATCACGCATAAAGTTCACGACCTGCATCTGGCGATCAGTGAGCTCCCATTCATCACCTGACGTGCGAACCTAGTCTTCTAGCGATCAGGCTACCTACTTCACAGCTCCATACCGTTGATTTGCGTCAAGCGAGGCAGACGTTGTCATATCTAGACATATCAGCGGCGTGCATCGATGCAGCCCTGTCTATCGGGCGCGTAAGGACCATTTCGGTGCGCTATAGTGCAGGCCTATAGGTGTGCAATGAAGTTTCCCTACCGCCAAGCACCGGGAGGGCGTTATCACAGAGTTCGACTTCAGCGTTGATACGCAAGCCAGGGATGGAAGTAATACACAATGATGATTGACCCATTATCTCTTCTGAGCATCGCCCTCGTCTTCTTTGTCATGGCCTGGTATAGAAAAACAAAACGTCAAATTAGTGCGGTTGCCGCAAGCCTTTTTGCTTTGGGCGGATTCGGATTGCTCCGCTCTGCATTCAGTAAAGCAAGCATCTAAGTGGCAGCCCTACCAACCTACATAGTTTTACTTGCCACACTTTCGGTGGCGGCCATGCTGTTCGCTGATCAGCGAGCGCCGCAGCTCGAATGGCTATTCAAACCCCTTGCGTCCCTGTGTTTTGTCGCCTTGGCTCTGCAGGCAGGCGCCCTTGAATCCACTTATGGACTACTACTACTGAGTGGATTGATTCTCTGCCTGTTTGGCGACGTACTCTTGATCCCCGCAAACGACAACACCTTCATCGCAGGGTTGAGCAGTTTTTTGCTCGGCCACCTGCTTTTTGCGCTGGCGTTTCTCCAACTACCGCCTAAGCAGTCGGCTATGCTGATTAGTCTACTGCCCGTTGCGGCCCTCGGGATCATTAGCCTACGCTGGCTATGGCCTCACCTTCCGCCCAACATGAAAGCGCCTGTTTGCGCCTACGTAGCGGTGATCTGCGCCATGCTGATCGCTGCGAGTAGCTCCTGGGGTACAGGCCCAGGAGCATGGATAATCCTTGGAGCCTGGGGCTTTGCGATCTCTGATTTATCCGTCGCGCGCAACCAGTTTTTCAGTCCTAGGTTCTCTAATCGACTGTGGGGCATTCCGCTGTACTTCGGCTCTCAGTTGCTGCTCGCCTGGAGTGTCAGTCTGACTTAGAACGCTAAAGCCCTAAATCTCTCCTTCACCATCAACGACTGCCAACCAACCACCCTTTGTGAGCGCCTTGTTTACTTTGGAGAGATCACTGACGATCAGCTGATCCAAGCTGCTCAGATGATCGTCCAACTCGCCTTTGAGCAGTTCATACACATCAAGCTGACCTTGCGTGGGCAGCCCATCTCCACTCTCGGCACTTTTCTGCAGATAGGCCAAGCGGTTGTTGAGTCTGATGGGGAAGTTAAGCGGGTCCTGACCACTGACATTTTTTACCTGGTAGAGGGCTTGCTCTACGCGACTGAGCTGCTCTTTAAAGTCGTCTGTAACTCGGACCAGCGATCTCGACGGAGACACTCCTTCCTCACCCAACTGATCATCAATCTGGGTTTTTAGCTGGCGAATGCGAATAACCGCTTTGTTAGTGTCATCCAGAGCGTCCCGAACCTTTACGGTAAATTCAAATTGCTCCTGAATATGCGCATCCGGCACGTCAAAGCGCGGATCGGCTTTCAGCATGAAGGTCTTGGTCTGCGTGTCTCCGTTCACCGTCATTTTGACGGTGTATTCTCCGGGAGGCGCAATGGGCCCTAGCTGTGGCCTAGCGGACCAAATAATCATGCCTTCAAAATCCGCTGCACCTGCATAGCGGTTATTCCAGGACCAGACGTTCAAGCCTTTGGCCGTCGTCGGCTCGACGGGCAAAGCCCCGTACCATTCCGCCTGCGGATCATCAACAGGCTCGGGGTCAGCCTCGGTGCCAATCTTTTCGACAATCACTCTTCCCTTGCTATCGCTTATCGATATCTGAACCTCTTCCACTTCTTCTGCCAGGTAGTATTGAATCGATGCTTCCGACACACGGCGCACGGCATACAAAGGGTCAAACAAATGAAAGGCCTTGCCCGCGATCTGTGAGGAGTATTCTCGCAAAGGCGCTATATCATCGAGGATGTAAATAGATCGACCGTGAGTACCGGCCACCAAATCTTTGTCGGTCACCTGCAAGTCGGCAATTTGTGTATCAGGCATGTTGAGCTGTAACGAATGCCAATTTGCACCGTCATCAAAAGACGCATAAACGGCATGTTCTCCCCCAGCAAATAACAGGCCGGGTTTTACCGAGTCTTCTCGTATCGTGTGAATAAAGTCGTCTTCGCGAATCCCTGCAACAATTTTGGTCCAGGACTTGCCGAAGTTTGATGTCTTCCAGATATAGGGCTTACGATCATCCATCTGGTAGCGCTTTACTGCGATGTAAGCGGTGCCCGGCTTATGGCGGGACTCGTCAATGATGCTGATGCGCGAATCCTTGGGCAGATCCGGGGGCGTAATGTCTTCCCAGGACTTACCATGGTTACGCGTAATGTGCATGAGCCCATCGTCGGAGCCAGCCCAGAGCGTGTTTACATCATGCTGCGATGGGACCAGGGAAAACACCGTCGCATAAATCTCTGGGCCATTCATGTCGTTAGTAATGACACCACCGGTTTCACCCATGGTTTTAGGGTCGGCATAGGTCAGATCAGGGCTAATCTTTGACCAACTTTGACCTTCGTCTTCGCTAACCCAAACGTGCTGGGAGCTTGTGTATAAGCGCTTGGAATCCACGGGCGAGAACACGATGGGAAAAGTCCACTGCCATCTTTCGGGCAACGCACTGGCAGGCTCACCAGAGAAGAACCGTGGGTACACCTGCACATCGCGCAGATAACCTGTAGCCCGATTGAATTTTGTCAAAAGAGCACCCTGGCTACCGGCATAAAACCAATCGAGTTTTTCTGGATGTTGAGCTATGTAACCGCTCTCGCCGCCACCCGCCGGATAATAGTATTCGGACGAAGGCCCCCTCGCCTGCTTGAAATCCCAACCTTCGCTGGGAACACACAGCGTGGAGTTATCCTGCTGCGCACCGCATACGTGATAAGGAAAATCCTTGGTGACCATAATGTGGTAGAGCTGTGAAGTCGGAAAATTCTGGTCCGTCCAGGATTCCCCACCGTTGATGGACACGTTGCCGCCCCCATCATTAGAATTCGCCATTCGCAGAGGGTTGCTCGGGTCAATCCATAGATCGTGGTTGTCGCCGTGAGGAACCTTGATCGTTACGTCAAAGGTTTCTCCGCCGTCAGTCGACTTATAAAACCCGGTATTAAGTGCATACACGGTGTTTTCGTCTTTTGGATCAGCGTAGATTCGGCTGTAGTAAAAAGCTCTCTGCCGTAACTTTCTGTCGCTATTCACCAAGGCCCAGGTATCACCGGCATCGTCTGAGCGAAACACGCCGCCCTCTGCGGATTCAACAACCGCCCAGAGCCGCTCTGAATTGACCGGCGACACGGTGATGCCAATTTTACCCACGGGCTTTTTCGCCATACCGGGATTATTGGTCAGCTCCTTCCAGGTATCACCACCGTCGGTGGACTTCCAAAGGCCGCTTTTGCCGCCCCCGCCCCACATCTTCCAGGGAGTGCGATACACCTCCCAAATAGAGGCATACAAGGTATCCGGGTTTTTGCGATCAATAATGAGATCTGCTGCGCCGGCTTTGTCACTAACATAAAGAACCTTGTCCCAACTTACGCCGCCATCTCTACTACGGAAAACACCACGCTCTTTATTGGGGCCGTAAGGATGCCCCAGCGCCGCCACAAACAGAACATCAGGGTCAGTAGGGTGCACCCGAATCCTGGCAATGGCCTGCGTGTCACGAAGCCCTACGTTATCCCATGTCTCGCCGGCATCAATGGATTTGTAAACGCCATCGCCTTGCATGATGTTGCCGCGCAACTGTGTCTCACCGGTGCCGATGTACACCACATCAGGGTTCGTCTCAGCCACCGCTACAGCACCTACAGAGGAGCTTGTTAGCTGCCCATCCGTTACGGGCTTCCAGTTAAGACCACCGTCTACAGTCTTCCAAAGGCCGCCACCGACGGCGCCAAAATAGTATTCATTCTTCCTGCCGGGGCTACCCGATATTCCCAGCGAGCGCCCGCCGCGATTTGGGCCGATGTTCCGCCACTCCATACCCTTAACGACGCTTTGTTCAAACTGGGCTTCTTGTGCAGCTGCGGTGTTAGGCAGCAACATGGCGGACGCGACTAGAAGCAACAGGGGGAATAGGTTTTTCATAGGGATATTTTGCTGTGAGTGTAGAAAACCCAAACTATCACAGAGAGACGCAGACTCACTACAGCTCAAGAAGCTGCTTAGTGAGCACCTGGAAGCAGGCGAGACCCGTGAATTTAAAGAACCGCTGCAAACACTAAAGCCAGAGAGCGATACTCGTATACACTTTAGGCATTCCCCAACACACTGATGTGGTTACCTGCTGATGATTCAATCGATAACACTCTGCCTGCGCTCTTCTATAACCGCCGCTTTGGCACTTACTGGCCGTAGCCTGTGCGTGGCGGTATCGGCCTTGCTGCTATTGGCGATGCCGATGACGGCTCAGTCTCAGGGCTCTCAACAACCAGCCGAGCGTCCTTACCTGGTGCCTATGAGCTCGTCATTCGTCCCGGAGGAGCGGGTTCTTAGTCATCGCGAGCAGGCAAAGATGGTACGGGGCTGGCTGGAAACCCGCTTTAAAACGATCCTCCCCGAGATCATGCGCCGCGAAGGCATAGACATGTGGGTCATCGTCTCTAGGGAATACAATGATGATCCAGTGTTTCGCTCCCTCGCCCCCTTCGAAACCTACTCCTCCCGTCGCCGAACCATCTTAGTATTTCACGATCGCGGCGAAGAACTGGGTGTCGAGGCGCTCTCGGTAGGTCGCTTTAACTATCAGAATCTCTATACCGTCGTGCCGACGCATAATGAGAAGCAATTTGAGGGACTGCGTGCCCTGGTTGAGGAACGCAATCCGCGCAAAATCGGCATTAACATGTCCGAGCGATGGAACCACGCCGATGGTTTAACTGCCGTTCAACGAGATGCCCTATACGCAGGGCTCGAAGGCTACACCGACCGAATAGTCAGTGCAGAAAAGCTTGTTGTCGGCTGGCTTGAGACACGCCTGCCAGAAGAGACCGATGCTTATCGTCACATAATGCGCGTCGCGCATTCGGTAATTGGACGGGCGTTCTCCAATGAGGTAATTGTGCCTGGGGTTACCACCGCCGACGACGTGCGCTGGTGGATGCGCCAGCAGGTAGCAGAATATGGACTCGGAGGCTGGTTTCATCCCTCTGTGGGTATTCAGAGAAAAGGCGAAGAAGGACGCTTTAGCGGAGATGCCGTCATCCAGCGTGGCGACATGCTGTGGACAGACTTTGGCATTCACTACCTTGGCTTTGCTACAGATACCCAACACAACGCCTACGTCCTGCGTCCTGGCGAGGTAGAACCGCCTGAGGGCCTGCAGGCAGGCCTGCGTGCCTCTATGCGTCTGCAGGACATCACCCGCGCCGAATCCCAAGTGGGACGCACGGGCAACGATGCCCTGGCTGCATCGCTGGCTAAAGCCAAAAAGGAAGGCCTGGATGCCACAGTCTACTGGCACTCCATTGGCTATCACGGTCATGCAGCAGGCGCTCCTCTGGGCATGACCGACTACCAGGAGGGCGTTCCCGTGCGAGGAGAAATGACATTCAAGGCCAACACCTGGCACTCGGTGGAGCTTAACGTCGTTCATCCCGTGCCCGAGTGGGACAACCAGCCGGTCAAGTTCTCCATGGAAGAAGACGCGCTCCTGACGAAGGAAGGCTGGGAATGGATTCTTGGGCGGCAGGAGTCGTTTTATCTGATTCGTTAAGAGACGCCGTGTTAACTAAGACGATCGAGTAACTACCAGCATCACAACGGGAGCGCATCGAAGCATGGCAAATCTTAAACGCAGGCAGGTGCTGGCAGCACTTGCCGCCGGCGCCGCTGCAATACCGGCACTGGGACTGCAAGCCGCCCAGCGTCCTTCGATGCCTGTCCCCCCCGCAGGGCAAAGTTCCTCAGCGCTCGCAAAGAACGAAGACTTTTGGCGTGAGGTCGCGACCTATTACGACCGCACCGAGGGTATTGTTAATCTTGAGCACGGCTACTGGGGCAAGATGGCCAAACCCGTGCAACAGGTCTACCTCGACGCCACCCGCATGGTTAACGCGCAGAATTCATACTACGGCCGCAAGGGCTACTCGGCCGATGCAAAACGGTCTGTTCAACGTATCGCGCAGGCTCTTGGCGCTCACGAAGACGAGATCGTGTTGACGCGCAACGCCTCCGAAGCGATCCACAACCTCATTCGCCAATATCAGGGTCTGAGCAAAGGCGATGCTGTGCTCTATGCGGACGTGGACTACCCGCAGTTCAAGACCACGATGCATTGGCTGGAGGAATCACGGGGAGTTCAGGCTCGACTCATCAACCTTCCTTCGCGAGCCACGCAGCAGGATATTCTCGACCTTTATCGACAGGCCTTTGACGCCAACCCTAATCTCAAACTCATACTGCTCACCCACGTCAGCAACCAACATGGACTGGTGATCCCGGTTGCGGCTATTAGCGCCGAAGCCCGACAACGGGGCATCGACGTGATTTGTGACAGCGCCCAATCCTGGGGTCTCCTGGACTACAAAATTGGCGATCTGGGAGTGGACTGGGCAGGATTTAATCTGCACAAATGGATCGGAAGTCCCGTGGGTATCGGCGTGCTGTACATGCGTCGAGGCACCCTGCAAAAAATTGCACCCTACCCAGGTGATACGGATCCAGACCACAGCAAAGCGGCGGCTCGCATCCATACGGGAACCGCGAACTTCGCCTCAGTTTTGGCTATTCCCGCTGCCCTTGATTTTCATGCATCTATCGGCGGTACTAACAAAGAAGCCCGACTGAGGTACCTGCGCCGCCTGTGGACTGATGAGGCAGAGAAAATGCCACACATCGAGGTTTTAGGTGGCTCCGATGAGGCCTCACGGACAGGCATGGGCGCTTTCCGTCTGGCCGGCAAGTCCAGCGCAGGCGAAGCAAAAGATCTGCAGCAACGCCTCGAAACAGAGTTCGGTATATTCACCGTAGTCCGTAAGGGGTTAGCCAGCGGTCATTGCGTGCGGATCACACCACAGGTTTTTAGTAGCGCCAAAGAAATAAGAACACTCACGGCTGCGATGGAACAACTGCATACCACCCCGGAGATGCCGCCATGAACAAAACTCTCGCTTCCTTTGTCCTCCTCGCTAGCACTGCGGCGCCGACGAGCGCCCGTCAACGCCTACGACGCGGGCACCGAAGGCAATGACGAAGTCGTCGGTAGCGTCTCGGGAGTAAGGTGCGGGAGTATCGACAAGGCAGCTACTAGGACGCGATAAGTCTGGATACGCGGCACCCAGCCGTCAGTTCAATACAGGGTTTCTTGGCAACTGTGTTGGTCAAAGACCTGGAGCAGGACTGCGTAAGAACGGGCCGCAAACACTGCCTTCGGCGTAATGAGCTGATTGGCGAGCTGTTTGAATTGTCGACACGTGAGTCCGGCAATGTTGAACCGCAGTGGGGGCGTTTCCCGGCCATGGAGTTGATTCAGGCCCTCATCCACGATCAAACCCAGGTTCGAGTCGAGGTGGCGGATAACGGTGGAGGAATATCCGCGAAGGACATATCCCACATATTTGAGCGCTTTTACAAACCGAATACGGAATCACCGACCGTTGGGAACTGACTCGGGCTCGCCATCGTCAAGCGGATTGTGGAGTTACAGCGCTCACAGATCGCTGTACGCAGCGAAAACAATCATGACGCACATTTCAGTTTCTGCCCCCCTCAACCTGTATGATCGTGCGATCTGCCTCCTTGACCTACGCAAGCAAATAGCGATGTAATGCAGCTTGGTGATCGTAATTCTGTTTCAGTAGAGGCATCAAAGGCGTAAGCCCAGCAGACTTAGACGTGAAGATTCGCAATCAAATAATCGCGCTCTTTTGTGCAAGCATGCTTGCACTGCAATCTATTGCCTCCATCGCGTCACCCTGCGAAATGTCCGCTGGCGAGCACGGCTCTAAGGCGTCGATGACAGCCATGCAAGTAGATGGCAACGATCATCATGCGCATCACACAACGACAGACACGTCATCTTCTGATGTTCCAACAAGCGATTGCTGTGACGGGGGCTACTGCTCTCAAAACGGCTGTACGTCTCCCAGCGCCTTGAGCTCCGTCGCTTTTGGAGCGACTGCTGATTCAACAGCGCCATACAAAACCGTAGCTGTTACAGCGGATCCCCACTGGTCCCCCTCCTCGCTTTACCGCCCACCCTCAGCATAGTTTCCCCAGGATAGCTGCGCCTGAAATTTGGCGACTAACAGCTTTTAAGGCCTGAAATCAGTCAGGCATCAGACACTCCGCATCACAACAACGCTCTCTTTTTAGTTTTGCGATGCATCCGGCAACACAACGGCGGAAACGAACGTGAAAACAATAGAACTTTTGTGCAGAGGATTCTGTCCACTACTGGCCTTTCTATTGGCCCAAACAGTCAGTGGGGACAACGGCCAGCTTAGTCTTAGAGACGCTGTAGAGCGTGCCCAGCAGCAGGATCCCTGGATACAGGGAAGCCTGTATCGCCAGCAGGCATTGGAGGCTCAAAGCACGACGGCGGCTGCTCTGCCAGATCCCATGATAAGCGCAGGTTTTGCCAATTTACCCACGAACACCTTTAACTTTGATCAGGAGCCCATGACCCAGTTTCGAGTTGGAGTGAGTCAAGCACTCCCGCGGGGCGACAGTCGGGCGCTGCAACAGCAGCAGCTGTTATTGATGGGCGATCAACATCCCTACCAGCGTGCGGATCGTCGGGCACGCGTCGCAGCCGAAGTATCCGGGCTATGGCTTGATGCCTGGCGTGCGTCCCAGACGATCAAACTAATTGAGCAAGACACCGATCTGTTTATTCAGTTAGTGGACATCGCGGAATCGAGCTATGTGAACTCGATCAAGGGCGCACGGCAGCAGGACTTGGTTCATGCGCAGCTCGAACTGACCCGGCTTGAAGATCGACTTGTATCGCTCCAGGAGCAGCAGGAAATCGCGCTCTCCAGGCTCAATCAATGGTTACTAAACGCCGATGCCACTAACTTTGGCAGCATTAGCTACGTACTTCCACAGGCGCTTCCGGAGATCTCGCCCATGGCGCCGCAGCTGGCCTCCTCTGAACAAACACCCAGCCCCCAATCCCTGGCGAATATTCTGCGAGAGCATCCAGCGCTAAAAAATGTGGATCAGAGGCTCGCAGCCAGCAGTACGGCTATAAAGCTTGCCGAGCAGAACTACCGACCCGAGTGGCGATTGAATGCGAGCTATGGCTATCGAGATGACGACCCCATAGGCAGGTCTCGCGCTGACTTTTTTTCCTTTGGTGTGTCGTTCGACTTACCGCTGTTCACGTCGAATCGCCAGGATCAACAGGTGATCTCTGCCACGGCCACCACCGAGTCCGTACGCACGGAACGTGCACTTCTATTGCGCAAGATGGTGGCCGAAATGACAACCCTGCACGCTCGGCTGCAACGTTTAAATCAGCGCCAGACCCTGTACCACACTCGTTTACTCGACGATATGACAGCACAGGTAGAGGCCACGATGGAGGCTTATACCAACGATGACGGCGACTTTGCTGAAGCTGTAAGAGCCAAAATTGGCGAGCTCAATACGCAAATCGATTCGTTAAACATCGCTGTGGATCGGCAAAAAACCATCGCACAACTCAATTACTTCTTCGCGTCCAGCAACAACCTGGAGGGCAAATGAAATGAACAGTCTCGTAAAGTATGGATTTGTTTTGGTAGCGGGAGCCGTGCTCGGCCTGGGGCTATCTCAGTTACAGCAGCCATCCGCCGAATCCGCCGATCCGACGGCCCCTGATCCTGACGCACCCCTCTATTGGGTTGCTCCCATGGACGCCAACTATCGGCGCGACGAACCCGGCAAGTCACCCATGGGAATGGATCTTGTGCCCGTGTACCCCAGCGGCAACGATACTGGTGTAGTAGAGATTTCACCCCAGGTTGTTAACAACCTGGGCGTGCGAACGACGCGTGTATCCCGAGAGATTCTGCACGAAGAGATTCGCAGCGTCGGTTACGTTCAGTACGATCAGGATAGCCTCATACACGTTCACCCGCGGCTTGAGGGTTGGATTGAAAAACTCTACGTGACCGCTGCAGGTAACCCGGTCGAACGAGGCGCGCCGCTTTACGATCTGTATTCTCCGGAACTGGTAAACGCCCAGGAGGAACTGATCTCGGCTCTGCGTCGGGACAACGAAAGACTCGTGCAAGCCGCCGAAGACCGCCTCCTTGCTCTACAACTGAGCGAAGATTTTATCGTTGAACTCAAGCGCAGTGGCCAAGTCCAGCAAACAGTGACCTTCAGATCCTCGCAAAAAGGCGTCGTGGACAACCTGAATATAAGAGAGGGCTTCTTTGTCGGGCCCAACACCACTTTGATGTCCATCGGCGCACTGGATGAGGTATGGGTAGAGGCTCAGGTATTTGAAAGTCAGGCAGCCCTGGTGAAACTGGGACAGCCGGTGACCATGCATCTGGATTACCTGCCGGGCCGCAAATGGCAGGGGCAAGTCGACTACATCTATCCCACACTAGACGCGTCCACCCGAACTCTCCGAGTGAGACTGCGTTTTGCTAACAGCGACGGGGAGCTGCGGCCAAATATGTTCGCCCAGATAGAGATCCACTTCGAAGACAAGCAGCCACGCACGATCATCCCCAAAGAAGCACTTATCCGAACAGGCTCTCAAGATCGGGTAGTGGTTGCTTTGGGCAAGGGGCGCTTTAAGTCCATCGCGGTAAAGACCGGTCGAATATCCAACACTCAAGTTGAAGTTATAGAAGGCTTGTCCGAGGGTGAGGAGATCGTCGTCTCTGCCCAGTTCCTTCTGGATTCCGAGTCCAGTAAGACCTCAGACTTCCTGCGTATGGATCACGACGGGGGCGATCGCCAGAACCATAAGCCGAAGTCAGAGCATACCCCGGGAGGCTCGCATCATGATTGAAGCGACTATCCGCTGGTCGGTGAGCAATCGATTCTTCATTCTTCTGGCTACGGCTATGATCGTCGGGGTCGGTCTTTTCTCACTGAAGAACACACCTGTCGACGCCATACCGGACCTGTCAGACGTACAGGTGATCATCAAAACAAACTATCCCGGTCAGGCACCACAAGTTGTCGAGGATCAGGTCACCTACCCCTTGACCACAGCAATGCTCTCCGTACCGGGCGCAACGACTGTCAGGGGCTTCTCGTTCTTCGGTGACTCCTATGTGTATGTGATATTCGATGATGACACGGACCTCTATTGGGCGCGCAGTCGCGTCCTTGAGTATCTAAGTCAGGTGGCGCCATCACTACCGGAAACCGCTAAACCTCAGCTCGGACCCGATGCGACCGGTGTTGGCTGGGTGTACATCTATGCCCTGACCGATCCAACAGGACAGCATGACATCAGCCAACTCCGCAGTTTGCAGGACTGGTTTCTAAAGTATGAGTTACAAGGCATACCCGGCGTATCTGAGGTATCGGCCGTAGGCGGGATGGTCAAGCAGTATCAGATCATTGTAAATCCCGATCGTTTGCGTGCTTTTAATATTCCACTGGCGCATGTGCAGGAGGCCATCCGTAGAGCCAACCAGGAAGTTGGCGCGTCGGTGATAGAGATGGCAGAAGCCGAGTACATGGTGCGGGCTTCGGGCTATATCTCTTCTATAGAGGACCTTGGAAACATTCCTTTGGGCGTCAATCAAAACGGCACACCCCTACTCCTTCAGGATCTCGCCGAGATCCAAACCGGACCACAAATGCGCCGGGGTATTGCCGAACTCAATGGTGAAGGTGAGGTCGTGGGCGGCATCATTGTTATGCGCTCCGGTGAAAATGCGCAAACGACTATCGCTGCCGTAAAGACCCGCTTGAACGAACTCAAATCCAGCCTTCCCGAAGGCGTTGAGTTGGTAACGGTCTATGACCGGTCGGGCCTGATCGAGCGCGCTGTTACAAACCTGTGGCAAAAGCTCGGTGAAGAACTACTGATGGTCGGCCTTGTTTGCCTATTCTTTTTATTCCATCTCCGGTCATCGCTGGTGGCGATCATCAGCTTGCCCGTGGGCATACTCATGGCGTTTATCGTCATGTACTTTCAGGGACTCAATGCCAACATAATGTCCCTGGGGGGCATTGCGATCGCCATAGGTGCAATGATCGATGGGGCCATTGTGCTAGTCGAGAACATGCATAAGCACATAGAGCGCACTCCGCTTACGCCCGAGAACCGTTGGCGCATAGTCACCGAATCAGCCGTCGAGGTCGGGCCCGCGCTCTTCTTTAGCCTGCTGATCATTACTGTCAGCTTTATTCCCGTGTTCACCCTCGAAGCGCAGGAAGGTCGTATGTTCGCTCCGCTGGCTTTCACTAAAACCTATGCCATGGCGGCAGCGGCATTACTTGCTGTGACGCTTGTGCCGGTTCTTATGGGCTACTTTATCCGAGGAAAAATCCTTCCCGAGAACAAAAATCCGATCAATCGCGTCATCCTTGCTAGCTACAGGCCCCTGCTCAGATCAGTACTGGCACACCCAAAAGTTACGCTAGCCGCAGCAGCGCTTATTGTGATGAGTGGCTTGTGGCCGCTATCGCAAACCGGCAGCGAATTCATGCCACCCCTCGATGAGGGCGACCTCATGTACATGCCAACCACTTATCCCGGCATCTCCATAGGCAAGGCGCGAGAACTCTTACAGCAAACCGACAAGCTGATTCGCACTATCCCTGAAGTCAAAACCGTCTTTGGCAAGATTGGACGAGCGGAGACCGCCACGGACCCGGCACCGCTGACAATGATCGAAACCTTTATTCAGTTCAAGCCCCAGGACCAGTGGCGACCCGGCATAAGCTCTGACGATATACGACGAGAACTCGATAAGGTGGTTCAAATCCCCGGACTCACCAATGCCTGGGTTATGCCGATCAAAACACGTATCGACATGCTCGCCACCGGCATAAAGACTCCGGTGGGAATCAAAATAGCCGGACCGAGTCTCACAGTAATAGAGGACATCGGACGGCAGCTTGAGAGCATTTTGAAAGATACGCCGGGCACTGCATCGGTCTACTCCGAGAGAGTCACCGGGGGGCGTTACATCATGGTAGATATTGATCGTGCCCGATCAGCTCGCTACGGCCTGAACATCGCCGATGTACAGCAGATCATTGCCACGGCGATTGGAGGTATGAACGTTACCACCTCGGTCGAAGGTTTAGAGCGTTATCCGGTCAATCTGCGCTACCCACAATCCTATCGACAGTCACCCGAGGATCTCGCGCTGCTTCCGGTGGTGACGCCCTCGGGACAACGAATCGCGCTTGGCGACGTAGCCGATATACGGGTGGAGGATGGCCCCCCGGGGATCAAGAGCGAAAACGCCCGCCTGAACGGCTGGACCTTCATCGATCTAGATACCTCTGACATCGGTAGCTACGTGTCGGACGCGCGCGCGTTAGTGGCCAGTGAATTGGTCTTACCACCCGGTTACTCCATCGCCTGGTCTGGGCAGTATGAGTACATGGAGCGTGCAAAAGCCCGACTTAACTATGTGGTGCCTCTCACCTTGGCTATTATTGTCCTGCTTCTCTACATGAACTTCAGGGCCTTCGCGCCCGTACTCATTCTTATGGGCTCTCTGCCTCTGGCGCTCGTGGGGAGCGCGTGGTTAATGTATCTCCTCGATTACAACTTCTCTATCGCCGTGGGAGTGGGCCTAGTGGCGCTCGCGGGCGTGGCGGTCGAAACCGGCGTAATCATGATCGTATACCTGGATCAGGCTTGGAACACACTGCTGTCCGAAGAGAGAACTGATGGGGAAAATCTGTCTAGGGATTCCATCGCAGCCGCCATACTTGAGGGGGCCGTTCTGCGGGTGCGCCCGGTACTCATGACTGCCGGCGCGACCATCGCGGGCCTACTCCCTATTCTCTTTGGGGGTGGCACTGGCTCCGAAATAATGAGCCGACTTGCTGCGCCTATGATTGGAGGGATGATCAGCTCTGTGCTACTCACGCTACTGGTGATACCCGCTATCTACGTGATCTGGAAGCAGCGTGGGGCTTAGCTAGCGGGCCACAAATCACAGCCCCGCAGTGTTCATAAATCACCTCGCAATCCCGAGTTGCACTTCTATACTCAATAATCAGTCAGAGTCTTTTATTGCTCTGACCGATTCTGAGCGCCGTCGACAAGCGGAGCCTACCCAATAAAAAAAAAGGATTGAGTCATGACAGAGTTAGATATGGAAAAACTTGAGGCACTCGCTGGAAAAGTAGTTGGAAATGCTAATGCTGCCTTTGCCGGCCTGCTCGCTTACATAGGAGACCAAACCGGGGTCTATCGTGCCATGGCTGATGGAGAACCCCGCTCAGTCGAGGAAATTGCGTCAATTGCCAGTGTTGACGCACGCTACTTAAAGGAACTCTTATCCGCCAACGCAGCCAACGACTACGTCAATTATGACGCAACGTCGGAGCGGTTTTTTCTATCACCCGAGCAGATCGCAGTGTTCGCCACAGAAGACAGCCCTGCGAATATGCAGGGCCTACTTCAGATAATTGTTGCGCAGTATGTAGAGCACGACACCGCTGTCGATGTTTTTCGCACGGGAAAAGGCCGCCCCTGGGGCGAACAGCACCCCTGCCAGTTTTGCGGAACTGATCGATTCTTCCGTCCCGGCTACATAGCCAACCTTGTCGAAAACTGGATCTGCGCATTGGATGGCGTTGAAGAAAAACTCAAAGCCGGGGCAAAGATAGCTGACGTTGGCTGCGGCCATGGTTCTACCTCTGTGTTAATGGCAGAGACCTACCCAAGCTCCACAATTTTTGGATATGACATTCATGGACCATCCATCGCCGACGCCAAGCTAAAAGCCGAGGCCGCATCGGTAAACAATATTAGCTTTGCCGAAGCAGACGCTAGCACCATCCCAGCCAACGGCGGCTATGACTTCATTTGCATCTTCGACGCATTGCATGACATGGGCGATCCGGTAGGCGTAGCGAGACACATGCGCGAAGCTCTCGCGCCGGGTGGAACCTTGATGGTGGTAGAGCCTCTCGCTGGCGATAAAACTGAAGATAACCTTCACCCATTAGGCGGGGTGTTTTATGCCGCATCGACTCTCATCTGTCTACCGAACTCCCGCTCACAAGAGGTCGGGCTTTGCTTGGGCGCGCAAGCCGGTCCCAAGCGTCTTACCGAGGTGCTTGAAGAAGCTGGATTCACTTCCGTACGCATTGCGACGACCTCATCCACTAATCTCGTACTGGAGGCTCGCGCATAGAGAAATTCCCGACCGCGGGCTCGCGGGAGTGGCGTTGCTTTGCTGTGGGCACTGCTGATGTACGGCTATTGGTCCTGACATTGATCTGACGCAGTGCTCCGACCCAAAAATCCGCTAGATTGATAAAAACAGCAAAGTTAGCGGAGAATTTTATGGCCAGCATCACCAGCTATGGTGCCGCACGTGAGGTTACCGGCTCTTGCCATCTGTTGGAGTCTCTATCTTGCGGGCGAGTGCTACTGGATTGCGGTATGCATCAGGGCGGGGATGCCGTAGATCGACTCCACGACGAGAACTTCGCATTTGACCCGGCAAGCATAGATGCGGTGATACTTTCCCACGCTCATCTCGATCACTCAGGGCTACTGCCGCAACTTTTTCAGGGCGGCTTTAGCGGTCCGATTTATTGCACCCCTGCCACCGCAGAATTACTCGAAATCATGCTTCACGATGCCGTGGGCCTTTACCTTAGAGATCTACAACACAAAAATCGTCGCAACGCGCGCCGGGGCCGTCCGCTGATCGAACCGACCTATGGCGTGGAGGATGTAGAAGCAGCGCTCGCGGCGTGCGTGGGTATTGAGTATCGAAAGCACTACGCGCTCGGTGAAACCAAGACAGCGAGCCTTTGCTTTCACGATGCGGGACATATTTTAGGCTCAGCCATCACTGAGTTGCTGCTTGAGGAAGACGGACAACAAAAGCGCCTGGTTTTTTCCGGGGACCTGGGAAAGACCGATTCCGTTCTTATGCGAGAACCTGCAGAGCTACAGGAGGCCGACATACTGCTAATGGAGAGCACTTACGGCGACCGCGATCACCGGCCCGAAAGCGACACACTCACAGAACTTAGAGACATTCTCCAGGAGACTTGGGCCCGGGGAGGCAACGTCATGATTCCGGCATTTGCTGTCGGACGCACACAGGAAATGCTCTTCCACCTTGGTACCCTGCATCAACGAGGGGAGCTCGATCATTGGCGGGTGTTTCTCGATAGCCCCATGGCGATTAGCGTCACCCGTGTTTACGATCACTGGCTTAAGTTGCTCGATACACAGGATATTCGTGCACTGGACGACTTGCATAAAACCTCTCTCGAAGAGTTTCTGCCTACCCTATCTCTCACGCCCGATACCGAACAGTCTATGGCCATCAATCGGATTCAGCGTGGCGCGATCATCATCGCAGGCAGCGGCATGTGCACTGGTGGACGCATACGCCATCACTTTAAACAGGGGATTTGGGAGGCGAGCAACACCATCATTTTTGCGGGCTTTCAGGCGCAGGGCACCCTCGGACGGCTTCTCGTAGATGGTGCTACGCACATCCGTCTCTTTGGCGAGGAGTACATCGTCAAGGCGCGTATAGCGACTCTCGGGGGCTTATCCGCTCACGCGGGGCAACAACAGCTAGTGGACTGGCGCGCGGGCTTTCGCTCTAATCCACTAACACTCCTAATCCATGGTGAAGAAAGAGCGCAGCAGGTACTCGCCGCGAGGCTTCGCAAGGAGCTGAACTGCGAGGTACAGATACCCGAGCGGGGACAACGCGTTGAATTCTGAGCCGCTATCAAAGCTCTGCATCAACACCGACTAAGGTCTTGAGCAAAACATTGGCTCCGTTAGTGATCTGCTGCGGGCTTGTGAACTCCGATGGCGCGTGGCTAGTGCCATCTCGGCTCGGGACAAAAATCATGCCGATGGGACAGATAGGGCCAAGGCTCTGCGCGTCGTGACCCGCGCCACTGGGCATTCTTTGATGGCTAAGCCCTAATGAGTCAGTGCTGGCTTCAATTATCTTGCGAATCGCCTCGTTAGTCGGCGCTGCCATGGACTCGTAAAACTGTTGAAAGCTAATCTTTGCGCCCGTTTCCTTAGCGAGCACCTGACTAGCGCTCTCAATTCGATCGAAGAGCAAACCCACCTTATCCATACTCAAGTCACGAATCTCCAGGCTCATCGTCGCCTGACCGGGAACAACGTTAGGCGCGCCCGGGAAAGCCTGAATTCGCCCCACAGTGCCCACTTGGGTACCCGGA
>NZ_JBLGBE010000059.1:0-21863 GCF_047617445.1 Congregibacter sp.
ATGCAGCCGGCAGAAGAGCGCGGAGCTGGCGCGCGGGACATGCTCGCCGACGGGCTCTTTGAACGATTTCCGCAGCCGGATTACAACCTCTCGGTACATACCATTGCGACACTTCCCGCAGGAAAGATCGGCTACATCTCCGGCTGGATGATGGCTAATGTGGACAGTGTGGATATCACCTTGCATGGTGTAGGCGGCCACGGCGCCTATCCCCATACTGCCAAGGATCCTGTGGTTCTTGCTGCGGCAGTGATCATGGATTTGCAAACCCTGGTGTCTAGGGAGATACACCCAGCGGAGCCCGGTGTGGTTACGGTAGGCTCCGTTCATGCGGGCACCAAGCACAATATTATTTCCGATAAGGCGACGCTGCAGCTCACAGTTCGGTCTTACTCTGATGAGGTTCGGGACACGCTGCTGACAGGCATTGAGCGCATTGCGGTGAAGCAGGCTGAGGCCATGGGTTTTCCTGAGGACAAAAAGCCCGATGTTACGGTGCTTCAGGAGTACACACCGGCGCTGTGGAATGATCCTGCGCTCGTTACCCGCGGTGTTGCTGCCATGCGTGCGGAGTTGGGTGATGATGCTTTGGTGGAAATTCCGAAGGAAATGGGTGGTGAGGATTTCTCTCGCTACGGACGCACCGACGCCAAGATTCCATCGTTCATGATTCGTGTGGGTACGGTGCCTGAGCCTTTGTGGAATGCGGTTAGTCGCGGAGAGGGGCGGCTACCTTCTCTGCACTCGGCGTTCTTCGCGCCAGACCCGGTGCCCACTTTGGACACCGGTCGTCGTGCAATTACGGCGATGGTGCTTGATTTGATGACTAGCCCCTAAGCCGCCGCGCTCAGGCGGTGGCAGCTTTACTCTTGTTTAGTGCCGCGTCTTGCCTGGTGCGCCGCGCTGCCCAGCGGTGGCGCAGGTCTGAAGGGAGGGCGAGTAGCGCAGGCGTTGCGATAAGAGTCAGGATCGTCGCAAACGAGAGACCAAAAACAATCGCTTGAGATAAGGGTCCCCAGAAGGTTGCCATCTGGCCCCCAGCGGTGATGCTGCGATTGACGATATCGATAGACAGGTCGCAAGCGAGGGGGAGTAATCCGAACACCGTAGTGACGGTGGTGAGCATGACCGGGCGCAGACGCTGTGCCGCCGCGCGGACGATGGCGTCCTGAACACCGAGCTCCGGGTTTTCGCTGCGCACTACATTGAACGTGTCGATGAGTACGATATTGTTGTTCACGACAATACCTGCCAGGGCAACGATGCCCACGCCGGTGAGTACGGCGCTAAAGGGATTGCCCGTGATCATTAGACCCAGTAAGACGCCGGCGGTGGACATGATTACTGCCAGTAGAATAAGCGCACTCTGATAGAAACTGTTGAACTGTGTCACCAGCAGCACGAACATCAAAAGCAGTGACAGCAAAAAGGCGCCCTTCACGAATGCCATAGCGTCGGTTTGCTCCTCATTGGCACCGCGAAACTCGATAGAGATCCTTGGGTCGAAGGTTTGTGTTTCGAGCCACTCCTGAATTTGCCCCACCATGGTGTCAGCCAAGACACCTTGCACGACATTGGCGCGCAGCCGTTCTACCGGGAAGGTGTCAATACGCTTAAAGGTATCAACGCCAGGAGCGGGCAGGATGCGCACAAAGTTACTGAGGGGGATTTGACCCTGACGGGTACTGATCCGCAGGTCATCCATAGCGAGGATGCCCCGGTCCTGGATAGGAAATCGTGCGCGTATGTCCACGGCATCATCGGCGCCATCGGGACGGTACTCCGCGACCTTCACGCCGGTGGTGACGAGCTGTAGAGCAACGCCAGCAGCTTGTACATCGGCAGCAAAGAGTGCTGCCTGAGCTCGATCCACTTGCATGCGCCACTCAATAGAGGGAAGGGCACGAGTGTCATCGATGTCAATGAGCTCGGGCAAGCTGTCCATATGCTGCCTAATACGCAGCATCGCGGGCTCAAGAAGTTCGCGGTGTCTGGAGCGCAGTTCGAGTTGTACAGGCTTACCTACGGAAGGTCCCTGCTCCATCGCGATCACTTCTACTTTGATACCCGCGAAGTCCCCGGTACGTTCCCTAAGTTCGCGCACAACGGCAAAGCCGTCACGATCGCGATCCCACTCCGGCACAAGTTCCAGAAAAATGCTGCCAATGCGATCGCTAACAGCACCGCCGCCCATGCCGCCGCCGCCCGAGTTGCCTCCGGGGAGAATGGTGCGAGTGTTCACTGATCGAATATCCGGGACCTGTAATACTTGACGCTCCACTTCCAGAACCAGGTCATTGACTTCGCCTTCTGAAAAATTTCCGCGACCGCTGACCGAGATAGAAATGAACTGAGGGTCGGAGTCATTAAAGAACACCATGCCCGCACCAAACTTGCCATAGCTCCAAAAGACGCAAAACAGCAGGGTAAAGATTGTCCCAACAGTGGTTAAGGGGTGACGGGTAATCCACGTCATCATTCGGGCATAGGCGCCGGTGACAGTCTGTAACTGTGTTGGATCGCCATGATCGAGTTCTTCCATGGTCTCTTTTGCGGCAGCACTATGGACTGTGGGCTTTCCAAAAATTGAGCCCAGCACTGGACCAAACAACAAGGCGTAGATCAGCGACCCGGTGAGTACTGTAAACACCGTAACCGGGAGGTAGCGCATAAATTGACCCGAGATACCCGGCCAAAAGATGAGCGGAAGAAACGCAGCTAGTGTCGTCGCAGTTGAGGCGGTCACAGGCCAGAACATACGTTTTACGGCTTCGGAGTAGGCGTCCCGATGATCCATGCCCTCACTCATTTTGCGATCGGCGTACTCGGTAACGACGATGGCGCCATCAATCAACATGCCCAGTCCCAGCAACATGCCGAACATAACCATGAAGTTGAAGGTGTAACCGAGCTGGTAAATGATGATGATGGAAAACAGTAAGGAAAAGGGGATACCAAGGCCTACAATGACGCCACTGCGAAAGCCCATGGCCGCCACCACGATGACCATAACGAGCGCCAGCGCTGTCATGATGTTGCCCTGAAGCTCGGTCACCTGCACCTGGGCAAATTCCGCGGTGTTTTGTGACGGAACCACGAGAATGGTTGACGGCAATCCTTCCGTCGATTCTTTAACGACTTTTAACACCGCGTCAGCGGTATCAATTACGTTTGCATCGACGCGCTTTTTGACCTCTACGGTCATTGTTTCAACGCCATTGAATCGCGCGTGGCTGGTGCGATCCTTAAAGGTGCGACGAATGCTGGCAACATCTGACAGAGTGACCACCGAGTCACCACTGACCTGCACGGGCAGATCCATGATGTCGCTGGCAGATTCAACAATTGATGGCACTTTCACGGAGAAGCGACCTCTACCGGTGTCAATGCTTCCGGCGGGGATTAGACGGTTGTTGCGCTGGAGGATACTTACCAGCGACTCACTGGAAATCTGATAGGCCTCCAGTGCTTGAGGGTCGATAATGACTTCTAGCACTTCCTCGCGATCACCGCGTATTTCGGCGCTCAATACGGAGGGGATCGACTCAATGTCGTCACGGAGTTTCAAGGCCGTCTCATAAATCTGTCGTTCACTGGCTCCCTGACTGAGTAGATTGATCTGAATGAGTGGAAAATCGTCGACATCCAGTTCGCGCACGATGGGTTCTTCGGCCGTTGTTGGGATTTCTGATTTGCCCCGATCTACCGCCTCGCGCACATCCACGAGCGCCACATTGAGATCAATACTGGGTTCGAACTCCACGAAGATGGTAGCGAAGCCTTCCGAGGCGGTTGCACTTATCTCTTTCAGGCCCTCGATTTTGCGCAGTTCAATTTCCATGGGTTGAATAAGAAGACGCTCGGAGTCTTCCGGCGAAATACCCTCGTGGGCTATACCAATATAAAAGTAGGGCAATACGATATGCGGGTCGTTCGCAATGGGGAGAATGGACCGTGATATCAGTCCCGCCAACACCAATACGCCCATGAGCATGAGCGTGCTGCGAGAACGGTTAATGGCTAGATCAATGTAGCTACTCATAGTCGGCTTGCCATAGCCGGGGCAACGCTAACATCCAGCGCTTCCACAAGCTGGCCGCCAGACACGAACTCCTGCCCTACAGTGATCAGTCGTACCACGCCCGGGAGACCGGTGACCCAGGCGCCGTCTACTGCGTCTTCAACGATAGTGACTGGATGGAATACAACGCGACTATTTTTGTCCACAGCGCGGAGGCCGATGAGACCTGCGTCGTTGAGCGTAAACAGCGCAGGGGAGACCCGATGGGCGAGTACCGTTTGTGTTTCTACGCTGGCCACCGTGGTGAGTCCGGCGCGCAGGTGGTAATCGGGGTTCGGTACCGTAATTTCCACGGGGTAGGTACGGGTAGTGGGGTCTGACATGCTGCCCACGAAGGTGACCTCGCCCAGCAGTCTCTCGTCAGTGCTGGTGCGAGCGGTTACCGGGCTTCCCACCTTGATGTAGTCGATGTCACGTTCGGACACATTGGCTGATACGAGCAGGGGATCGAGATCAATGAGTGTCGCGCAGAGTGCACCGACAGATGCGAGGTCACCCACGTCCATGTGCAATGTTTCTATGACGCCGTCAAAGGGCGCCACAATGCGTGTTCTCTGCAGGCTCAGTTGCTGCCTGACCAAGCCTGCCCGCGCGGACTCCAGTTCCGCAGCCACCTGAGCGATACGGATCTTAGAGAGCAGGTTTCGGTCTTTGAGTTCCAGAGCGCCGGCATACTCAATTTCGGCTCTCGACAGCGCGGCGCTTGCTTCTTCTACTGAAACCTGTCGGTCGTTGACCGCCAGTTCGCACAACACAGTGCCTGCCGCAACACGATCGCCACGCTCAACCGGCCGAGTGATGACTCGGCCGGTTGTTTCGGCGCTGACCTGCGCCATGCGTTTGCTTGCGGTTTTCCCCCGAAGCATTCGCGTCAGGGTGCGCTGTTCGGCATTGAATTGCGCAACTCGCACCCGCGGAACACTTTGCTCAGTTTGCGCTAACGCCGCGGTCTTTGTGTCGATCGTGGGCTCACGCCCTGAAGTGAATATTCCTGAGGCCAGCCACAGAAGCAATCCGACGCCGATTAGAGTCGCTAATAATAGGTTCTTTTTCATGATATTTTTCGCAGATTTAGACGCCCATTATACCGTCTGCTCGAGCACTTCCGGGAGGACAAGGACAGTAATATTCACAGGCAACATACGCAGCCTTCGCGATTTTGGCTTTCTTTGATTTGTCGTTTACTTCTTGCGTGATCACTCAGCTCTGAGGTGTGCGCCCCAATCCAGATATCTTCATCTGGTGATGTTGTTATGCCTGTTAATCGCCGCGGTCGCTGTGGGCGAGGGTCTTGGACGCCGCTGCAGAGTATCGGAGTGGATTCAACGGCCAGAATCTCACGCTGTTTATGTCGCTGAAAAATATTGCCGACGAGGATATTCGGCTCAGTACTTCCTTTTTTCGGGATGAGGCTCCCGAGGCCGGGTTTGGTGTTGAGGCGGGCCTTCGGGTGAGCTTCTAAGGCTATTGGTCGATGGGCGGTGTTCTCACTCACAAAAAGTCAGTATGATCGTCCGTCGGCCAGCTCGGACAGGGAGATAGACGGTTATGGCACTGGTAGATTTCAATAAAGTAAGGCAGCTTTTTGGTGAGACGCCGCAAAGCGCGGATTCCGATCTTTTTAGGGAGCTATTTGTGCTGGTTCTTTCTCGTGCAACGGATGCGGACGCCTATACCCATCCGGCAGAGATAGCGTCAGTCCAGGCGGTAATCAAAGAGGAGCTGGGGGAAGATCTTTCTAACAGCGAGGTGCGCACCGCAGCTCTGTCGAAGATTTATGAGTCCACGCCTTTGCAAAAGTGTTTGTCCGGCGCGGCTCCCAAGTTGAGCGTGGATCAGCGACAGGCCATTCTGCGTGGTCTCGTGGCGGTCATGAATGCGGACGACAATGTCTCATCCCGGGAAGCTGAGTTTTTTAACATGGTGGTTTCAGCCTTGGGTTTGACTGCCGCTGATGCGGCCGGGCTCGTTGTCGTTTAGCCCGGACTTGTTGGACTTGTTGATAGTGCAATCCCTGATGATTGATTAGGCATTGCACTTCAGTTTTCAGTTTTCAGTGTTCTGAAAGCGCGGGACGGCTCAAACCTGAGGCGTTCTGCCCCCTAAAACCTCCTGAAATATCTCTGTATCGACGTTGCCGCCGCACAAAATCACTGCGACTCTCTGCCCCCTGTTGGCCTCTTGCTCTTGAATCGCCGCCGCTAGGGGCGCCGCGCCAGCGCCCTCACTAACGTTGTGGGTACAGCGGAAGTACATACGCATGGCTTCGGCTACTTCATCGTCGTTAACTGCCACCACGCGCTGTGCGCCCGGCCCATATATCGCTAGAGCTTCAGGTATCACAGAGCGCACGGCCACGCCATCAGCGAACGTGCGTGCCGTGGCAGTACTCTCTGGCTTACCACTGAGGAATGCCTGCTGTGCGGCGGTGGCTTCTGTGGACACGACGCCAATCACCTCTGTCTTGAGTTCCATTGCATCCCGCGCCGCAATGACGCCACAGATACCGGACCCACAGCCTATGGGTACATAGACCCGCTTGATGTCGGGTATAGCTGAAAAGAGTTCCAGAGCGTAGCTGGCCACGCCAGATACCAGCGCCGGATGAAAAGGCGGTACCAGGAAGAGGTCTTCGAGGGCTGCTTGGCGCGAGGCTTCTTCTCGCGCTTCATCAAAGTCTTCCCCAAACTCGATCAACGTGGCCCCAAAGCTGCGCATGGCATCGTTTTTCTCGCGGGCATTACCGTGGGGTACAACAATGCTTGCCTCAAGACCGGCTGCAGAAGCGGCGCGAGCTTGGCTCTGCCCGTGATTTCCGCGAGTCGCCGTTGCGATACCACGGCACTCAGGGTGTGTTCGTTTTAACCAATCTATGAAGGTGATTCCTCCGCGGATCTTGAAGGCTCCGGTCGGCGTATGGTTTTCGTGCTTTACCCAGATATCGGCACCCAACTCATCACGCAGCATCGGCCAGGCAAACTGCGCTGTGGCTGGCATATGTTGATAGACCAGCTCTGCGGAGCTGCGAATCGCGTTTAGCGAAAGAAAAGAATCAGACATTCTGAGCGCGGGACTCCAGACGAGAGGCGATCCACATGCCGGCGATCATAGCCATCACAAAGTAGTAGGTTTTGGGGTCTCCATAAAACAATGCCGTCACGGCTGGCCCCGGACAAAAGCCGTACACCCCCCAGCCGATGCCAAAGAGTGCAGCGCCGCCAATGATCAGTCCGATGAGAAACAGCCAGCGCCACAGATAGGTCGCTTGTTCAGTGAGAGCGCCCCAAAGAATGCCGCTGACGCCGGCCACTCTGCCAGCAAGGGAGAGTAATATGACGGCGGCGGCACCCATTAAAAGGCCGCCGGCTATGGCCATCAAAAATCCGAGCTCATGTTGCTTTGCGTGTCCAGGTCCAAACTGGGGCGTTATCTTGATCGTGAGTCAGTGCAATGACAAGCTGTCAAAGTGATTCATTAGCCCAACACATCATTGATTTAGGGAGTGTCCAATTGTCTGTAAGTTCGGCACAGGAAAGCGTGAGCGACAGTTTGCTTGCTGAGAAAGCAGTGGATGAACCTTTGGTAACGCCGCTCGCAGGCTTCAGGTTTATCCCCTTTCGGCGCAGCGATCTATTGCAAATGTTGCGATCGGAGGCGCGTCTAGGCCCTGCGCAAGAGCGTCGGTTTGAGGGGGCCGTTCTCGCTATCAGCGAGAACTTCAGGAATGATTTTCATGACAGTCGCCAGGCTCTGAAGGACCTCTATGCAGATCTGGACCCCGATGCCGATACTCGGCAGTTCCCCGATAGCGCTTTACCGCAGGATGAAGCTGTAAAACAGCTCACTGAGCGATTGGCTTTTTTGCTTAATCGCGCCAATTACGAAGAGCTATCCGAGGGGCAGTTGAAAAAGGCTTTTCGCAGCAAGTCATTGTTCCAGATACGTTTGCGCGTCGATCTAAAAGACTTTGGCGATGTCATGCTTTTTTGTCGGGGTAGCAGTGAGCGCACCGCGACCGTCAAGTTACTGTTCGGTTTGATCAAACGCCAAGTACGTTTTCTAAACTATGAGCGTGTCGTCTTATTTTTGAGGTTTGCCGACCGCGGGGCCAAGACCGATAGCGAGTTCACGCCCGGAAGAGTCATGATTAAGTTGTTTCAAAACGTGCCTGATGCGGATCTGGAAATGCTGTTTCCCAATACACGGGTCGCCATGCGCTGGACGGACCGGCTGCTCATTGGAATTCCTGCGCTCGCCAGTGGGGCGATCGTAGCCACAACCAAGCTCGGTGCACCGCTGCTTCTTTTGGGCGCTCTGGGAGGGTTTTGGCTGGGACTGCACAGCGAGCCCGTAGCCCTCGACAAACGAGGCCTGCTGGTGATTGGCGCTGGCATCGCGGCGCTGGGAGTCTATTTGTGGAAGCAGTGGTCGAGTTATCGCAATCGCAAGGAACGTTTTCGGCAGGCGTTGACCAGAGACCTGTACTTTAAGTTGCTGGATAACAACGCCGGTGTTTTGCTCCGCGTTCTGGATGATGCTGAGGATTCTGAGTGTAAGGAGGCTTTCGTCGCGCTGTACTTTTTGTTGGCAGAAGCCAGAGCGCTATCGGCAAAAGAACTGGATTCGGTGATCGAGGACTGGTTTGCCCTGCGTTGGTATGCGCGTCTGGACTTTGAAATCGAAGATGCCTTAAAAAAACTGGAATACCTTGCATTGGCCGAGGAACATGATGGTCTGTGGAACGTGTCGGTTCAGACGTCAACTTCTGTTGTTGATCCATCGTGAAGGGCTTTGACAACGCCGGTAGTACAGAGCCTCTTAAGCCGGGTTTGCTGGGGGATATCTACCGCCGACTCGCGCCGGTTCTTGAAGAGAATCGCCGGCGTGTGCTGCTCGCTTTGTTGTGTCTGATAGCGGCTAAGGGTGGTCTGCTGCTCATACCGTTTTTGCTCAAGGCGCTGGTGGATGGTCTCGATGCCGGCGCTGCGGCGACTCCCCTGACGTTTCTGCTGTTACTGGTGCTTGCCTACGGAGCTGCGCGGTTGGCGAATGCTCTCTTTGGTGAGCTGCGGGATACCTTGTTCGGCCGTGTCACCGAGCGAGCCATGCGACGCATCGGGCTGCAGGTCTTCGAGCATGTACACAGCCTTGATTTAGATTTCCACCTTAACCGCCGTACCGGGGGGCTGGCGCGGGATATTGAACGCGGTACTTCCGGCATCAGTTTCTTGCTGCGGTTTTTCATTTTTAACATCGCGCCGACGCTCTTTGAGATCGCCATGGTGGCGGGCATCTTGCTGTTCAGTTACGGATGGCCCTATGCGGTGATTGTTCTCGCTTCGGTCCTTTTCTATGGACTGTATTCCTTTCGCGCTACCGCTTGGCGCACCCGCTTCGTCCGCGAGGTGAACGAGGCGGATTCCAGCAGCAATACCCGTGCGGTGGACAGCCTGCTGAACTATGAAACCGTAAAGTACTTCACAAACGAGGAGTTCGAAGCCCAGCGCTACGATGATTCTCTGGCAACCTGGGAGTCGGCTCGACGTAAGAATCGCTTGTCACTGTTTGCACTCAATGGCGGGCAGGCACTGATTATTGCGGTTTCCCAGACCTGCATGCTGGCATTGGCTGCCTGGCAGGTGCAGGGGGGAGACATGACCCTTGGCGATTTCGTTCTTGTAAACCAGTTTATGTTGCAGCTGTTTATGCCTCTGGGTTTTCTGGGTTTTGTGTACCGAGAGATAAAGAGCTCCCTGGCAAACATTGAGCGCTTGTTTGAGCTATTGGATAAACGCCCGAAAGTTGCAGATAAACTGAGCGCCAGTGAATTGAAGGTCAAAGACGCGGCGCTGGAGTTCCGTGACGTTAGCTTTGCCTATGATGATGGACGGCCGATCCTAAGTGGTGTCAATTTTGCCATCCGGGGCGGTGAGAAGGTGGCGGTTGTGGGGGCGAGTGGGGGTGGGAAGTCCACTTTGGTCAAACTTTTGTTTCGCTTTTATGACCCGCAATCCGGACAGGTTCTGATCGACGGCCAGGATCTGCGCGATCTGACTCAGCAGTCTCTCAGGCGTCAGATCGCTATCGTGCCGCAGGACTGTGTGCTGTTTAACGACAGTCTTCGGGAGAATATCCGCTACGGCAACCCAGATGCAGACGAAGCAGCTTTGACGAAGGCGATCCAGACCGCGCACCTGGAGCATTTTGTCGATCGTCTTCCTGAAGGTCTTGATACGGTAGTAGGGGAGCGAGGCCTGAAACTCTCGGGAGGAGAGCGGCAGCGGGTCGGAATCGCTCGTGCAGCGATCAAGGATGCGCCTATCTTGGTGTTCGACGAAGCGACCTCCAGCCTGGATAGTCGCTCTGAGCAGGCGGTGCTGGATGCATTTACCGCCATGGCCCAGCAGCACACGACGCTAGTGATCGCCCATAGGCTCTCCACCATCGTCGATGCAGACAGAATTCTGGTTTTACAGGATGGAAATGTGGTGGAGCAGGGGAAACACCATGACCTGCTTCTTGAGAACGGGTATTATTCGCAACTCTGGCAAGCGCAACAGCGCCGTAGCGAACAGGAATAGTGTGACCGTATCTCTTTGGACATTGACCCGAGGTCAATGTGGCGCGATTGATGGCTTTGATGACGCTCTTCAGGATAAATACCGGATCCGATTGATGGAACTGGGCTTTCACCCTGGGGAGCTTGTGAGCTGTCTGCAGGCGCCCGCGTTAGGCGCTCCCAAGGTGTATCGAGTCGCGAACACCGTATTTTCACTCGACGATCAAATAGCCGCTCATATTCGGGTGCGGCCCGAAGCCCATGACTGATTCCATGCCCCAGACTCGCCACAGCGCGCTGCTGATCGGTAGCCCTAACTGCGGAAAAACCCTGTTGTTTAACCGCCTCACGGGGCTTCAGCACCGGGTAGCTAACTTTCCTGGTATTACCGTGGAGATCGCCAGCGGAAAGTTGTCCGGACACGCGGGTGTCACGCTCTATGATTATCCTGGGACCTACTCGCTCCAGGCCATATCAGGAGAGGAGCAGGTTGCCGTTGAGCAGTTTGAATTGGCGCTTAAGAATCCTGAGTTGGGTGTCGTAATGTGCGTGATTGATGTCACGCGCCTGGAAAAAAGTTTGTATTTTGCGCTGCAAGTAATCCGCGAATGTGGCCGGGCCGGTAAGCCAGTGCTTGTCCTGGCTAATATGATTGACGTGCTGGAAAACCACCACATTAGTATGGATTTAGAAGCCCTAAGTCGTGATATGGGGGCAACGGTGTTGGGTATTTCTGCGCGCACCGGACAAGGTCTTGATCATCTTGATGAGACTATTAGAGAACAGCTCTCGAACCCGCAGTGCCCAAGCGACAATCAGGATCCCGATATTCTGCTCCGCGGTAACGCTCATCAGCTTGCTCGGAACTACGGCCCCAAGGGGGATGTATTACTCCGCACTCAAAATCGTATGGACGCTTTTTTTCTGCACACAGGTTTTGGCGGTATCGCATTTTTTGCGATTATGTATTTGCTGTTCCAATCTATCTTCACCTGGTCAGCGCCGGCCATGGACGCCGTGGAGTCGGGGTTGGCTTGGCTGTCTGATTTAGTGGTGCCCATGCTGGCACCCAAGCTTGTGCAGGATTTTGCGGCAGACGCGCTGTTCTCCGGAATTGGCGCCTTTTTGGTCTTTGTGCCGCAAATTTTTGTACTGACTTTTGTGATTGGCCTCTTGGAGGATTCAGGCTATATGGCGCGAGCAGCGCTGATATGCCACCGCCCCCTGCGATTTTTTGGTCTCACCGGTAAGAGTTTTATCCCCATGCTCTCCGGCGTCGCTTGTGCGATCCCGGGTATTTATGCCGCACGCTCCATTGATTCGCCGCGCCGACGTTTTCTCACCTATATGGCCATACCTTTGATGCCATGCTCGGCACGACTTCCGGTGTATACCCTGCTAATTGCGGCGTTTATCCCCAGTACCACGGCCCTGGGTGGACTGGTGGGTTATCAAGGTTTGGCGATGTTTATGGTGTACCTGTTTGGGATGCTTTGTGGACTTCTGGTGACAGCGATGGTTTCTCGCTTTAGCACCCAACAGGAGTCTGATTTGCCTTTTGTTCTCGAGATGCCTGCTTATCGCCTGCCGACGCTCGTCCCATTACTGCGCAAGTCCTGGCGGCGTTCTCAGCACTTCATTACCAAGGCCGGCGGCATCATTATCACCGTTACTGTCGTGATCTGGGTGCTCGGATACTTCCCCAACTACGGCGCCGACTTGGGTGCGTCCTGGTTAGGTCAGATAGGTCGTTTTGTAGAGCCTGTGTTCGCTCCCATAGGTTTGGACTGGCGCTATGGCGTCGCCGTAATGAGCTCGTTTCTCGCACGAGAAGTGTTTGTCGGCACGCTGGGCGTGATGTTTGGTATCGAGGGAGCAGAAGAGAACATGGTTCCTCTGGTCGCTCAGATTCAAAACAGCGACCTGGGGCTTGCCTCGGGTGTAGCGCTTCTGGTGTTTTTCGCCGTGGCGCTCATGTGTGTGTCCACCCTGGCCGTTTTGAGTAAGGAAGCGGGCTCTAACAAGCTGGCGATACGCATGTTCTTGGTGTACAGCGGCATGGCTTACGTATTCGCGCTCATCGCCTATCAGGTGGTCACCTTTTTGGGCGGCTGATTGACTGATAACCGATCGAATGCCTGCGATGCATTCAGGGGGCTTGCTTGAGCGCCAGTAAATGCCGCTCCAAGTTCTGGACGTGCTCGTCGTGTTCTCCAATATCCCGCAGCGCATTAGCGAGCGAAAGTAGGTAGTCCGCGTTGCTGCCACTTGGTCCCTGGCTATGGGCGATGTGCTTTGCAAGCTCGGAATCTGGGGCATCGCCCAAAAAGGCGGGATTATCCGATGTGGCGATGTAAAACGTTCCCGTAACGGTTTCGTCCCGATGTTCGAGATGCAGTTTGGTGCTATGCCTTTCGTAGCCGTTTTTCTCTCTGTGATCCAAATGTTCAAAGACGGATTCCTCGACAAGGAATGCTACCCCACGACATAACGCGTCTTCGTCCTGGATAAGTGTGACAACCCGTCCGGGAGATTCAGCCGTGCCTCGATGATCGTGAGACCCTTGCCAAAAGCGCCGCGACCAGCCTCTCAACAGAGCGACCTCGCGATCCAGGTAAGGGAAGTCGACTTTGTATATTAGCGATCCGTAACCAAATACCCAGTGTTGTTCCCTCAACGTCGCTCTCCTAAGATAGTCTCTCCACAGCTGCGGCAGCTCCCGATGTTACATCTGCTCACGATGAGACTGCGTAATCTATTTGGGATAATTGTTGGGTATAGGAGATTGTAGTGAGTGACAGTGTCACAGCGATACAGGGGCTGGTAGTTGGTGCGGGAGGCGGGATCGGCAGCGCGGTAGCACAGCGCTGGAGTCAAGACTCTCGTTTCGATGCTGTGTGGACCGTGAGCCGGCAGGCCAGCGCCGAACTTACGTCTACTGTGGGTCTTCGTCCGCTTAGTACAGATCATTCTGAGGATCATATCGCAGAAATGGCGCAGCAAATTTTGCGAGGAAGTCCGCGCCTATCTCGAATAGTGATTGCCCTGGGTACCCTGCATGGCCCGTCTTACGGGCCGGAAAAGTCCCTGGATGCGCTGCAGTTGGCAGCCATGCAGGAGGTTTATCGCGTCAATTGCGTGCTCCCCATGCTATGGCTGGCCGCTCTGGCTTCGGGGCTTCGCAAAAACCCCGATTGTCGCATCGCAGTGTTAAGCGCTCGCGTGGGAAGTATCGGAGATAATCGACTGGGGGGTTGGTACAGCTACCGCAGTGCTAAAGCCGCTCTCAATATGGGCCTTAGGTCGGCTTCTATAGAGCTCGCGAGGCGGGCGAAGGGCGTAAAGCTTATTTCTTTCCATCCGGGCACGGTAGATACGGCACTCTCTGAGCCCTTTCAACGCGGCGTACCAGAGGGCAAGCTTTTCGCCCCTGGCTTTGTCGCTGAACGCCTCGATCGGGTTTTAGAAGCGCAGGTCCCCGATGGTCAGTTGTCCTACTTGGATTGGGCTGGAGAAGCAATTCCCTGGTAAGAATTCTTGAGTGTCATGCTCAGGTATTCTGGGCTATGATCCCGGGCCCGTTTTAACACCTTGGATAAAATTTAATGGTTCTTTCAGGCTTTCGACCACTGGTTTTTCTGGCAGTACTGTTGCTCACGGCGTGCGCACAGTATGACTCCGAGCGCGGGGTCGAGGTGAATTGGGACCAAGCCACACTGGATCGTTTTCAAGAAGGGGTGACCACACGTGGAGAGGTGATGGCCGAGCTGGGGCCGCCTTCGCAGCTCGTCAGCCTAGGCGACGAGACCGTCTTGTATTACTTGAATGAGTCCTCCCAGGGTGAAGGCCTGATATTGGTCGTTTACAACCGTTTTGATATCACTGCGCGATACGATAGAGCTGTGTTCATCTTTGATGAGAACGATCTTCTTGCCGATTACTCCGGGTGGATTGCAGCTTCTGATGAGGAGTAGCGCCTCTGTTCTTCTGCTGAGCCTTAGTGTGCTCCTTGGTGGATGTACGCAGTGGCACTACGAACTGGGTGAGACGCTACCAGAGAACTTTGAACGGGATGCACAGGGCAAAAGCCTAGCGAATGTCCTTGCTCAGCTGGGTCCTCCGCTGCGCTTTGCTAGCCGCGAAGATCAGCTGTTGATGGCATGGGAAGCATGGGAGGTGCGTGAGTCGGCTCTGGGCTTGAGCCTTGGTTGGGCGGGCGCTGATCTTCTTAATGTCGATTGGGGCACCGCCCGCATTGAGGGAGATTATTTGATAATGATCTTTGATGCTGAACGTCGAGTTAGCGCGGCACAGCGTATACACCGCGATGAAAGTTTGGGTAGCGGCGTGGCAATTCAGCTACTTTATAGTTTTGTGTCGGTGGTGGATGTGCAGGATTTATTACTGCCGCTGCCGCAGCACGGATGGGGCGCGAGCCAACTTCTGCCCCTTCCTCAGGTGCTCAATAACGCTCAGAGTCCTGGTATGGGCGACACAGGCCTGGAGCAACGAGGAACACCTCAGGGTGCGGGAGCCCGAACCCTTGAGTGGTTGGAGTAATTGTTTAGTGTTATTTGAAAGTCGTCATTAAATAAGCGTTGATTGTGGAGATAAAAAGATAATGGACTACCAAACCCTGCCTGAATTCCTTGACCACTGGGCTGACACCCGGGGCGACAAAATCTGGATGCGTGACCTTCATGAGGAGGGCAGTGTCGATTACAGTTGGGCTGAAGCTCGACGTCAAGTTAACGCCGTTGCCGCGGCACTCGAGGCTCGATTTGGTCACGGCCAAAGCATGATCATGCTTTCGCGTAATCGATCGCACTGGTTCATGGCTGACCTTGCAGTAATTCGCTCGGGGAACGTGACGGTGAGCATGTTTACGACACTCCCCGCGGGAACTGCGCAATACATCGCCGAATTTACCGAATCCAAGGTGATTTTTGTGGGCGAAAGCCCTAATTGGGAGGCTGTACGTCCGGTGCTGCCTGCCGATATCACCATAGTAGCGCTGCCGGGTGTTGAGATCGAAGGCGATCACCTTACCTGGGATCAATTGCTCGCTGAGGGCGAGGGTAAAGATATCAGCTACAAGTGCGCGCCGGACGACATGATGTCTCTGGTGTTTACCTCGGGTACCACCGGCGTACCCAAAGGTGTCATCCAGACACACGAGAGCAACATTGTTCCTATTAGCCGATTTATCGACGCGTTTGGAGTGCGCGATCAGCCGCGTTATTTCTCTTACCTTCCGCTGGCACATATTGCCGAGCGGCAAATCGTTGAGTACTCATCGCTGTTTTGCTGTGGAGAGGTAAATTTCAACGAGTCCTTGGAGCACATCCTGCGCGATCTTCAGAGGACGCGCCCCCACATGTTTTTTGGACCACCAAGAATTTGGGAGCAATTCCAGCAGGCAGTCATCGGTAAGTTTGGTGGTCAGGAAGCGCTTGAGAACGCATTAAAGGAAGACGCCGAAGGCATTGGGAAATTGGTGCTCGATACTATGGGCCTGGGCGAAGTGGAGTTCTGCCTTGCAGCAGCGGCACCTACGCCTCCACCGCTGATTCATTGGTGGGATTCTATGGGACTTAAGCTGATGGAGGGCTTTGGCCAAACGGAAGCCATGGGACTTATTGTCAGCAGTCACGATACTCGACGAATTGGTTCCATCGGAAAGCCTGTCGGTGAGGTTGAATACAAAATCACCGAGCAAGGTGAGTTGGCGGTGCGCGCGAACGGTTGTACTCCCGGTTACTACAAGCAGCCAGATAAAACCGCTGAACTGATTCGCGATGGCTGGCTGCATACCGGAGATAAGGCCAAAGTGGATGAAGACGGCTTTATCTACATTACTGGTCGGGTGAAGGACTACTTCAAAACGATTCAGGGCAAATTTGTTGCTCCGCCACCTATCGAAGGCATGTTCGCAAAGAACGCGTTCATTGAGCAGCAATGTCTTATCGGTCGAGGCTTCTCCAAGACGGTGATGATTGCCGTGCTCACCGATGCCGCCGCTGGTGAAAGCAAAGACGTAGTAGAAGCGTCTATTCGAGAGAGTGTCGCTGCGATTAATGACGAAATCGAAAAGCATGCGCGTATCGGTGCCGTGATTGTCAGCACAGAGCCCTGGGGCATTGAGAATGAGGTGCTTACGCCCACTCTGAAAATTCGCCGGGACAAGATCGAAGAACTCTTTGGTGAGCTCGGAGAAGGTCTTGCGCGCAAGTCCGCGGAGCAGCGGGAAGTTCTGATTCACTGGGCCTAACTCTGGTTCATAGAATCTGACTACGATGAATCAAAAATCCGGGCAGATATGGGTTGATGCCGATGCCTGCCCGGTGCCCATCAAGCAAATCCTCTTTCGTGCAGCGACACGTTCTCAATGCGCTGTCACCCTTCTGGCTAACCATGCCATGATGGTGCCGGCGTCACCCTACCTACAGTTTGTGCAGGTTCCCGCAGGCTTTGATGTGGCTGACAGCGAGATTCTCAAGCGTCTGGAGGTCAGCGATCTGGTGATCACGCAGGACATTCCGCTTGCAGCAGAAGTGGTAGAGCGGGGTGCTTTGGCAATCAGTCCCCGAGGGGAACGCTATACCGCTGAGAATGCTCGATCGCGATTAGCCGTGCGGGACTTTATGACTGAGTTGCGTGATAGCGGCGTTAACACGGGTGGTCCTCCGCCTTTGGATAACACGGACAAACAGCGTTTTGCCAACGCATTAGATAGCTGGCTGGCAAAACGCGTCTAGAGTGTGCTCATGCCTTGGTAAGAGTAGTGCTAGCGTAGGAACTCACCGCGAGTTGCTGTATCGGATTTGAATACGCCACCCAGGGCTGTAGTTCGGGTAGAGGAATTGCTGTCCATAACCCCGCGAGACTTCACACAGTAATGAACAGCGTTAATGGTGACCGCCACATTCTCGGTGTCCAGCAGGGTCTGCAGGGCAACCAATACCTGCTGTGTCAGTCGTTCCTGAACCTGTGGTCTTTGCGCAAAAAACCGCACAATACGGTTGATCTTTGACAGTCCAATGATTTTGTCGCCGGGTATGTAGGCCACGCGTGCTGTGCCGTCTATGGTCACGAAGTGATGCTCGCAGGTGCTGACGAGGTCTATTTTGTCAACGAGCACCATCTCTTCCACCTGCATCTTGTTTTCGATGACGGATATCTTTGGAAACTGGCTGTAGTCCAGTCCACTAAAGATTTCGTCCACATACATTTTTGCGATGCGGTGAGGAGTTTCCTGAAGACTGTCATCACGTAGATCCAGTCCCAGGGTCTCGGTGATCTCGCGAAAGCTGTCGCGAATTCGTTCATATTTCTGCTGGCGGGTCAGGCCATTATCCACGAGCGGTGTCTCTAGACCGCGTTCAAGTAACGCCTGCCGCACACTGTGCGCCTCGGGGCTCATGTCTTCAGCAAATTCAAGGGTTTGAGTCGCGACTGCTTGATTCATAGAGGTTCTCCTTTGTAGGGTTTTTTACGCCGGTAATCTGCTCTCGGATTGCTCCTTTTGATGCTACTTTGACTCTGCACATGGTGGGTGCAACACTCAGGTACATAAACTCAGCATTGGTTTGTTCGGGAGGACGTTGTGATGGATGGAAGCAGACCCATACGTTTAGGGATCATGGGCTTTGGCCAGACCGGACGGCAGATTTATGAGCTTGCCGCAGCGTCATCCGACATTGCCGTTATTGCGGTTGCTGATGTTGGCCGCCCCGACATATTGCATTACCTACTGCAGTCTGAAGCGCAGGACCCCACGCAGTTTCGGCTGGAAGGAAACTTCCTCTCCACGGACCGTCAGCGAACGCGGCTCATGTCCATCGATACTCCCGCAGAAATGCCCTGGGATATTTTCGATGTGGATATGGTGATTGATGCTACCGGTGTTTATCGCTCGGAGGCCGATATGCGATCGCATCTCGCCGGCGGTGCGCCCCGTGTGGTTATTCGCACCTTGCCTGATGACAATATCGACCGGATTGTTATTCCCGAGATCAATGGAAGTTCCGCAGACGTTCGGGATCGAATGATTTCTGCTGCATCACCCACCACTTCGGCACTTTGCTTGTTGCTTCACATTTTGTCAGAGCATTTTGTGATTGAGTGCGGCAGCATGACGACTGTGCATGCCTACACCTCTGATCAAGCACTTCAGGACTACGCGGGTAGCGACTACCGACGCAGTCGCGCGGCACCAAAGAACATTATCCCCAATGGGCACGATGCAGGCCGATGGCTTGGACACATATTGCCGAGCTTCGCGGGCAAGATACATACCTCCACATTGAATGTACCAGTGCAGGAAGGCTGTCTGCTCGACACTACGCTGATTCTCGACTCCGACACTGTGACGGCTGAGGATGTCAACGAAATTATGCGAGCCGGAGCACAGAAGTACCCCAGTAGTGTTTCAGTGGTGGAGGATCCGATTGTTTCATCAGATGTACTGGGGAGTGACTACTCGCTGCTGTTTGATGCCAAGGGTACGCTGAAAGCCGGGGATCACTTTATGAAGACCCTGGGTTGGTACGAAACTCGTGGGCATGCAGCACGCATGTTAGATGTGGCGAGACTATACGCCGAACTTGATCGTCAACAGGAGGTCTCGTCATGAGAGTCGCTATCAATGGATTTGGGAGAATTGGACGCTCGGTGTTTCGCATTCTTGAAGAGCGTGATGACATCGAGGTCGTGGCGGTAAATGACCTATTCGATCACGACGTGCTCCGCTATCTATTGAAATACGATACGGTCATGGGGCCGTTTTCACATGATTTGTCTTTGGATGACGATCATCTTGTTACGCCCAAAGGTCGGGTGCGCATGCTGAGTGAGCGAGCACCCTCTGCATTGCCCTGGGCAGAACTTGGTGTGGATGCAGTGGTTGAGTCCACAGGGGTTTTTCGCTCCCGTGAGCAGCTGCAAATGCACATTGACGCGGGTTCGCCGCGGGTGGTGCTCACTGTGCCGGCCAAGGACGAGATTGATTATACGGTGGTGCTTGGTGTGAATCACGAGGGCCTCAATGAATCCCACCGTATAGTGTCCAATGCCAGCTGCACAACCAATTGTTTGGCTCCGATGGCGCGAGTCCTCCATGAAGAATTTGGCATTCTCGAAGGCGTTATCAATACGGTGCACGCCTACACCAATGACCAACGTCTGGCGGATGTGCCGCACTCTGATTGGCGACGTAGTCGTGCTGCAGCGGAAAATATTATTCCCACCTCGACCGGAGCTGCGAAAGCGGTGGGCGTTGTGCTTCCAGATTTGAAGGGTCGTTTACATGGTATTGCTTCTCGAGTGCCGGTGTCCGACGGATCAGTCGTAGATTTGTTTGTGAAACTATCTCGGACTGTATCAGTCGAAGAAGTAGATCGTGCTGTGCGGGCCGCGGCGGACTCCCCGCGTATGCAGGGCATACTCCAGTACAGTGATCGGCCCTTGGTGTCGACAGATGTGATTGGCAATAGCCATTCGTCTATCTATGACAGTGGATTTACCGCGGTAACCGGCGGTCGCTATTTGCGGGTTTTGAACTGGTACGATAATGAATGGGCCTACAGTTGTCGGGTGTGTGACGTGCTTGCGATCATGAGTGACTGGTAGACTTACGATCACATGAGCTGTGCAGGCTGGCAATCTTGGTGGTCTGCGCCTAATTGAGGATTTTTTGCATCATGTTTAAACGTTTATTCGGCCTTGCGGCCCTGCTATGTATGTTTGTTAGTCCTCTCGCTCTTGCCGGAGAGTACGACGATGCGCTTCAGTCGTTTCGCGCGGCAAAGCAAACCGGACCGTTTTTTGACAATGCCTATGGCTATGTTGTGTTTCCCACCATTGGTAAGGGTGGTTTTGGTATCGGCGGGTCGCACGGCTCGGGGCGTGTTTACGCTAAAGGGATGTACGTGGGTGACACCACTATGACTCAGCTCACTGTGGGATTGCAGATGGGCGCGCAGGCTTTCAGTCAGATGATTTTTTTGGAGGACGAACGTGCGTTTAAGAGCTTCACCTCGGGCAACTTTGAATTTAGCGCCCAGGCTACAGCCGTAGCGATTACCGCCGGTGTCTCTGCAGAAGCGAACACCGGAGGCGGTACAGCGACCAGTGCCAGCGGTGGACGCAACGACGCTAACGTATCGAACAGTGGCTATCGAAAAGGACTCGCCATCTTCACCATCGCTCGCGGGGGCTTGATGTATGAAGCTTCAGTGGGCGGGCAGAAGTTCATGTACAAGTCTTTATGATAAAGGCTGCCTTGATGTTTACTTCGAGGCAGTTCCCACAATAATGACATGCAGTGCCCGGGGCCCATGTGCTCCGAGCACCAGTTGCATGGAGATGTCCGCGGTGCTAGAGGGTCCGGATATCATCATCATTCCCCGGGGACGCGAGCCGGCGCTGCTTAGGCTAGCCTGTCCCCAAATACTTTCGAGTCTTGCATGTATATCATCGCGATCGATGAGTATCAGATGATCTTGAATCAATAGGCTGTTGAGTGCCGGGTTGTTCCGATCGAGTAACAAGGCCAGAGAACCTGTTTCTGCCACCGCGCATTGGGCATAGCTTACCGACACTGTGTCCCCGGCTTGGGCAACATCAAATCGTGGTAGTAGGCCGCCGTCGCGCCAAGGCAGGGCCGCCAGACGAGGGTCGTGACCCGTCACTATTCGTCGTTGTCGATGCTTTCGTGCAATAAACTGCGAAATCTCCAGCACGGCCTCGCTGCGCGTCTTAACCACAGCGGTGGTCGCGCCGTTGCGCTGCAGATTACGTTGCAGAGCTTCGCAAAGATCAGGTGTCGGCAGCATTGCAGCGCGAGGGCTTTGGAGAGCCCTGAGTTCCGCTGCGACCTGTTCCGGAGAACTGCGTCTTGAGGCACCGCGTATCCGTGCAAAAATTTCTCTTTCGGCGTCACTTGCGCTCATTTTTGAAGGGACTCCTGATGCATTTGCTGGAATGTTTTGGCTGCAGGTGTCGGCAAGTCCCGGGCCTCAAGCCAGCCTCCGGCAAAAGGGAGCTTGCGAATCACGCCGTCGCTACGACCGATTCTGTGCATTAGGTTAACGGCCAGACTTGTGATTCGTTGATAAAGTCGGGGATGTAGGGCAAGCCAGGCATGTATTTGAATGCCAAAGCGCCAGCGTTTGGCGGTGACCCCCTGGGTGAATTTATCCCGACGAAGATCGCGCAACAGGT
>NZ_JBLGBE010000060.1:0-20369 GCF_047617445.1 Congregibacter sp.
CCGTCTTTCAGCTTCGTTTGGCCTCTGGCCGTGTAGTGGACGTCCCGCTCATGGATATGAAAGCGGCGTATGCACCCAATTCCATGATGATGTCCGAAAAGGTCACGCACTTTGCCGGCGCTATCGGACGTTTTCTCAGTGAGTCGCCGCGTCGCAGTAATGTGCAGGGTGGGGTGTTTCCGGCAATTCTTGGTACGGTGATCTTGGTACTGCTCATGGCCGTGGTCGTATCTCCCCTGGGCGTTCTGGCGGCGATCTATCTGCAGGAGTACGCCCAGCGAGGTCCCATCACTCGGCTGGTACGTATTGCGGTCAACAATCTGGCGGGGGTTCCCTCGGTTGTTTACGGCGTTTTTGGCTTGGGCTTTTTTGTTTACGCTGTTGGTGGATCCTTAGATGCACTTTTTTTTGAAGATCGCCTTCCCGCACCGACCTTGGGAACGCCGGGAATGCTATGGGCCGCGCTGACCATGGCTTTGCTGACCCTCCCGGTCGTTATTGTGTCGACGGAGGAGGGCTTGGCTCGGGTGCCCGCTAGTCTGCGCGAAGGAAGTTTGGCCTTAGGCGCCACTAGAGCTGAGACGCTCTGGCATGTTGTTTTGCCGGCAGCATCACCGGCAGTGCTCACCGGTCTGATTCTAGCCGTGGCTAGAGCAACAGGTGAGGTCGCGCCGTTGCTATTAATAGGTGTGGCGAAATACGCGCCGGGTCTTCCTGTGAGCACGGAGTATCCCTATCTTCATCTCGATCGACAATTCATGCACCTGGGTTTTTATGTGTATGACCTGGGATTTCAAAGCACGCACCTGGAGACTGTTGAGGGACTTGTTTTTGCCACAGCCTTATTACTGGTCGTCATTGCTTTGTTGTTGAACATCGCGGCAGTTTTATTGCGCAGTCGTTTACGCAATGCGTTTAAACCACAAGAAGCTATCTAGATGAAAAACCACAGTATTGACGTGAAGGCTCTTAAGCGTGCGCCAACTCCGACTCAGAATTCGGACGTCTGTTTGCAGGTGGATAACTTAAGCTTGCACTATCTGCGTAGTCAGAATGTGGCTTTGCACAATGTCAGTCTTGAGATTCCTCGACAGCGAGTAACGGCATTTATCGGCCCTTCGGGCTGTGGGAAGTCGAGTTTGTTGCGTTGTTTCAATCGTATGAACGATCTCATCGAAGGCAGTATCATCAGCGGACACGTCTGGCTTGATGGCGAGGACGTTTACGCAAAGGGTGTAGATGTGGCAACGTTACGCCGCCGTGTGGGTATGGTGTTTCAGTCACCGAATCCCTTTCCGAAAAGCATCTACGAAAATGTGGCCTTTGGTTTGCGCATTCAGGGTCTAAACAAGAAGCGTGTTCTGGATGAACTTATCGAGCGGGCATTGCGTTCGGCCGCCTTGTGGGATGAGGTTAAAGATCGTTTGAACGAGAACGCTTTGGTGTTGTCCGGTGGGCAACAACAGCGCTTGGTTATTGCTAGGGCCATAGCCGTAGAGCCTGAGGTCTTGCTGCTCGACGAGCCTGCATCATCTCTCGATCCTATTTCTACCCTGCGAATCGAGGAGCTTATTTATGAGCTCAAGACTCGCTACACCATCGTGATCGTGACGCATAATATGCAGCAGGCCGCGCGTGTTTCGGACATGACTGCCTTTATGAATCTTGGTCGATTGGTCGAGTTCGGGGAAACGGATACACTCTTCACCAATCCCCGAGAGTCCCAGACAGAGGACTACATAACAGGACGTTACGGCTAAAATTCGAACTGGTTTTGTGTACCGTCGTTCAGTGTAGAGCATCAGTATTGCACCCCGACCTCGAATAGACAGAAGGAGTAAACTTGCAAGGCGATCAGCACAAACAGCACATATCCGGCCAGTTCAATGCGGAACTAGATGCGATGAAAAACCATCTCCTTGAGATGGGCGGCTTGGTTGAGCAGCAGCTTAGCCGCGCGGTATCGTCGCTATTGTTGCGTGATAGTGGCGAGGCGCAGTTGGTGGTGCGCGCGGATCATCAGATCAACGAAATGGAGCTACAGATTGATGATGAGTGTTCGAGAATTCTTGCGCGCCGCCAGCCGGCAGCCAGTGACCTTCGTCTGGTCCTTGCTGTGGCAAAATCAACAACAGATTTAGAGCGTATTGGTGACGAAGCAACGCGGATAGCCAAACAGGCGACGAAGCTCTCTGAGTTACAAGCGTCATCAGGCACCTCACTGGAGCTTCGGCAAATCAGCAATCACGTAGCCTCAATGCTTAGAGAGGCCCTGGATAGCTTCGCGAGACTCGATGTATCCAAGGCAATAGACGTGGTGCTTGATGACGCCGCGGTCGATTTGGAGTACGACGCTGCGATGAGTAGCCTTGTCCGATTGATGAAGAGAGATCCAGCGTCTATCAGTAGTGTGGTGCATGAAATGTGGGCGCTGCGAGGTCTTGAGAGAGTAGGTGATCACGCTACCAATATTGCGGAGCAGGTCATTTATCTCGTGTCAGGCCGTGATGTACGACATATGAAGCCCGAAGAGCTGCACAGATTGCTAAAGAGTGGCGAAGCATGAGCAGGCGTTTTTGGAGTGAGCTGACCACTCGCTTGGAGCCTTACACTCCAGGAGAGCAGCCGCAAATCGATAAGCTGCTAAAGCTCAATACTAACGAGAGTCCTTACCCTCCATCACCGCGGGTGTTGGATGCGCTAAGAGCTGTCGAAGGTGATGATTTGTTGCGGTACCCCGATCCTTCGTCTACCGCGCTTAGACAAGCTGTTGCTGACTACCATGGAATCAGTCTGGATTCTGTGTTCGCTGGAAACGGTTCAGATGAAGTTTTGTCACATGTTTTTCAGGGTCTTCTGAAGCAGGAGAGGGAGCTGCTGTTTCCCGACATCAGTTACAGTTTTTATCCGGTCTGGTGTCAACTGCACAGTGTGCAGTATCGACAAATACCCCTGCGAGATGACTTCACACTGCATCCGGATGATTACGATACGGCTGCTGCGGCGATTATTTTGCCTAACCCAAATGCTCCCACAGGCCTTCTTCAGCCGTTGGAGGGTATTCGTGAATTTCTCGAAGCTGCGCCGGATCGTTTGCTGGTAGTCGATGAGGCTTACATTGATTTTGGAGGCGAGTCCGCCATCCCTCTGCTGGCCGAGTACGATAATTTGCTCGTGGTGCAGACTTTGTCCAAGTCTCGGGCGCTGGCGGGCTTACGTATAGGGCTGGCCTTTGGTTCTGCCGAGCTGATAGAAGGTCTTGAACGCATCAAGGATAGCTTTAACTCTTATCCTCTGGACGTCGTTGCTCAGCGAGCAGGCGTCGAGGCCTATCGCGATGAAGATTGGTTTGCGCAATGCTGTCGCCGCGTCGTAGACAGTCGAGACAGTTTGTCTCGTGATCTGCTAAGCCTTGGGTTCGAGGTGCTGCCGTCTTCGGCAAACTTTTTGTTTGTGAAGCATGACTCTGTGCGCGGTAGTCGAATTTTCGAAGCTCTACGAGAGAAGGGGGTGATCGTGCGCCGATGGAATAAGCCGCGTATCGATGACTATCTGCGAATCAGTGTAGGAACCCAGGAGCAATGCACTCGCCTCTTGGACACTTTGCGATCGATACTGACTACTTAGACGGATCAATCTGCGCTGTTGGCCAGGAGATCGATCACGTGGTTTAGCAGCGTTCGAGTACTACGCTTCCGATGCTGTATCCGGCACCGAATGAGCACAATACACCACGCTCGCCCACAGCGAAATCATCGTGGTACTTGTGAAAAGCAATCACCGAGCCTGCGGAGCTGGTGTTTGCGTACTCATCGAGAATCACCGGAGCCTCGTCAATCGAGGCGTCTCTACCCAGCACCCGTTTGGCGATAAGTACGTTCATGTTCAGGTTGGCCTGATGCAGCCACAAGCGCTTGAGATCCGCGGGAAGCATATCCATGGCGGCCAGTTGCTCACTGATCTGTGTTGCCACGGCGGGACAGACTTCCTTAAATACTTTACGTCCTTCCTGAACGAATAATTTGTCCACATCGCCAATGCCCTCTTCGGCACCGCGATTGAGGAATCCAAAGTTGTTGCGAATATTGTTGGAGAACATCGTCTGCAATCGACTGTCCAGTACCTTAAAGTTGCTTTGTGAGGGGCCGGGACGATCGCTAATAACCATCGCGGTACAGACGTCACCAAAGATAAAGTGTGAGTCGCGATCCCGAAAGTTCAAATGTCCGGTACAGATCTCTGGATTGACGATCAGCACGTTCTTGGCGCTCCCACTTCTGATGGCATCGCGAGCTTGTTGGAGACCAAACGTCGCCGAAGAGCAGGCCACGTTCATGTCAAAGGCATAGCCGCCGCTGCCGAGGGCCGATTGAATTTCGACGGCCATTGCTGGGTAGGCTCGCTGCATGTTGGATGCTGCGCAAATGACGGCGTCTAGCTCCGAGGCTTCCAGGCCTGCAGTATCTAAGGCCTGACGCGCAGCTACCAGCGCCATTTCACACATCACCGAGGGCTCTTCATTGGAGCGTTCACTGATGTGTGGCGTCATACGATGGGGGTCTAAAACGCCGTCTTTGTCGACGACATAACGTGAGCGTATTCCCGATGCTTTCTCAATGAACTCAGCCGATGAATGCGAGAGCGCGGGTATTTCACCGGCCACAATGGCGTCGGCGTGCTCAGCATTGTGCAGATCCACATACTGATTATAGCTTTCAACGAGTTCTTCGTTACTGATGGAGTTGGGAGGTGTATACAGACCGGTGGCGGTCAGGAAGACCTCTCGTGAATCTGCTGATACGGGCGATCCGGGCATGTGTGCCTCTATTTTTTGTGGTGTGCTGTGAGAGAGTTGCTTGCGTGCGATGTTTGAGTATATCGCCTTATCACTATGGTGCTTCGCTTGGGGGTGTGGGGAGGCGCATAACTACACCGCCTCCCACGCGCCCATTAGGCCAGCAATAGGCTTCTAGTTACGGTCGTCGATGCTCACGAAGTCCCGCTGTGCATGACCCGTATACAGCTGACGGGGTCTGCCAATGCGGTAGCTACCGGAAATCATTTCATTCCAGTGCGCTATCCAACCGACCGTGCGGCCCACGGCGAAGATCACCGTGAACATACTGGTGGGAATGCCAATGGCTTTGAGAATGATGCCCGAGTAAAAGTCCACGTTGGGGTAGAGCTTCTTCTCAATGAAGTACTCGTCTTCCAGAGCGATTTCTTCGAGGCGCTTTGCAATATCCAGAAGCGGATCGTTCTCGATACCCAGTTCGGCGAGCACTTCATCCGCCGCTTCTTTCATCACTTTGGCCCGGGGGTCAAAGTTCTTGTAGACGCGGTGTCCAAAACCCATGAGACGGAAGGGATCGTCTTTGTCCTTGGCCCGAGCAACGTATTCGTCAATGCGCGACACATCCCCGATTTCTTCGAGCATGTTCAGTACCGCTTCATTGGCGCCACCATGCGATGGTCCCCACAGAGCAGCAATACCTGCCGCGATACAGGCAAAAGGATTGGCGCCAGAAGAACCTGCGAGGCGAACCGTAGAGGTCGAGGCGTTCTGTTCATGGTCGGCGTGCAGCAGGAATACCCTGTCCATGGCTTTTGCCAATACAGGAGATACCTTGCTTGGTTCACAGGGTGTGCCGAACATCATGTGCAGAAAATTCTCGGCGTAGTCGAGGTTGTTGTCCGGGTACATAAAGGGCTGGCCAATGGAGAACTTATAGCTCATCGCGGCCAGAGTGGGCATTTTTGCTATGAGTCTGAATGCGGCCACCTGACGATGGTGCTCATCGGAGATATCCAAAGAGTCGTGGTAAAACGCCGACAATGCTCCTACGACGCCACACATGATAGCCATGGGGTGCGCGTCTCGGCGGAAGCCGTTGAAGAACGTCCGAATTTGTTCATGCACCATCGTGTGATTGTGGACGGTACTGACAAATTGTTCCCTCTGCTCTGCGGTGGGTAGTTCGCCGTAGAGCAACAGATAACAGGTTTCCAGATAGTCCGACTGCGCGGCTAACTGATCTATTGGATAGCCGCGATGCAGTAGAACGCCTTTGCCACCATCGATATAAGTAATTTCTGATTCACAGGCGGCTGTTGAAACAAAGCCGGGGTCGTAAGTGAACATCCCCTTGCTCGTAAGGCCTCCAACGTCTATGACGTCCGGGCCGATAGAGCCTGAGTAAACAGGTAGATCTATGGCCCCCTCGATACCATCAATGATGAGGGTTGCTTTCTTTTGACTCATGGGTAAAACCCGCGTGTTTTCAGTGGGGCCGCCAACTATAGACAGTGGCAAACGTTTGTCAATTGGAGGCGTCATAGGTTCTGGCTTATTCGCAAACGCAAGGCGTCGAGTATTGGCCGCTATCAATTGTAATGGACTTGACGAAACTCTATACTCTCGCGGTTTTTAGGGTGTCGACGTAAGGGGGTTGTGATTCAGCAATCTTCAAGTGCATCGACACAAAGCGAGTGGTTAGTTGTTACCCGAGAAAATCCTTGCAGGGTAAGACGCCACTTTAGGGCCATTCCAGAGTCAGGAGCTGTCCGTCTGTGAAAGACAACCGTCCGGTAAATCTCGATATCAGTACTATCCGATTACCTATTACTGCCTACGTATCAATATTGCATCGGATTTCCGGTGTGATCATGGTTGTGGCCTCCTTTTTACTGCTGTGGGCTTTGGACCTTAGCTTGTCGAGCGCTGAAAGCTTCGCAAGCCTTGGCGATCTGCTTTCAAGTCCGCTGGCGAAGTTCGTGGTTTGGGGCATCGTTACCGCCTTGATTTATCACAGCTTCGCAGGCGTCAGGCATCTCATCATGGACTTTGGTGTGGGCGAGACGATGGAGGGTGGCATTTTAGGCGCTCGCTTGGTCTTTGTTCTCACTGCCGTTAGTGCCGTTCTGGTAGGAGTCGCATTATGGTAGCCCCTGTCACGAGTCTTACTCGCTCGGGTTTGTCTGATTGGTTGGTGCAGCGTGTCACTGCCGTTATCCTTCTAGCGTTCTTCGTGTTTTTGGGCTTTAAGATCGCCACGGGTATGTCATACCTTGAATGGTCGATGCTGTTCGCGCAGACATGGATGAAGACATTTACATTACTTGCCATATTGTCACTGGCCGCTCATGCCTGGATCGGAATGTGGGGTGTATTTACGGATTACCTGACGGAACGTCTGATGGGTTCCCGAGGCAATGGTTTACGGATTGGCTTGCAGCTGCTGACTTCGCTGTCGCTGGTTATATATGTGATTTGGGGCATCCAGGTAGTCTGGGCCTGAAGTTTGATGGTGATTCCTGGAACAGGAGCATAAGTACGAATGCGCACAATTTCTTTTGACAGTGTGATTGTAGGTGGCGGTGGTGCTGGCATGCGAGCCGCACTCCAGTTGGCTCAGTCGGGCTACAAAACAGCAGTGATCAGTAAAGTGTTCCCTACGCGCTCACATACGGTGTCAGCTCAAGGCGGCATCACCTGTGCGATCGGCAGTTCGGATCCCGAAGATGATTGGCGGTGGCATATGTATGACACGGTCAAGGGTTCAGATTACATCGGTGATCAGGATGCCATTGAATACATGACGTCGGTGGGACCCGAGGTGATCTTTGAGCTTGAGCATATGGGATTGCCATTTTCTCGCACAGAAGAGGGCCGTATTTATCAGCGGCCATTTGGCGGGCAGTCCAAGAATTTTGGCAAGGGTGGTCAGGCCGCGCGCACCTGTGCTGCTGCGGATCGTACTGGTCACGCCTTGCTGCACACGCTCTACCAAAACAACATGAAGAACAAGACCGTGTTCCTCAATGAATGGTTCGCTACCGACCTGGTGAAAAACCAAGACGGTGTGGTTGTCGGCGTTATCGCTATTTGTATCGAGACCGGTGAAGTGGTCTACGTGAAGTCCAAGGCCACGGTCTTTGCAACGGGTGGAGCAGGGCGTATTTATGCCTCCACCACTAACGCACACATCAACACTGGTGATGGCATTGGTATGGCGTTGCGTGCGGGATTCCCCATGCAGGACATGGAGATGTGGCAGTTCCACCCCACGGGTATTTACGGCGCAGGCACCTTGGTGACTGAAGGCTGTCGTGGAGAAGGCGGCTACCTTGTCAACAAGGACGGCGAACGATTTATGGAGCGCTACGCGCCCAACGCTAAAGACCTTGCGGGCCGCGATGTGGTGGCTCGGTCCATGGTGCTGGAAATCCTGGAAGGTCGTGGCTGCGGCCCAGATGCAGACCACGTATTCCTAAAGCTGGATCACTTAGGTGAAGAAGTACTTGAGAGCCGATTACCTGGGATTCTGGAATTGTCACGCACCTTTGCTCATGCCGACCCCGTTAAAGAACCTATTCCGGTCGTGCCAACCTGCCATTACATGATGGGTGGCATTCCCACTAACGTGAATGGACAGGCACTCACGATCGATGCCCAGGGTCAGGATCATATTATTCCAGGCCTCTACGCCTGCGGCGAAGCAGCCTGCGTGTCGGTGCATGGTGCGAACCGTCTCGGTGGTAACTCGCTTCTTGATCTTGTGGTCTTTGGTAGAGCAGCAGGGCTGTTCATCGAAGAGTCACTGCGTGCAGGTATCGAGGCGCGGGACGCGTCGCCTACAGACATCGAAGAGGGAAATCAGCGCTTGGCGAAGCTTGAAGCTGCGCCTATGGGCGAGAATGTTGCGGACCTTCGTAAAGAACTGCAGGGTGTTATGCAGAACCACTTTGGCGTGTTCCGCAAAGGCGACTTCATGCGCGACGGTATTGAGCGTCTGGAGTCCTTGCGGCCCCGGATCGATAGCGTTGGCGTTGAAGACAAGACGCAAGCATTTAACACCGCGCGCATCGAAGCTCTGGAGTTGCAAAACTTGTTTGAAGTGGCGGAAGCTACGGCAATTTCTGCAGAGCAGCGTACCGAGAGTCGCGGCGCTCACGCCCGAGATGATTATCAAGAGCGCGATGATGAGAATTGGCTTTGTCATTCACTGTACTTCCCGGGTGACAAGCGAGTCGGTAAGCGTGATGTAAACTTTGCACCCAAGATCATGGACGTGATGGAGCCCATGGCTCGTACTTATTGATTCTTTCGCGCAACCAACGATACGGAGCTTTTTTGTATGTTGCAGGTCAGTGTATATCGCTATAACCCGGAGCAGGACGCTGAGCCGTCCATGCAGACCTTCGAGGTCGATACCGGAGGTAAGGATGTGATGGTTCTTGATGTTCTCGAAGAGATCAAGGCCCGGCAAGACGCGTCCGTGACTTACCGTCGGTCCTGTCGTGAGGGCGTGTGTGGCTCTGACGGGCTAAACATGAACGGCAAGAATGGATTGGCGTGCATCACGCCATTGTCCGAGACGGTAAAGAACAACCGTCTTGTGATAAGGCCTTTGCCAGGATTGCCTGTGATCCGTGACCTGGTGGTAGACATGAGCATGTTCTACACCCAGTACGAGAAAGTGCAGCCATATTTGCAGAACGAAACCCCGGCACCGGCGATTGAGCGACTGCAATCTCCCGAAGATCGGGCGAAGCTTGATGGCCTGTATGAGTGCATTCTTTGTGCATGCTGCTCCAGCAGCTGTCCCTCTTTCTGGTGGAATCCAGAGCGCTTCATCGGGCCTGCGGGCTTGTTGCAGTCCTATCGCTTTTTGGCAGATAGTCGGGATACAGCAACCGAGGAACGGCTTTCGCGCCTAGATGATCCCTTCAGTGTTTTCCGCTGCCACGGGATCCAGAACTGCGTGAATGTATGCCCCAAAGGTTTGAATCCCACGCGTGCGATCGGCCATATCCGCAGTATGCTGCTCAAACGAGCCGCCTAATGCTGCTTGGGCGGATTTTTACGCGAAAAGTCCGCCTATTTCTCCTCTTTACACCTTCTAGACCTCCCGCTTTGCTGGCATAATTGCGCCACCACGCTGCCTTGAAATCGGTAGCGCCCACGGGGCCGGGGGACCGTGGAATCATCTTGCCCCGGAACACATTGGTTGTCGTCTTAACTGTCGTTTTAACTGTCGTCTTAAAACCGGTGTGTTGTTCGTCTAGGGGGCAAGATGCAAGAAAATACGATGGAGCTGTTTCGTCGCAGCTCTCACATCGCGGGTGGCAACGCCACTTACGTTGAAGATCTGTACGAAAGTTACCTGATCGACCCTAACGCTGTGCCTGAGCAGTGGCGTGAGTACTTCGATAAGTTGCCGCGGGTCGAAAGTAAAACATCCCTCATCGACGAGGTTCCGCACAGCGCCGTGCGCGAACGCTTTGCGCGGATCAGCAAGATGCGCGTGCGTACTGAAGCGACAGTCGCTCACGATAGCCAGGCAACACAATATGAACGAAAGCAGGTCAAAGTACTTGCTCTTATCTCGGCTTACCGCCAGCGGGGTCACCAAAAAGCGCAGTTGGATCCTCTGGGTCTCGCAGCTCGCGAGCATATTCCCGATCTTGAGCTTAGCTTTCATGAGTTGTCTATTGCAGACCTGGATACGAGTTTCCAGGTAGGCACGCTCAAGATGGGAACAGACGGTTCAACACTCAAAGATATTATTGGCGCTCTGGAGCGCACCTACTGCCACACGGTAGGCGCGGAATTTATGCACATCGTCGATACCGAGCAGCGACAGTGGATTATGTCGCGGATGGAGTCTGTGCGCTCCGCTCCTGATTTTGGCCCGGACGTGCAACGTCAGATTCTACGTCGCCTCATAAAAGCGGATGGTCTTGAGAAATCTCTAGGTTCCAAGTTCCCGGGCACCAAGCGCTTTGGTCTGGAGGGTGGCGAGAGCCTTATCCCCATGATGGCTGAAATGATTCAGCGTATTGGTGGCTACAACGGAAAAGAAATTGTGATTGGCATGGCCCACCGGGGCCGTCTGAACGTTCTGGTGAACATCCTGGGCAAGAACCCTTCGGAGCTGTTCGCAGAGTTTGAAGGTCGCGCCATTTACGGAAGCTCCGGCGATGTGAAGTACCACCAGGGCTTTTCATCGAACATGATGACTCCTGGCGGCGAAGTACACCTTGCGCTGGCGTTTAACCCTTCGCACCTGGAGATCGTTTCGCCAGTCGTAGAAGGCTCAGTAAGGGCGCGTCAAGATCGACGTAATGACCCTGACGGTTATAGCGTTTGGCCCATCGTACTTCACGGTGATGCGGCGTTTGCCGGCCAGGGCGTGGTGATGGAGACATTCCAGATGTCTCAGACTCGGGCTTATAAAACCGGTGGCACGGTGCATATCGTCCTGAACAACCAGGTTGGTTTTACCACTAGTCTTCGCGAAGATGCCCGGTCCACTGAATACTGTACTGATATTGCGAAAATGGTGCAGGCACCGATTTTCCACGTTAATGCAGACGATCCGGAAGCTGTGTTGTTTGTGACCCAAATGGCGATCGACTATCGCAATGAGTTCAAGCGCGATGTGGTGATTGATCTTGTGTGCTACCGACGCAGGGGTCACAACGAAGCGGATGAGCCGGCGGTCACGCAGCCCCAAATGTATGAGGCGATTCGCAAACATCCGACTACCCGCGACATTTACGCGCGACGTCTCATTGAAGCAGGTGTTGTTACCGAGGCTGAAGATCAGGCGCTGGTGGACGGCTATCGTGGGTCTTTGGACCGCAATGAGCCCTTGGTTTCAACTTTGGTCAAGGTGCCCAAGCTCGAGTTGTTCGTAGACTGGACGCCGTACCTCGGACACGAGTGGACTTTGCATTGTGATACCGGCATGGATTTGCATCATTTGCAGGCCTTGGCGCAAAGCAGTAACCAACCGCCGGATAACTTCCCCTTGCAGCGGCAGGTTTCAAAGATTCTTGAGGATCGCCGCAAGATGGGTGCCGGGGCTTTGCCTCTGAATTGGGGTTTTGCAGAAACCCTGGCCTACGCGTCGCTGCTTGAGGATGGCTACCCGATTCGGCTCACCGGCCAGGATGTTGGCAGAGGAACGTTCTCGCACCGTCATGCCGTGCTGCACAATCAGCGTGACGAAGGTACTTACGTTCCGCTTCAGCATGTCAAAGAGGGTCAGGCGGAGTTTGTCATTCATGATTCGCTGTTGTCAGAAGAAGCGGTACTGGCATTCGAGTATGGCTATGCCACGACCTCGCCTACGGGCCTGGTTATCTGGGAAGCACAATTTGGTGACTTCGCTAATGGTGCTCAGGTGGTGATCGATCAGTTTATTACCAGTGGCGAGCACAAGTGGAGCCGTCTCTGTGGTCTAACGATGCTCCTTCCTCATGGTTATGAAGGGCAGGGACCAGAACACAGTTCGGCGCGCCTCGAACGATTCATGCAACTGTGTGCTGAGCATAATATTCAGGTTTGTATACCCACCACCCCGGCTCAGGTGTTCCACATGTTGCGCCGGCAGGGTATTCGACCCCTGCGCAAGCCCTTGGTCGTCATGTCTCCGAAGAGTCTGCTTCGGCACAAAGAGGCGGTGTCTACATTAGAAGATCTGGCCAATGGTCGTTTCTACAATGTGCTCGACGAAACGGATGATCTGGATAAGTCTGCGGTGGAACGCGTGGTCGTGTGTTCCGGCAAGGTTTTTTATGATCTAAGAGCGGCGCGCCGTGAACGAGGCATAGAAAACATTGTTTTGATTCGTTTGGAGCAACTCTATCCATTCCCAGAGGCGGAAATGCTGCAGGTACTAAGCGGTTATCCGAATCTAAAGGATGCGATCTGGTGTCAGGAAGAGCCTATGAATCAAGGGGCTTGGTACTCGAGTCAGCACCATATGCGTCGTGTGTTTGCGTCGCTCAACAACAGTATTTATCTCGGTTACGCTGGACGAGAAGCATCTGCTGCGCCTGCGGCGGGCTATATGGCCCTGCACCTGGAGCAACAGGAAGCCTTTATTAATCAGGCCCTGACGCTCGATACCGATAACGCCTAACAGCTTTTCACAAGGAACACTCATGGCTATCCAAATCAAAGCTCCCATATTTCCTGAGTCCGTCGCCGACGGCGAGGTCGCAGCTTGGCACAAGGAAGAAGGGGACTCAGTACAACGAGATGAGCTCATCGTTGAAATTGAGACCGACAAAGTTGTTATGGAAGTTGTTGCCCCGGCTGACGGAGTGATCAAGAAGATTCACGTCGCGGTAGGCGAAACTATCGAAAGTGACGCTTTGCTCGCAGAGATTGAAGAAGGCGCGGTTGCTGCCGCCTCTACCGCCAGTGCAGTCGCGACGGCGGACACAGGCTCAGCTGAAGTTGCTCCAGCTTCGGCGGAAGCCGAAATGGGCCCCGCCGCGCGTCAGATGGTTGAAGAGCACGGTTTGAATCCCGCGGAGATTTCAGGGACCGGCAAAGGTGGACGCATCACCAAGGAAGACGTGTCTGCTTATCTCAAGGATCGTCCCGCGGCGGCTCCCGCGAAGCCTGCGGCAGCTGCAAGCCCAGCCATTGCCGAGGTTCCTAGTGGTCCGTCCGGTGAACGCATCGAAACACGCGTTCCCATGACGCGGATGCGCGCGCGGATTGCTGAGCGACTTCTCGAAGCAACTACGTCTACGGCCATGCTGACGACGTTCAATGAAGTCAACATGGCGCCGGTTATGGCGCTGCGTAGCAAGTACAAAGATCAGTTTGAAAAGACACATAACGGAACTCGTCTGGGTTTTATGGGCTTTTTTGTACGAGCAGCCTGTGAAGCGCTGAAGCGCTATCCCGCGGCCAACGCCTCCATCGACGGGAACGATGTCGTCTATCATGGCTATCAGGATATCGGTGTCGCTGTATCGACCGAGGGCGGCCTGGTGGTTCCCGTTTTGCGCGACGCTGACTTTATGAGTCTTGCGGACGTGGAAGCGGCGATCCGTGACCTGGGGATGCGGGCCAAGGCGAACAAGCTGACTATCGACGATATGACCGGCGGTACGTTTACGGTGACTAATGGTGGGGTGTTCGGATCGCTTCTCAGTACGCCCATACTGAATCCGCCACAGACCGGTATTTTGGGCATGCACAAGATTCAAGAGCGTCCTATGGTCGTGGATGGCGAAATCGTCGTGCTGCCCATGATGTATCTTGCATTGTCCTACGATCACCGATTGATCGATGGTAAAACCGCCGTGCAATTCCTTGTTGCGGTGAAAGACTTGATAGAGGATCCCGCGCGGATCCTGCTGCAGCTCTAAGAAGCGCAGACACTTTTTTTTAGCCTGACGGGGAATTTCACGATGGCAAACAGTTTTGATGTAGTAGTGATCGGTTCGGGGCCTGCTGGGTATGTGGGAGCTATCCGCGCCGCACAATTGGGCCTTAGCACCGCAGTGGTTGAAGAATGGACCGATGAGAAGGGTGGGACGACACTGGGCGGAACCTGTCTAAACGTTGGTTGTATCCCCTCCAAGGCGCTTCTTGATTCGAGTCAGAAGTTTTATGACGCCAAAGAGACTTTGTCGGCGCACGGTATCGGTCTTGAAAATCTGACCATTGACGTGCCTGCGATGCTTGAGCGTAAGAACAAGGTTGTTGGCCAGCTGACTGACGGGATCGGTGGCTTGTTTAAGCACAATGGCGTCACCGTGATTCAGGGGCGCGGCAAAGTACTTGCTGGTGCGAATGTTGAAGTCACTGCGGCCGATGGCACAGTGTCAGTGGTCGAAGCAGGTAGTGTCATCATCGCTGCGGGATCCGAGCCGGTGAAGATTCCGCCGGCAACGGTGGACGACGAATACATTGTAGACTCCACCGGCGCACTTGAATTCACAGAGGTTCCAGGCCGTCTTGGCGTTATTGGCGCAGGTGTTATTGGTCTGGAGCTGGGTAGTGTTTGGGCGCGTTTGGGCTCTGAGGTGGTTATTCTCGAGGCACTGGATGAGTTTTTGGCGATGATGGATACCCAGATCGCCAAGGAAGCTGCGAAAATTTTTAAGAAGCAGCACCTGGATATACGCTTAAGTAGTCGGGTCACCGACGCCACAGTCAAAGATGGCAAGGTGCACGTGCGCTATGACTCTCCCAAGGGTGAGCACACCGAGGTGTTTGACAAGCTGATCGTGTCTGTCGGCCGTCGCCCTCGGACGGTTGACCTTTTGGCTGACGATTCTGGCGTAACGCTCGATGAGCGCGGCTTCATTTTTGTGAACGATCAGTGTGTTACCGAAGCGCCTAATGTGTACGCGGTGGGCGATGTTGTTCGCGGTCTCATGTTGGCGCACAAAGGTTCGGAAGAGGGCGTTATGGTGGCCGAGCGGATCGCTGGTAAGCCAGCGCAGGTTAACTACGACTGTATTCCTTCGATTATCTACACGCACCCAGAGATCGCCGCTGTGGGACGTACTGAGCAGGAATTAAAATCCGACGGCATACCTTACAAAGCGGGAACGTTTCCCTTCGCGGCTTCGGGTCGTGCATTGGCGGCGAATGACTCTGACGGGATGGTTAAGATTATTTCGCATGCGGAGACGGATCGTATCCTCGGTTGCCATATTGTTGGGCCGTCGGCAGCTGATCTTGCGCAGCAGGTATTGATCGCTATGGAATTCGGTTCAAGTACCGAAGACCTGGCCTTGATGGTGTTCGGGCATCCAACGCTGTCAGAAGCTGTACACGAAGCGGCTCTTGCCGTTGATGGACATGCTATCCACGTGGCGAATCGTAAGAGTCGCTAAAAAACTTGGTACGCCACGGTCAACGTGGCTATCAAAAAAAGCGTTCTGGACAATGGGTCTGGCGCGCACTTGTTTCCTTGAGCATTAACGGGACTTCACATGAATCTTCATGAATACCAAGGCAAGCGCCTCTTTGCAGAGTACGGCTTGCCGGTTTCCACGGGTCACGCAGTTGACTCTCCTCAGGCCGCGGTAGAAGCGGCCGAATCCATCGGCGGCGACACGTGGGTTGTTAAGGCCCAGGTCCATGCGGGTGGCCGCGGTAAGGCTGGGGGCGTCAAGCTCGTCAAGACCAAGGAAGAGATTGCTGATTTTACGAGCCATTGGTTGGGGAAGAATCTGGTTACCTATCAGACCGATGCAAATGGTCAGCCGGTATCTAAAATTCTGGTCGAGACCTGCACAGATATCGCCGATGAACTGTACTTGGGCGCGGTAGTTGATCGCGCCTCACGACGCATCGTGTTCATGGCCTCTACTGAGGGCGGTGTTGAAATCGAGAAGGTCGCCGAAGAGACGCCGGAGAAGATTCTCCGGGCTGTTATTGACCCGCTCACTGGCGCTCAGCCCTATCAAGGTCGTGAACTGGCGTTCAACCTGGGATTGAAAGGCGAGCAGATTAAACAGTTCGTCAAGATTTTCCTGGGGCTTGCCAAGATGTTTCAGGAGAAGGACCTCGCGCTTATCGAGATTAACCCTCTGGTCATCACTACCGAAGGAAACCTGCATTGTCTGGACGCGAAGATTGGCGTTGATGGCAACGCGCTTTACCGCCAGGCAGATTTGCGCGAGATGCACGATCCTTCTCAGGAAGACGAGCGAGAGTCTCACGCAGCACAATGGGAGCTGAACTATGTTGCATTGGATGGCAATATTGGCTGCATGGTCAATGGTGCCGGCCTTGCGATGGGCACTATGGATATCGTCAAGCTGCACGGCGGTGACCCAGCCAATTTTCTGGATGTTGGGGGCGGCGCTACCAAAGAGCGTGTCTCAGAAGCGTTCAAGATCATTCTTTCTGACGATAAGGTGAAAGCGGTTCTTATCAACATTTTTGGTGGCATCGTGCGCTGTGATCTGATTGCAGAAGGTGTCATCGGGGCTGTGGAAGAGATCGGCGTTGCCGTACCGGTAGTCGTTCGTCTTGAAGGTAACAATGCAGAGCTGGGCCGCAAAGTACTTGCAGACAGTGGTTTAAACATTATCGCAGCGACCAGTCTTACCGACGCGGCGCAGCAGGTAGTTAAAGCAGCGGGAGGCAACGCCTGATGAGTATCCTGATCAATAAGGACACTAAGGTAATTTGCCAGGGGTTTACTGGCTCTCAGGGCACGTTCCATTCGGAGCAAGCCATTGAGTACGGCACCAAGATGGTTGGCGGTGTAACTCCTGGAAAAGGCGGTCAAGAGCATCTTGGCTTACCGGTTTTTAATACCGTAGCAGAGGCTGTTGAAGCGACGGGTGCAGAAGCGTCTGTCATCTATGTGCCGGCGGCCTTTTGTAAGGACTCGATTCTTGAGGCGGCTAACAGCGGCTTAAAGCTGGTTGTCTGTATTACCGAGGGTATTCCTACGCTCGATATGCTTGAGGCAAAGGTTAAGTGCGATGAACTGGGCGTGCGCCTGATAGGGCCAAACTGCCCGGGCGTCATCACTCCAGGGGAATGTAAAATTGGCATTATGCCCGGGCACATTCACCTTCCGGGTAAAGTGGGTATCGTGTCGCGTTCGGGCACGCTGACCTACGAAGCCGTGAAGCAGACTTCTGATGCGGGCTTTGGTCAGTCAACTTGTGTGGGTATCGGCGGAGATCCTATCCCCGGTTCTAACTTTATCGACATTCTCGCGATGTTTGAGGCCGATCCAGCCACAGAAGCGATTGTTATGATCGGTGAGATCGGTGGTACTGCAGAAGAAGAGGCGGCGGCTTACATCAAGGCCTATGTTACTAAGCCTGTGGTTTCATATATCGCGGGTGTTACTGCGCCTAAAGGTAAGCGCATGGGTCATGCCGGTGCCATTATTTCTGGCGGTAAGGGTACGGCTGATGAGAAGTTTGCAGCGCTGGAAGATGCCGGTGTTAAGACCGTAAGATCCCTGGCCGATATCGGCGCTGGTCTGGCTGAAATTACCGGTTGGTAAAACAGCTGATCTGAGTATCATGAGAACCCGCCAGCGACGGCGGGTTTTTTTATGCCCCGCAATCGGTCTGCCTGCCTTGAAACCAGCTGGGGTGCCCCCATATCAGTAGCAATCAATTTGCCAGCCCGTAGCTACCCTTTAGAGGACACCATGACTGCAGAAGTGAATAAGGAAACGTTGGGATTTCAGACCGAGGCGCGGCAACTGCTGCACTTGATGATTCATTCTTTGTACTCCAACAAAGAAATCTTCCTCCGGGAGCTCATATCCAACGCGTCGGACGCCGTCGATAAGCTGCGTTTCGCGGCTCTCTCCAATGATGCACTCCTGGAAGGAGACGGTGATTACGCGGTGCGCGTCGATGTCGACCAGGACGCGGGGACGGTGACGATTAGTGATAATGGCATTGGTATGAATCGTGAGGAGGTCATTGACCACCTGGGCACAATCGCCAAATCCGGTACAGCGGCATTTCTAGAGCAGTTGTCAGGTGATCAGCAGAAGGACTCCCAGCTCATCGGCAAGTTTGGCGTGGGCTTCTACTCCTCTTTCATTGTAGCTGATCGCGTGGCAGTCCATACCCGAAAAGCGGGTGCGCCTGCGAATGAGGGCGTACTTTGGGAGTCGCACGGTGAGTCGGAGTTCACCATTGAGCCTCAAGAAAAAACGGATCGCGGCACCAGTATCACCTTGTTTTTGCGAGATGACTGCAAGGACTTTGCTGACGACTGGCGCGTGCGCAGCGTTATCAAGAAGTACTCAGATCACATCTCCGTTCCCGTACTCATGAAAGAAGCGGCAATGCCCGCGGCAGACGATGCCGGCGCGGAACAAGACGCTGAGCCTCCTGAGGCGCAGTACAAGCCCATTAATGAGGCAACTGCCCTGTGGACCCGTAGCCGCAGCGAGGTCACTGAGGAAGAGTACAGCGCCTTCTACAAGCATGTGTCGCATGATTTTGAGGAGCCCCTAAGCTGGAGCCATAACCGGGTAGAAGGGAAGCTTGAGTACACGAGTCTCTTGTACATTCCCGCCCGAGCACCCTTTGACATGTGGAATCGCGACGCAAATCGCGGCGTGAAATTGTACGTTCACCGTACGTTCATTATGGACGATGCTGAGCAGTTTCTTCCCATGTACCTGCGTTTCGTAAAGGGTGTGCTGGATTCAAACGACCTCTCGCTAAATGTATCCCGGGAGATTCTCCAGCAGGACAAGACTGTGGACGTCCTGCGCAGCGCGCTTAGCAAGCGTGTGCTGGATATGCTCTCGAAGATGGCAAAGAATGAGTCCGAGAAGTACGCCGCATTCTGGAAAGAGTTTGGCCAGGTTCTCAAGGAAGGCCCGGCAGAAGATGCAAGCAACAAGGACAAGATTGCGGATCTGCTGCGTTTCAGTAGCACGCATACAGATAAAGATATTCAGGATCAGTCGCTCCGAGACTACATCGAGCGTATGCAAGAAGGTCAAGACAAGATCTTTTACGTTGTCGCGGAGAACTTTAACACCGCTCGCCGTAGTCCTCAGTTGGAAGTGTTTCGTAAGCGCGGTATTGAAGTGCTGCTGTTGTGTGACCGGGTTGATGATTGGCTGATGAATCACCTTCAGGAGTTTGATGGAAAGCAGCTTCAAGATGTCGCTCGGGGCCGCCTCGATCTTGATGACGAGAATGAGGAAGACAAGCAGGCACGCGAAGCTGCGGAAAAAGATAGCGAAGGCTTGATTGAGCGTCTAAAGAGCGTTCTTGGCGAGGACGTAGAAGAAGTGCGCGTAACGACACGTTTGACTGATTCGCCCGCGTGTTTGGTCGTGGGAGAGCAGGATATGGGTGCACAGATGCGTCGTATTATGGAGGCGGCTGGTCAGGCCGTACCGGAGTCCAAGCCAATTCTGGAGATCAATCCTACGCACCCACTTATCAGTCGCTTGGATTCGGAGACCGATGAACAGCGTTTCGGCGATCTGGCGAAGATTATTTTTGATCAGGCAAACCTTGCCGAGGGAGGCCAGCTTGATGACCCGGCAGCTTACGTCGAACGTTTGAACAGTCTGCTTCTGCAACTGAGCAATGGCTGAGGCCGGTAGCGTCAACTGCTCCGCCTTTTGCGGGGCAATTGGCGCTATAGTCTGATTATGCGAATTGCCCAGCTTTATGTTTTTCTGATGTGTCTCGGTGCCAATCTGGCGGCGGCGGATGTTGTGCCGCCTGCCACATACTTTGCCGCGCTGGATGAATATGCCCATCTCGAGAGTATTGGCTCGCAGTCCGAGCGCACTGTCCGAGACTATTTGATTCCTCTTGGCGCTATTGAAAAAATCCGCGGTGTCTGGGCGCCCAGGAAAGGCGAGCGTCTTAGTGGAACACTCGACAGGCACACCTGGCGCGTACAGGATGGCTACACGGCGGAGGAGATGGTAGCTGAATTGGACCAGCGCTTAGCGCTTAATGAGGCGGCTCACAAAGATTTCGTCTGTGATGCCAGAGCCTGCGGAAGCAGCGTGCAGTGGGCAAATCGCATATTTCAGCAACGACTTCTTTACGGCACAGAGGTGTCCCAGCGTTACCGGGTG
>NZ_JBLGBE010000061.1:0-19981 GCF_047617445.1 Congregibacter sp.
TTTGGAATCTTTGCGACGGTGCTCGGTGCAGTGGGTCTTACATCCTTGGGTGTGACGGACTTCAGCCTCGCTCAGTCGGCGGCCATCGGTATTATCGGCGGCGCGGATGGCCCCACGGCTATTTATGTCTCGAGTTTGTTGGCGCCAGACCTGCTCGGGGCGATTGCCGTTGCGGCTTACTCCTACATGGCATTGGTACCCTTGATTCAACCGCCGATTATGCGCGCGCTCACCACCCCCGAGGAGCGTCAAATAGTGATGGTACAGCTGCGCACGGTAAGCCGCCGGGAAAAGATCAGTTTCCCCTTGATGCTGCTTATTCTTGTGGCCTTGTTATTGCCCGATGCTGCGCCTTTGCTGGGCATGTTGTGTTTCGGGAATTTGATGCGTGAGTGTGGCGTCGTTGAGCGTTTGAGTGCCGCAGCGCAAAACGCACTTATCAACATCACCACAATATTCCTTGGCCTTGCCGTGGGTTCCAAGCTCGTGGCAGACAAGTTTTTGGACGTCAATACGCTGGGTATTTTGGGCCTGGGTATCGTGGCTTTCAGTGTGGGGACCGCATCTGGTGTCTTGCTAGCCAAGCTGATGAACCGCTTTGGGGGCACGCCCATCAATCCTCTCATCGGCTCTGCAGGCGTGTCGGCAGTGCCCATGGCAGCCCGCGTGAGTAACAAATTGGGCTTGGAAGCAGATCCACATAACTTCCTGCTCATGCATGCGATGGGGCCAAATGTCGCCGGTGTAATTGGTTCAGCTGTAGCCGCAGGCGTGATGATTACGTTGGTCGGATGACGCTGCGATCAAGTCGATGGAGGCGCGGCCCGCTTTTGGGTAGAATCCTCAAGCTAACCCTCAGTTGTTGACGTCGCCATGAACCCCAATTATCTGGATTTTGAACAGCCGATCGCCGAGCTTGAGGTCAAGATCGAGGAATTACGGCATGTGGGCTCTGGCGCGAAGCTGAATTTGTCCAGCGAGCTTGGCGAGTTAAAAGCCAAGAGCGCGAAGCTTACTGAGAAGATTTTTTCTAACCTGAGTCCCTGGGATGTGGTGCGCGTAGCAAGACATCCGCTGCGTCCCTACACACTCGACTACCTCCCTTTGATTTTTGACGACTTCGATGAGCTGCATGGCGATCGACATTTTGGCGATGATAAAGCGATCGTCGGTGGCATTGCTCGCCTGAAAGGTGAGTCCGTCATGGTGATTGGCCAGGAAAAAGGTCGCTCGGTCAAAGATAAAGTGTTCCGTAATTTTGGTATGCCCAAGCCCGAGGGCTATCGCAAAGCTTTGCGGCTGATGGAGACAGCGGAACGTTTTAGTCTGCCAGTAGTTACGCTGATTGACACGCCAGGGGCCTATCCCGGCATTGATTCCGAAGAGCGGGGTATTTCTGAGTCAATTGCTACTAATTTAGCCGTGATGTCTCGACTGAAAACGCCCATTGTGTCTGTGGTTATTGGCGAAGGTAGTTCCGGCGGTGCCCTGGGCATTGGCGTGGCCGACCATCTTGCCATGTTGCAATACGCCACCTACTTTGTGATTTCTCCGGAAGGCTGCGCGAACATTATCTGGAAGTCCTCAGAGTTTGCCTCCGAGGCAGCCGCTGCAATGGGCGTAACCTCAGAGAAGCTCAAGGAGCTCGGTATTGTAGATGCGAGTATCCCCGAGCCTCTTGGCGGCGCACACCGAGATGCCGGGCTGATGGCAGAACGAATTCGCGATCATGTAGCGGGGGAGCTGGATAAGCTTAAAGCCATGAGCACAGAGGATATGCTCGAAGCCCGCTATGCGAGACTCCTCGCCTACGGTAACTGAGGGTCCGGCCGGGGTGGCTCAAGACCCCGTTTTTCAAGCAATAGACCGGCACGCTGCCACGCTAACTGGCGCCAGCCGTGTCTATATCGCCTACAGCGGCGGCCTAGACTCAAGCGTCCTCCTGCACGCCCTGGCGGCGTATTTTTCCGGGCCTGTTATTGCTTTACATGCGAACCACGGGCTTCACCGGGATGCTGAAGTCTGGAGCGCGCAGTGCGCAGACCTGTGTGCTCAACGGAATATCCCGTTTACATCCACCCTGCTGAAAGTGGACGACGCTGGGCGAGGTGTTGAAGCTGCCGCCCGAACCGCGCGCTATCACTGGTTCGAGTCCCAAGTCGAAGCAGGGGGCGTGTTGTTGATGGCTCACCATCAGGATGATCAGGCAGAAACACTGTTACTGAGGCTGCTCCGAGGAGCGGGTCCGGAGGGCTTGGCGGCTATGCCCGTTACCCGGAGTCTTGGCCATGGTTCGCTGTTGCGTCCACTTCTTGATCTTCCTCGGAGTGACCTCGAAGTCTATGCGGCCTCAAATGACTTAGTTTGGATTGATGATCCGAGTAACGTCGATACCCGCTTTGACCGTAACTACTTGCGGCAGGCGGTGATGCCGCTTCTTGCTCGGCGCTGGCCTGGATACCGATCTACGCTATCGCGTGCGGCAAGCCAGCTTCGAGAGTTGAACGAGCATCTACCCGGCCCGGCACTGGATACTATGTACGGGAGTCTTGGTGATCCGGGCTTTCTGCTGGAGGATTTGCCCCAAGAGCCCGCTCTGGCAGCACTTGCACTTCGACACTGGCTTCGCAAACAGTCCTTGTTGGCGCCACCGTCAGCACGTTTGATGGAGTTTTTGCGCCAGATTCGAGAGGGTGTGGGTGCGCAGCTGGTGGGTTCCCGCTGGACCATTGAGCGTTATCGTGATGCCGTATATCTCCACCCACAGGATCTCGATTCCGCGCCAAAGGCTTGGGCGACTCAGATCGGCCAGACCTTGTCTTGGCCGGGTCTGGGCGAGCTGGCTCTGGAGGCTCCGGGTGACGAAGAGTTGTCGGGTTTGATTCTTCGTACGCGCCTGGGGGGAGAGCGTCTGGCCCTCGCTAGCGGTCACCACAAGAATCTGAAGACAGTGTTTCAGGAGCGAGCTGTGCCGCCCTGGTGGCGAAATTGTTTACCCCTGCTTATGCAGGCCTCCGACTCGGGGGAAGAGCTTCTCGCGGTGGCGCATTTGCTAAGATCGCCCCGAGCCGCCTCCCTGGGGATCGAACTTGTCTGCAAAAGAGAAGGAATTACCCAGAAATAACACACTCAATGCAGGTTTCTGATTGAGCACAAGAGCGCTTTCTGTTAGTTTAATATCCCATCTTATCGCATGGTCGCGGGCCCGGATTGATGACAGTCTTGCTCGTCCAGAGCACAGTCAACAGGAAGGCGTGACATGACGCGATTGGTCTTTGTGACTGGTGGTGTAGTTTCTTCTCTAGGCAAGGGAATCGCAGCGGCTTCGCTGGCGGCGGTCCTTGAAGCCCGTGGTTTGAAGGTTACGCTTCTCAAGCTCGACCCCTATATCAATATAGATCCAGGGACCATGAGTCCGTTTCAGCATGGTGAGGTGTATGTCACCGACGACGGCGCTGAAACCGATCTTGATCTGGGGCATTACGAACGATTTACCCGTGCGGTAATGACCCGTCGTAATAACTTCACGACCGGCCGCGTTTATAATCAGGTTTTGGCCAAAGAGCGTCGTGGGGACTATCTCGGCGGCACCGTGCAGGTCATTCCGCATATCACGGATGAAATCAAGCGGCGTGTGCTGGCTGGGGCTGGCGACGCTGACATAGCCGTCGTGGAAATCGGCGGCACAGTCGGCGATATTGAGGGTCTCCCGTTTCTCGAGGCTGCCCGTCAGCTCAAGGTAGAGATGGGCCCTTCCCGGGCACTGCTTATGCACCTCACTCTGGTGCCTTATATTGCGACGGCGGGTGAGATCAAAACCAAGCCTACTCAGCACTCTGTAAAAGAGCTGCGCTCCATCGGCTTGCAGCCTGACGTTCTGCTCTGTCGTTCTACGGTGCCCATCGAAGAGAGTGCCTGCAGAAAAATCGCTCTGTTTACCAACGTTGAGGCACGGGCGGTCATACCGCTTTTAGATGCCGATACGATCTACAGCATTCCTCGGGCACTACACGCTAGTGGGCTTGATGATTTTGTGCTTGAGCGATTTAACCTCGATTGTCCGGTCGCAGATCTTAGTGAATGGGATGAAGTGCTTCAGCGAGAGATGGCTGATCGACAGGCCACAGTTCGGGTGGCGATGGTCGGCAAATACATGGAGCTTCCCGACGCTTATAAATCCCTTAATGAGGCTCTCGCCCATGCCGGGCTGCAGACCCTGACGGATGTTCAGATCGACTACGTCGAAGCTGAAGATATCGAAAAGAACGGTACTGGAGTCCTTGAGGGCGCGGATGCCATTCTGGTGCCTGGGGGCTTTGGTGACCGCGGCGTAGAAGGGAAGATCGAAGCCGTGCGTTTTGCCCGGGAAAACGATATTCCCTTCCTGGGCATTTGCCTGGGAATGCATGTGGCGCTTGTGGAATATGCGCGAAACGTTTGTGGACTTGAGGGCGCTCATTCTTCAGAAATGGCACCGCAGACACCACACCCCATCGTGGCGCTGATTACTGAATGGAAGAATGCTGACGGCAGTACCGAGCAGCGAAGCGAGAGCTCGGATCTGGGCGGTACTATGCGACTGGGCTCGCAGCCCTGCCACCTCGATGAGGGAACGCGGATCCGCGAAATTTACGGCGCGCCAGTGATCAACGAACGTCATCGTCATCGCTATGAAGTGAATGACAACTACGTTAGTACACTCCAGGAGCATGGCATGGTTATCGCAGGCTGGTCTGAGGACAGATCTCTTGTTGAGATGGTTGAATTGCCTGAGCATGCCTGGTACGTCGCCTGTCAGTTTCATCCGGAGTTCACATCCCGACCCAGGGGCGGTCATCCGCTCTTCACTAGCTACATACAAGCAGCTTGTCAGCATGCGGCGGGTAACCGCCGTGCCCGCGACACGGCGGTAGGCTGAGCCCTGATATTGAGGAGGTTATGCCGATGACAACAACTATTGAACTGGGCGATCTGCGCATTGCCAACGACGCACCCTTTGTACTACTCGGTGGTGTAAATGTTCTGGAAAGTCGAGAGTTTGCGCTGGAGGTTGCCGCCGAGTACGTGACGGTTTGTGCTGACTTGGGTATTCCACTCGTTTTTAAGGCCTCGTACGACAAGGCAAATCGCTCGTCTATCCACTCCTTTCGCGGGCCGGGTTTAGCGGCGGGGCTGGATATTCTCGCCGAAATTAAGTCACGCTTTAACGTGCCCCTGATCACCGATGTGCATGCCCCCGATGAAGCAGCGGCAGCGGCAGAGGTCTGCGATATTATTCAGTTGCCCGCCTTTCTTGCGCGCCAGACGGACTTGGTGCGGGCAATGGCTGAGACCGGTGCGGTAATCAACATCAAGAAGCCTCAGTTTTTGTCGCCCACGCAGATGGGCAACGTGGTTGAGAAGTTTCGAGAGTGCGGCAATGATCGACTCATGCTTTGCGAGCGTGGCAGCAACTACGGATACGACAATCTTGTAGTGGATATGTTGGGTTTTAGCGTCATGCGCGCTGCTACCAACGGGGTGCCGCAAATTTTCGATGTGACCCATGCCCTGCAATGCCGCGACCCTATGGGCGCGGCCTCGGGAGGTCGGCGATCTCAGGTGACTGAGCTGGCCCGCGCGGGTATGGCTGTGGGCTTGGCGGGATTGTTTCTAGAGTCACATCCTAATCCAGACAAGGCGCTCTGTGACGGTCCCAGTGCGTTGCCTCTGGATAAATTGCGGCCGTTTCTCGAGCAGGTTAAGGCGGTAGATACCCTGGTTAAAGGTTTACCTGTACTCGACATAGATTGAACCTTGTTAGATTGGACGTTTAGATTGGACGTTTAAATTAATAGTACAGCGATGCATGGATGCTCCGCGCAGCATCTAAACATGATTCAGGGAGAGTCAAAAGTGAGCAGGATTACTGAGGTTCAGGGGTTTGAGGTGTTGGACTCTCGTGGGAACCCCACGGTAATGGCAGAGGTGACGCTTGCGTCTGGTGCCTCGGCCGCCGCATTTGCCCCCTCCGGTGCGTCTACAGGATCACGGGAGGCACTCGAGCTGCGTGATGCGGACCCTACGCGATATCTTGGCAAGGGCGTCACCAAAGCGGTTGGAAACATTAACGGTGCCCTACGCACGGCTTTACTGGGTATGGATGCTTCAGCGCAGCGAGACCTTGATGACGCTATGTTGAAGCTCGATGGCACCGAGAACAAGGGGTCTCTGGGCGCCAATGCCATGCTGGCAGTTTCGCTGGCCGCCGCCCGCGCGGCGGCCATTGCGGCCGGTAAGCCTCTTTATGCACATATTGCAGAGCTCTATGGTCGCGGTTCTCTCAGTATGCCGGTGCCTATGATGAACATTATTAACGGTGGAGAGCACGCCGATAACAATGTTGATATTCAGGAATTCATGATTCAGCCGGTTGCGGCAACCAGCTTCGCTGAGGCCTTGCGCTGTGGTGCAGAGATTTTCCATCATCTTAAAAAAGTACTGTCGGCCAGGGGTTTGAGCACCGCCGTGGGTGATGAGGGTGGTTTTGCGCCGGATTTGCCCTCGAATGAAGCGGCGCTTGATGTCATCGCCGAAGCGGTTTCAAACGCCGGCTATGTCCTGGGCACTGATGTAACACTGGCTCTTGATTGTGCGGCCTCTGAATTTTATCGCGATGGCCGCTACTGGCTTGGCGGTGATGGCCGTGATTTCGATAGTGCAGGATTCACTGAGTATCTTGCCGGACTCGTTGATGCTCATCCAATCCTGTCTATCGAGGACGGGCTTGATGAGTCAGATTGGGATGGCTGGAAACTGTTGACGGAGCGCCTTGGGGATCGTGTTCAGTTGGTGGGTGACGATCTCTTTGTCACTAACACCAAGATTCTTGCTCAGGGTATTGAGCTGGGCGTGGGCAATTCCATTCTCATCAAGCTCAACCAAATTGGCACGCTGAGCGAAACTCTGGATGCTATTGTGATGGCTAAAGACGCGGGTTACACCGTCGTGATTTCTCACCGCTCTGGTGAGACAGAGGACACAACGATCGCTGATCTGGCGGTGGCTACCGGAGCGGGTCAGATTAAAACGGGTTCCCTGTGCCGCTCGGACCGTGTTGCCAAATACAACCGGCTTCTTCGCATTGAGGCCGAGCTCGGCTCCACTGCGCCCTATCGCGGGCGTGCCGAGTTTGCGCGCTAGCTACGCTTTTGCGCTGGATATTGCTGGTACTTCTTTTGCTCCTCGCTGGGCTGCAGTATCGCCTCTGGTGGGGAGAGGGTGGTCGCTTGGAGTTGTTACAACTTCGGCAGCAGGCTCAGGATTCGCAGCGGGAGAACGCGATTTTGCGCGAACGCAATGAGGAGCTAAGCCGGCAGGTTATGGATCTGAAAGCCGGAAACACGGTGCTTGAGCAGCGCGCGCGGGAAGAGCTGGGTTTGACCCGTGATGACGAAGTTTATTATCAGTTTGTTGATCCCGACAAACTTGCGCCCAAACCTGCTGAGCCGGGTTCTTGAGCGTGCTCTGGGCGGTGGTCCCTGCAGCTGGCAGTGGGTCTCGCATGGCGCAGAATGAATCCAAACAGTATCTTAAACTCTGCGGCCGGTCGCTTTTGGACTGGAGTGTTTCCGCGCTCTTGGCTTACCCGGGGCTGCGCGGCTGTGTGGTGGCTCTTTCCGAGGCTGACTTGATCCGTCCAAGAGACGGAGCTTTGGGAGATGAACGGGTGAGCTTTTGCACCGGGGGAGCAGATCGCGCCGCATCTGTAGCTGCAGGGGTAGCGGCGCTGCCAGCTAGCGATGACGATTGGGTGTTGGTGCACGATGCTGCTCGCCCCTGTCTGTCTCAACATGAGTTGGAGTCCCTCGTCGAAAACGTCACCGAAGCAGGTGTCGGCGGCCTGCTTGCATTACCGATCACAGATACGCTCAAACGAGCCGACGCAGAATCTCGCGTCACGGCCACCGTTGATAGAGAATGTATCTGGAGCGCCCAGACTCCCCAAATGTTTCGTGTAGGGGAGCTTCGGACAGCGCTGCAAGCAGCCCGCGAGAGCGGTTTCACTGTCACCGACGAGGCCTCGGCTATGGAAGCTGCTGGCTTTGAGGTTCAACTTGTTAGAGGTTCTGTCACCAATCTCAAGGTAACCTATGCCTCGGACATGCAGCTGGCAGCTTTTTGGTTGAAGCAGCTTTACCCTCAGGATGTGGATATGGCAGAGACAGAAATTTGATGCGGATCGGACATGGCTTCGATGTGCACGCTTTTGCGGATCCAGGGCAAGGTTTGGATGCTGTTGTTCTTGGCGGCGTATCTATACCCCACGATCGTTCGCTGCTTGCACATTCTGATGGCGACGTTGTTCTGCATGCCTTGTGTGATGCCTTGCTCGGTGCAATCGCGGCGGGTGACATCGGTAAGCATTTTCCGGATTCGGATCAGGCTAATGCGGGCATCGATAGCAGAGAGTTGTTGCGACGCTGCGGCACTCTCGTAGGGGAGAGTGGCTATCGCCTCGGTAACGCCGACATCACCATCGTCGCTCAAACGCCCCGTATCGCTGGGCATGTAATTGCCATGCGTAAAAACATTGCCGCGGACCTCCTTGCGGATCTGGATCAGGTATCGGTGAAAGCCACCACTACTGAACATCTTGGCTATGTGGGCCGGGAAGAGGGCATCGCCGTTCATGCGGTAGTGTTATTGAGACGCTCATGAATAGATCAGCGGATATTTCTGGTATCGGTATGACCTCCCAGCGCACACGGGAGCGTTTGGTGCAGCGCTTAGTGGAGCAGGGAATCACCAGCATCACCGTGCTTGATGCCATGCGTAACGTGCCACGGCATTTGTTTGTGGATGAAGCCATGGCGCACCGTGCCTACGAAGACACGGCGCTTCCGATTGGCTTTCAGCAAACTCTGTCGCAGCCGTATATCGTTGCTCGAATGACGGAGCTGTTGATTGCCGGACGCGATCCACAAAAGATATTGGAGATTGGCAGCGGCTCGGGATATCAGAGCGCTGTTCTGGCTGGCATTGTGGGTGAGGTCTACGCCTTGGAGCGCATTAAACCGCTGTTGCTGGCAGCGAGAAAGCGCATGCGGCAACTCAAGCTGAGGAATGTCCAAATGCGCCACGGCGACGGCTACGAAGGCTGGGAGTCTCAGGCGCCGTTTGACGGTATTCTCGCCGCAGCGGCGCCGGAGCAGGTGCCTCAATCCCTGCTTGGGCAGTTGGCGCTCGGTGGTCGTCTGGTTATGCCGGTGGGTGGGCGTGAACAAACGCTGGTGGTTGTTGAGCGCACGGATTCAGGCTTTGAACGTTACGACGTAGAGCCTGTTCGTTTTGTGCCACTACTCCCCGGACTCGGCAATGGCTGAAGAGCGTTTGCCAGAGAAATCGGCCATACCCTTGTTTCCGGGTGTTCTGCTTCGGGGTGTACTCATGGGAGCGGCGGACATTGTGCCAGGTGTATCCGGTGGCACTATGGCATTCATTACCGGCATCTATCATCGTCTGATCTCGGCGATTACGGCCTTTGATTTGACGCTGCTCCGTTGTGTGTTTGCTGGCCGCTGGCGAGAGGCCTTTGAGCGCACTGATGCCGCGTTTTTGGCAACCTTGCTCCTAGGCATAGCGATCAGCGTGTTCTCCTTAGCGCGTTCTATTTCATCTCTTTTAGAAACGCAGCCTCTATTGCTGTGGTCGTTTTTCTTTGGCCTGATCTTGGCCTCGGCCCTGGTGCTTATCCGGCATGTGTCACAGTGGACGATGACAGCGGTGGCTGGATTACTTCTCGGCGCGGTGTTTGCCGCGGGGGTCGGTCTCTCACCCGCGTTCGCGTTGCCCATCGCGCCCTGGAGTTTTTTTGTGGCCGGGTTTTTTGCCATATGCGCGATGATTTTGCCGGGAATCTCGGGCAGCTTTATTCTTGTGCTTCTGGGAATGTATCCTGCGGTGCTTGCGGCGATTGAGACACTGGAACTCGTTTCAATGGGCCTTTTTGCGACGGGAGCGGCCTCAGGCTTACTGGTTTTTTCGAGACTGTTGAGCTACCTGCTGAGTGAGCATCACAGCCCCACGCTCGCTACGCTCACCGGCTTTCTGTGTGGCTCACTTCTCGTGGTGTGGCCTTGGAAGACTGTGCCAGGCGATACCGGCGCGGTGTTTCCCATTTCCCCACAACACTATGGAGAATTGTTCGGTGACAGTCAGTTGATGATCTGTACTGTATTGATAATCTTGGGTTTTATTGCCGTCTGGCTGCTGGAAAGCCGCTGGGGTGGGCTGGAGCGCTAGCACATGACAAGGCTTGCAGCGTCACTGTGCCTACTGTGCATCGGTGGCTTGATGACTGCTTGTGCCGACAAACCATTGGCGCCTATTGAAGACCGCGGACGGGCCGGCACTTCTAAAGTCGAGCAACGCTACACCGTTCTTAGAGGCGATACTCTTTTTTCTATTGCGTTTCGATATGGTCTCGATTTTCGTCGTTTGGCTGCGGCGAATACGATCCCTGCGCCGTACACGATATTCCCGGGTCAAAAGCTGCGCCTTGCTGAAGCCAATCCTCCGTCGGTAGTGAAACTCTTGCCCACAGCGGCGCCCAACACCACGCCCAGCGTCGTAGCAAAGGCAGCTGTCAAGAAAGTCCCCGTAACCACAACAAGCAGGCCCCTGGTCAAACCATCTGCAGTCTCAACGACAGCGAGTGCCAAAACGTCATCCACTCCATCAAAGCCCACAGCCCGGGTAAGCAATACAAATGTAGATGTAGGTAGTTGGCGGTGGCCAGTGTCGGGAAAAGTAGTCAGAAGGTTTGAGACGAATCTCCATAAAGGGATCGACATCAGTGGTAAGCGTGGTGATGCCGTACTTGCTACGGCCGGCGGGAGCGTAGTGTATGCAGGAAGTGGTATTGCGGGTTACGGGCTTATGCTAATCGTGCGGCACAATGACGAATACCTGAGCGCTTACGGCCACAACGATGCGCTGTTTGTCGATGAGGGCGACGTCGTTCGCGACGGACAAAAAATTGCAGAACGAGGTAGCTCAGGGACTGATTCGGTGAAACTGCACTTTGAGATACGTCGTCGAGGACGACCTGTGGACCCATTACAGTTGCTACCTAAGCGTTAGCTCTGTGCTTGTTTTGTCATGCTTCGCTGATATAAGCTGTTCGGCCCTGTATTTTTTAAGTCGAAATTTGTTCGATGAAATGACGGGGCTTACTAAAGGACGCTGACCCATGGGTAGAACCAAGGGGAGCTCCGGAAATGATGCTGGCGGCAACGTCACTCGCGGACGGAGACAGGAGCGAAGCCAGTCTGATGTTCCAGGGCTGGCCGGCGAAGCTTTGGCCGCGATGAGTGGTGGTGAGCGAGATACGCCGGATCCCGGGGCAGACGAACCGATTACAGCCCAACGTTTATCTAAAGACAGCGATGATACCGACGCCCGTCAGATCACCCTTGATCCCACGCAGCTGTACCTCAATGAAATAGGCTTCGTTCCTCTACTAACCGCGGACGAAGAAAAACATTACGCCCGGCTTACTCAGAAAGGCGATGAAGCGGCGCGCAAACGCATGATAGAAAGTAATCTGCGTTTGGTCGTACAGATTGCCAGGCGCTATCTGCACCGGGGGATGAGTCTTCTGGATCTGATTGAGGAGGGCAATTTAGGCCTGATGCGCGCAGTAGAGAAATTCGACCCCGAAAGGGGTTTTAGATTCTCGACCTATGCGACTTGGTGGATACGCCAAACTATCGAACGTAGCATCATGAATCAGGCGCGAACCATTCGTTTGCCGATTCATGTCGTGAAGGATCTCAATGGCTGCCTCCGAGCGGCGCGGGAACTTACCCAGCAGTTGGATCACGAGCCTACGACTCAGGAAATTGCATCCCGGACTCATAAAACCGCAAAAGAAGTGTCCCGCTTGATGGGTCTTAATGAGCGAGTGCGCTCCATGGATGCGCCCCTAGGACCTAACTCTGATTCGTCGATCGTTGAGACCGTGGCCGATGAGCATGGCTGCGATCCCTCAGAGCAACTTCAGGAAGACACCGTACATGACAGTGTTGCCCATTGGCTCAACCAACTCTCGGACAAGCAAAGAGAAGTGGTTATGCGTCGCTTCGGTCTTCTGGGGCACGAGAGTAGTACGCTGGAAGAAGTGGGTCAGGAAATTGGTCTGACCCGAGAACGTGTGCGACAAATCCAAGTCGAAGCTTTGAAACGCCTGCGGCGCATTCTTGAGCGTCAGGGCTTATCCGCGGACGCGCTGTTACAGCAGTAAAGCCGTTTTTTTGTGCTTAGCTATTACCTGCCACCTGCCACCTGCCACCGCTCACGCGCTAAAGCGTCTACCTAGGAGCTAGCGCTCCAGAAGCGCCAGCTTGCCGGGCTTACCTGCCCATTCCTCTGCATCCGCCGGTGAGGGCTTCATCTCAGTAATGCAGGGCCAGACTTCTGCAAGCTCTGCATTCAGCTCGACAAATACTAGCTGGTCCTCGGGCACTTCATCTTCAGAAAAGATGGCATCCACAGGACATTCGGGTTCACAGAGCGCACAGTCAATGCACTCGTCTGGATGGATGACCAGAAAGTTGGGTCCCTCATAAAAGCAGTCCACTGGACATACTTCCACACAATCTGTGTGTTTACATTTAATGCAGTCTTCACCAACGACGAAGGTCATTCTTGCGGTTCCTTAACTTCAGTTCAGGTCTCTACTTTAACAGGGCTTTATGTGTCGCAAAAGCGTTGAGGCAAAAGTGTAGCGACTCGCTTCCATGATGAGAAGCGCCGGCAGGGGTAAATTCAATTTACTAGATCACTAAGACGGTACAGCAGAGCAAGTGCGTCCCGAGGCGATAAGGTATCCGGGTCACTGTCGCGAAGAAGAGCTAGCGCCGGGTGATTTGGGTTTTCGGCAAACAAGTCTCCCTGTGGTACGGGCGCTTCAGACGACGATGCCTGAGAGCTGTCCGTTGGATTCTGAGTTTCCAGCTCTTTAAGCTTGCCTGCGGCCGCGTGCAGAACACTGGCGGGCACACCGGCGAGCTTTGCCACCTGCAGCCCGAAACTTCGATTCGCGGGGCCTTCCTGGATCCGGTGCATAAACACCACGTGTTCCCGGTGTTCCACCGCATCCAGATGAACATTAGAGACCGTCGGCAGCTGATCGGCCAGTGCAGTGAGCTCAAAGTAATGCGTGGCAAACAGCGTGAATGCTCGCGTTTTTTCCGCAAGATGTAGTGCGGCAGCCCAGGCGAGGGAGAGCCCGTCGAAGGTGCTGGTGCCCCTACCGACCTCGTCCATCAAAACCAAGCTACGATCACTCGCGTTGTGCAAGATATTGGCGGTCTCGGTCATCTCAACCATAAACGTAGAACGTCCACTGGCCAGATCATCAGCGGCGCCAATACGGGTGAATATTCGATCTAATGTCGACAAAGTGGCCGAGCGTGCGGGAACGAAAGATCCTACATGTGCGAGCAAGGCGATGATCGCGTTCTGTCGCATATAGGTAGATTTACCACCCATATTTGGGCCTGTAATCAACAGCATCCGTCGCTCATCGTTCAGGAGCGTATCGTTGGCGATGAACGGTTCTTCCAGTACCTGTTCCACAACCAGATGGCGGCCTTGGTCAATATCCAGACAGGGCGATCCACTGAACTGGGGACGACATAGATCAAGGCTATGGCTTCGTTCTGCCAGCGTGGCGTAGACGTCAAGTTCCGCCATGGCTGAGCCACAGCTGCGCAGGGCTTCCAATGACTCCTGTAAGGTCGCCAGTAGTTCTGCATAGAGTTGTTTTTCTCGAGCGAGAGCTCGGCTTTTGCTGGAGAGAGCCTTGTCTTCAAACTCTTTTAACTCGGGTGTGATAAATCGCTCGACATTTTTGAGCGTCTGGCGTCGCTGGTACTCGACGGGAACATCATCTGACTGACTGCGACTGAGTTCGATGTAATAGCCGTGAACACGGTTGTAGCCCACTTTCAGGGATGCAAGTCCAGTGCGTTCTCGCTCGCGAGTTTCGATAGCGACAAGAAATCCCGCCGCGTTTTCGCTGATGGAGCGAAGTTCGTCTAACGCTGAGTCATAGCCTGTGGCAATAACACCGCCATCGCGAAGCACTACCGGAGGGTTCTCCATGATGGCGCGTTCCAGAAGCTCGACGGTGAGCGGGAAGTCGCCCAGCTCTGTCGCGGTTTCCTGGAGTGCTTGGGATTCTCCTGCCGGGGTGGCGTTGCGCAAGGCGGGTACGCTCTGGAGTGCGAACAGAAGTCGAGTCAGGTCCCGGGGACGAGCGCTTCCGAGGGCGACACGGGTGATGATACGTTCCACATCACCGATGGGTCGCAGCACATCCCGGAGTGTTTCGAAGCGATAGTTTTCTCTCAGCGCCGTCAAAGCGTCCTGGCGTTTCTGTAGCGTTGGGACACAGGTCAGCGGTCTATGCAGCCAGCGCCGAAGACAGCGGCTACCCATCGCCGTGCGGCAGCGGTCCATCACTGACATGAGTGTATGCGTGTCTCCGCCGGCAAGGTTTCGGTCGATTTCTAAATTCCGACGTGTTGCAGCGTCAAGTACAACACTGTCTTCGCGCATTTCTGGCGCAATCGCCGTGATGTGCGGTAGCTGGCTACGTTGCGTATCCCGGACGTAGCTAATCAGGCAGCCCGCTGCAGCAATACCCAGACGCATGTTGTCACAACCGAAGCCGCGGAGGTCGTGAGTTTGAAACTGCTCTTTAAGGTTCCGCTGGGCAGACTCCAGGTCAAATTCCCAGGCAGGTTGTGAGCGAGCTCCAGGACGGGTGGTGATCGCGCGGTGCTGTAACTCCTCGTGGTAGAGCAACTCTGCGGGATCCAGGCGCTCTAGCTCTCCGAGTAAGGCTTCCTCGCCCTCAAGTTCCATTAAGCGGAATCGTCCGCTGCCCAGATCAAGATAGGCCAGACCGTAACTGGTCTGTTGCGCAATCAATGCTACGAGGAGCTGTTCACGTTTTTCTTCGAGCAGCGCTTCGTCGCTCAGAGTCCCGGGCGTGACTACGCGAACGACTCGTCGGTCTACGGGGCCTTTGCTGGTCGCGGGATCGCCAATCTGCTCGGCGATCGCTACCGAGATGCCAGCTTTGACTAATTTTGCAAGATAGCCTTCGGCCGCGTGATAGGGCACACCCGCCATGGGGATGTCTTCACCGGCGGACTTCCCTCTTGCGGTCAGGGTGATGTCCAGCAGCTCCGAGGCGCGCTGTGCATCCTCATAAAAAAGTTCGTAGAAATCCCCCATGCGGTAGAACAGCAACTCGTTGGGATGATCTCGTTTGATGCGCAAAAACTGCTGCATCATGGGCGTGTGCGCGCTCTGCGGTGCTGGGTTCTTGTCGCTACTCATCGCTTCTTTACGCGCTTTGACGCGCATCAATACTCCAATCGACTATTGAATTTAAGGGTGGAATTTTTTTTCAGCCTAAACTCCAGCGCTTGGCCTCAGCATGGCGCTGTATTGATGTTCAATGAACATCAAAGCCGTTGTAGGCGACCTATCGCAACTTTTGGACCTGATCCTAGGGCTTTGGCCTGTGAAGTACGGCTGTTCACAAACATGGGAATCTTAACATTGAAGCTGCTCCGCGTCGTATCTCATAAGGCTTCTGTGGAGTTTGAGTTTTTAAATGTGTGAGAGTTTGGCACTGGCGTTCGAGGGTTTGCAACGTTATGCCTTGGCAGAGCGTGTTCTCGCTAATGAGGAAGAAGCAGAGTGGGGCATGGAGATTCTTCGCGACCCCATTCGTCTAGAGCTTCGAGACGGTGTGACACTGGCTTATGACGAAGAGCCCCTTTTTGGGCACGATATCACTTTGCGATCAGATATCGAGCATCACAACTTTGGTGTGGTGACCTTCCAGACGTCTTTGGGCTGGGTCAAGGATGATCCTCAGGCTCTCTTTCGTGCTACGGATGCCTTTGGGCGCTGCGCCGTTTCCGTCCCGAGGGCTAAAGCTGTTCATGATCACCACTAATGCATCTATCGCCCAGAGCGATTGTGTCTTCTAAGCGGTGGCCAGCGATCCCGAGTTGCCGTCGACTTCAGACTGAGAACGCCTCCTCCATAGCTGTTTCTGTCGTTGCAAGCACCCGTCGCAAATCGCGACAGGTCGCAAAAGCGGTGGTGGTTTTTACCGCTTTTTGACGCATATGATGGTTGCATTCCTCAGCGTAACCACTGATTATATGTACAGTAGTTTTGGTGAGCGGATTTTTGAACGCTTCCTTGAGATTCAGCGAGCTTGAGCTGCCACTGCAGTTAGAGTTCAGGACTCGCCAAAGCGCAATAGTGAATGAAACGAACAGCAAACGAACAGCAAACGAACAGCAAACAAGCAGCAAACAAGCAGTACAACAGAACGATAGACCAGGAGAGCAGTACATGAACGCAAACAAAGAAAAGGCACTCGAAGCCGCACTAAGCCAGATCGATCGTCAGTTCGGTAAGGGCACGGTCATGCGTCTGGGAGACAACGACCGTATAGCGATCCCAGCGATCTCTACTGGCTCTTTGGGATTGGACGTTGCTCTGGGTATTGGCGGGCTCCCCAAAGGTCGGATCTGCGAAATTTTTGGCCCTGAATCATCAGGTAAAACTACGCTGACGCTGCAGGTGATCGCCGAAGCACAAAAAGCGGGCGGTACCGCAGCCTTTATTGACGCAGAACATGCACTCGACCCTATATACGCTGAGAAGCTGGGTGTAAAAATCGATGACCTGATTGTTTCTCAGCCAGACACCGGGGAGCAGGCATTGGAAGTTACCGAGATGCTCGTACGTTCCGGCGCTGTTGATGTACTGGTCATAGACTCCGTCGCAGCTTTGACGCCGCGGGCAGAAATTGAAGGCGACATGGGCGACTCCCACGTAGGCCTACAAGCGCGACTTCTCAGTCAGGCCATGCGCAAACTCACCGCAACGATTAAGCAGACTAACTGCCTGGTGATCTTCATTAACCAGATTCGTATGAAGATTGGTGTCATGTTCGGCTCTCCTGAGACCACCACGGGTGGTAACGCGCTGAAGTTTTACTCCTCAGTGCGACTCGATATTCGACGCATTGGTGCCGTCAAGGACGGCGATGAGGTGGTCGGTAACGAAACCCGCGTCAAGGTGGTTAAGAACAAGGTGGCGCCGCCATTCAAACAGGCTGAATTTCAGATTATGTATGGACGCGGAATCTACCGTACTGCAGAGGTGATCGACTGGGGTGTCAAGCTAGGTTTGGTCGACAAATCGGGTGCCTGGTATGCCTACAAGGGAGACAAGATTGGCCAAGGTAAGGCTAATGCCGCGAAGTTTCTTGAGGATAACCCCGCGCTGGGCAGTGAGATCGAAGGCTTGATTCGTTCACAGCTTCTCGGCGATGGTTCAGCTGCCGTAGAACGGGCAGATACTGCTCCAGCGGCAAAGGCGGTCACTGAAGACGGCTCGGCCAACTAATAAACAGTATCTTCCTCCGGCGTTGATTACGCCGGTTTCAGTCTCCGGGCGCTGGGGTACCACTTCCCCTTTCCACAGCTTCAGCGCCCTTTTTTTGCGACAGGCTTACCAGTAATCTTGTCTCACTATGAAGCGTTCTTCTCAACCCCCACAAAGTCCCCGTAACGCCGCAATGAATCTGCTCGCCCGCAGAGAGCATTCTCTGGCTGAATTGCAGAGGAAACTCGGGCAGCGGTTTGAAGCAGATGAACTGGATGCAGCACTCGAACGACTCGCGCAAGAAAAGCTTCAGAGTGATGAGCGTTTTGCTCGAAGCTTCACCCGGGAGCGAATGCTTCGCGGTGTAGGCCCCTTACGTATCGAATCGGAGCTACGCCAGCGGGGTGTACAGAGAGTGTTTATCGATCAAGCCCTTGCCGCTATTCCTCGAGAAGAAGGTGTGACCTGGCGTGAGGTGGCGCGGGATGTTTTGCTGCGAAAATTTGGGGATGCCCCGCCAGCCGACTTGCCAGACAAAGCTCGGCGCTTACGTTTTCTTGGATATCGTGGATTCGGAGAGGAGTCGGCGGGCCTGGTGCCGGATGTGTACTAACACTCGATGAGTCTTACGCTAAGCGCACGCTGAGCTTGTTCTAGTGAGTGAAATGATACGAGGCAGCTTCAGTGTGAGTCAGCGGAAAAATTTTCGATATACATCCAGTCCCACAGAATTTCGGCGACGAAAGCGATTTTCATAGCGCAGCCGCTACCACCTCATTCAGGGCTTCACCGAAAGGCTGAGTGTTAAGGTTAAGAGGTCGCAAGAGTGATCAATATCAGACCTCAGGAAACGAATGCGCTCCACTGATATTAGACGGTAAATTGATTCCAACAGCTGTCTGAGACCGCCCATGGCGATCTATTCAAGCACGGATTACTTCAACATACGCTTGATGACTTTGATTACGTCATTTAGTTGACTGAGATCATCCGTTGAGCGCTTGACCAACAATGTGCCCTGGAGCGTGTTGAATAACATGCGAGCAAGGCGGGCCGGGGTTTCGCTGAATGTCAGTTCCCCGTTTCTACGGCCATTTTGCAAAATGCCCTCCAGCCAACTCTGATGGTCTTCCATGAATTGCTTAACTTCCAAACGCATTTCTTCTGGTAGTGCAGGGATCTCTCCGGCCAGTGCACCACACAAGCAGACCGTATCCGGCGTCTGGGCAAAGTGCAGGTAAGGTGAAAAGTAGAAATCCAAGGCTTCCCAGGCGCTCGTCTGCGGATTTTTTTTAATCGCATCGAGTTGAGACGTAAAGGTGTCGCGATATCGTCGGATAATGGCGACCCCCAGGGTTGCCTTACTAGGGAAGTGGTGAATAATACTTGGCTTCTTTATACCCACCCTGCCAGCGATGTGTTGAAAGCTCATCGCCGAGTAACCTCGGGTCTGAATCAGCTCCTGGCCTACATCTAGGATTTTAGTCGCGGTATCCGTCATTACTTTGAAGTCGCTGTGTGCTCTTTAATAAAGGGTAGGAGAGCGTTGAGGATTTCCGGAAGGAGAGGAGCAAACCCACTAAATGAGGAATTATGAATCAGTGTGGTCGCCGCTCTTGCATTCGTCACCGGATGTAAATAATCGATGTACGCGCCGTGGTGGAGCAGCAAAGTGGCCGGGATCTTGAGTGCGGCCAGGTCTTCATCTGTCATTCCAAGAGCGGTCTGATGCATCGTCTCGCGAAGATGATCTCCAGACGTCTTCATTGCGGCTAAAAAGTCGGCAATATTTGCGTTAAAGAAGCGCTGCTGATTCTCGGGTGTATTGCGGTCGAGATAAGCGCTCCACAGCGGTGTTTTCGCCAAGGCCTGCATGCTTGTTATCGGCTTTTCGCTGACATGCGTCGTGGTGGTCAACTTTTGATCGGGTAAGTACTTATAAAAGTACTCTTCAGACAAGCGCGTAGCGGCGAGCGGTCCGCCAGTGAGCGGCGCTATCACCAAAGCCGCAATGTCTTGGGGATAGCGAGAAGCGAGGATCAGGTTGGACCGGGCACCGGATGACATGCCATACAGTACTGTTGGAGCAACACCCAGGCGCTCTATCAAGATGTGTAAGTCTTCTCCCTCTTCGACCATTTGTGGCTCGCTACCGAAAGTGACTTCTGAAAGACCCAAATTGCGTCGATCATACACAATCACTTTTAGCTCGGGGACGGCCGCTGCCACGTTCCGCGCAAAACCACCGAAGCCCCGAGTGTCACCGTTACCGCCCGGTGTCATAATCAATGGAATGCTGCCGTTTGGGTTATAAATTTCGACGTTTAAGCTTACGTCTCGTTCAGGTCTGAGATTAATGGCATGGACCTGCATCTCCACATCTCCGGCACCTGCAATAGGTAGCGCATTGAAATACACTTCGAACCACGAGTTGTTAGCGGCACCCCGAAAGAGCGTGACGTCCATTACATCATTTTGAACGTCCAGGACTTTTTCAGCCTCCTCCGCG
>NZ_JBLGBE010000062.1:0-19741 GCF_047617445.1 Congregibacter sp.
ACGATCGAGCTTGCTAGTGATGGAGAGAGTGAAGCCGAGAGCTATCGATTGCTGATTTATGGTTCAGCACGTAGTAGTGATCGTCAGTACCTTCACGTAGAGGCATTGAAGGTTTCGCCCTAGAGCTACTGACGTAGCTGTAACAGCGAGAGGAACTCATCCCGCGTCTTTTGGTCAGAACGGAAACTTCCCAGCATTGCGGAAGTTTTCATGAGTGAATTTTGCTTCTCTACGCCCCGCATCATCATGCACATGTGCTGTGCTTCAACGATAACACCCACGCCTTCAGCCTCGGTAACCTCCAAAATGGTTTCGGCGATCTGCGACGTCAGTGATTCCTGAATCTGCAGACGTCGGGCATACATGTCCACTAGCCGGGCAATTTTGGACAATCCGAGCACTTTACCTGTGGGGATGTAGGCCACATGACACTTGCCGATAAAAGGCAGCATGTGATGCTCACACAGAGAGTACATTTCGATATTCTGTACCAGAACCATTTCGTTGCTGTCGGATGGAAACAATGCATTGTTAACGACTTCTTCGACGCTTTGACTGTAGCCTTGAGTCAGGAACTTAAACGCTTTTGCCGCACGCTTAGGCGTGTCTTTGAGACCTGGACGCTCGAGATCTTCACCGATGCCCGCGATAATACTCGCCCAATGCGATTCCATGCTTGTAGTTACTCAGATTCAAAGGAGACCATAGATGGTAGCAATCTCATTCGAGCGCGGCAACGAAGCGTTTTGCGCTGAGCATGGGCTTGATGCAGCCACACCCCCCACCTTGGGCGATGCCTTGGAGCAAGCGCACCTGGCGTTGGATAAAGCAGCGTTGTTTTTTGGTCATGGCAGCGACAGCGCTTGGGATGAGGCGGTCTTTTTGATCTTAAGTGCTTGTGCGCTGCCCTTGGATTCCGGCGATAGCGTGTTGGAGCAACCCTTGAGTGACGATTCCTGGCAGACCGCGTTGCGCTGGCTACAGGGGCGTATCGACGATCGACAGCCTTTACCCTACCTTACCGGTCGTGCTTGGTTCGCCGGTTTGGAGTTCTACTGTGACAAGCGAGCGCTGGTACCACGGTCGCCGCTGGCCGAAGTTATCCGCAACAAATATCGTCCCTGGTGGACAGATGGTGCCCCAACACGGTTGCTTGATTTGTGCTGTGGCGGCGGATGTATTGGCATCGCTGCAGCGTTGTATCAGCCCGATCTGGAGGTATGTATTGCGGATATCGACGGCGATGCTTTGTCGTTGGCGGATGAAAATATCGCGCGTTATGAACTACAGGATAGGGTCAAATCTCGGCAGTCCGATCTTATGGGCGCTCTTGGGGATGAGCGCTTCGACATTATTTTGTGCAACCCTCCTTATGTCGATGCAGCTGATTTGGCCTCGATGCCGGCTGAGTTTCAGTCAGAACCACCTCGAGGGCTTGGGTCTGGTGAGGATGGTCTTGATATGGCACGGCGAATTCTTCGAGATGCCGGCCAACACCTCAGGTCGCAAGGACTTTTGTTTTTGGAAGTGGGTAACTCTTGGGCGGCGTTGGACGATGAGCTTGCTGCAGTTTCTCTGACTTGGGTCGAGTTTAGTGAAGGTGGGCACGGCGTGCTGCTTGTGCGGGCTCCCGAGCTCCCAAACATTGTGAAGCATTTGGCCCTCGCGGAGTAAGCTTGCGCTCTGCAGGGCTCTCAACAACGCGTATAATCACTTTTTTAGAATTCTCGGATTCAAGCATGGCAGGCAATACCTTTGGCACTCTTTTTACGGTGACGACTTTTGGCGAGAGTCACGGTCCGGCATTGGGCGCTATTGTGGACGGCTGTCCTCCAGGGCTGCCGCTTGATAGTGCTGATATGCAGCCTGATCTCGATCGCCGTAAACCGGGTACTTCGCGATTTACCACGCAACGACGTGAGTCCGACGAAGTACGGATCCTATCCGGCGTGTTCGAAGGTGTGACCACGGGTACCCCGATTGGGCTGCTGATTGAGAACGAGGATCAGCGCAGTCGGGATTATGCGGATATCGCGGATCGTATTCGTCCCGCACACGCTGATTACACCTATATGCACAAGTTTGGTATGCGTGATTACCGTGGTGGCGGTCGCTCCTCAGCCCGAGAAACGGCGATGCGAGTCGCAGCAGGGGCTATCGCTAAAAAATTCCTTGCAGGGCAGGGCATTCGGATTCGCGGATATCTGCAGCAGTTAGGCCCTATAACGGCTGAGGTGCTGGACTGGAGCTGCGTAGAAACCAATCCGTTTTTCTGTCCGGACCCCGCAAAAGTGCCGGAGATGGAGACGTTTATGGCTGCACTCAACAAGAGTGGGGACTCCATAGGCGCGCGAATCAATGTAGTGGCAGAAGGCGTTCCCCCGGGTCTCGGTGAACCGGTGTTTGATCGTTTGGACGCGGATATTGCCGCTGCGATGATGAGTATCAACGCGGTCAAGGCGGTAGAGATTGGCGCGGGGTTTGAGAGCGTTGCACATTACGGCAGCGAGCATCGGGACCTGATGACTCCTGAAGGTTTTTTGAGTAACAACGCAGGTGGCGTTCTCGGGGGTATTAGCAGCGGTCAGGACATCACTGTGAGTATGGCCTTGAAGCCTACGTCGAGCATTCGACAGCCGGGTGCCAGCATTAATCATGCAGGTGAAGCTATAGAGGTTGTCACGACCGGTCGTCACGATCCCTGTGTGGGTATTCGCGCTACGCCAATTGCAGAAGCTATGTTGGCGCTGGTATTGATGGATCACTTTCTTCGTCAACGTGCGCAAAATGGCGACGTACAATCGCCGACACCGGTAGTGCCTGCAGAGGCTCCTGGTAAGTCGTGAAGTTTCCTCGGTGGCGTCGCTCGGTGGCGCGAACGACATTGCTTGGCGTAGCCGCGTTGGGCGCCTTACTCTGGGGTGCTGCGACGCAACTGGGTATGGGCATTAACAGCCTGCTTGCGCAGTTTTTTGTGCTGCTGGCGGCTTTTTTACTGCTGATTGTACTTGCGGCTCTTGTCGCCGTACTTCTGGGTCTGTTGCGCCGTCGACGCTAATTGGCCTAGGTCGTTATTCAGCGATCAAGTCAATTTCCAGTGTCATTGCCTCGGCCATTGCATCGAGCTTCCATTCGAGCTCATCGAGCCTGCTGCCCTGATTAAGTTCAATACAGGCCTCGGCCCGAAATAGCGGTTCACCACTCATCGGCGCCGTTTCAACAGCAGTTTCCAGTGAGCGGACGTTAAACCCCGCACTGCGTAGCGCGCGAGTCAACTCTCGAACAATACCGGGTCGATCCGGGCCCATTAGCGTGAGCCTCTGGGTCTCCAGGTAAGCATCAGTAGCGTCGCCGGCGTCCGTGAGGCTAGTGATGATTCCTGCGCTCTCCAGCTCTTTGAGTGCCTCGCGGAGCGCTGTGCGCCTAGATTGGGGGATTTGGGCCTGAAGGACACCTGCAAAGCGGCCTCCCAGGCGGCTCAGCTGAGAGTCCAACCAATTTCCGTCGTGCTCAGAGATCAACTCGCTGAGTTGCTCAATAACGCCGGGACGATCGTCACAAAAAAAACTGATCAAAATGCGGGTCGTCACAGGGTGGTGCTCCACTTTGCTCCATTCAGAGCGTATATTAACGCGTGATTTAGTTTACCGAGGAAGTTTATCAGTGCAAAAGGTAACGGCCCTAGTGGCTAGTTTGGTTCTCGCCCCAGCGATTCTAATATCAACACCGGTTTCTGCCGCGTTGGATTGGGATACTGCGTTGAGCGGAAAGCACCGTAGCGAGAAGAATGCCGCTCGTGATGTATCCAGACATCCACGCGAGACTCTCGAGTTTTTTGGACTTGAAGAGACTATGACCGTGGTAGAGCTGTCGCCGGGTGGTGGTTGGTATACAGAAGTTCTTGCGCCGCTGCTGCGTGAAAATGGCAGTTACTACGCGGCACATAACAGCCCCAACGGCGGTTCTTACTCTCGTCGCTCACTGGGGAGTTACTTGAAGAAGCTCGGTGAAGAAGACGATGTTTACGGGGCGGTAACGGTGACTAAGCTCGGTCCTGCTGAGGCCGTGGTTATTGCACCTGCGGGTACGGCTGACATGGTGCTTGCGTTTAGAAATGTGCACAGCTGGATGCGTGCAGACACATTGGCCAACACTTTATTGGTTGCCTACGATGCGTTAAAGCCCGGCGGTGTGTTTGGCGTGGTGCAGCATCGCGCAACAGATGGGCGGGACCCCGAGCGCATGAAAGCGACGGGTTACGTCAGTGAAGACTATATTATTGCCGCTGCACGTAGCGTGGGCTTTGAGCTAGACGCCCGCTCTGACGTGAACGCTAATGCCAAGGACACGGGTGATTATGCTGACGGTGTCTGGGAGCTTCCGCCCTCACTGCGCACAGCCGATGAAAATCGCGAGGCGCGCATGGCGGTGGGTGAAAGCGATCGTATGACATTGAAGTTTGTGAAGCCGGGAAGCTGATTTGGCTGCCCTTGTCAGAGTGCCGCTTGCGCGTGTTCCCAAGGAGCACCTGCAAGCGCTCCTCGAGGAATACGCCAGTCGCGATGGCACTGATTACGGGGTCGAAGAGACCAATCTTGGTGACCGGGTAGAGCAGCTGTGGATGCAGATGCATGCTGGAAAGCTTCAGTTACTGTTTGACGTGGATTCTGATCAGTGGGATATCGTCACAGCCGACGAAGCCGAGCGGCTTCTTGCAGGCGAAACAGCGTCTTCAGAGTAGCGCAGGGCAGCTGACTCCCTATGAAATTCATCAGAGCAACAGTCTTATGAGCGCACCACAGGCTGATGGCACCTTAGATGCGCGAGGTTTGCGTTGTCCTGAGCCGGTGATGTTGTTATACAAAGCCATGGCGGGCCTTGCTTCTGGTGACCGTCTGTTAGTGCTTGCAACGGACCCTACGACGCAGCACGACATCCCGCAATTTTGTCGGTTTTTGGGTCATGAGTTGGCGCAAAGTGAAGAGCGAGACGATGAATTCCGCTTTATCCTTATCAAAGGAACTTAACGCTGAGACGATCGTTAAGGTTTTCAACGATCTATTTTTGGAAAGTTATTCCACCTGCCTTCAGGGTTCTGCGATCGAACCGCTCTACGAGCCTGAGACAAGAGGTGTCCCCGCACGAATTTCTTTTCGAGCAGACTATGTTTCCAGTGCTCTCCATGAGATCGCACACTGGTCTATTGCCGGGGCCGCACGTCGCGCTCGCATCGATTACGGGTATTGGTATGACCCCGATGGTAGAAGCGAGAAGGCCCAGGCAAACTTTATGGCGGCTGAAGCGTGGCCCCAAGCCCTGGAGTGGTGTTTTTCGCAGGCCTGCGGTATTCCTTTTAGACTGAGTCTCGATAATCTTGACGCGCCTCCGGACCCAGCAGTGAATCAGGCTTTTGCCAGCGCGGTCTTTGAGGAGGCGAATCGATTTGCGCTCCAGGGGCTGCCCCCTCGCGCCATGATGATGTTTCAAGCCTTGGGTGCTGCTAGTGGAACGAAGCTGACTGTGTCTGCGCTGCAGTTTTCTTTAGAGGATTTGCTGTGATTCGAGTGCTGGCTGATGAAAACATGGTGGGTCTGGACTTACTGCCGCCTGGTGAGATGGATATTCGAACGGTGCCCGGACGCTTGATCTCTAGAGACGACTTAAAGGGCGTTGATGTTCTTTGGGTTCGATCGGTTACGGAAGTCAGCGAGGCGCTAGTGAACGACAGTACGCTGCGTTTTGTGGGCACCGCAACAGCAGGGCTGGAGCATATAGATCAAGCAGCGCTCTCGGCGCGAAAGATAGACTTTATGGCAGCGGCTGGCGCCAATGCTAACTCAGTGGTCGAATACGTTCTGGCGTCTCTGGCCGAGCTTGGGGAGCCTTGGGAGCGGCTTGAGAGGGGCGAGACCCTGGGCGTTGTGGGCTGCGGATTCGTGGGTGCTCTACTGGTGTCCGTGGCTCGATCTATGGGTTGGTCCGTCAAAGTGCACGACCCCTGGCTTGCGCAAGACCCCGGCGGTGCGGATGAGGAATGGACTTCTCTTGCTGAAATCCTCGAATGCACTGTGATTAGTCTGCATTGTTCTCTTTGTTACGACCAGCTTTGGCCCAGTTATCACCTGATCGATGCACAAGCCTTGGCATCGCTTGACGGATCACAGTGGCTGGTCAATGCGGCTCGGGGGGCCGTGATTGACAACAGCGCCTTGCTTGAGCATCTTGGCAGTGAGAATCCTGTTAATTGCATACTGGATGTGTGGGAGGGTGAGCCGGAGTTCAACAAAGCGCTTGTTGCTTGCCCTACACTGAAAATCGCTACTGCGCACATTGCTGGGTATAGCTGGGATGCCAAGTGGCAGGCAACTCAGATGCTGTATCTCGGTGTGCTGGATACAGGCCTTGTTCGAACACTGTTGCCGCCGAAGCTGAATGCCCCGAATGTGCTCGAACCTGTATCGGGTATTGGAAGCGATCTTGCACGTCAGCTCATCGGACAGCGGTACAACATTCGTGAAGATGACCGTCAGTTTCGAAGTCTCGCCACTCTGGCGATAGTGGAGCGAGCAGCAGGTTTTGATGCACTTCGTAGAGACTACCCGTGTCGTCGGGAGTTAAGAGGCTCTGAGCTGTTTTTTTCAGGGCCCTCGGCATCCCAAGAACTTACGCGCATCACACAGGCACTGGGTGTCTCAGCTTTAAGTACATAGCACAGCAGTAAAGGCTAAGGCCTTTTTTATCAAAGCGCGGGGCGAAGACGGCAGCTAATTCAATCGCAGCGCTCAAGGCTTCGAAGTGGCTTTTTTAATGCTGAGAGTCAGCTCAATTACTTGAATAAAGCACGAGGTTCGCGGCCGAATCAAGGGACTTCTGGCAAGTCTAAGAGGGGTGTTTCGAGGATCAGGGCCGTCATACAGAGCTTATTGAAGCTCTTGGGACTGAAAACGTGGCTCTACAGTAACGGATCCACCGTTAAAGCAAAAAAAGGCCGATCAGATGATCAGCCCTTTGAATTTGGAGCGGGTGAAGAGATTTGAACTCTCGACATTCTCGTTGGCAACGAGATGCTCTACCCCTGAGCTACACCCGCGAAGTGCTCGCTGTATGTCGTTGGGGAGCAGATTGGGAAGAGAATCCCCGCAAACTCGCTAAACCCCTATAAATACAGTCTCCCGACAAAGAAAATGGCGTCCCCTAGGGGGTTCGAACCCCTGTTACCGCCGTGAAAGGGCGGTGTCCTAGGCCACTAGACGAAGGGGACGCAGTGCTCCTCGTCAGGAGGCGCGCATTGTATGGAGCGAGCTCAGAATCGTCAAGCAAAAAGCGCGGGTTCTTCACCGAAGCTTATTTAGAGGCATTAAGGCGGTAGTCGCGGATGACTCATCGGTTTTCGCCACCGTTAGTGACGCGTTTGGGCCTCCTGCTCATTACTCTGCAAACGGTCTGCCATCGTACGCGCCTCTGCCCAGTTAAAGCGCTGCCCCTGACTATCGGCTGTCCGGCGTTGTTCATCAAGAAGAGTGAACCGTTCGATCTCGTCATCAGGCATAAAGTGCAGGCATTCCTGACCCAGATACCAGAGCAGATCCCGGGGAAACTCTTGGGTGAGTTGGGGGGCAATAGTGAGCATTCGATAGATCAACGCCGGCGCTTCGTCCAGAATCTGTCCTGTATCAGCAGCAAGCTCCCCAAACTGTTGGGCGAGCTCTGCGAGCGTCTCACCCTCAGGTGCCGCAGCATAGGCCTGCAGTCGTTTGTTGAAGGCTTCAAAGAGCGCCATTTGTTCAGTATGGAAGTCTACATCATTCATTGTCGTTTCTCGCTGGGCCTGTTGCGTTTACAATGGTCTGACTTTTCGGGCGATCCGGAAAACCCGCGCTGGTGAGGCGCTGGGCAGTTAAAGAAGCGACTCAGCAATGCTGGCCACTTCCTGCGCCAGAGTTCGTAGCACCTACAGCTTCACACTATTCAGATTAACGAGGGCAGGATGCCAGAGTCCACCGCTGGGAGCACGCCAGCATTAAAAATCGAAAACCTTGAGAAGTCCTACGACAATGGCTTTCAGGCACTTAAGGGTATTAGCCTGGAGGTACAGCAGGGCGATTTCTTTGCGCTGCTGGGCCCTAATGGCGCGGGTAAATCCACGACCATCGGCATCGTCTGCTCCTTGGTGAGCAAAACCGCCGGAAAGGTGGCGGTGCATGGAGTGGATATCGACGAGGATTTTCCGGCCGCGAAAAAGTTTATTGGTATCGTCCCGCAAGAATTTAATTTTAACATGTTCGAGAAAGTCTTCGACATTGTGACCAATCAGGCAGGCTTTTATGGCTTGCCGAGACCGCTGGCTAGTGAGCGGGCGGAAAAGTACCTGCGAGAGCTGGGACTGTGGGATAAGCGGGATGTGACCGGTCGTATGCTCTCTGGGGGTATGAAGCGCCGACTGATGATTGCCCGGGCGCTGGTTCATGAGCCCAAGCTTCTGATTCTTGATGAGCCCACAGCCGGTGTTGATATCGAGATGCGTCGGGGCATGTGGGAGTTTTTGCAAAAACTGAATGCCAATGGGACTACGATTATCCTGACCACGCATTATCTTGAGGAGGCGGAGGCCTTGTGTCGCAATATCGCCATCATCAATCATGGTGCGATAGTGGAGAACACCTCAATTAAGGATTTGCTACGGCGTTTGCAGCGCGAGGTGTTTATTGTGGACAGCGCGGACCCGTTGCCAGAGCAACTCAGTATCGAAAACTTTGAGTTTCGTCGCGCAGATGAGCGCACCCTCGAAATCGAAGTAGAGAAAGGGCAGCACCTGAATGACGTATTTACCGCACTCGATAAAGCAGGCGTTAATGTGGTGAGTTTGCGAAATCGCGCCAATCGTCTCGAAGAGATGTTTGTGAATCTGCTGGAGACGGACGCATGAATACCCAGGAAAAGCTGGTCGCTTTCAAAACCATTTTACGCAAAGAGGTTCGGCGCTTTATCCGGATCTGGCCGCAGACCCTGCTACCGTCTGCAATCACCATGAGCCTGTATTTCGTGATTTTTGGCTCCCTCATTGGATCCCGTATTGGTGAGATGGGCGGATTTAGTTACATGGAGTTCGTGGTCCCGGGATTGATCATGATGGCCATTGTGACTAACTCCTATTCCAATGTAGTTTCCTCGTTTTTTGGCGCCAAGTTCAATCATAGTGTGGAGGAGCTCCTGGTGTCGCCAACCCCCAATTACGTGATTCTTCTGGGTTTTGTGAGTGGCGGTGTGATTCGAGGGCTTTTGGTGGCAACGATCGTAACCAGCGTGTCGATGTTGTTCACGCGTTTACAGATCCACAGTTTCGGTGTGGTCGTGGCCGGCGTTGTTTTGACGTCATTGCTCTTCGCACTTGCGGGCTTTATCAATGCGGTGTTTGCCAATAACTTTGATGATATCTCGATCATTCCGACCTTTGTACTGACACCGCTGATCTATCTGGGAGGGGTGTTTTACTCTCTGGACCTGCTGCCGAGTTTTTGGGCTGGGGTATCCAAGCTCAATCCTCTGGTTTATGTGGTCAATGCCTTTCGCTACGGCGTGTTGGGTGTAGCGGACGTCAGTGTTGGTTTCGCCTTTGCCATGCTCGGTGGTTTTACGGTCGCGGCTTTTGCCTACAGCATGTACCTGCTCAACAGCGGTACGCGCCTGCGTCAGTAAGGTTTGGGTATGGGGGACGATAAGCTGCCTGTGCGTGACTCCTTGCATGGCTCCTTGCACGATAAGGGGCCCTTGTTAGGGCAGCAGGTAGCCGGCAGTAATCATTATGATCCGGGACTGCTGTTTCCTGTGCCGCGGGCAAACGCGCGAGCAAGCCTCCCCGGCAGGGAGTTTTCAGGTTTCGGCGAGGATATCTGGCACGCGTATGAGCTGAGTTGGCTGAGCGCTAAGGGCATGCCGCAGATATTTTTGGGGACGTTTTGTATTCCTGCGGACTCCGTGAACATTATCGAGTCCAAGTCTTTTAAGCTGTATCTTCACTCGCTCAATAACCACGTTTTTGGCAGTAAAGAGACTGCCTGCGAGACGATTGTGGGTGATCTTTCTGTAACCGCCGGAGCGGCTATATCCCTGGCCCTCGGTGGTGTCGATGATGGGCGCTATGGTGGTGTCGTTCCCGAGGGTGACTGCCTTGATGTTCTGGATGTGAGCGTGCCTAAGGTGGCTGATGCGAGTCTTCTGAGCGCTGTAGCCGGGGACTCCTTGGCCTACACGCATTTGATGCGCTCGTTGTGTCCAGTCACAGCGCAGCCAGATTGGGCGACGATGATCATTGAGACCCGAGGGACGTCAGCGGAGCGCGAAGGATTACTTCGCTATCTACTGGCGTATCGGAATCATCAGGAGTTTCATGAACAGTGTGTGGAGAGGGTCTATACTGATCTATGGAAGCAGCTTAATCCTGATTATTTATCTGTTCAGGCACTGTATACCCGGCGTGGGGGTCTCGATATCTGCCCCTGGCGATGCTCAGAAGCACAGCCCGCACCGCAGGGGCGCATGAATCGTCAGTAAGTACGCTCAGCATCGTCAGCTGATTCAGGCCTGACGGCGAATTGAGCAATCAAGAGGATTAATAGCCATGACAAATACCGCATTGATTACCGGCGCTTCCGCAGGCATAGGCGAAGAACTTGCACGAGTACATGCCGAAAAAGGCGGCCACCTGATTCTGGTGGCCCGGCGCAAAGATCGGCTTGAGTCCATCGCAACACAGTTGCGTGCGGAGCATGGCGTACAGGTGCAAGTCATTGCGGCAGACCTTGCCAAGCCCGGCGCCGCCAAGAAATTAATGGCCGACGTAGACGCCCTGGGCACACAGGTTGATGTGCTGATCAATAACGCGGGTTTCGGTGGTCATGGCAAGTTTCACGAGAGCGGCCTTGAGCGCGACCAACGCATGATGCAGTTGAACATGGTCGCATTGACCGAGCTGGCTTATTACTTTGCCCAGGGCATGGTGGAGCGAGGCGCGGGCAAAATTTTAAACGTAGGCTCTACCGCGGGTTTTCTTCCTGGCCCCTTGCAGGCTGTGTACTACGCGAGCAAGGCCTATGTGAATTCCTTCTCTCAAGCAATTGCCAACGAGCTTGAGGGGACTGGTGTAACCGTGACAGTGCTCTGTCCAGGGCCGGTGGCTACGGAGTTCCAAGAGGCGGGGGACTTGGCTGGCGTGAAAGGTTTCGATCTTGCTGCTGACGTACGCTCTGTCGCGCTGTGCGGTTACCGCGCGATGGAGCGAGGCGAACTGCTGGTGGTGAACGACCGCAAGATAGGCGTGTTACTGGGGGGCGTATTACCGTTCCTGTCGCGCAAGAGCATCTTACGGATGTCTCGCAAAACTATGGAGAAAAGTAGCTAAGGACGCAGGACCTGCGCCTCTAGCGCCACCTCAGCCGCTCTGCCTGGGCGGTTGCTGTCGTTTTAATCCCGACCAAAGTTCTGTAGCACTGCGGCGTACACGCCGATGGCTGACAGTAGATTGCCCAAGCGCATGTTCTCGTTGCGTCCGTGTTGATTGTTGTCGTGGTTGGCAATGGGTAGCAGCACAATTGGCATGTCCAGTTCCTGATCAAACAGGTGCACCGGAAGACTTCCCCCCAAGGTAGGCGTCAACAGCGGCGCCGTGCCGTCGTACTCAGTGAGTATGCGCGTGAGTCGCTGTGCCGCTTCGCTGTCAAGACTGCTGCGATAGGCCGGATAGCCGCTGGTCCAGTCCACCTTTATGACACCCGGGTGGGCTCTGAGTATCTCCTGGGTGGGTTCTTCATGCGTGACGTAAAAGCCCTGGGTGGCGAAATGTGCTTCTAAGGTCTCGCGAACATGCGCAATGGTTTGTACGGGCACCAGTCGCAAGTCCAAAGATGCCCGTGCTTTGGACATGATGATATTGCGCGCTTGATCGTCGACACCGCCGGCCTGAAAGCCCACGATGTTGATCGCCGGTTGCATGATGGCCAGTTCAATACGTTTGCCGGCACCTTCCACACGCCCCAAAGCCAATTCATCCTGAAGCTGTGCATCAACCGAAGGAATTGCAGCGATGGCGACTTGCTCTGCTTCGCTTATGGGCGTGACCTCATCCAGGTAGCCCGCGACCTGAATGTTGCCGTCCATATCCTTCATGGTCGCCAGCAGGCGCATGAGTGCATCGGTAGGGTGGGGCGCCCAATTGCCGTAGTGCCCCGAATGAAGAGGCCTGGAAGGGCCGTAGACGGTTAGATTGACGCCCATGTCGCCACGTACGCCAAAGACCAGCTGACGAAGCCCGCTTTGATGCATCGGACCGTCGCAGAACAGTAGTAGGTCTGCACTGAGGTAGTCAGCGTTCTCTTTTAGGATTTTTTCTACGGTTGGACTGCCGAACTCTTCTTCCCCATCGAGGATGAGCTTTACATTGACGCTAGCGTCCAGGCCAGCACTCTCCATGGCATCGATTGCGTGCATTAAGCCAATGACCGGGGCTTTGTCATCCCCCGCTGAACGGGCATAGACACGCCACTCGGGGTCAATAGCCTTTGTACCTGCCTCGGCCCAGTCGAGGGTGTCGGTCCCGTTCTTCAATGTTGGCTCGAAGGGCGGTGTCGCCCAGTTTGCAGGCTCTACGGGCTGGCCGTCGTAATGCGCATAGATCAGAACGGTCTTTTGGGCTTTGGGACTTATTCGTTCCGCCAGAATGTACGGCGCTCCGCCTGCACTCACAATCTTTGATGTGAACCCCCGCTCGCCAATATAGGCTGAAATCCAGGCTGCATTTTTTTGCATATCCTCAGGAACCGTAGATACGTTCGGCATACTGAGTAATTCACGAAAGTCCTTGAGAATCTCGCCGCCTTGCCTGTCGATGTGCGAGTTGACGGCGGCTCTGAGCGCATCCGTATCTGCGTCGGCGGCTGAGCTTGGCATCCCAGCCGTAAATATCAGTGGTGACAAGGCGAATGCCAGGGAGGCGGAGAGAGTGTGAGCGCGCAGCATGCGATGTCCTTTTGTTAGAGGCCACGAAAGATACTACGACGAGGGAATAACCGACAGGGGTGTCTAGCGCCGGGATGGAGCTTTCTGTATTATGCGCGCCCTTATGGAGAGGTGGCCGAGTGGTCGAAGGCGCACGCCTGGAAAGCGTGTAACGGGTAACCGTTCGAGGGTTCGAATCCCTCCTTCTCCGCCAAAAATCAGAAAAGGACCCCTCGTGGGTCCTTTTCTGATTTTGGGGGAGCAGGCGGTGTGGACGAACGCTCTGGTTCGACAAAACGCGACTTAAGGAGCGGTTTTGGGCTCTACCCACTTAAAGGAGCCTGCGCCGCCGCCCCACAGGGGTGAAAACAGCCCCTAGGCTGTTTGAATCAATCCCTCCTTCTCCGCCATTTTTTGGGACTTGCCTCGCTGTTGTGTGACCCACATCACACAGGCTTGATTGTCCCTGTGAGCCATCGCCCATTTTCGGTGCTGCTCTCTTTTTGCGGTGGGCCCGCAGCCCTATTCTGGCCACTGATATCTATCTCGCCGCTTCGCGCCTTTGCGGACATGAGACCAGCATTTAGAGGCAACATATGTTTAGCAAACCATTTCTGACACTCACCGCGCTTATGACGTTCGGGTTCGCAAGCACCTTTGCACAAGCTGGGCTTATTAATCTGGTTCAAAACGGCGAGTTTGAAAATACGGGCGTTAAGCCGGGTAGATGGGCGCCCGTTGGGGATGTCCCGCACTGGTATAGCGGCGAGGGTAAAATCGAGATTTGGGCTGAGAGCTTTCAATGGGGCAAGCAGAAGGGTAGTGATGGGCTGGCAACAGGCCAACACGCAGAGATTACCTGGAGAACAGACAAAGTCGATAAGGCCAATATCTGGACGCAGTTTGTTATTCCCAAGGCTTTTTCTTACGGTTCAACGGCGCTTTTTAGTTTCGACTACCAGAACCGTAAATCCAAGGGGATTCTCGGCAGTGTTGAAGTCAACGGGAAGGAGTTTGCGTCATTTAGCGGCTCAAGCGCTGGATCATGGTCAGCGATGAACCTCGATGTCGCAGGCTTATCGGCAGGCGATAACGTCCGTTTGCTGTTTCAGTCCCAAGGTGGCGGTTCTTCAGGTGGCCACATCGACCAAGTTGAATTTAATGTAGCGGTACCTATCCCAGGAACCGTCGCGCTTGTGGGGCTCGGTCTTGCAGGCTTGGGTTTTTCACGCCGGAAAAAGTAACCACGCAGTACCTGCCAATACAGGGGTCACTAGCACCGTGCGAATAACAAAGATCTGAAAAAGCTGCAGTACAGTCACCGGGAGTCCGACTCTTAAGACAACCAGCCCGGTCTCTGTCATATAGATCAGCTGACACAGCGATAGGCCTGCCAGTATAAAACGCATGCGATCACTCGAAATTTCGCTGGCTACAATCGTTGGGATGTACTGATCCATAAAGCCAAACAGAAAGCCCGGGGCGATGCGCGCGGCATCAGTCACATCAAAAAGCGTCAGCATCCAGGCGATGGGCATAGAGATCCACGCAGCAATCGGTGAATGAAAAGCGATTACCGCCGTGAGTGTGCCCAGCGCGATCAGTGGTCCCATCAAACCAAACAACTGCTCAAGCAGCATGTGCGTCGCCGAACGCAGCATCGCGCCGACGCTCGGTGCATTCGCAGCGGCGCTGAGTGCATTGTCGAGGCAGCGCCGAAGCAGCGGGTCGCCAGGTTCTTCATCGACACTTTGGCTCGGTGAACCATCAATGTAGCAATCAGCGATACGGCTTACCGGAGGTAGGCGCGGCACGATGGCAGCGCAAAAGATACAAGCCACAACACTGCATAGGTACCACTCGATGAAGTAGTCGCCTACGCCGCTGACGTTTGCGATCACCAGTGCAAAGGGTAGCGACACCACTGAGAAGTTGGTGGCGACAGTGACCGCTTCCCGGCCGGTGTAAAACCCCCGTTTGTATTGCTGCCCCGTGACCAGTATTCCGATGGTGCTTGCAGAGATAAACGAAGCTGTGGCATCGACCGCGGCGCGACCTGGCAAGCGAAACAGGCGCCGAAAAGCGGGTGCTACGAGGGTCCCGAAGAAATCCATTGCGCCAAACTCTGTCAGCAAAGGCATGAGAAAGCACGCGGGAATTAAGACGATGGAAAACGCAATGGCGAGTTCTTCGACCAGAATAATGCCGGTATCTTCGAGTCTTAGAACTTCGGGTCCTACTTCGAAGTAAACCATCAGGGCGATGACGGCGCCGATGATTCGCAAGGCGAGCCAGGCGGGTTCTGCCGCGGCAACCGCGTAAAGCATGGGCCGGGTGTCTCGCCACTGAGGTTTTACTATCGTATGAAATACCGCCAACAAGGCGCCGATGATGGCGATCCCGACCATTGCTTCAACCAACACAAATCCCAGATGAAGGTTCACCCAATCTGAATACAGGCTGAAAAGAACGGTGAGGCCGTCATCAAGCGGTAGGGGTACCAGAAAAATCAGGAGTCCAGCGATGGAGGGGAGCAAAAAGCGCAGTAAAGCTTCTGCTCCGATTCTTTTATCACCTGCCTTGCCTGTGTTCGCCATTGCCGTAGAGTCAATCTCGTTTCGCAAGTAAGACGAGCAGAGTACATGACTGAAAAATTGTTTAGGGGTTTTCTGATAGTCGCGGCGACGGCCTTTACCGTCGTCTTTAGTATTGTGGTTGTTCCTCCGCTGCTCATTAATCCAGATGTGTTGGGGGCTTTGCGGCGGGCTTTGTAAACCCCTTTGCCAGTGGCTATTCCACCGACGTGTTCTTTTGCTGGGGGATTCTTGCAGCCTGGGTTCTGTTCGAGGCCAAGACTCTGGATGTTAGGCATGGCTGGATCTGTCTGGCGCTGGGTATTGTGTCTGGGGTCGCGGTAGATTTCGCTTTGTATCTATTGTTGTGGCATCGTCAGCTTCTACAGATCCACGTCGAAAAAACCTAAGGACTTCATAGGTACTTTTGCTCAGCAGTACGAACCTTCTCCAGGTAGCGACGGGTTTCCGCGAAGGGGTGTTTCCTGGTGAGTTGCTCGTATACCTGGCTTGGCGTCATCCCATTGATTTTGCGTAGCGCGGTGGCGTTAGTGGAGCTGAATGTCTTAAGGGCGCTGCCGGCGCCGCCGTTATAGGCTGATATCGTGGTGTATTCGCGACTGCTAGCGTTGCTAATCTCTGACAGATAAGTGTCGCTTAGGAGGTGGAGGTACGCGCTGCCAATATCGATGTTGAAGTCAGCGTTAAAGAGCTGTTGTTTAGTCGGTTCGCCACTTTGTTTTTTGATGCGCTCAAACACATCCCGTCCCGCCGATGATGGCACGATCTGCATAAGGCCATAAGCGCTGGCCGAGCTTACCGCATAAGGGTTGAAAGCGCTTTCGACTTCTATAACCGCATAGATCAAAGACGGCGAGACCCCGTAGCGACGAGAGGCGCCGAGCACATAGTCGGCATACTCGAGCTCGCGAAGATGTAAGTGGTCATCCACAAGGCTCACTCGAACACTGCGCAGGTCCTTGCCGTTTTGCTGCGTAGTAAGAAGCTGGGCCTGAATCAGATAATCAGCAAAGCGTTCGGCCCGCCATTGCCATCGGATGGCCTGGCCTTCGGTATCCAGAACTTGCCCTAAGAGAAAAGGTTCACCGTCCACGGGGGGCGCGGCATCGGTGAAGATGTCCTCGACCGTCATATCGCGAGTGGTTAGCAGCGTATTGACGATGGCCTGTCGAAGTTTGTCCGAGGGGTTCTCGGTTGCAATGGTTTCAACTTGAAGCCAGCCCTCATCAAAGTCCACGATGGCTCGCGCCTCGAAGGCATTACTGTACTTGACGTATCGATGTTCCGAGGCGACTTCTGGCTCTTTTTCTCCCCAGACATCCACAAGAATTTTGCTGACGGCAGCTATCAGTTTGGGCAAGCCTTCGACATCTGTAGGGATTCCCTGTTGCTGAAGTTGGTCTTCTAGCACGGCGCGGGCGATACGTTCGGGATCGCCGCTTAAGGTCGCATCAATCACTGTTTGCGAGGGATTCGCGCAACTGCTGACGAGCAGCGTGAGCATAAGGGCGGGGCCTAAGAACAGGTTTTTCATTGATGGCAGACGCGTACAGATAGATATCTGCAGCATACCTGTTTTGAAATCCGATGCTTGAGCTGGCTCTTGTGTCCTTCCCGATTTTGATATTCAGGAAGGTACGACAAAGCCTGTACAACGGCAGGCCAATGGGAAGCTGGGGGCGTAAGTATTTCCTAGCAATACCTTGACGGCGTCACAGCACGAGCCGCAATGGCATGCTCAATCATTCTTTGATATCCGTAACACGAAAAGGACCCAAGTCATGAAATTACTAAGAACGATTCAGGTGGCCGCTGTACTGCTGTTGGCCACAGCGTTCGCCCAGGCTGCCCACCACGAGGGTGGTCACGACGAGATGGATAAAGGCACCATCGTAGAAATCGCAGCAGGCAATGACGATTTCTCTACCTTAGTAGCAGCCCTCACAGCAGCAGGACTTGTGGACGTACTGTCTGGCGAGGGTCCATTCACTGTGTTTGCCCCGACCAATGAGGCATTTGCGAAATTACCTGCTGGCACTGTAGAAACACTGCTCAAGCCGGAGAACAAGGACCAGTTGGTTGCTGTGCTGACGTATCACGTCGTGGCAGGAAAAGTGATGGCTGCCGACGTAGTCACCCTGGATTCAGCGGTCACCGTGCAGGGCGAGTCTGTGAGCATTGAAGTCGGTGATGCCGGCGTGTCTGTCGATAACGCGATGGTCGTAGTCACCGATATCGAGGCGTCAAATGGCGTCATTCACGTGATCGACACGGTGATTCTGCCGGGCGCCTAAAGGCCCCGATTAGCGCGTTAGTGGCATCGAGAGATTGATGCCTGATGATATTGGGCCCACCTCGGTGGGCTTTTTTGTGTCCTACCCAAAACTAGCCGTTATTACACGAGCACCCTGTAATCAGTCAGTTTGATACTGAATCATGACTTCGTTGCGGCGCAGTAAAGGCAGTGTCCAGGGTGGGTTGTAGCGTGCGAGTTCGGGAGAGCCAACGGCGATGATGTTCCGCTCCCTAAGCCATTCTTGTAACTCAGTAATTCTTGCAGCTCGTTTTTTTTCACTAGCCACGCCAGAGAATCGCAGTACGGCGTAGTGAGCTCCCGGTACTTCGCGGAGGGTGACTGCAGGATTGTTGGGTATAGGTAGCGTGTCCATGGTGTATTCGCTGGGCATTACAAAGTGAACGCGCCACTGCTCACCGATTTTTTCGGTAGTGACTGGTGAGGTCATATCAATTTTTTGGGGCACGGCCTGCATGGTTACCGGTGCGGTCATACTGATCTTTTCGACCTCCCCGGATCGAGAACTGTTTTTGCCAAAAATATAGCCCGCGATGAGACGAAAACCCTGAGTGGATGCGCTATCCATCTCTCCGGACACCAGTGTCTCGGCTATGATCATGGGGTCGTAGGCACGCAGCTCAAACTCACCCGTTTTTTCGAGCAAGGTATAGCCGGGTTCATCGATTGCCATGCTGGGTCCTGCGAGAGCTAAAAGAAGCACGCTTAGTAATAAGGGTCTCACTGTCGTCTGCCTTGTTTGGGTTCAATGTGCCTGCGGCTCGCAGGCCATGTATCGATACTAGTGTACTGACTTGCGTTGCCTTCCCAAACGAGCAAGTAGGACTTCGGTTAATGACGGTAGTCTTCGACACACTCCGCGCTTCGGTTTAATCTGCTTCACGCACTCACCTATTCAAGAACACTCGCGTGCCTGCGAAGTCGTCATAAGAAGGTGTGTTGATTCGTCGTACTCAAGGAATTGTTCCGTTGTGAAAATCCGTCTTCTTTCCGCGCTGTTAGTACTCTGCCTGAGCCAGCAACTCATGTCTCAACCGAATCTGCAGTTACCCCCGCGGAGCATCGGACCGGCGGGTATGAGTGGTCGCATTACTTCCATAGCCGTGGTGCTGTCTGACAAAGATGTTTGGTACATCGGATCTGCATCCGGCGGCCTGTGGAAGACGGTGAATGCCGGGACGACCTTTGAGCCCATATTCGATGCCCAGCCCGTGCAGTCTATTGGCGCGGTTGCGGTAGCCCCCTCTAATCCTGATGTAATTTATGTGGGTACGGGGGAGGGAAATCCGCGCAACTCTCAATCAAGCGGTAACGGGCTCTATAAGAGTGTGGACGCCGGTCTAAGCTGGACACATCTCGGACTCGAAGAGAGTCGCAACATCCATCGCTTGATCGTTCATCCTAACAATGACCAGATTGTGTGGGCAGGCATTCTTGGTGATCCCTTTAACCCAAGCGACACCCGAGGGGCCTACAAGTCTATCGATGGAGGCGAAACCTGGAGGCAGGTTCTTAGCAGTAATGACCGCAGCGGTATTGCGGATTTGGTGATTGATCCAGTTAATCCGGATAAGTTGATGGCAGCGCTGTGGGAGTTTGAGCGCAGTCCCTGGGATTCGTCATCCGGCGGTATGGGTTCGGGTTTGTTTGTCAGTCACGATGGTGGCGACTCCTGGATAGAGTTCGATCAACGTTCTGGATTGCCTGCTAAGCCCTACGGCCGCATCGGTCTGGCCATTGCGGCATCCAATACCGATCGGGTTTACGCCTTAGTGGAGTCTCAAAAGAATGCGCTGTATCGATCGGACGATGGTGGCGACTCCTGGGAAATAGTGAACACCGA
>NZ_JBLGBE010000063.1:0-18969 GCF_047617445.1 Congregibacter sp.
GCCCGTGTCATGGAAGAGAGTGCAGTCTGGGGCGCACGTTTGAAGTACAGCTTCTAAGCTGTACTTCACAAGCGCTTGAAATGCCCGCCTCGTGTGGGCATTTTTTTGCCTGCGAATCGCTAACATCCCCCTCACCAAGGCATCGGAGCACGATCACAACTGTCATTCCGCGTCGCGCTGCGCGCTCCTGACTGCTCCATGACAGTCATGCCCGCACTCCTTGCGATCTGCCCCACTGCCACGAACAACCTTCGCCACTCGCTAGGCGTAAGGCAAGACGCCGGTGCCTATTGCGTAGCAGTCAGGAGCGCGTCAGCGCGACGCGAAGCAATAGGTGCCGGCGTCTTGCCGAATCAAAGCAGTCATAGCCATTAGCTAGTAGGTAGTGCTATTCGACTTATAATGCGGGCATGACCGACTCAACCAGCAGACTTCTGGGCGAACGCGTAAGCCAATTACGCCAACTCCAGTCCATGACCCTCGAACAGCTCGCTGCAGCCTCGGGCGTCAGTCGCTCCATGCTCAGTCAGATTGAACGTTGTAAAGCCAACCCCACCCTTGCTGTCACACAGCGCATCGCGCAGACCTTTGGCATCAGTATTGGTGAATTGGTTGATGACCCGAACGCAAGCGCGAGCATTGATGTGGTTCGGGGCGACGACCCAGGCACAGTATTTCGCGCCGATAGCGAATGTGAATTGCGCACGCTGTCGCCATTGCAGCTTGAGAAAAACATCGAGTTTTACGTGATCACCCTGCAACCCGGCGCCGAACTGGCAAGCGCCGCACATTTTGAAGGGACTCGGGAGATGTTCTCAGTCTCTCAGGGCGCTGCTACCGTCAGTACGGGAAACAGCGAAGTGGCATTATTGACCGGGGATACTGCCCACTACCGAGCCGACATTCCTCACGTGATTCGCTGTAAGGGTAAAGACGCGCTAAAGGGCTTCCTCGTGGTCAGCTATCGCTAGCTATGCCCTGCCGACGTCGAAGCGCGTGCACGGTAAACAGCAGGACCGTAAGTAACAGAATCGCCCCCGCCTGATGGCCTGCCGCCACGGGGATTGCCATTTGTGTGAGCAAGGTACTAATACCCAGCGTAACTTGCAGCATCAGCGCTGTAACTACCGCAGCCCCCGCTAGTCGCATAAACGTATCCGAGCCCTGCAGTATTAATCGCACGCCAAAGCCGCCCACAATTACCACCAAAAGGTAAGCAAACATACGGTGATTGAACTGGATAGTTGTGATGTCTTCAAAAGCAGCAAGCCACTGAGGGGTGCTCTGATAGAGACCCGGGGGGATAAACCCAGCGCCCATGTTAGGCCAGGTGGGATAGGCGTAGCCCGCGTCCGTGCCGGCAACCAGCCCGCCAGAAAGAATCATCAGGTACACCAAGCCCACAAGCAGCGGCGACCACCTGGCCAGACCCACCATGGCCTGTGCTGTCGCGGACTTTGTCGGCTCGGCGGCACCAGGCCACAAATTCAGGAACTGCCAAACGATTGCTGCGTACAGGGCCACCGCAAGGCCAAGGTGCGCAGTAAGCCGGTATTGAGAAACACTAGGTCTGTCTACCAAACCACTCTTGACCATGTACCAACCAAGGAGCCCCTGACATCCACCCAGCACCAGCAATAACAACAGCCGCGGCATTAGGCCCGGCCGGATACAACCGCGCAGAGCAAAGAACATCAGGGGGAGCACGAATAGCAAACCAATGAGGCGACCCAGCACCCGGTGGAGGTACTCGTACATGAAGATCACCTTGAACTCTTCAATCCCCATTCCCTGATTGATTTTCTGGTACTCAGGAAAGCGCTGATATTTTGCGAACACATCCTGCCAAGCCGCGTCCCCAATGGGGGGCCATACACCCATAATCGGACGCCACTCCACCATGGACAAACCAGACTCCGTGAGCCGCGTTACGCCGCCCAGCAAAATCATTCCGTAGATCACCACAGCACAGCAAAGAAGCCATAAGGCCAACTGTCGATCGTGGTGTATCTGATATGCGCGTGAAAACATGAGGACCCCGAAAAAAGGCGGCCACTCTCAGATTGCAGCCGCGCCCATAAAAAGGGCGACAATGATAGCGGAATCGCGGTGTTATCGCCCAGCGCCCTACTGCAAATTTCTTGCGCCCGGAAAAGGCAATGGGGCGGCTGAACCCTCTACTCGGCCAGCTCTGGTAAATCCTTGAAGTAGGCCAGCGCAGCAGCGTTGGCAAGAGCATCCGTGTTCTTCACCGGATCGCCATGGACCACATTCCTTACTGCAAGCTCGACAATCTTGCCGCTTATAGTTCGAGGGATGTCCGCCACTGCGATAATTTTGGCCGGCACGTGTCGTGGCGTGGCGTTTTGCCGAATCATGCGACGTATCTCCTGCTGCAACACATCGTCAAGCTCAGCACCATCGCGAAGCACGACGAACAACACCACTCGCACATCGTCCAGCCACTGCTGCCCAATAACGATACTGTCCAGCACCGCAGGCACGCGTTCCACCTGGCGATAGATCTCTGCGGTGCCGATGCGAACACCACCGGGATTTAACACCGCATCCGAACGGCCATGGATGATAAACCCCCCGTGAGCTGTTATCTCGCCATAATCCCCGTGAGCCCAAATATCAGGCCAGCTCGCAAAATAGGCCGCGCGAAAACGCTTATCCTGTGGGTCATCCCAAAAACCTATGGGACAGCAAGGAAAGGGCTTTACGCACACGAGCTCACCCTTTTGCTCTACTACCGGCTCACCCGCCTCGTTCCATATTTCTACGGCCATGCCCAGACCCGCCGCCTGAATTTCGCCACTGTAAACGGGCAGCGTGGGTGCTCCGCCTACAAAACAGGACAAAATGTCGGTACCACCCGAAATACTGGAAAGGCACACATCGCTCTTGAAGTCGCGATAAATGTACTCAAAGCTCTCCTGCGACAAGGGCGAGCCGGTGGACAAAATGCTACGCAGTTTATCCAGCCGATGTGTTTCCCGGGGCTTTTTACCTGCTTTCTCTAAGGCGGCAATGAACTTGGCGCTGGTGCCAAAGACCGATATTCCCTCGCTATCAATGGCATCCAGCAAACGCGCTCCATCCTCCGCAAAGGGCGAGCCATCGTACAAAAGCAGAGCCGCCCCGGAAGCCAAGCCTGACACCAGCCAATTCCACATCATCCAGCCACAGGTGGTGAAATAGAAAAACACATCTCCGGGACGTAACCCCACCTGGAAACGATGCTCCTTGAGTTGCTGCAGCAGCGTGCCACCAGCACCATGCACGATGCATTTGGGCGGGCCAGTGGTGCCCGAGGAATACATAATGAACAGTGGATGATCAAAGGGCAGCTGCGCAAAGCTCAGGGCCGGCGGCTCCATCGCGCTCGCATCGGGGAACATCTGGCCGTGGCACACCGCTGAAATATCAGGATTCGGCGACAACACTGGCGCCACAAATACCGCTTCCAAGCTCTCAATAGACTCGCTGATTTGTGCAAGACGTTCGAGGCTGTCGCAATGCTTACCGTTGTAGATGTAACCATCAGCGGAGAACAACACCTTGGGCGTGATTTGACCAAAGCGATCCAGCACACCGTTAAAGCCGAAATCAGGAGAGCAGGAGGACCAAACCGCACCCAGACTCGTGGTCGCCAACATCGCTACCACGGTCTCAGGAATGTTCGGCATAAAGCCCGCTACGCGATCCCCAACCCCAACACCAAGCTCTCGAAGCGAAGCAGCAACGGTGGCCACCTCCCGGCGAAGCTCGTCATGGCTAATGCGCCGAGGCTCGCCAGTCTCCAGGAGTCCGATGATCGCAGTATCACTGCCAGTGTGGCGCAAAAGGTTCTCTGCGAAATTCAGACGCGCATCGGCAAACCACCGCGCGCCGGGAAACTGCCGTGCATCGTCCAGCACAGCATCACCGCGCTTCGACGCGATAACCCCACAACACTCCCATACCGCAGACCAAAAGTCCGCTGGGTGCTCTACGGACCACTGGTGCAGAACTGGATACTTTGCGTCCGCAGGACAGCCATAGCGCTGTGCGGCATACGCGGCGAACAACGTAAGCGGCTCCATCCCCACACGATCCGCCGACGGCATCCAAAGTGCTGAGTGCATATCCTTCTCCCCTGGCCATTAGACGCGAGAATCGCATAGAACCGTAGTTACGACCACGAGATGTAACAGAAAGTAGGTAGATATGCCCGTAGAGCGCGTTAGAATGCGCCCCTCATTTTCTACAGCACATCATTCATGGATCTTCTGCGCCTCGAACAGGCTAATTTGCACTTTGGCACCCACGTCCTCCTCGACAACGTCGATCTGCAGATTAGCAGTGGTCAGCGACTCGGTTTATTGGGCCGCAACGGCGAGGGTAAGAGCACACTGCTTAAGATTCTGGCGGGAGACCTCGCCCTGGATGGCGGCGAGCGCTGGCTGCGGCCGGGCACGCGCATCGCGAGATTAGAGCAGGAGTTGCCAAAGGCTACGGACATTACCGTTTATGACTATGTTGCTGACGGGCTGGCCGAGACCGGAGCCCTGCTGCGTCGCTTTGAGCAGCTGGTTTCATCGCCTGATGCGGACCTTGTAGAGCTCGAGCGCGTACAGCATGCCCTTGAAGCCGCAGACGGCTGGCAACTAGGACAGCGTGTCGACACGACGCTGACCCAGCTTGACCTGCAGCGCGACACGCCCATGGCAAGTCTTTCCGGCGGATGGCGTCGCCGCGCATCATTGGCACGAGCCTTGGTCAGTGATCCGGATATCCTCCTCCTTGACGAACCTACCAACCATCTCGACATTCCGGCCATCGAGTGGCTACAGGAACAGCTCACGAGCTTACGTTGCGCTTTGGTGCTCATCACCCACGACCGACGTTTCCTAAGTGGCGTTGCCGACCATATCGCCGAACTTGATCGAGGCGGGCTGACGGTTTGGCAAGGAAGCTACGACGGTTTCTTAACGCACCGGGAGCACCAACTTGCCGCCGAAGAACGCGCCAACGCCCTGTTCGATCGACGATTAAGCGACGAAGAGAAATGGATTAGGCAAGGTATCAAAGCACGACGCACCCGTAACGAAGGGCGGGTTCGGGCACTCAAAACGATGCGCGAAGAGCGTAGTGCCCGCCGTGAGCGCACCGGTACTGCAAATCTCAATGTGGATAATGCCCAGCGCAGCGGGAAAATTGTGGTGGAGCTAAAAGAAGCCAGCGCAGTGCTTGGTGGTCGCCGTATTATCAAGCCTTACTCCATGCTTCTCCAACGCGGGGACCGTGTGGGAGTCGTTGGGCCCAATGGCGCCGGAAAAAGCACGCTGATTCGCCTGCTTACCGGCGAATTGGCTCCCCACAGCGGTAGCGTCCGCTTGGGCAGCAAACTCGAGATCGCCTACGGCGATCAAGGGCGATCAACCTTGGACCCCACAAAGAACCTCATCGACAATGTCTGCGGTGGGCGGGACTTTATTGAAATTGGCGGCCGCCGGAAGCACGCTGTCTCATATCTTGGGGACTTTCTTTTCTCCCCCCAGCGACTGCGCACCCCGGTGGGCGCACTGTCAGGTGGAGAGCAAAATCGCGCGGTACTGGCGCTGCTGTTCAGCAAACCCGTCAACTTACTGGTGCTCGATGAGCCCACCAACGATCTGGACATCGAGACTCTGGAGCTTCTCGAAGAGCTTCTTATGGAGTTTAAAGGCACCGTGCTGCTGGTGAGTCACGATCGCGCGTTTATGGATAACGTGGTGACCAGCCTGCTCGTGTTGTCCGGCGACGGCGGTATCGAAGAGCACGCTGGAGGCTTTAGTGACTGGGAAGCTCGCGGTGGACGCTTACTGCCTTTGGAGGCGATGCCTCATGACGCCGCAAGTTCGGCAGAGGCAAAGCCGGCCGAAGCGGCAGTGGTGGAGGTAAAGCCCAATACGCAGAAGAAGCTGAGCTACAAGGAACAGCGAGAGCTCGATGCCCTCCCGGGAGAAATAGAGACGCTGGAATCCAGACAGTCTGAGCTTGAGTCTCTGTGTGCAGATCACGCCTTCTACGAGCGCGACGCAGGGGACGTTAAAAACCTCCTCGCTGAAATGTCAGGCATTGCTGAAAAGCTCGAAGCAACGATCGAGCGCTGGACAGAACTTGAAGAACGCGCCTAAGCCATTTGGCTAGGGCGCGTCCTACAAAACGCTAGCGATAGAATCGGCCAGGTAATCGATGTTGCGGGCATTAACACCGGCAACATTAATCCGTGATGAGCCAAGCATGTAAACACTGTAATCATCGCGCAAGGTCTGGACCTGCTCACCACTGAGGCCCAGAAAAGAAAACATTCCTTTCTCGGCGCGGATAAATTCAAAGTCGCGCCCCGTTGATGCCTGAAGCTTCTCAACCAGATTGCCACGCAAACCATTGACGCGCTCGCACATACCCCGAAGCTCTGCCTGCCAATTCGCAGTAAGCGCATCGTCTGCCAATACAGCACTGGCCAGCAGTGCGCCATGAGCCGGGGGCATGGAATACACGCGTCTCGCCGCGACTTTTGCCTGACTCAATAGCGCATCTGCATTCTTCTTATCGCGACACAGAAACATAGTGCAGCCCGTGCGCTCACGATAGAGGCCCATGTTTTTTGAGCAGGAAGCCGCAATAATCATTTCTGGCAAGCGCTCGGCCAGTTGACGCAGTCCCGCCGCATCCTCATCAAGCCCGTCACCGAGACCTTGGTAAGCGATATCCACAAAAGGCATAAAGCCCTGGGCCTCTGCCATGTCTCCAATAATGGACCACTGCTCTTGCGACAGATCGGCGCCGCAGGGGTTGTGACAGCATCCGTGCAACAACACGATATCCCCGCGGCTCGCGCCCTTCAGATCCTCAACCATCGCGTCAAAATTTACGCCATGCGTCTGGGCATCGTAGTAACGATAGGTAGAAAACTGTAAACCCACGCTCCCAAGTAGCGGGATATGGACAGGCCATGTGGGATCGGACACCCAAACCCTTGCCCCAGGGGATGCTGCTTGGATAATTTCAGCGCCGATACGCAGCGCACCACAGCCACCAGGTGCCTGAATACTACTTACGCGCCCGTCAGCCAATGCCACGCTGCTCTCTCCCAGCACCAGTTTTTGCATGCCGGGATTAAATCCTGCCACCCCTGCAGGCGACAGGTAAGCCTTACTCACCTCATCGGCAACCAGTGTGGCCTGCGCCTGACGAATGGCATCAAAGACGGGACAAATGCCATCCTCATCCATGTAAATTCCCACTGTGAGATCCACCTTCTTGGGGTTTTCGTCCTTACGGCACAGCGCGGCGAGGCCAAGGATGGGGTCATCGGGAAGAAGAGACAGTGCGTCAAGCATGGTAAAAATTCCTGATCTGGGCGGGCGAATTCACTCTCGCAGAATACGCGAGGCAGGTGTAGGAGCAAACAAGGATTGTACGCTGCCTCAGCGACTGCGCACTTTTCACGTTTTTTTTGCGGATTTTTCCCTTGTTACCACGCGTCAGAGCCCTATTCTAAGTACATAGTTACAAGGACAGGGTCATGTCACAGCACACAGAGAGCAGCAGCTCCAAGCAAGCCAACAACTCAAGCAAAGCCAACAACTCAAGCAAAGCCAACAACCCAAGCAAAGCCAACAACAGCCTGGTTGCATTTTTGGGCGCGATTAAATTTCGCAAGCCCGACCATGCTAGCGATCACGTTGAGCGTTACTTCGCACAACTGCATCCACGTGCGCGGCAGCGTCGGCAGTTGACCGAAGAAAACAAATGGGTCCGCAGCGCTAACTAAGCCTCGGACACTGGCTACCCACGCACAGCGTGGGTCAGCATTTGCTGGTACGTTCGCTCTGCTTCGGCACACAAGGTTTCCTGTACATCACTCAGAACCACAGGCTCTTCTCGGGCATTTTGGTCAGGCGCCGCAAAACCGGTGGCACGGCGCCAAGGCGATCACATTCACGTTCGAACAACGCTGCCTGCTGAGCAAACCCTAACTCATCAAGTGTGAATTCTTCTCGCACACGGGCATAGGACGCGATGATTCGCCGCGTAGAACGGCTCGTCGATCACCGCGCAGTCGCTGCGGTTCTCAAAGGAGCGCATCATCGCGGTACTAATATTGCGGGGTCCGGACCACATTGCCACCCGCCGGACACTCATGACTCAGTCTTGACCGCGGGCATGCGACCGCCCAGGCCCGTCAATGTACTGAGCGACATAGCGACGATACGCCGACTGAAGCTGCGTGACCACAGGTCCACCTGTGGCGTCGCCGATTGTTCGTCCATCGACCTCTCGTACGGGCACAAGCCCCGCAAAGGTTCCGGTAACGAATGCTTCCTCGGCGTTGTAAACATCGGTGAGCGTGAAGTTACGCTCCTTCACTGTCATTCCCTCGGCCTGGGCGATATTCAGCACCTTTCTCCGAGTAATGCCGTCCAAACAGTAGTCTCCCGTGCTAGTCCACAGCTCCCCACGCCGCACGATAAAGAAATGCGTTGAATTGCAGGTGGCGACAAAACCGTGAGGGTCCAGCATCAGTGCTTCATCGTAGCCCGCCTTCGCCGCCTGTATGCAGGCCGTCACGCAATTCAACTTAGAGTGCGTGTTCAGGGTTGGATCCTGAACATCGGAGTAACCGCGGCGCACATGCACGGTGAACAAGGTAACGCCGTTTTCTACAGTCTCGGGAAGTGCCGTTTTGTACTCCGGAATGATCACGATGGTGGGTGGCGTGATAGTCATTCGCGGGTCCTGATAAGGCGTTGATTTGACGCCCCGGGAAACCATGAGCCGAACATGCACACCGTCATGCATGTCGTTGGCAGCGAGCGCCGCGTAGAGCCTCCGGGAGAGCGTTTCTTTATCGACGCTGGGCTCAAAATCCAACGTGTGCATCCCCTCATAGAGACGGTCGAGATGCTGCTCGAGAAACAACACTGTGCCGCCCTCAACACGCAGTCCTTCCCAGACACCATCACCCAACACGAAGCCAGAATCAAATACCGAAACGACAGCTTTCTCTCGCGGGAGTAGCTCCCCGTTAATGTCGATGAGAATGCTCTGATTGCGGTCAGCGCCGCTGTACTCATGAGTGCCTTGCATAGTGAAAGTCCTGCCTTATTGCGATGAAGAACAAGCGTTCAAAACCGCGACGCATGCTACCATGCGCGGCGCTCGCGACTGACCTCTAGCGAGGAGACCAAAGCCACCGTGACCGATACTTCCGATACTCTTGACACCCTTTTCAGCGACCCACTGCGGGCGCCCGGACCCTTTCGCTTTGACAACGATGTTGTCGCTGTCTTTCCCGACATGATCCGTCGGTCCGTTCCGGGTTACGAAACCGTGATTGCCATGTCGGGACTGCTCGCGGGACGATACGCGCGGCCAGGTAGCTGCGTATATGACCTGGGCTGCTCTCTGGGAGCCACCACTCTATCCATGCGTCGTCACATCACCGTGCCTGACTGCACGATCATCGGAATCGATAGCTCCCCGGATATGATCAAGCGCTGCCAGGAATTAATCGCGATGGATGCCGGTTGTACAAGAGTCGAGCTTCGCGAGGGAGATATCCTCGAGAGCGAGATTGCCAACGCGTCGATGGTTGTTCTGAACTACACGCTGCAGTTCGTTCCGCTGCAGGAACGACAGAGCTTACTAAGGCGTATAGCTGATGCGTTGATGCCCGGGGGAATTCTGGTCTTGTCAGAAAAAGTGGTGTTTCCGGACGAGACCCTAAACCAACTCAACATCGACCTGCATCATGACTTTAAGCGGGCGCATGGGTACAGCGATCTTGAAATCGCGGGAAAGCGCGACTCCATAGAGAACGTGTTGGTTCCCGAATCTCTGGACCAACATCGCCAACGCCTATCCGATGCCGGATTTAGCTCAAGCGATGTCTGGTTTCAGTGTTTTAACTTCGCATCAATCATCGCACTTAAATGATCGACATTAAGACACTTCAAGAACGTTGGGCAGATGGACCGCTGGCACCGTGGGCCGAGCTGTTAGCAGAGCAAGTAGAAGCCGGCCTATCCGTTTTGCGTCACGGTGACATTCCCCGGTGGCGTACCGCACTCGAATCCCTACCCAACATAACTGTAAATGAGGTTCTACTCGACGCTGCAGAAGTGGGCGTGAGCGTCGCATCAACGCCTGATGCAGCGACAGCTGAATCACTCGAAGCGGCCTTGAGAGGGCTTAGTCCCTGGCGCAAAGGGCCCTATGCGCTATTTGGCTTAGCGATCGATACCGAATGGCACTCGGATTGGAAGTGGGAACGACTCACCCAACACATCGATTCGCTGAACGACCGGCGAGTCCTCGATGTTGGTTGCGGCAATGGTTATCACTGCTGGCGTATGCGCGGCGCAGGTGCCCGGGAAGTCATCGGAATCGATCCCTCGCCGCTGTTTGTGATTCAGTTTGCGGCCATACAGCACTATATTCAGGATCCTGCTGTGAGCGTTCTACCCATTGGCATCGAGAAGTTGCCGCCCAATCTCCACGCCTTTGACACAGTGTTTTCTATGGGTGTGCTCTATCACCGTCGCTCACCCATGGAACATTTACAAACCCTTCGCGATAGTCTTCGCAGCGGTGGTCAGCTCGTACTCGAAACTTTAGTGATAGAAGGCGACGAACGGCAATGCCTGGTACCCCAAGGACGCTATGCCCGTATGGGTAACGTTTGGTTTATCCCAAGCTCGGCGATGCTAATCCTTTGGCTGGCCAAGCTAGGCTGGAAGAACCCCCGGGTAGTCGATGAATCTGTCACCACTACCCAAGAGCAGCGGCCAACCGACTGGATGAGTTTTCAGTCTTTGAAGAATTTTCTGGATCCGAATGATGCCTCGCTAACGCTCGAAGGTTATCCAGCACCGCGGCGAGCCGTTGTGATTGCTGAGGCACCCTGATAAGCGGGAAAACGATCCGGCTCTCGCCACCGCAGGAACACTCACCGGAAAAGACGAGGGGGATTGGTTCGCTTATCCTATGCTGGCGTGAGCCTTACGCAGTGCCAGGATACTTGAAGACAGGTCGCTGCAGTCGCCGTCTTCAACGAGTCCATCCCCCAAGTCTTTTCGGCGATTGGCATTGGCGCCTGTATCGGCCCGGACACGCACGACTTAGCAAGGCCTTGATGATTGCAGCTCGATGCAGGCATCGCCTTCAAAGAGCCGATCCCCCCAGTCTTTTCGGCGATTGAAGGCGATGCCTGTATTGAGCAGCGGTCAGCGACACAATTCAACTGAGCTGAATTAGTGTAGTGGCTTACCTCGCCGGTGATCCTCAAAAACCGTCTCAAAGACATCACGAAAGTGCCGCGCAAAATGCACGTTAATCCCTTCGCGCAGGTAATCCGGTAATTCTTCAAAGTCTCGGCGGTTCGCATGAGGAAGTATCAGCTCCATGATCTTTGCCCGCCGTGCCGCAATAACCTTCTCGCGAATACCTCCGACGGGAAGCACCTGTCCAGTGAGCGTTAGCTCTCCGGTCATCGCTAGTGGGCGCTTTATACGTTCCTTTCGCGCTAACGAGACTAAGGCCGTGGCGATAGTAATGCCGGCGCTCGGACCATCCTTAGGTGTTGCTCCCTCGGGCACGTGCAGATGCACCATGCTGGTATCAAAAAAGTCGAGGTCGCAGCGATAATCCTTGAGATGCGAAATAACAAAGCTATAGGCAATATCCGCCGACTCGCGCATGACATCACCCAAGCGACCGGTAAGCTTGAAGCCCCGGTTAAGCGTGTGAACGCGCGAGGATTCGACCGGTAAGGTGACGCCTCCCATCGCTGTCCAGGCCAGACCGGTGGCAACACCAATCCCCCGCTGAGGCTTCTCGGGTTGAAACAAGGGCTGGCCCAACAGATCGTCGATATCACGCTTACCAATGCGGCGCTTTTCGCGACTGGCATCGGATTTAGCGTTGCGCCGCTTGGTCGTACGCCCTTTTACAAATTCCACGATGGACTTGCGCATGATTCGCGACAGCTGTTTTTCTAGATTGCGGACGCCAGCCTCACGACAGTAGGACTCAATCACATACTTCAATGCAGGATCATTGATCTTAAGCTGATCATAGGCCAAGCCATGGCGTTCCAATTGCTTTGGCCAGAGGTGATTACGGGCGATGGCAAGCTTCTCTTCAGCCACATAACCTGACAAGCGCAGGGTTTCCATACGATCCAGTAGAGGGCCCGGGATCGTGTCTAGCTGATTAGCCGTGCAAATAAACAGCACCTTCGACAGGTCGACCCGCAAATCGAGGTAGTGATCAAGAAACTCACTATTCTGCTCAGGATCAAGAGCCTCTAACAGCGCAGAGGCGGGATCACCTTGAAAGGACGCGCCGATCTTATCGATCTCATCCAGCATAATGACTGGATTGGCCACCTTCACTTCTTTGAGCGCCTGAACGAATTTACCGGGCATAGCACCCACATAGGTACGGCGATGGCCCTTAATCTCTGCCTCGTCGCGCATCCCCCCTAAACTGAAGCGATAGAACTCACGACCCAGGGCATTAGCCACGGAACGTCCGATACTCGTTTTACCGACACCAGGGGGGCCGACAAGCAACAGGATAGAGCCAGCGATTTCACCCTTAAATGAACCCACCGCCAAGAATTCAAGAATCCGATCCTTGACATCGTCCAGCCCATCATGATCTTGATCAAGGACCGTAGCTGCGTGCTTTAGATCAAGGTTGTCCTCGGACGTAAGACCCCAGGGGACCTGCGTTGCCCAGTCCAGATAATTGCGTGTCACACCGTATTCTGGCGACCCCGGCTCGAGTACGGAGAGCTTTTGAAGCTCATCGTCGATGCGCTCGCGAACCGAGTCTGGCAATACCAAGGCCTCCAGTCGAGCCTCAAAGCGCTCTGCATCAGATGTGCGGTCGTCCTTAGAGAGACCCAGTTCTTTCTGGATGACTTTCATTTGCTCGCGGAGGAAGAATTCGCGCTGTTGATCGGTCACCTTTTCGTTCACTTGATCGGTAATCTTTCCACGCAGCTCCGCGACTTCACGCTCCTTACCCAGCAAAGTGAGGACTTTCTGCATACGCGACTGCAAGGGCAGCGTCTCCAGAATCTCCTGCAGCTGATCACCGTTGGCGGTGGTCAAAGCCGCAGAGAAGTCGGCCAATAAGCTAGGCTGATTGGGGTTGAAGTTGGTGATGTAGTAGCGCAATTCTTCGCTGTAAAGCGGATTTAGGGGCAGCAGTTCTTTAACGGCCTGCAACACAGCCATGGCATAGGCTTTGACGTCGTCACTGTCGCGATCGCCCTGGCTCCGGGGGTATTCAACCTGCACTCGATAAGGCGGCTTGTCGCTAAGCCAGCGCACAATACGAAAACGCCTTACACCCTGCGCCAGAAATTGGCCGGGGTTTTCCGACATCATCGGAGGACGGTGTAATCGAACCACACAACCCATCTCTGGAAAGTTCCGAGGCTCAGGGTCACGACCGCCAAGCTGGCTCCGATCGACATAAGCGAGTCCGACTACACCATTAGTCGCCTCGGTGACCGCCTTGATGGTGCCGCCCCACTCGTCGGGATCCATTGCCACAGGCTGTACCTGGCCGGGGAAAAACGGCCGCTGCGGTACAGGAATGAGATATAGCGAATCAGGCAGCACATCATCAGCCACCGCGGGCGTCGAAGACTTTAGCTTGACGCCGTCATCCCCTATTTCAGCACTCAGATCAAGTCCTGGCGAGGACTGGTCCTCTGTATTGTCGTCTTGCATAACAAATCCTCTGCTTAGAGCACATAGATGGGGGTCAGAAGACAGATTTCAACCAGTGGACTCTCGTTCAGGCATCTGCACGCGGGGGAAGAGCCCCCGCCTGCCAGGCGCAAGGGCATGGCACCTGCTTGCCACGCCAGTGGCCGGGGCCAATAAGAGCCCGGTTATCAGATGAGTGTCTGGCGCGCGGTTTGCCGCGTGACTTTGATGTAGCGTGCTTGCGACCAAGCACAGCGCTGTCGTAAACACTCCCAGTTTGCTAAGGAGAGCTGACTCCAGAGCAGGTCGGTCGCTTCCTTCGTCGATAGCCCCTTGATGAGCTTTTCATCCTTCTTTAGCGCTGATATGACCGCCGAACATCGATGGTGAACTGCGTCCATGCGGTCAGACCAGGCAGCGCGAGCGGCATCGTCGCCGTTGTTCTGCAAGGCGATCATCAATGCTCTTCACCTCATCAATGTAGCGCGTTGTGGCGATCAGAAGCTCAGCCCGCGAGGGAAAGTGCAGATAAACGGCCTGACGACTAATGCCCGTGAGCTTGGCGATGTCGCTCATTCTCACCGCATTGCTGCCGCCTACAAGCAGACTCCAGGCGCTGTCGAGGATCTTTCCCCGCGTTTCTAAACTCTTACTTGACATTGTGTCAAGTAACTTGGAGATAGAAAGGAGTAAGGCATGAAAGTTACCGTTTTCGGCGCAACAGGCAGTGTGGGACTGCCTAGCCGTTGAACGCCTGCTGGCTGACGGCCATGCAGTGACGGCTTTTGCGCGTCGCATCGAAGGTCTGGAGATAAGAGCATCCCAGGCTCAAGAAGCACGCAGGGGACGCTATGGAGCCCGCCAGCGTCAACGAGGCCGTTAAAAAACAACACAGTGTCGTGATTGCGCTGGGCGCCGGTGCGTCACGCAAGAGTCTCGTACGTTCCCAGAGAACGATGCATGTCATTAAGGCTATGCAGGGTCAGGGAGTGAGTCGATTAATCTGCCAGACGACCCTGGGCACGGGAGCGAGCTGGGCAAACCTGAACTTCTTCTGGAAGCGCATCATGTTTGGCCTGCTTCTGCGCCCTGTATTTCTGGACCACGAGTTGCAGGAGCCATGGGTGCGTGAAAGCGGCCTCAACTGGACCATCGTGCGTCCCAGCGCCCTTACGGATGACCGCGCGGACGGCACTTACAAGGTGGATATTCCCCCTGGTGAGCGCGGATTAAGACTGAAAATGCTCGAGCCGATGGCGCGGGGTTCCCCGCCCGGTGTCTGGCGGAGCCGGCATTCACACATCGCGCGGTGGGTATTAGCCACTCACGTTCAGGAGTTAGGCGCATGACTTCACTAACTTTCGCTGTAATCTAAGATTCAGATGCACAAAGCTATCATTAGCGAAGGAGTTTCGATGAAGGTAAACGGCAGCTGCTTTTGTGGCCAATTGAAGTACGAGGCTGACGTGAACCCCGATATGGTTGGGATTTGCCACTGTCGAGACTGTCAAATTCTCGGGGGCTCCGCTTTTCGGGCGGTCGCCGCGGTTCCGCCCGAGGAACTTAGATTCACAGGGGGTCGGCCAAAATACTTCGAGAAGATCGGCGACAGCGGGGATAGCCGGCGCATGGCTTTCTGTCCAGAGTGTGGAACGCACATCGGGTCACTTCCAGACGAAAAGGGTCAGGTACCCTGGGTGAGTCTGAGAATTGCCACCGCAGATCAGTTTGACCAACTACCGCCCCGCATTGAGCTGTTCTGCAAGTCAACGGTGGCTTGGCTGCCTAATCTTTCGAATGCTGTGCAGTTCGATGGAATGCCGACGGGATAGCACAGAGGCAGGCTTGGCGTGGGCATGTTCGAGCGAGCGAGTCACCCCAATTTTTCTCGGGAGCCGAGCATGCCCGGGCCAAGCCTGCCCACGCAATACCAAATCAGTCGTCGCTGCTACGCGGCTTGGCAGGCGCCGAAGGCATGGGAAATGACGTGACGTTGGTGCTCGCGCCGGGCTTAACGTCCGAAATCTTGGCAACACCTTCTTTGGCCACCTCATCTATCCGAATGACCGAGTGTAGGGGAATATAGCTGCGCTGGACGCCGCTAAACTCACTTTTGAGCTTCTCTTCGGCGGGATCTACGAGGATCTGAGAGCGCTCTCCGAACAACAATTCCTCGACTTCGATGAAGCCCCACATGTCACTTTGGTAGATCTGGCGCGCAAAAATCTCTACGACTTGATTGCCGTTTTGAAAAATAACTTTGTAAACAGGACTGCTTGGCATAACGATTCCGGTTACTCACTGTAGCTGTCCGAGCGCGCGCTAACGCACTCAACTACCGCGTTTTAGCGGGCGCGAGAGCATACCTATCCGCGGGATGGAATGCCAGCAAATTTGCTGGGCAGCAGCCGCAACCGGCGCTATACTCCGCGGCCCTTTTATAAAGGCCCTCAATGCACAGAAAAACCGTGCATGGGCACAGGCAAGGTCAGGAGCAGTGAGCAAAAAAGTTTTCGTCAAAACCCACGGTTGTCAGATGAACGAGTACGATTCTGCGCGAATGCAGGACCTTCTTGTAGACAGCCATGATCTCGTGCCTACAGATCGCGAAGAAGAAGCCGACGTAATTTTGCTGAACACCTGCTCTATTCGCGAGAAAGCCCAGGAAAAAGTCTTTCACCAACTGGGACGCTGGAAGCCTCTAAAGCAGAAAAACCCAGACCTCATCATTGGTGTCGGCGGTTGTGTCGCGAGTCAGGAAGGCGCCGAAATCGGTAAACGAGCGCCTTTTGTTGATCTGGTTTTTGGCCCCCAGACGCTTCACCGGCTCCCGGAGATGCTGGAAGAGCGCCGAAACACTGGCAAGCTGGTGGTCGACATTAGCTTCCCAGAGATCGAAAAGTTCGATCGCCTACCGGAGCCCAGCGTAGACGGCCCCTCAGCTTTCGTGTCGATCATGGAAGGTTGCAGCAAGTACTGCAGCTTCTGTGTAGTGCCCTATACCCGTGGCGAAGAGGTGTCTCGCCCACTCGACGACGTTATCGCGGAGGTCGCCAGTCTTGCAGCACGTGGAGTTCGCGAAGTTAATCTTCTTGGGCAAAACGTCAACGCCTATCGCGGTGACAACCACGAAGGCGACATTGTCGACTTTGCAGAGCTCCTGCACTTTGTTGCCCGTGTTCCCGGCATTGACAGGATTCGATATACCACCTCGCATCCGGTGGAGTTTTCCGAGGCCTTGATCCAGGCCTACGCCGAAATCCCAGAGCTCGTAGACCACCTTCACCTCCCAGTGCAGGCGGGATCAGATCGAGTATTGGCCGCGATGAAGCGTGGCCATACGGTGCTTGAATACAAGTCGAAGATTCGCAAGCTGCGCACTATTCGCCCGAATATCAGTCTGTCGTCGGACTTTATTATTGGATTCCCCGGAGAGACCGAAGCAGACTTCGCTGCCACTATGAAGCTCATCGACGACATCGGTTTCGATGCATCCTTTAGCTTTATCTACAGCGCTCGACCAGGCACGCCGGCAGCCGATCTTCCAGATAGCACCGACGAAGACACCAAAAAGTCACGACTGCACATACTTCAGGCACGTATCAATCAACAGTCTCAGGCCATTAGCCGAAATATGGTGGGCACGCGGCAGCGTGTTCTCATAACCGGCCCCTCACGGAAGGATCCCGGCCAGTTGCAGGGCCGCACAGAGAACAATCGTGTGGTCAATTTTAGCGCTGACGACCATGGACTTATTGGCCAGTTTGTTGACGTGACGGTTGGCGAAGCACTGCCCAACTCCCTTCGCGGAGCGTTAATACTCGGAACCGCGGGTTGACTGTGGCGAATTCGTGACTATTCTTGCAGTTCCAAGGGCATGGCTAACGCCACAAACAACAATTTGACCTCAGAACCTCCCAGTCCGAGCGGGCAGCCTTTTAGTCTGACCCTCGAACCTGACGATGCACGACATCTTTCAGCCCTGTGCGGGCAGTTTGACGCGCACCTGCGTCAAATCGAAGAGCGTCTCCAGGTAAAAATCAAATCCCGCGGTAATCAATTCTCGGTGGACGGCGATCCCGAGGCGGTAGCTTCGACCGGTGCTCTGCTGAAACAGCTCTATGACGAGGTTTGCCAGGGTATTGCGGTGACCCCGGAATCTCTGCATCTGCAGCTCCAGCACGCGGGTACGGAAAGCTTGGGGCCCGATGGTAGCGTCGAGGCACTGCAGATCATTCGTACACGCAAAGGATCCATCAAACCCCGGGGTCGAAATCAACAGGCTTACGTTCGAACCATCCAAAATTGTGATATCAATTTTGGTGTGGGGCCAGCAGGTACCGGCAAAACCTATCTTGCCGTAGCCTGTGCAGTAGAGGCACTTTTAAATGAACAAGTGCGCCGCATACTGCTGGTTCGACCGGCAGTAGAGGCCGGAGAAAAGCTCGGCTTTCTGCCGGGAGACCTCAGTCAAAAAATAGACCCCTATTTACGCCCGCTGTATGACGCACTCTACGAAATGCTCGGCTTCGAAACAGTGAGCAAATACATTGAGCGCAGCATTATCGAAGTCGCTCCCCTCGCCTTTATGCGCGGCCGAACGCTCAACCACTCCTTTATTATTTTGGATGAGGCGCAAAACACCACTCGGGAGCAAATGAAGATGTTTCTGACGCGTATCGGCTTTGGCTCAACCGCTGTTATTACCGGCGATGCGACACAAATCGATTTGCCTCGAGGGACGCAATCAGGTCTGACCCATGCGGCAAAAATTCTTGAAGATGTCGAAGGCATTGGATTCACTTGGTTTGCTAACAGAGATGTGGTGCGACATCCCCTGGTGCAACGTATCGTGGCTGCCTACGAGATCCATGAAACGATCACGGCGAGCCTGGAGAAGAGTAAACCCTGATGCTCACACTCGACGTATTTCGCGAGACTGTCGAGAAATCTCCGGATGATCAGACCCTGCTGCGCGCCGCCGAATGCGCCTTGCTGCAGAGCAAGGCAAACCCCGAAAAACACTGGGAAGCGGCTCTTCGTATCGTCGACACAAGCGAGATGCAGCAACTTAACGCGCAGTATCGCGACCAAGACCGTCCTACCAACGTACTATCATTCCCGGCCGACCTACCGGCGGATGTCACCCTGGACCTATTGGGCGATATCGTTATTTGCGCCCCTGTCGTACAAGAAGAAGCCGCAA
>NZ_JBLGBE010000064.1:0-18953 GCF_047617445.1 Congregibacter sp.
GCTGCTGCGCCGAACGCAATTGCCAAAAGCGATTCCGGGCAAATCCATGGGCTGGCATTTCAGCATCCGAATGAGCTCCGAACCAAGGCCAGCAGATTGGCACACCGCCACGAACCGACTTTCCTTCGGCATAGACGGCATCCTTACTCACCCACAAAACCGGCGCCTGGCCATGAGGCTGGTATGTCAGCAGCTGTGCGCCATGTAATGCAAGGCTAGCGGTCGCGTGGGAATTACTTATTTCGATGAGTGGGTATGCCGCTGCCACATCAACTATTCGGACCGTCTTATCGATGGCAAAGCGTTGATTTAGCGCTGCAGCGTTCACTTGGACTTCCGGTAACGCCCTATAGCGTAGGCCATCGTGGGTTCCGTAACACTCCTGTAGGAGATATGCATCGCAGTAATAATCAAGCGACCACAGGTCCCAGCAGCCGCAGCCGTCGCGGACCGTCCCATGTTGCTCGCATCCTCAGCACTGCTGATCATGTTCTGGATTTGGGCGATTCCCGCTAGCAGGATATCCATAGCGTCTTAATGGCTGCCTTCCTGAGGCACTTTAGTCGCCTGCCAGGTGCTGGCCCGCCACTGGCCGTCGACACGCTCAAAGACACCGGTATTGAGGAAATAGTCCACCGCGCCATCGCTCGACGTGGCAACTAAACGAAAGGTCAACACGGCCACACCGTCGGCAAGAACACGGACATCGACCTGATCAGAGCTGTACACCGCCGAGCCCTCATCAGGGTCAGCCGGCTCACTCATACCTTCAAGAATTTGCTGCTTGCCGTAGCGGGATCCGCTGGAGCTGGTGTAGACGAGACTGTCAGACCAGAAACGTTGATGCATGGCGACATCGTTCACCGACGCACCGGCAAGAAACTGATCGACCAAAACACCGAGCTCCGTGCGTACGGAGGACAAATCACCGGGCTTAGCCCACCCCGGGCTCATGACCAACAACAGTGCAAAAGCTAAGGAACAACGTCTAAACATCTAATCATCCTCGCCGAGCTATCGGCAGTATCCCAAAGCGGGATACTGCGATAGAAGTGCAGCACTGGCAACTAAACGTTAGTACCTAGGCGCTGCGGCGATTTCCATTACCGGAGCGGGCATGGGCACCACCACCGCTACCGCGTCGTGCGTTTTGGCCGCCGGCGCCAGGCCGGCCACTTCCTTGCCCGCGCCCTCCAGGAGCACCACGGCCGGTATTTCGACCACCGCCTCGACCATTCTGAATGGGCTCAGCTTTGATACTCGGGTCAACATCAAAGCCTGGCTGATTGATTTTCTCAATATCCTTACCCAGAAGCTTCTCGATATCGCGGAGCAATCTCAGCTCATCGACACAGACCAGAGAAATCGCATTACCTTGCTGGCCCGCTCGTGCGGTACGACCAATGCGATGAATGTAGTCCTCTGCCACGTTCGGCAGCTCAAAGTTCACTACGTGAGGCAGCTTGTCGATGTCGATACCTCGAGCCGCAATATCTGTAGCCACAAGCGCTCTTACAGCCCCGGCCTTGAAATCACCGAGAGCCCGGGTTCGTGCGCCCTGAGATTTGTTGCCGTGAATAGCCGCCGCGCTAATACCATCGTTGTCCAGCTGCTCAGCCAACTTGTTCGCACCATGCTTTGTGCGTGTGAAGATCAACACCTGTTGCCAGTTACCTTCACCGATCTGCTGAGAAAGCAGCTCGCGCTTGCGCTTTTTATCGACCGGATACACTAACTGACTGACCAGCTCAGTTGCCGTATTTTGTGGCGTAACCTGAATCTGTTCCGGTTTCTCTAAAAACTCTGAAGCCAGTCTCTTAATTTCATTAGAGAACGTCGCAGAAAACAATAGCGTTTGACGCTTCTTGGGGATCACCTTCATTACACGTCGAATATCGTGAATGAAGCCCATGTCCAGCATACGGTCCGCCTCATCCAAAATAAGGATCTCTATTTTGGATAAATCAATACTGCGCTGCTGAACGTGATCCAAAAGACGTCCGGGAGTGGCAACAATAATGTCCACACCTTTGATTAACTTCTGCTTCTGCGGGTTGATACTGACTCCGCCAAAGATCACCGCGGAACGAAACGGTAGATAACGACCATAGTCTTGGACACTTTCGTGCACCTGGGCGGCAAGCTCTCGCGTCGGCGTGAGCACCAGCACTTTTGGAAAACTCTTTTGGCCCTCCTGGTATTTACTTTGCAGACGCTGCAGCACAGGCAAAGTAAACCCTGCAGTTTTACCAGTACCGGTTTGAGCACCAGCGAGCAAGTCACTGCCCTGTAGCACTAACGGTATGGCTTTCTCTTGTATAGGGGTTGCTTCGTCGTAGCCTTGTTTTTCTACTGCGCGCAGCAATTCAGCCGAAAGGCTGAGATCTTTAAATAACACGTGATGTATTCCTGATGTTGTATAAAAAGTCGTCTGACAAACCTGCGCGAAAGCATTAATGCTTATGCGGTGGCTCGGTCCAGACTGGGATTTCTTTGGGTACTAGCCGGCACAATATGTGCGGCTTAGTTGCGGCGCAGACCGAAGTACGCCACGAAGGCGCGCACAGTAACAGAGCTGGGGATAAATGAAAGGGAAGAATTCCCCGATTTACACAATCCGTATACCGTCGCTTTCCAGCGCGATGATGCGTTGTTTGTACAAAGCACCGATCGCCTGCTTGAACACCTTCTTGCTTACGCCGAAAACCGCGTAGATCTCCCGGGGCGGGCTTTTATCAGTCAGTGCAAGAAATCCGTCATTTTCTTCTAGCCGCGCAAGGATCTTCGTGGAGATGTCATCCAACTTGGCTTTGCTGTATCCGGGCTGATTCACCGACAAGTCGATCTTGCCATCATCACGAATCCGCAGGATAAAGCCCTCCATTACCTGGCCCTTTTTTACCCGCCGATACAGCTCATTGCTGTACAAAAGCCCCCAACATTCATGGTTAATAATGGCTTTAAAACCCAACTCCGTCCGTTCAGCCACCATTAGGCTGACTCGCTGACCCTGCTTGAAATTGTTCGAGCTGTCGTTGATCCAGTGATCGATACGTGTGGATCCCGCGAGGCGCCCTTGATTGTCAACGTAGACTTTGACCAGGGTATGACCCCCTTTCTTTAAGGGGTGCTGCTGCTCACCAAAAGGAACAAAGAGGTCTTTGGGCAAGCCCCAGTCAACGAAAGCACCCAAATTATTGATCTCCACGACTTCAAGCCAGGCAACCTCGCCCACTTGTGCCGCGGGCTTAAGCGTTGTGATCGCCGGACGGCCTTCGGCCTCCAGATAGGCAAAGACCTCAAGCTGGTCGCCAACTTCCAAGACCTCAGGGCACTGCCTGCGCTCCAGGGGAAGACGCCCCCACTGCCCCCCATCCAGAATGGCACTGTGCGCCCCAATCTCCAGAACCTCTAAAGTGTGAAATCGACCGATTTCCTGCTGCATGCAAGTACTCGTAGAAACTTTCTTAGTGCCCATCGTAGTCCATTGGAGGCCACGAATCCGCTGTAATCAAGGTATTGCGTGGGATTATTCCCAAGGTCTGGGCTCGACGTGCCACCCCGAGTCCATTAGTGTGCGCAGCTTCCCTAGCAATAGCATTTAGAACTCTGGACGCCTCCCGAGGCTTCTTGCGTTTTTTCAGGACTCGTCAATTGATATCTACCGCAAACATAACCATGCAGTTCGCTGCCAAACCGCTCTTTGAAGACATCTCCGTTAAATTTGGCGATGGAAATCGTTATGGCCTCATAGGCGCCAACGGCTGCGGTAAATCCACGCTCATGAAAATCCTGGATGGCAGCCTTACTCCGACGTCAGGCAATGTCTCTGTCTCGCCAAATGAGCGTTTGGGAAAGCTGAGCCAGGACCAGTTCGCTTATGAAAAGTACTCCGTGGTCGATACTGTAATGATGGGCCATGAAGAGCTCTGGACGGTAAAGCAAGAGCGCGATCGGATCTACTCAAATCCCGACATGTCCGAAGAAGATGGCATGCGAGTAGCCGACCTTGAGGTTCAGTTTGCAGAGATGGATGGATACTCCGCCGAGAGTCGCGCGGGAGAGATCCTGACCGGTGCAGGCATAGCCCAGGAACTACATCACGGCTTAATGAGTGAAGTAGCACCAGGATGGAAACTCCGTGTGTTGCTGGCTCAGGCGCTGTTTTCGGATCCAGACATCCTGCTACTGGATGAGCCTACAAACAACCTCGATATCGACACCATCCGCTGGCTGGAGATGGTGCTCAACCAAAGCAAGTCGACAATGATCATCGTGTCGCACGACCGGCACTTCCTCAACGCCGTGTGCACTCATATGGCCGACATCGACTTCGGTGAACTGCGCGTTTACCCCGGCAATTACGATGACTTCATGACGGCATCTACCGCCGTTCGGGAGCGAATGCAGTCGCAAAATGCCAAAAAGAGTGCTGAAATCGCTGACTTGAAGCACTTCGTTTCGCGATTCTCCGCGAATGCTTCCAAAGCCAAACAAGCGACCTCTCGTGCCAAGCGCATCGAAAAGATAAAGCTGGACGACATCAAGCCTTCCAGCCGCGTCAGTCCCTACATACGATTCAAGCAGGATAAGAAGCTACATAGACAGGCTGTAGTACTGGACAAGCTCAGCCACGGCTTCCATGAGGGTCCGCTGTTTGAGAATGGCAGCGTTATTCTGGAGGCTGGCGCACGGCTTGCGGTGATCGGTGACAACGGCGCGGGTAAGACGACCTTGCTGCGCTGCCTCATGGGGCAAATCGAAGCCAACGCAGGAAGCATTAAGTGGGCAGAAAGTGCCACCTTGGGATACTGCCCTCAGAACACTACGGATGAGTTCGATACAGAGCTCAACCTGTTCGACTGGATGAGCCAATGGCGTAAACCCAGTCACGATGATCAGATTGTACGTGCCACCCTGGGACGACTATTGTTTTCTTCTGATGACTTCATCAAGAAGGCGAAGGTCTGCTCCGGCGGCGAGAAGAACCGACTGCTATTTGGCAAGCTGATGATGATGGACACGAACATCCTTCTTCTCGACGAACCTACGAACCACTTAGATATGGAGTCAATTGAAGCGCTGAACCTGGCGCTGGAGCATTACGACGGCACGCTGATTTTCGTGAGCCACGATCGTGAGTTTGTCTCATCGATTGCAACCCGCATCATAGATATCCGAGGCGGTGAGTTGATTGATTTTCAAGGCACTTACGATGAGTACTTATCTCATCAAGAAACCCTGGCGAATGTTGCCCTGGCATCCTAAGCCGCTCTCTTAGGGAGCGACGATCATAGGCTAGCGTGCCTCTTCCCAGCTAAATACCGGGTACTGGGGCAGTAGCAACTCCTCGTCAGGCGCTTCCTGCGCCTGCTGACGAAGTGTGAGAATATCTTGTTGCAAGCTTGTTCGATAACGGCGCACTTCTCGCCACTGCTTCAGAAACTCTTTCCCCGCCTTTCCTGTTTTGTCTTCGGCCTGCATTCCCGGCGCGAGCACTCCATAGGCATCATTGAGTCTCTCGGCGCTGTCCTGTTCGAACGCAGAAATCACAGACGCCTGCGCCTCCGCTAAAAGCACAAATTGCGGCGACGGGTTGTTGGCGTAGATACTAAAGTATTCCAGGTACTGTTCTGTAGGCACGCTATCGGCAGAACCCCAAATGTGCATGTCTTTCGCGTTAATCAGTTGCTCGCTGTCCGCGTTAACAATCATCACGGTTGGCGTCGCAAAGTAGTGCGCCTGATCAAAACGCCGACTGATCTCGCGCAAATCCTTGAAATACCCCACATCAACGAACACCGTCTCGTAATTATCGGCCAACACACCAGCGACCTTAGGGTCAGAAAACTTATCGACAAGCCCCCGACTGTCGTGACACCACTGAGCGCCCATCACCACTAACAACAGTTTTTCGCTGATCTTTGCTCTATCCAAAGCCTGCTGTACGTCAAGCATCGGGTCTGCGGAAGCCACATACACAGATTCCGCGGCAACCGACGGCTCTGAAGCCTCCACTGTGAAAGCCCCTGTCGCCGCCAGCAGGCATAGCAGCTTGAGTGAGTAGGCAAACAATGGGGGCATATGAAAATTCATAAAAAAGGTCCTTCCTTTGAATAACGGCGACACAGACTTTGCAGCATGAGCGACCGCCTTATGGTGCTCAGGCGCTTCGCAATGCTTTCAGTGCGGCGTAGCACAACAACCAAATAATCAACAAAGCACCGACAAAGGCCATACCAAAACCCACAATGCCCAACAGGTTACTCGCACCCAGGGGATTATCGCCAAAGCTCAGCGCCCGGCTAGCTGAGGCATTGCCAGCCCAATAAAACACGGTGTTTGCCCAGCCTACGTAAATGAAACCCCAAACCGTGATATTGCGCATCCTGTCGCTCAGGGGAATCATCGGCAACGCCCAGGCCACCGCCAATATCAAGAGGCCGTTCGTCAATCCACCGCTATGTGCTCGCGCCCATCCTTCGGCTGTGCCGTAGTAAGGCATCTCAACAATTTTACCGGGGTAAATCTCAAGTCCGCCGATCAAACCAAAACCGAGCATGAATCCGGCGAACATACTGATCGCAATCACCAAAAATGCGTTTCCGATCATTAACTTCTGATATCGTTCCATGATGTTTTTTCCTCGCTCAGACCGTCAGGCAACCATACGCATTTTGAGTGGATGTTTCCCAAAAATAATCAAAAAAAGGACTCACGATGAATGCACAAAAAACCGATTACCTGATCATTGGTGCTGGCGCTATGGGCATGGCCTTCGCGGATGTTCTCATGACCGAGTCCACAGCCACCATCACTATTGTTGATCGCCATCATCAACCGGGTGGGCACTGGAATATGGCCTACCCTTTTGTACGACTGCATCAACCTTCGAGCTTCTACGGCGTCAACTCCCGCGCACTGGGTTCTGATCGCATAGACACATTCGGGAGCAACAGCGGTCTTTACGAACTCGCAAGCAAAGCGGAGATCTGTGCTTACTACGATGATCTCATGCGCGAGTTCATTAGCTCCGGCAGAGTCCAATACTTCCCTATGTGCGAGTATCAAGGGGACGGCAAGATCCAATCCCTGACATCAGAGGCTAGCTATAGCGTGGAAGCGGGCACCATCGTCGATGCCACATTTATGAATGTGCAAGTCCCTGCAATGGCTGCTCCCTCGTACTCTGTAGCCGACGAGGTCAGCTGCGTAGCTCCCAACGCACTTACAAGCCTAAAGGGCGAATGGAGCAAATACACCGTTATTGGTGCTGGAAAGACCAGTTTTGACGCCTGCTTGTTTCTCCTCGATAACGGCGTGAACCCTGATTCAATCTGTTGGATAAAGCCCAGAGAGTCCTGGTTATGGGATCGCGCCTATGCTCAGGCGGGGAAGCTATTCGAAAGCTCAATCCAGCAACTGCGAGAGATGCAAGTCAAAGTCGTCGCGGAATCCGAATCAGTTGACGATCTGTTTGCGCGAGCGGAAGCAGAGGGCTTGGCTTTGCGTATCGATACATCCGTCAAACCCACGATGTTCCGTTGTGCAACAGTGACCAAATCCGAAATTGAGAAACTGCGCCTAATAAAGAATGTGGTTCGCATGGGCCGGGTAGAAAGCATCGATGCCGATCAGATCAAACTCGAGCATGGTTCCCTTGATTACGGCCCCAAAACACTCTTTATAGACTGCACTGCGGACGGGCTCGCCCGACGAGCACCGGAAGCTGTTTTTACTGACGGAAAAATCACGCTGCAAGCCGTGCGTACCTGCCAACAGGTGTTTAGTGCGGCGTTCATTGCCCACATAGAACTCACCGAGCATGATCAAGCGCGCCAAAACCAACTCTGCACGCCAGTACCGCATCCAGACTCTGACACGGACTATATGCACAACATGCTAGCCGACCTGATTAACGGTATGGCCTGGCAGGAAGATCCAACGCTCATGACCTGGATGAAGGCTTCCAGGCTGGACGGCTTCAGCTCGGCAGCCACTTCAGCCGAAGCCGACACAGCCTTCATGCAACGCTTACAAGAGCAAGGCATGGTCGCCGCAGGGAAACTAATGGAATACTTAAGCTAAGCAAAGCCGACAAATGGGTGTTTAATCTGTGCTCGATTCTAGCTCAGATGCCAGACGCTCAAGCAGTTCGCTGGCCGGCAGAAAGCGGCTATGCATCGCCCCTTCCCCCGCCCACATCACACTGAAGTCAGGGTTTTTCTTCGCTGTAACAAGCTGCTTTACGGCGTCATAGCAAAGGGGGTAGTCCGGTGTCGCGGCTGCGAGGCTATCGGCCCAGTTTAGCAGTTCGTTCACTAGGCTCCGGGCGGGCCGACCTGAGATGTTTGACGTCAAGCGGGTCGGAGCACCGCTCGACAGCATCGCCCTATACCGATCACTCGCAAGCGTTTCTGGGCAGCCTATAAACGCTGTTCCCAGTTGAGCGCCCGCAGCACCTGCGCTGATCACATCAGCCACATCCCTACCCGTCATCAGTCCACCTGCCGCTACCACGGGCACGCTCACCGCTGCCACCGCATCCCCCACGAGGTTCTGCAGACCCACACGGCCCGCGGTTGCCGCATCGGGCGGACCCAGAAAGGCACCGCTATGACCGCCTGCGTCATAGCTCTGCATGACAAGCAGATCCACGCCCACTGCCTCAAGCACCAGCGCTTCTGCAACCGAGGTAGCAGTCGCGAGAACCAAAATGCCGGCCTTCTTCAACGCCGCCATGCGAAGCTCCGTCGCCGCACCAAAGTGTAGGCTGACCGCAGCCGGACGTAGCTCCAGCAGCATCTCGAGCATTTCATCGTCATCGTTAAAGGACCGGTAAATTTCTCTAACTGACGCTGGCGGCTGCGCACCCAGCGACTCGAACTCTGGCCCGAGCTCAGCCAAGAAAATCTGAGCCAGTTCGGTATCTATGCAAGGAGATTCGTGGACGAACAGGTTTGCAGCGATCGGTCCGCTCGTAAGCGCGAGCGTCTCTTCGAGAGTCCTTCGCGCGGCCGCAGGATTCAGCGCCCCCAAAGCAACCGAACCCAAGCCACCTGCATTGCTTACCGCAGCGGCGAGTAGCGGCGTTGAAATCCCTGCCATCGGCGCCTGAACAATCGGATACTTAAGACCAAGCAGATCAGTCAAGCGGGTTTTCAGAATGCTGCTGTCTATAGTTTTCCTAACCATCAATGGCTCCATTGCACGCGCAAGACCACAGGGATACCGGCAAAACCTGGCGCCGCTATACGACGCAGCAAGAAAGAGTGATCTATTAGGCCTTTCGAAGCAGTTCCAGCGATACATCGACATTGATCGACAGCGACTCCAAAGCCGCCGCGCGCTTCTTGCCATCTGCAGAGGCCCGAAAGAGATGTGGTGTCATCAGCAACAGATCACTAATGCTCTGACGATCAAGCCTGGGAACGTCAAACTCCAACCGCGCATTCTGCACAAGCGAAAACCCCTCGGGCAGCATCGTCGATTCTTTTCGATCCTTGAGCTCAGGATAAATGATGTGACGTAGTTCAAGTAAATGCTGGGCGCCTGCCTGAACTCGCAGGAGCAGTCCAGCCGGTTTAAGAATTCGTGTAAAGGATGCAAAGTCGGAAAAACCAAACATATCAATCACCAGATCCACAGATGCATCACGCAAGGGGATATTGCGATTGCTGGCCACTAACCAGGTCGCAGAAAAACGCCGCGCCGCTGCCTGTATCGCCCACTTCGAAATATCAAAACCCAGCATCTGAGGTTCTGGCTGGCCCGACTTCAGGATCCCCTCTCTAAGGCACTCCAGGTAATAAGCCTCTCCACAGCCTGCATCGACAACCAGTGAATCGGAGGTGATATGAGGCAGAAGCAAATCACCGACAGAGTCTGCCAAGGACCGGTAGTGCCCCGCCTCCAAAAACCGGTGCCGAGCAGCAATCATAGCCTGACTGTCACCGGGATCTTTGGAGCGCTTGTCCTGTGCCGAGAGAAGGTTGACGTAGCCCTGCCTTGCAACATCAAAACTATGGAGATTGGGGCACCGCACGCAGCCGTCCTGTAACTCCAGCGGCAAGCCATCGAGAGGGCAACGCAAGGCCTCGTGAGGACGAAAGGGCATCACTGCGGCCACATCAGTTTGAAAGACACAGTGATCTCAGTCGCCCCCCAAGCTTAAGCCCTGAGATTGATCAGTCTTCGACAAAACCACCCCAGGTTGCCATATAGTTTATGAATGCTTCCCCCAGGCCTTCTTTACGCAAATATTCGGTGCTCACCGGATTTGCAACTGGCTCGAAATCAGGATTCACAGCCACTTGGCGTGGAAAGTCATGGTGCAGAATCGCCGAGCGACCCACAACGACAAAATCGGCGCCCGCGTCTATACAGCGTCGAGCATCCGCAGCACTGCGCACTTTTCCGGCCGTGCCCAGGCGCACCTCTCCCCGGTCAAGCTCCGTAAAGCACTCAAGCAAGGTCTTCCCCGCAAAGCCTTCTTCTTTGGGCTCCTTGAAAGAATCCCACAAAGACATATCCAGAAAATCGATCTTTGCCTCGCTCATTAATCGCTGGGCAAGTACCTGCATTTCGGCTAAACGGATGTCAAAACGTTCCGGCGACAAGCGAACACCCAGCAAAAAGTCCTCCCCACATTGCGATCGAACCCCATCGATAATCTCCAGGAGTAACCTACAACGATTCTCCAGGGAGCCACCGTACTCATCATCACGCTGGTTGATTGTGGGACTCAAAAACTGCGCGAGCATATAGCCATGCGCACCATGCAGTTCCACACCGGCAAAGCCTGCCTTAGCGGCGCGCACTGCGGCAGCAACAAAATCGTCCCGCAGTTGCAACACTTCTTCATGGGATATGCCGCGAGCGCCCGTCTTTTCGTTGTCACTGGGACATTGCGGTGTCTCACCGATGAGATCTGCTGGCGACCGCATACCCGCGTGATGCAGTTGTAAAACAGAAATACTCCCCTGCACATTGATTCCCGTGGCAAGTCGTGTGAGACCTTCTAAATGATCATCCGAAAAGCAACCTAACTGCCCGGGAAAACCAGAGCCTGCCGCCTGCACATGTGATGCACAGGTCATGGTGAGGCCAAAACCGCCCTCGGCACGCTTAGTTAGCCAGCGATACTCATCATCGCTCAAGCTGCCATCAGGATGGCTCTGAAGATTGGTCAATGGAGCCAGCATGAAGCGGTTCGGCATAGCCGCACCGCTCTTGAAGGTCAGGGCGTTGGATAAATCTGTCACGTGAGTATTCCAGTGAAAAAAGAGACTGCGTAGTTTGTCGAGACTGGAGTCGCGTGTACAGCACTTGTATTTGCACACTCTCATTTAGATCAATCTGCTATCGTCGCCTGACTTCTCTTCGAACACTTGAGCAATCATCCATGCGAAATCTACTTGGGTTGGCCGTTATTCTGCCACTACTTTGGGCGGCAACAGCCCATAGCAACCCTGAAACCTGCGCCTACATTCCAGACGCCAAAGCACGTCTTAACTGCTTCGACAGTTACTTCACGCCGGATGAGCTCCCGAAAATCAACGCCGATGGTGATATGGAGCTCCTCAGTGAGGCTCTCCCAAACTTGTCGCTCATCGAGGCTCGGGTAGAACAAGAGGCGGCCCTTACAGATCAATGGTTCTCCATAACGCCTCATCACCCCAATTACGTACTCCCCCTTACCTTCAGCAATAACCCTGATTACTCGGATTTTGGACCTCTGGAAGATACGTTCAGTGACTACGAGATAAAAATGCAGCTAAGCCTGAAGACCCGACTAGCGCAAGGGCTATGGAGAGACTCATCGGTATGGGCCGCCTACACACAGCAGTCTTACTGGCAACTCTATGCTGAAGACGACGCTTCCGCGCCGTTTAGAGAGACCAACCATCAACCCGAAGTTTTTTGGCAAATCCCCACAGATTTCGAGGTCTTCGGCTGGAACGCGCGAGTGGCTACCCTGGCTCTAAATCACCAGTCCAATGGACGATCCGAGCCACTATCAAGAAGCTGGAACCGAGTCACCGCGGAGCTCGCACTGGATCGAGGGAACTGGGTCCTGTCAGCAAAAACCTGGGGCCGAATCAGCGAGCCTGCCGATGGTGATGACAACCCTAATATAGAAGACTACATGGGCAGACTGCAGCTAGGACTTATTCATAAGCGCGAGCGACACACGATTGCCGTGGGATTAAAGAACAACCTCAGCAGCCCCAGCCGCAGCGGTCTCGAGGTGAACTACACATTCCCCTTATTCAGCAGACTCAAGGGCTTCGTGCAGATCTATTCGGGTTATGGTGAGAACCTTATCGACATGGAGAATTACAACAATCGCATCGGTATAGGCATAGCACTCACCGACTGGCTATGAGTTCAGCACGTTTCCCTGTGTCAATCAGGTCCAATATTTGAGTGTTAAACAGGCTTTAGCGGACTTTTGGTGCCACAATTTGCTATGATACGCACCCGTAAAATTTCAATAGCGTAATTATGGCAAAGAAACCTCTACGAACCGCAGGCAAAAAGAAGCCGCCAGCGGCTGTCGAAACCTCCTCGTCTTTGGAAGACAAAGTTAAAGCCTTCCTGGAAGGCGGCGGAGAAATAGAGCAGATTAAGTCTGGTGTAAGCGGCCAGGCTAATATGATAGCGCCAAAAGCGAAGTCAGCTGCACCCAAAAGCACAAACTAGCGGACCACCGCTAGCCAGAAATGGCGGCACGGCCACTGCAACAGACCCAAACGCAGACTGATTACTCAGCTGAAGCGCTTGAAGCGCTTCAGCATGTGTTCGGCTACCCGGCGTTTCGCCAGCCCCAATTGGACATTATCAACATGCTGGCGCGCGGCGATGACGCCCTGGTCATCATGCCTACCGGCGGCGGCAAGTCACTGTGTTACCAAATACCCGCCCTTCTTCGACCAGGCTGCGCAATCGTCGTCTCGCCGCTAATCGCGCTCATGCAGGATCAGGTAGAGTCCCTCCAGCAACTGGGTGTTCGTGCGGCGTTCCTCAATTCCAGCTTGGATTTAAGTGACGCGCGATCAATTGAGCAAGCCTGGCTAGACGGCCGACTGGACTTGCTCTACGTCGCCCCGGAGAGGCTTCTGCAGCCACGGATGCTGGCACTGCTTGAACAAGTAACGCCCGCACTGTTTGCGATCGACGAGGCCCATTGCGTATCTCAGTGGGGACATGATTTTCGTGAGGATTATTTGCAGCTCAGTGAGTTGCATCAACGATTTCCCAATGTGCCGCGCATTGCGCTCACAGCAACCGCTGACGCGCGCACGCGACAAGAAATTGCCGAGCGACTGAACCTGAGCAACGCCGGGCATTTTCTGGTCAGCTTTGATCGACCGAACATCTGTTATCGCATTGCGCTTAAAGACAATCCTCGAGCACAACTGTTGCGCTTCTTGCGCGACGAGCACCTTAAGGATGCAGGAATTGTCTACTGCCTCTCGCGCAAGCGTGTTAACGAGACCGCGAGCTGGCTCGCTGATCAAGGCTTCAATGCACTTCCTTACCATGCCGGGCTTCCCACAGAGACCCGCGCCCACAACCAACGCCGCTTCCTTCGGGAAGATGGCGTAATCATCGTCGCCACCATCGCTTTTGGCATGGGCATCGATAAGCCTGATGTACGCTTTGTCGCACACCTTGATTTGCCCAAGACGGTAGAGGCATATTATCAAGAAACGGGGCGAGCCGGGCGAGACGGACAAGCTGCTGACGCTTGGTTGGTTTATGGGCTTCAAGATGTGATCACTCTGCGCCAAATGCTTGATCAATCCCAAGGCAGCGATGCCTACAAGCGCGAAGAACAGCATCGGCTGAACGCCATGCTGGGCCTTTGCGAAATAACGACCTGTCGCAGGCAGGCTCTTCTCGCGTATTTTGATGAACAGCGCAATGATCCCTGCGGTAATTGCGATAGCTGCCTAAGCCCTGTCGCGACCTGGAATGGAACTGAGGCCGCACAAATGGCCATGTCCGCGGTGTACCGCACGGAACAACGCTTTGGCGTAAACCACCTTATAGACGTACTTCGGGGAACAGAGAACGACAAGGTACTCCAAAATGATCATCACCATTTGTCCACCTTTGGCGTGGGTAAAGCTCTGGATGCTCTTCAGTGGCGCTCCGTGTATCGGCAGCTCGTGGCCCGGGGATATCTGAGCGTCGACGTCGCACGCTTTGGCGCTCTGTTTTTGCAAGAATCAGCTCGGGGAGTGCTGCGAGGCGAAGTAGAAATTCTGTTACGCCAGGACCCCAAGACGAGCTCTGCGAAACGAACCACTAAAAATGTACTTCCAGAGCACATTGACGTGGCACTCTGGGAAGCTCTTCGCGAGTGCCGTCGGCAGCTGGCAGAAAATCAGGGCATCCCGCCTTACATCATATTTCACGATCGCACCTTGCAACTTATCTGCGAACAGCGACCTCAGAACGTAGAGGAGTTTGCGGCCATTTCCGGCGTAGGTGACCGCAAGCGAGACAAATACGCAGAAGCTTTCCTAGCGGTGGTCAAAGACAACAACCGACCCCGCTAAGCTCCTAGGCAAACCGTCGACAGGCGTCCAACAGTTGATCAATATCATCATCAGACACATCCTGATGAAACACCCAGCGAACTCCAGAAATCTTGATACCGGCTTCTAGCAAGTGTTGCTGCAGAGGCTCCACCGCCGTGTCATCAGCAAGCATCACCATGTTAGTTTGAGGATCTTCTTGCAAGCGAATACCAGTCAGTGTCGATAAGGCCTCCGCTACTCTTGCCGCTTTATCATGATCTTCTTGCAAGCGCGCAACATTGTTTTGGAGTGCATAGAGACCCGCAGCTGCCAAAATCCCCGCCTGACGCATCCCGCCTCCTAGCATCTTTCGCCAACGACGGGCACTGCGAATACTCTCCTGGTCACCCACGAGCAAAGAACCCACGGGGCAGGCAAGTCCCTTGGACAGGCAGATAGATACCGTGTCGAAGTACTGGCATATCTGAGAAACAGGAATAGCTTGAGCAACGGCAGCATTAAATACTCGCGCGCCATCCAGATGGCGTCGCAGTTCATAGCGTTGCGCAAGTTCGCTATAGCGCTCCAAATACTCCAGAGGCAGCACTTTCCCAGCTTGAGTGTTCTCGAGGCATACCAGGCGCGTTATGGCGAAGTGCGCGTCATCAGGCTTGATGGACCGTTCAACCACATCAAGAGGCAGCGAACCATCCTGGGCGAATGCTAGTGGACATGGCTGTATGCCCCCGAGCACAGCAGCGCCCCCACCTTCGTACATATAGGTGTGCGCACCATGCCCAACGATGTACTCGTGGCCTCGCTGACAGTGACTCAACAAACCGATGAGGTTTGATTGAGTGCCGGTGGGCGCAAACACCGCCGCCTCTTTGCCGGTAAGCGCTGCCGCGAAACGTTCCAGCTCATTCACAGTCGGGTCTTCGCCATACACGTCATCGCCTGTATCTGCATTGTGCATGGCTTCGAGCATATCGAGCGTGGGCTGTGTCACCGTGTCACTTCGTAGGTCAATCATTGCAGACTGCATCTCCTCCGTTAATATGAGCAAAATAGTAAACGAAAAATGTATCGACCGCGGCACTCGATCCGGTTTTACTGATCAAGATGCTCGCAGACAGTCACGGCGACACAGAGGTGAGTAAGCTATGGATTGGGAAACAAACCGGCGAACATTCTTACACGGGGCCGCGGCAGTGCTAGCAAGCAGCGTACTCCCCGGGCACGCAGCCACATCGATCACCAGCAAGTACGACGACATGCTGATCATCGATGCTTTGTGCTTTGGGAAAGAGTGGAGCGAAGACGTTTTTACGGCGCTTCGCGCAGCCAATTACTCGGGCATTATCGAGAGTCTTCCGAGACAAAATCTGCAGGCCGCGATCGATGCGCTGCTGGAATGGCGAGGTCGTATCAAGGATAACGAAGATAAGCTGATGCTCGCGCTGGAGTCGCAGGATTTTATGCGCGCCAAAGAATCAAATCGCACCGCGGTCATGATGAATTTTCAGAACTCGACAATGCTTGACGGGGAAGTGGACAACATCGATGCGCTGTATGCGCTTGGGATGCGCTCCTTCCAGTTGACCTACAACTTCAGGAACCTGGTAGGTGACGGCTGCCTGGAGCGGACTAACGCAGGCCTGTCTGATTTTGGTGTCGAGGTTGTGGCGCGCATGAACGACATCGGCGTACTTATTGATCTCTCTCACTGCGGCAGCCAAACAACACTAGACGGTATCGCTTTTTCCAAGCGACCGGTGGGTATTACGCATACGATGTGTGACGCACTGCGCTCCCATCCCCGTGCAAAAACCGATGAACAAATTCGCAACTGTGCAGAGAAAGGCGGCGTAATCGGAATGGTTGCTCTGGGGTACTTCGTCGGACCCGACCCTGGCGGCGACACCAGCATAGAACATTATGCGGATCATATTGAACACGCAGTCAATGTCGCCGGCAAAGAACATATTGGCATTTCTACAGACTTCCCTCCACAGGGCATATCGCCGTGGGCCACCTACGATGAGTGGTACCTTCCTCGAACAGGGTTCTTTAAGCCTAGCTATGAACTACGCTGGCCCCCATGGATTCCCGAACTCGATAGTACCGATCGCTATCGCAATCTCATGGTTGTACTTGACCGCCGAGGCTGGTCCAGCAGCGATATCGAACGACTACTGGGTCTCAATTGGCTGCGCCTACTCGGCGACTCAATCGGCTAGATCCACTTTAAGAATCTCATCACAGGAGCGAGTCTATGCACACAGTTTCCGGAAAATCGGTCATCCTTACTGGGGGCGCGGGAGATATTGCGCAAGTCGCGCTAAAACTCTTTGTGGAGGCAGGTGCCAAGGTCATGTTGGTAGATCTTGACGAGAATCATCTGCAAGCAATAACCGACAAGTTCAATGCCAGCGACGTGCAATATTGCGTTGCTGACGTCACCAGTGAGTCTGATACGGCCAGCTACGTTGCAGCTACGTTGCAGGCATTTGGAAAGGTCGATGTCCTACTTGCCAACGCAGGCATCGTCGGCCCCGTCGCAGCAGTTAGCGAGGTCGATACCCAGAGCTTTCAGCAGGTACTGGATATCAATGTTACCGGGGTGTTCCTGGGGTTAAAGCATGTGTTTCCAGTGATGGCGTCCAACGGCGGTGGCAGCATAGTCATCACCTCGTCCATCATGGGCGTCAGCGGAGGACCCGGATTATCAGCCTATGCGGCCAGCAAGCACGCCGTTGTCGGTTTGATGCGTTCCTGCGCGAAGGAAGGCGGAGCACACAATATTCGAGTCAACACCGTCAATCCCGCACCGGCGGAAGGGCGAATGATGCGCTCACTAGAGCAGGGTTTGAGCCCGGACGACCCGCAAGCCCAGTACGCTGCAATCAAAGCCACGATCCCTCTTGAGCGTTATGCTAGTACTGAAGATGTCGCCAACATGATGCTGTTTCTCGCTAGCGACGAAAGCCGGTTTTTGAACGGCTCGGTGTACATGGTCGATGGCGGAATGAACGCCTGATAAAACTTAGCCAGAAAGTCAGTCATAGGAGAACCCCAGCGATGCCCAAAGCCAGTTGTCATTGCGGCGCCGTAACAGTCGACATCGAAACCATGCCCGACACATTGGTCCAATGCACTTGCTCAATCTGTCGACGCTATGGCGCATTGTGGGCCTTTTGTGACACTGAGACAGCGAAGGCCCATGCTGCACCCGATAGCCTTGCGCCCTACATTTGGGGTGACAAGCAAATCGCTTTTCAGCACTGCTCTGCCTGCATCTGTATGACTCACTATGATTTACTGAGCACGGACGAACCGCGACGCCTTGCGGTTAATGCGCAAATGCTCTCAGCTGAGTCTATCGAACACGCCAAAGTCAGAACCTTTGATGGCGCCGATACCTGGCAATTCATTGATTAGCTTGCAAAGCGTCATGTCCAAAGTGCCGAACCTGGAACCACTCCCGGTACTTTACAGCTTTAGGCGCTGCCCCTACGCAATGCGCGCTCGCATGGCTTTGACCTACTCTGGTGTTCAAGTGGAGTTGCGCGAGGTGGTGCTCAAGAACAAGCCTTCTGCGATGCTCAAGGTTTCGTCAAAGGGCACCGTACCCGTGCTAGTGCTTCCCAACGGTAAAGTCATTGATGAGAGCATTGATGTCATGTCTTGGGCGTTGGCACATGCTGACCCTGAGCAATGGCTACCACTGGACAGCCACGGTGCCATTCCTCACGATGCTACTGAGCTCATCACCGAAAACGACGGGGCCTTCAAAACTCTGCTGGATAGGTACAAATACGCAGATCGACACCCGGAACATCCCGCAGAGTGGTATCGCGATCAGGCCAGCGTTTTCCTACACGACCTGGAAACGCGACTAAAACACACTGAATGGCTGCACGGGCCACGATTGAGTTTGAGCGATGTCGCAATCTTTCCGTTTATTCGACAATTCGTCATGGTCGATAGACATTGGTTTGATCAGGCGCCTTATCCACAGCTGCGTCGCTGGCTAGACACATTGCTCGAATCCACGCTCTTTACATCGGTGATGTCGAAATACCCAAAGTGGGTGCCGGAGCAAGAGTCCCTGCGCTTCCCCGAGACCATTTAGACCTGCGCCGTCGACAGAAATCCAGGTCAGATTTTGCGCCACTCCAGACGCAAGCCCACCGTTCTACCCGGTTGAAAGGGTGCAACATCATCCGCGGTGGAACGATAGGCCTCGTCCAGGATATTGCTAAAGAAGAGTTCGGCGCGCCAGTTGCCGGCTACACGCTGGGTGAATCTCGCATTCCATATCAAAGCAGAATCTAATGGCCTCTCGTCGGCCCCAAATTCGTCCCTCGATGGGCGAAAACTGAGATCACTGTAAAGCCCCTGCCGCTCTCCTTCCCAACT
>NZ_JBLGBE010000065.1:0-18473 GCF_047617445.1 Congregibacter sp.
CCCTTGGAGCTAACGGTATAAATGTCCGCAGGCTGGGCGTCGTTGCTGTGCACAAAAGCCACGCGACTTGCGTCAGGCGAGGGGTAGCCCTCGTTGTTGCCTGACAGAGGCGTGACGCGCCGGGGTGCTTGGTCCTTGCCCTGGATAACAAATACCTGGCTCTGTGAGGCAGACGGTGCATTGGCCGCATAAAAGATGCTTCCGGCGCTCGTTATCAAGGGGCCACTCAAGACATCAGAGTCCGGGCTACTTAGTAGCGTCGGTGATCGGTTCTTTGCAAAGGCATCGATAAGGTATAGCCCGTAACGATCATCTAGGTCGCTGAGAAAAATGACCTCTTCGCCGTTGGGATGCCACTGTGAGGCAAAGGAAGTGTAAATACGACTAGGTCGGTGGCTGTGCCAGACTTCGGTTAAGCGACGCTTCGCATCTACGGTATAAAGCCAACGATCGACCGCGGTGTCCGACGCGACATCCAGTAGCAATACGCTCTTGGATGACCAGGAGAAACCGATGATCTGTCGTGCGGAGCTCTCATCCAGAGGGATCAGTTCGAGTTTGCCGTCAGCCAGATTGACCAGACCCACATTACGAGACTCATTTGGATCGCCCGGGTAGCCTCGACGTATTTCATTTGCTGTGGTTTCGGATGACAGATAATCCGGGAAGGGCACTTTGCGCATATCCCGACGATCCACCAGGTGTACGGCGATGGTTTTGCTATCCGGTGACCAGACGTAGGTAGGTCCTCCCCAGATTCCCGGGCCAATCTCTCGCTCTGGTCGGTTGTAGCGACCGATAGAGAGAGACGACAAACCTGCAATACCTACCTCGGTGACCGCTCGCGAGGTTTTAGTCTGTAGGTCAAAGAGCCAAAGATCACCATCTTTGAGGAACGCTATTTGTGCATCGTCAGGGGCGATGCTGAGACTTGACGCCCCAGAGCCAATATCGCCCAGCAGCGTTGGTGTTTCATCATCTATGCGCGTCTGCCAAAGCTCGCCGCCTCTGAGCATGAGGATAGTCTTGCTGTCGGCCCGCCAGGTGAACTCACGAGTCGACGGACCATCGGCTTGTGCTACCGACAAGCGACGTAGTTCCTTGCCGTCGGCAGAGGCCAGCCATAGCCCCCGATCCGGCAGACCCCGATCGTTCCAGGTGAACGCAAAATGCTGGCTATCAGCCGCCCATTTTGGCGCCGAAGGTACGGTGCCAAACAGGCTCGGCGAAGCAAAGAGCTCATCCAGGCTTAGGGGGGCCTGCGATGTTGCCTGGGGTGCGGCCGTTAAGGGTAGGGAGAGGAACAGTCCGCACAAGATGGCGACGCCTCTCAGTCGCGGCGTATCAAGGGTGCCTTTAAGACTGAGGGGTGTTCGCATAGAGCGTGTTCCTTGGGTTGTATGTAGTTCGTTCATCACAATTTTGACATATACTTTTCGTGCAAAGTGATCTCGAAAATAATCTATTAGGTTCTGAGGGTTAATTATGAAACCAGCGCTGTTTCTGGCCTGTCTTGGCATTGTCTTTTTTGGGATGTCGCCGATAGCACATAGTGTAGACGACGAACGCGATTTCTTTGACGGAATAGAGGCGCGAAACGTCGGACCATTCCGCGGAGGACGGGCAACGGTTGCCGTCGGCGTTCGAGAGAATCCGCACGTGTACTACATGGGCACTACCGGTGGTGTCTGGAAAACGGACAACGCAGGAGCGAGTTGGTATCCCGTTTCGGATGAGGACTTTGGTTCGTCAGCCGTGGGCGCCATCGCCGTGGCCGCCTCAGACCCCAATGTGGTCGTTGTGGGCATGGGGGAGTCGCCGTTTCGAAACATTGCCTCATCGCAGGGTGATGGCGTCTACAAGTCCACCGATGCTGGCAAGACCTGGACGCACATTGGATTTGAAGACCTGCGTCAAGTCGGCGAGATCCGCATTCATCCCAACGACCCGGACACCATATGGGTCGCCGCTCAAGGTAATACCTATGCGCCTGCGGACGACGGCGGTGTGTTTAAAACAACGGATGGTGGTAAGACCTGGCGTCGCGTACTAGAGCCGCTCAATGAGAGCAGTGGCGCGGTGGATCTTGCTATTGATCCGGGTAATCCGCGAATCCTCTTTGCTGCGATGTGGGATAACCAACGCAGCCCCTGGAAGCTGCGCTCCGGCGGAGACGGCAGCGGCATCTGGCGGTCCAGCGACGGCGGTGAGAGCTGGGAGCGCTTGGTCGATGATCTACCAGAAGGCATGGGCAAGTTAGGCGTTGCGGTATCTGGCGCAAAGTCTGGGCGGGTCTGGGCAGTCATCGAAGCAGAAGGCGACGAGGGAGGGCTCTATCGCTCAGATGATGGGGGAGATAGCTGGAGTCAGGTTAACAAGGAGCGGGTTCTCCGAGCCCGATCCTGGTACTACATGCATATTTTTGCGGATCCTAACGATGAGAACACGGTCTATGTCCTCAACGCGCCGTTTATGAAGTCTATCGACGGCGGCAAAAGCTTTACTCAGGTGAATGTTCCCCATGGCGACAATCACTACCTGTGGATTAATCCCGATAACTCGGACTGGATGGTTAACGCGAACGACGGCGGGGCAAATGTATCCTTCGATGGTGCGAGGAGTTGGTCCCGACAGGACAATCAACCTACCGCGCAGTTCTATCGGGTAAATACCGATAACGCTTTTGAATACCGTATTTACGGAGGGCAGCAAGACAACTCTACCGTGGCTATTCGCAGCCGCTCTCGGGATGGCAGCATCGGCCGAGACGACTGGGAGATCCACGGTGGCTGTGAGAGTGCCTATGTGGCAATGGATCCTGATGATCCGCGTTACACCTACGCGGGCTGCTATCTGGGTTTGATTGACGAGTTCGATACCCAGACACGCACGAGTCGATCAATTAAGGCGTATGCCGAAACAGGCCTAGGTCAGTTGGCGAGTGATTCGAAGTACCGCTTTAACTGGAACGCTCCCATTCATGTTTCTCTGCATGATCCCAAAGTCTTGTATCACGGCGGTAACGTCTTGTTGAAGTCGGTAAATCGTGGCTTTGACTGGGCTGAAGCGAGTCCAGACCTGACACGCAATGAAGCGGACAAGCAGGGTCAGGGTTCTGGTCCGTACACCAACGAAAACATTGAGCAGTACAACACCATATTTTCCTTTGCCGAGAGTCCTCACGATGCCGATACACTTTGGGTCGGTAGCGATGACGGCCTTCTCCACCTTACTCGAGATGGCGGCGAAAACTGGAAGGATGTTACTCCCCGAAATGTTGGACGAGGCTTGATCAATTCCATCGAAGTGTCACCGCATGATCCGGCGGTAGCCTATGTTGTGGTGATGAAATACAAAGAGGGCGACAACAAGCCCTATGTGTATCGCACCGCCAATTACGGCCGTAGCTGGTCATCCATTACCGATGGCCTCCCAGACACACACTTTGCCCGTGTCCTGCGGGAAGATCCGGAACGCGCCGGTTTATTGTTCGTGGGTATGGAGCGTGGCCTTTATATCTCCTTCAACAGTGGCAAGGACTGGCAAGCGTTTCAGGGCAATCTGCCCATTGTTCCGATTACGGACCTTATGCTGCGACGCAATGATTTGGTACTCGCGACCCAGGGCCGTGCTTTTTGGGTGATCGATGACATCCTTCCGCTGCGGCAGTTTCAGCCTGATCAAGCCAGCACTTCGGCGCATCTTTACGCGCCATCAATGGCTATTCGATTGACGCCCACCAAAGGCCGTTCAGGTGGTGGCGAAAGCGTTGCGCCAAGCGCACCGAACGGTGCGGTGATCTACTACGCCCTGTCAGAGGAGCTCGACGTTGAAGAGCAGTCGCTGACCTTGGATGTCTTGAACGCACAAGGTGATGTCGTTCGACGTATAGAGACGGATGCCAAGAAGGGCGTCGAAGGCGGTGGCTCTGGATCCTCCATAGCCCTGCCTGCCGAAAAAGGCCTCAACAGGCTGGTTTGGGATCTGCGCACGGACGCTACGCAAACGCTTGATTACGATGTGGTCTATGGGTCCCGCGCGGATAAATCTACTGCGGGTTACGCGATAGCGCCGGGTACCTACACACTGCGTCTGCAACTAGCTGAAGAAAGCTACGAGCAGTCTCTGGAAGTTAGCTGGGATCCCATTAACAGCTATGACGGCGCGGCTATCGAAGAGCAGCAAGCCTTTGTTGCGGAAGCCTTTGGAATGATCGACGCCGTGTATACCCGCGTTGCCAGCTTGCAAAGTATTCAGAAGCAGGTGCAACTGCGGCAGTCCCTGGCCAAGGAGGCGGGAGACGATATTGTTAGCGAAGCGGCGGAGTCTTTGTTGTCTGCTCTAGGGGATTGGCAAGAATCAGTGACGACACCGCAGCGGGAGACTTTTCAGGACGTGCTGAACTTTCATCCGCGTATTGATGCGTTTCTCATTGACGTTTATCAGCAGGCTGATAATGCGGTACTAGGGCTGACACGGGGTCAGAGGGAGCGTCTGGATGACCTGCGGCCACAGTGGCAGGCGGCCATGTCTGCATGGCAGGAGCTCATGGACGAAGACGTCGCTGCGTTCAACGCGGTTGCCGGTCCCGCCGTGGCGGCGCCGGACTGGGAGTAGAGCCTGTTCCTGCGGTGGCTTTGTTGGGGCTCTTGAGGACTTAAAAAAACCCGGCAGCGTTAATGCGCCGCCGGGTTTTTACTATCTACTCTTGGCGTCTATCAATCATTGAGTGATTGACCGGGCACCCAAGGTGCTCCGTTTTCTGCAAGTGTTTTCTTGATATCGGCCAGTTGGCCCTCACGCAAAGCCGCAACTCGCGCGACAATATCGGTCATCCACTCACTTCCTAGCCGCAGGTCCTCGCGCTGATTCGCCGTGGGGGGCATGCGGGTGTTTAGCGCATTAGCAGCGGAGCCGATGCGATGCGCGGCACTGTGTGACATGGCCTCGCTGAGTCTTTGCCTGGCGGGGTTTCCGCGAAGCATAAACTTCAGCTCGGCGACATCGGCTTCCAGCGTGTCGATCGCCTGCTGCAGTGATGAGGGACTTTGAGGCGATGCGTCTATCGCTGCACGGAGATACTGAGTGCCTGCTGTGACTTCCTTCAGTGCTGCGTCCACGGCGTAGAGCTGTCGTTGCGCGTCGCTGACTTCACGCTGGAACGCCACCGAGGCCAGATAGTCGGTTCCCTCTGGCAAGTTGGTGAGAGCCTGTAACTCAAAGTTCCTGGCCACCCCCAGAGCCTCGATGGCGGCGGGGCCCACACGAACCAGCTGTGCACTATAGGCACCCGGTGCCATAAGCGGCCCTTTGGGATCGCTCATCCAGGGTGCACGGAAGCTGCCATCGGGAAAGCTAATGGCATTGGGGGCATCTGCTCGCATGTCCCAGTTCAGGCGCTGCAATCCTGCTTTTTTCCCGAGGCTTAGACGTCGTACGGCATTACCCTGGGCGTCGCTTATCTCGATGTAGTATCGCGCCTCGCCCGCGGAGGCTTCGTCCCTTAACCCGTCCCAGCCGGGGAAGGGAATGTTTTTGTCGGCCGCTACAAGCTCACGCTCTTTGTCGCGCCGCCGCTCTGCAGGTGTTGCGGCCACTTCTGGCAGATAGGCCGAGAACAGCGGGCCCATTTCGGGGTTGGCGGCCTTGTAGGCAGTGCTGCCCTGGCTGGGACTGCCTACGGCCTGTCCGGGCACCGAGGGTAGATACCACCAGGCGTCGCGAACGGCGAATAGCGCAGCGCTGCTGCCGGGCAGAGTCTCGTCGCGCTGACGCAGGTTGGCGGCCATTTCTCGAAGGGGTCGGTAATCATCCAGAATATAGACGCCCCGTCCAAAGCTGGCGCCCACCAGATCGTTATCCCGGCGCTGCAATTTAAGATCTCTAAAGGGCACCGTGGGGACTCCGGCGCTAAGCGTCTTCCAGTGCTTACCGCTATCAAGCGTGACGTAGAGTCCGTTCTCTGCAGCAATGAACAAGAGGCCCGGTTCGATATGATCTTGTTGAATCGCCCACACAATTACGTCCTTGGGCAGATCGCCGCTGATATCACGCCAGCTTTTTCCATCGTTGTCTGTGGCAAAAAGCATGGGTCGATAGTCGCCGGTTTTGTGATTGTCGGCCGCGACGAAGGCGCCGTTTTCATTGTGCACAGAGGCTTCTATATCGTTGATGAAGGCGCCTTTGGGCAATGCGGAAGGACTGGCTTCTTTCCAGCTTTTGCCGCCGTCTGTGCTGCTGTGTACCAGGCCGTCATCACTGCCGGTCCATAGACGTCCAGCCTGTAAGGGTGACTCAGAGATCGCGGTCAATGAGGCATAACCCGACATGGCTCCGAGGTCCCACAGAGCGTCGGTGCTACGCACCCGTCCGTCCACGGGGAGCGTGAAGCGATTACTGTTGGTGGTGAGGTCCTCGCTAATGGCCGACCAGGCGTCACCGCGATCGTCGCTTTGCCACACTCGCTGGGAGCCGAAGTAGATTCGCCCGGGCGTATGTGGACTCACTTCCAGTGGCGAGTCCCAGTTCCAGCGCTCCGGATCTTCGCCGGGGGCTGGCTGGGGTCGGATACTCACGTTCTCTTTGCTCGACACATGATGCCGTATCAAATTGCCCTTCTGGCTCATTTGATAAAAGACGTTTAAGTCGAAGGCGTCAAAGGCCACGCCATAGCCATCCGCACCGTAGGGGACGTACCAGTCCTGATTACGGATACCTTCGACGTTTGTGGTTCTTGCGGGGCCGTGCAGTGTGCCTAGGTCCTGTGCTCCAACCAATACGTTGTAGTAGGGCGAGTGATCGCTGACAGCGACTTTGTAGAACTGGCTGATCGGCAGGTTGGGAAAGTGTCGCCAGCTGGCGCCATCATCGAAGCTTTCGTAGAGGCCTCCGTCGGTTCCGGCAAGAAGATGGGCCGGCGCATTAGGGTCAATCCAAAGCGCGTGGTTGTCACTGTGCTTGGCTCGACCTGTGCCTAACACGTCAAACTGTGTCCCAGCATCTGCGGTAACGTGTAAGAACACATCCATCTGATAAACCCGATCGGCATCTGCTGGAGATGCTTCGATCTCCTGATAGTAGTGCGGACCTGTGCCGCCAGAAATGTACTCGTTCTTGCGCTCCCAACTTTCGCCGCGATCGTGGCTAACAAAGAAACCCTGCTCACCATCGTTAGCCTCTATCGTTGCGTATACGCGATCAGGGTCGGCCGGTGTGACCGCTAGACCGATTTTTCCAATCTCCAGCGCTTTGTCCTCGCTGGGTAGCCCGTTGGTCACTTCTCGCCACGTAGCGCCGCTATCCGTCGATTTCCAAAAGCCCGACCCGGTGCCGCCGGCGAGGAAAGACCAGACTGTGCGCCGACGTTGGTAGGTGGCGGCGTACACGATGCTTGGATCGCTGGGATGAAACTCCAGATCCGTGGCGCCGGTCTTATCATTCACGCTCAGCACCGCGGTCCAGGTCTTGCCGCCATCGGTGCTGCGGAAAACACCGCGCTCTCCGCCCGAGGACCAGAGCGGGCCTTCGGCGGCGACCAAAATATGCTCGGAATTTTTAGGGTCCACGAGAATACGGCCAATGTGCTCGGACTTCTCGAGCCCCATGGATGTCCAGCTCTTACCGCCATCGAGACTGCGATAGACGCCATCACCCCAGCCCACGTGACGGCCACTCACGTTTTCACCGGTGCCTACCCAAACCGTGTTGGGGTTCTGGCTGTCGATGGTGATTTCGCCGATGGAGTAGGACTTTTCATTATCAAAGATCGCTGACCAGGTTATCCCCGCATTGCTGGTTTTCCAGACTCCGCCGGAACCTACGGCGATGTACCAGGTCGCAGGTGTCTGCGGGTCAACTTCAATATCGGCAATACGTCCGCCCATCATCGCAGGACCAATGGCACGCAGTTTCAGTCCGTCAATCACCTGATCGACTGGCGCGATGTCCGTTGCCGCGAAAGTCACGACAGCGGAACTTAAAAGCGACAGAGACAAAATTGTGTTGAGTGCTTTAGTACTCCGTGAAAGGGAGGTTCTGTTTCGAGAAGCTTGCATAGCAGTATTCACCTTGTTTTTGTCTAAGAGACAGGGGAGGGCATAAACACAGCTCGACTAAAAGCTGAATTCAACGCCGGCCACGGGACCGTAATAGCGAAATGCATTGGTTAGATCGCCGTCAGAAAACTCGGCCTCTTTGTACTGGTAGCCAATGAGCGCATGGTTTTGCCGGGACTTGCCAAATGCATACGCAAAGCTTCCGTGCAGGACAAAAATCCCCTCGGAATCACCAAAGGCGTAGTCAGCGTAGGTACGAAGCTGCCAGCGTTCGGAGACCGGTGTTTGATAACGCAGGCCCAGCAGCACATCGTAATAGGCCTTGTCTGTACTTCGTACCCTTTTAGGCTGGTCTGTATTAATGTCGGTGAAGCCAAACTCATTGTCAAAATCCGAGTGGCGCAGGCCGCCAAATACATTGAGGGACGAGCCGAAGCCCTGGGGCCAATAGGCGACGGCTGCATCGAGAAACACTTGGGTGCTATCGATATCGGTGTTCAGTTGATCCCGCACACCTGAATCGGAGGTTTTTAAGTAGGTCAGGTCGCTAAACGCGCTCCAGTGACCGCTGCCGACCTCGCCTTGGACCATAAAGGCCGCATCCAGCGTTCCCAGTAAATCCTTAAAGCTGATCTCCGAAGGACTGATTGTGGCGTCGCGAAAATTCAGGTCCAGCTCCGTGGTCGAGCCCCAGAGATAAGGTGTTACCGACCACTGCAACGCATCGCTGTCCTGAGCCGAAGCTCCTGCAGCAACCAAGAACGTGAGCGACAGAAACGTACATCCCCTACGACGACGATTGCTTGGTTTCTGCATAACTGAGAGCCTTTTGGATGCTGGGGTGGGCAGCTTGCTTAAATCCATGCCCACTGCCCACTGCCCACCTATTGTGCGGAGCAGAATAGCTGCTATGTATCCTTTAAATCCAGCGACCCCCTCGCTGCTTCAGTCGCTGTCAGCTGCGAGCAAGCTCGCATTGCCCCCGGCGGCTGTGGTGTCGATACAGGTATGACGCTCGCGCACGCAATAGCTGTCCAGTTCACTGCTGACGCTTACCAAGGGTATGAGTGCGCCTTCTCGAGCCGCTAGGGCCTGGCGTGCCAAGGCAAGATCTGCTGTGTCACTCCATAGCGCCACCACCGCAATATTCTGTAGCATGCTGAGGTCTGTTCTGGAAATTACGCCATCAATGCCGTGGGCCGGATCCACCCCCGGTGCGACCATAAGTGCCGGGCAGCCCCGGCGTCGCGCGGTACCGGCCTGTAAGGCTGCCTCCTGCGCCGTTGGTCCCAGGCAAAGCACTAGCCCCCGAGGCAAGATTGTCAGAATATTGGCTTCCCCCGTAGGGCCGGGCATATCCTGAATCTCCAGGGTCTCGGCTTCGTACCAACTGAGGGCATCGATTGCCGCTTGCACCGTGGTCGCGTCGACTCCGGTTCCTGTAATCATTGCTGGTTCTGTTTGTATTGCCGTCGCCATGGGACGCTGAAAACGCTGCACATAACGTGGTCCGCCGGCTTTTGGCCCGGTGCCGGACAGACCCTCTCCACCAAAGGGCTGGGATTCCACGACGGCGCCGATCTGATTGCGATTCACATAGATGTTTCCCGCGTGAACCTCCGAAGACACATTTTTTACGCGTTCGTCGATGCGCGTGTGTAAGCCAAAGGTCAAACCATAACCGCTGGCGTTGATGTCATCGATAATGCTGTGGAAATCCTCGGCCTTAAAGCGTGCGACGTGCAATACCGGGCCAAAGACCTCCCTCGTTACATCTGCTATCCCCGCAACTTCAATGACCGCGGGTCCTACAAAATAACCCTCCTTTGGTACCGCCAGTTGCTTGAGCAGGCGGCCCTCCTGTCGGGCCTCATCGATGTATGTCTGAATAGACTCCTGAGCCTGGGCGTTGATTACCGGCCCTATGTCCGTCGCCAGCGACCATGGGTCACCTAGCTCCAATTCATCCATAGCGCCGTGGAGCATTTCCAGAAGGATGTCGGCAATATCGTCCTGCACGTACAGTACGCGCAGTGCCGAACAGCGTTGCCCTGCCGATTGGAAGGCCGAGGCCAGGGCGTCGCGAACCGCTTGTTCCGGGAGCGCCGTGGAATCCACAATGCCCGCGTTGATGCCACCGGTTTCTGCGATGAGGGGCGCAGCGGGAGACATATGTGCTGCCATGCTTCGATTGATCATCCGTGCGGTTGCTGTGGACCCGGTGAAGCACACCCCCGCAACGGTCGACGATGCAGTGAGCGCTTGTCCTACGCTTGCACCGTCTCCGGGAAGGAACTGCAGAACTTCCCGCGGCACTCCCGCAGTGTGGAGCAGCTTGACGGCTGCTGCTGCAATGAGCGGCGTAGTTTCTGCCGGTTTTGCCAGGACGCCGTTACCGGCAGCCAGGGCGGCGGCCAACTGGCCGGTAAAAATAGCGAGTGGGAAATTCCAGGGTGATATGCAGGTGATAATCCCCCGCGCTTCGCCATTCGCCAGATCTTCTCCGCGATTCGCGTAGTAGCGAAGGAAGTCAACGGCCTCGCGTATCTCGGCTACCGCATCGGCTGCGCACTTGCCGGCCTCCCGGGCCAGCAGCGCCATCAGTTCCCCGGTGTTGGTTTCAAACAAGTCCGCAGCCAGGCGCAGCGTAAACGCGCGCTGCTGGGCACCAGCGTCGTTCCAGTCCTTGGCTTCTGCGAGGGCTCCCTCGCAGTCGCTGGAGCTTACTTCTATAGCGTATCCCACGACATCGCTGGGATTGGCAGGATTGACGATTTCTCGCCCAACGTCGGAATTCATGGGGCAGGCCAGGAGTGGTTCGACCTGCCAGTGATGCGTGGCAAAGTGCTCCCGTGCCAGTTCCAGGGCCTCAATGACCTTGCTGTTGTTCAGGTCCCAACCCCGGGATGCCTGACGCTCCGGCGCGTAAATGTCTGCAGGATGAGCAAGTAATGCAGGTCGGGTCGAGTGGATGTTGCTAAGACGGGTAAATGGATCTTCGGCCAGTGAGATCGGTGTATAGGCCGGATCGACCACTTTGTGCACGAAGGAAGAATTCGCTCCATTTTCTAAAAGCCTGCGAACGAGATAGGCAAGAAGATCCTTATGCGGCCCCACCGGAGCATAGATACGGCAGTTCGCACCATCAGTAATAAGTTGGTTAAACAGTGTTTCCCCCATGCCATGGAGACGCTGGAATTCGTAGTCCGCACGATCGCCGGCAAGCTCCAATATGGTCGCTGCCGTTTGCGCGTTATGGGTGGCGAACTGGGGGTAAATACGGTCCGTCATGCCCAGGAGCTTTGCTGCACAGCAAATGTAGGATATATCCGTCGCACTGCGTCGAGTGAATACCGGATAGTCGGATACTCCATCGACCTGAGCCTGCTTTATCTCGGAATCCCAGTACGCACCTTTTACCAGTCGCACCATGATTCGACGATCTAAAGACGACGCCAGTTTGTAAAGCCAGTCGATGACCGGTGCCGCACGCTTTTGATAAGCCTGGACCACAACGCCAAAGCCATCCCAGCCGGCAAGTTCCTCATCGGACAGTGCAGCTTTGACCACGTGTAAAAAAGGCTCAAGTCGTTGGGATTCTTCTGCATCGACGTTGAGACCAAGATTGGCATCTCGTGCGAGTCGGGCAAGTGTGTTGAGGCGCGGCGCCAATTCCTTTAGCAATCGTGCTTGTTTTGCATATTCAAATCGAGGATGCAGCGCCGAGAGCTTTACGGAGATCCCCGGGCGCTCATGCAGGGCACCACCGGCCGATGATTTGCCGATAGCGCGAATGGCATCGGCATAAGCCTCGAAGTACTCATCAGCACCTGCCTGAGTCAGCGCTGCCTCCCCAAGCATGTCAAAGGAATAGCGAAACCCCCGGCGGGTTTCGTCTTCTGCTCTTTTGAGCGCTTCTTCTATGGTTTGGCCTAAAACAAACTGATTACCCATTTCCCGCATGGCGCGTTTTACGGCGAGACGAACCACAGGCTCGCCCAGACGCTTCACGGTGCGATTGAGCAAACCCGACACGCTGGCAGAGTTGTCATCGTCCAAAACACGCCCGGTCATCATGAGCGCAATCGTGGAGGCGTTGACCACTGCTGAACCTGATTTGCCGCTGTGCTCGCTCCAATCGTAAGGCGCGATTTTGTCTTCGATGAGCGTATCGATGGTGCCGGGGTCGGGCACTCGTAGCAGAGCTTCGGCCAGGCACATGAGGGCGATGCCTTCGTTGGTTGACAGCCCGTATTCGGCAAGGAACATTTCCATAAGCCCCGGCTTGCCGGCGTTTCTTATGCACTCTATGAGATCTACAGCGCGGCTCTGGGCTCGTTGGCGGAGGTCCAGATCAATGCCGGCGCCTCCGGCGAGCGCGGCGAGTATGTCTTCCTCGTCAGCCACATGATGGGCGCGGATCGCGTCGAGTTCTCCCTCGTTAATGCTCGCCATAGGACGACTCTCAAGCGTAATAGCCTGTTTCATTCTGGGCTCCTTTGTTGATTCAATCAAGCGTTCGCAGGGCTTATATCAGCGCGACCGGCCATGGTGAGTGCCAAACGATCATGTCTTCGTCCGATGACTCGCCCGGGACGGTCTCCCAGGAGGCTGACACTTATGGCGGCGATGCTGCTCAAGGCAAAGCCCGGAACAATCTCGTAGAGATAAGCCGAAAGGGGCTGGCCATTGATTTCTAAGGGCGCATAAATCCACATCAGCACTGTGACGGCGCCGGTGATCATGCCGGCAAGAGCGCCGTTGCGAGTGAACCGCTTCCAGAACAGGCTGAGCAGGATGATTGGACCAAAAGCGGCCCCGAATCCGGCCCAGGCATTACTGACTAAGGATAGGATGGATGCCGAACGATCAAAGGCAAGGACTATGGCCACCAGGGATACGGCGAGCACCGACAGGCGGCCCACCAGTACCAGCTCTTTTTGACTTGCGGAGCGGTGCACAAAGGTTTTGTAGAAATCCTCGGTGAGGGAGCTTGATGACACCAATAGCTGCGACGAGATGGTGCTCATTATTGCCGCGAGTATGGCGGCAAGAAGAAAGCCGCCAGCCAGCGGGTGGAACAGCACCTGAGATAGCAGGATGAAGATGGTCTCAGGATCAGCAAGGGTAGCGGAGGTACTGGTGACGTAGGCAATACCAGCGATCCCGGTGCCAACCGCTCCAAGCACAGTCACGAGCATCCAGCTCATGCCGATGTGCCGGGCTTTGGCGACATCACGAAGAGAGCGGATGGCCATGAAGCGCACAATGATATGTGGCTGTCCGAAGTAGCCCAGGCCCCAGGACAGACTGGAGATTAGTCCGATGGCAGTGACGCCACTAAACCAGCTGAGCATGCTGGGGTCGACGCTTCTTACCTGTGCGGCTGTGGCTTCGAATCCACCGAGTTGCGTGATGGCCACGGCCGGAACCATGATTAAGGCGATAAACATAATGACGCCCTGAACGAAGTCCGTGAGGCTTACCGCCAGGAAGCCCCCAAACAGTGTGTAGGCGACGACAACGCCGGCGGTTAAAAATAGTCCCAGTTCGTAGCTCAATCCAAAGGAGGTTTCGAACAACTTGCCGCCAGCGACAACACCAGACGATGTGTAGAGGGTAAAGAACACCACGATAACCACGGAGGAGATCATGCGTAAGGATCGCGATTGGTCATCGAATCGTTTTTCGAAGAAGTCCGGGATGGTAATAGCGTCATCGGCGAGCTCTGTGTAAACCCGAAGCCGGGGTGCAACCAGCAGGTAGTTAAGGTAAGCCCCGGCAACGAGTCCCACAGCAATCCAGGCCGCACTAAAACCGGCGAGGTAGACCGCGCCGGGAAGCCCCATGAGCATCCAGCCGCTCATGTCCGAGGCTCCAGCCGATAATGCGGCCACAGCCGGATGCAGATTTCGACCGCCGAGCATGTATTCGGACAGGTCGCTTGTAGAGTTGCGATAAGCGTAGACACCTATTCCCATCATGAGTACAAAGTAGCTTGCCAGCGAAACCAGGGTGTAAATTGACATCTGTTTAGCTCCGAGTTTGTCCGTCGCCGCGGACCTGGTACTTGAAGCTGGTCAGTTGCTCCAGTCCCACGGGACCTCTGGCGTGCATTTTTCCTGTGGCGATACCAATCTCTGCGCCCATACCAAATTCACCGCCATCTGAAAACTGCGTCGAGGCATTGTGCATAACGACGGCGGAATCTATGTTGTTGAGAAATGTTTCTGCTGCGTCGGCATCTTCCGTCAGTATCGCTTCGGTGTGGCCAGAGGAGTGCTCGCTGATGAATGTACAGGCTTCCTTCAGGCCACTCACAACTTTGATGGACAGCACTGCATCCAGATATTCCTCGCGCCAGTCAGATTCGCTGGCGGCGAGCACGCGCGGGTCGCAGTCCTGCGCCTGTTGGTCGCCCCGCAGCTCGCAGTCCCCGAGGCTGTCGGCCAGTAAAGGGATAAACGTTTTTGCGATGGCCTCGTCCACGACGAGACTCTCCGTGGCGCCGCAGATGCCCGTGCGGCGCAGTTTGGCGTTTTTCACGATGTCGGCGGCTTCTAGCAGGTCCGCAGAACGATGAACATAACTGTGGCAGTTGCCATCGAGATGCAGAAGTGTGGGTACGCTCGCTTCGTCGCGCACCAGTTGTACCAGGCTGCGTCCACCGCGAGGAATCACCAGGTCCACGTAATCGGCGCAACGTAATAGTGCGCCCACGGCGGCCCGATCTGTGCTGTCCACCAGCTGCACGCAGTCCCCGGGGAGTTGTGCTTTCGCCAGTCCTTTTTGCATCGCCTGGACAATCAGACGGCTGGAGTTGAGGCTTTCGGAGCCGCCTCGAAGAATCACGGCGTTGCCAGACTTGAGGCACAGGGCGCCGGCATCAGCACCCACGTTAGGACGTGACTCATAGATCATGCCGATCACCCCGATGGGCGTGGCAACACGGCTGATCTTGAGTCCGTTGGGCCGCGTGGTTTCCATTAGGCTTCGGCCCACGGGGTCCGGGAGTTCGGCTATTTGCTCAAGAGCTGTCGCCATAGCCTCGATGCGGGACTCATTGAGCTCCAGTCGATCAATGAAGGAGGCCGGCTTTCCGGCTTCCTGTGCATTGGCGACGTCCTGCGCGTTGGCCTGGATAAGTGCAGGGCTTGTTTCGCGTAAAGCCGCCGCAGCAGCGCGAAGCGCCGAATTTTTCTGCTCCGTCGTGCCGCTCGCAAGTTCGCAGCTCGCTTGACGGGCTCGGCGACCCAGCTCCAGCACATAGTCTTCAGCCGAGAGAATTGATGCGCTTGGTTTATCAATAATTTTGCTCAGATCCGTAGTCACAGCTTTAGATTCCTTGGTCTCTAAAATGAAAGTAATGCAGGAAGTGAAAGCGCTGTTGCCTGTCGCGATACCCCGAAGTGCCAAGGTGCCCTTTAGGCCGTCCGCGGGTCACTCGCTCAGCGCAGCTCCACCGAGCGGGAATAGGCGGATTGCAGCGTGGCGATTAGCAGGTTGTCGAGCTGCTCATCCTTGTTTAAAGCACGCAGGCCTGCGTGTGTGGTGCCGTTCTTGCTGGTGACGCGATCGCGAAGGCCATCAAGCGTGCTATCGCTGTGAAGGGCCATTTCCATCGCGCCCTGGAGGGTTTTGAGTACCAGGACTCGTGACTGCGACCGGCTAAAACCAAGGCCCTCTGCGGCCTCTGCCCAGGCGCGAGCAAACTCAAAGGCGTAGCCTGGACCACTGCCAGCAACCGCGGTGACGCGATCAAGGGCGTCTTCGCTGGGTACCCAAAGAGTATATCCGGTGGCGGCCATGAGCCTGTCGATGAACACTCTGTGTTGCTGCTCAAGGCCCTCGGACGCATAGAGGCCGCTTACGCCCTTGCCTAGGACCACCGGGAGATTGGGCATGACTCGCGCCACGCAAGGATTTCCCGTGAGCGCGACTAAGGATGTGCAGGAAAATCCGGCGGCAAGCGACAGGTACAAGCCTTGAGGGGCCAGGAAGTTGATATAGCCGGGTAAAACTTCGGCGATCATCTGCGGTTTCACGCCGATGACTATGATGTCAAATTGCTGGCCGCTCAGATCTTTGGGCGAGCGAGCCTGTTGTACGCTGTCCGGAAAGTGTCGAAGACCGCTGGGCGACACCACGGTGAACTCAAAGTCATCGATATGCTGCCACTGCTCCAGCAGGGCCCCTCCCATACTGCCGCAGCCGAGCATCAGCACTCGCGTCGCTGGATGCCGGGGGCCAGCTGCTTCCTTGTCATCTGTGGTCGAGCTGCTCATAAACCGCCAAGGTCTCCAATGTCGTTCTCTTAGCTTACTCCGAGAAGGAGCGCCCTACTAGAAGAGGCACATCTGCGTATGGGGGCGAGATTTTTCGTGCGCCTGCGCCGTAAATTACTTCGTATTATAATTAAATAAACCGCCGTCAATCAACAGCTTTTTTCGGGACGCCTTATTGATATTGGCATAAAACACTGAAAATTAACGATTTTAATCGGTATTTTGACCATTTCTGTCACATGATCGCTGGCGACGTGTTAGGCTTGTCAGCAATAATTACTTTTAACACTAATTAGTTTTTGCATTTAAATGTGCTGACTAGGTTAACTGTTGCCCACTCAAAATGACTCAGAGGACCTTTGAAATGACTGCTTTTGACACCGACCCAGCCGACTTCGGCCACACGTCGAAGCGCGATAAGCCGCGCATCGTTGTAAAGGTTGGTTCCAGCTTGCTGGCAAACACGCCGGATCTGCGCCCCCGATACGCATTTATGCATGGCTTACTCAGTGATATTGCCCAGTTACGCGATCAAGGCTTTGAGGTGGTTTTGGCATCATCAGGGTCCGTTGCCCTGGGTCTCAAAGCGCTGAATTCTGACAGCGAGCGAGCGAGCATTCAGGAAAAGCAGGCAGCAGCTGCCTGTGGGCAACCCGTCTTGCTCAATGCCTACAAGCAAATCGCGCTGGAGCATGGTTTTGATATTGCGCAGGTGCTGGTCACCCTGGATGACCTGGAAAATCGAAGGCGTTTTTTGAACACGAAGAATACGGTGCACAAGCTGCTGGAGCTGGGTGTTCTGCCTATCGTTAACGAGAACGATACCATCACCACGGAAGAGATTCGGGTGGGCGATAACGATCGACTCGCGGCGAAAGTGGCGCAAATGATTCAGGCGCAACTTTTGGTGATTCTCACAAGTGTGGATGGGCTTTACGACAGAAACCCCGACGAAGAAGGGGCGCAACTCATCGATAAAGTCGATGATGTCAGCGAGTATCTGGCCGTAACCAGTGGCACGAACTCTCTGGGCACTGGCGGTATGTTCACCAAGATGCAGGCCGCGAACATGGCTCAGAACGCGGGATGCGAGACCATTATCTCGCGAGGAATCATAGATAACCCGATCACTTCTGCTCTGGAAAATAAGCGTCCCCACACACGCTGTGTGGCCAAGTCGACCCCGCAATCTGCCTGGGCGGTATGGCTAACGGACCGATTGCAAATGGCGGGCAGCCTGGTGCTGTCGCAATCTGCCGCGGACGCGCTGGAAAAAAACGACGGTGGGGTCTTCTGTTCGGATTTGATTTCAATCCACCAGGCCTTCCATAAGGCTGATGTACTGCATATCTATGACGAGCACGGTGTTGAAAGAGCGCGGGGTTTATCAAACTTTTCGTCGGACGAGGCTGCGTTGATTGCCTCGAACCCCAACCGGGAGATTCGCGATTTGCTGGGTTACCAGGCTGAGATGACGTTGGTGAACCGCCAAAATCTGGTGATTCTGGAGGATCACCACTTACCGTGGGATGAGCCAGAAGAGCGCTTACGGGTCATTGCTGCATAAGCTGTTTATAGCGCGATGTTCAGCACCTCTCGCTGACGGACAATCAACGCAGCCGCGAGGAGTGCCAATAACATGCAAAGGCAGATTTGCGCTGCGGCGTTATAGCTGCCCAGGTGGTCCACTGCCAGGCTGAAGGCGGCGGGCCCGATAGCACTGGCAAATACCGATATGGAGGCGTTGAAGCCGCTCACGGCACCCAGATGTAAGGGCCCAAAGAAGCGGATAAACGCCAGGTTCGACACGACTCCCCAAAGACCACCGCCGACACCAAAGCCGCCGGCAAGTACCCAGTAGCCCCAGGTTTGTTCCAGATTGATTAGCCCCACTGCGCCAAAACTCAATGCTGACAGCATGACTACGAGGAAGGGCTTGAGTGTACGTCGATCCACAAAGCTACTGGCTATAAGATTACTGGCAGTGGAGAACACTGCCGCAGGCAGAAAATAGCCAAATGCTGTTTCGGCGGATAAGCCGCTTTCAGCGAAAACCGCTACCACGTGGAATGTGAGTGCCGTGCCAAACAAGGCATGCATGCCAAGACTGAGAGCGTAGATCCAAAATATGGGG
>NZ_JBLGBE010000066.1:0-18274 GCF_047617445.1 Congregibacter sp.
GATGACTATGTCTGCAAACCCTTTAGCCCCCGAGAAGTTGTCACCCGGGTGCGTACCATACTTCGCCGCGTACAGCAGGCGCCCGGTGTTCAGAGCGCGAACAAGCTCAGCTACGCAGAAGTCACGCTGGACATCGAAAGGTTCGAATGTAGGGCGGCGGGCAGGCGCATAGAACTCACGCCCGTAGAGTTCCGACTGTTGCATGGACTCATGGAACGCCCCGGACGAGTATTGTCTCGCAATCAACTAATGAATCTTTGCTATGCCGATGAGCGGGTAGTCAGCGACCGCACTATCGACACGCATGTCAAAAATCTGCGCAAAAAACTCGAGCGCAGGCTCGACCGTGTATTGATTCAATCCATCTACGGGGTGGGATACAAGCTCGACTGAGCAAAGTCGACTTCACAGATTCTCCACGCTTCCTTCTCAGTGCCTGCATTGTCCGACCTGATACTGACTCTGTACCAACAACAGCTATGGAGAAAGCCATGAACACGCACACCAAGTCACTCGGCCTTACACGCGCCCTGTTTGTCACGGGCATGCTTGCCGTCGCGGGCATTTCATTACCGGCAGCCGCGCAATCAGACGAGGGCGAAGACCGTCAAAAAGGCAAACGCCGAGGGCCACCGCCAGAGGCGATCGAGGCTTGCGCCAATCAGTCAGAGGGTCAAGCCTGTTCCTTCACGGGTCGTCGTGGCGACATGACGGGCGTCTGCTTTGCCCCGCCCAAAGAGGATGCAGTGCTTGCCTGTGCGCCCGGGGGTAGGCCTCCCGGTCATCGTGAACGTGAAAACGACAGCGAAATAGAATAACGGTGCCTAGGGCCCGTTAGCCGAACAGGTGGCCTCCAGGGGCCGCCAATAATCCGGCACGGGATTGTTCTGACAAATCAGCGTTAACACAGCCTCACGATTATCCGTAGCGCGGCCCGCAACGTTTTGACGTACGATTTCAAACGCGGGCTCGGTTCTTATAGCATCCAGGATTGGCTCATTAAGTAGGTCGAGAGCATCAAAACCCTTAGCATCAGCTTGCAGTAACGCTTCTAGCCCGGCAGCTGCATCACCCTTGAGTATGGCCACAATGGTTTGGCCAAAATACCACCAGTGGTCGGTAAATCCTGCCGCTCCTCGACTAGCGAGCAGTTGCTCGAGCACCTCGAACTGCTTGCTAGCCGCTTCCTCTTCGCCTAGCTGCCGTAGCGAAAAAACCAGTCGTGCGGTCCCAAACTCACCACCATTCGAGTACACCGCTTCGCCATAGTGCGTTTCAATCAAAGTCTGACGCCAAAGCTCCACCGCCTCGGCATATCGCCCCTGTAGGTAGATGCTCTTAGCGAGACTCGTGGTGATTTCTAATGCCCCTGGATCCGCCAACAGCTCTCGCCGCAGTGCCTGCTCGGCTTCCTCGAAACGCGCCGCGTTCAGTAACGCCCAGGGACGCACCTTTCGGTCAATACGCACACTCTCTTCGTAAAGGCCTGAATTTGAGAACACGTTAGAAATATCAAAGTTAACCAGCATGTCCCGCGAATCCAGTGCATACGCCAACAGCAACTGCTCCATCTGTCGATCAGATTGTCCTTGGCTTCGGTATGCCCGAGCCTGCGCCACATGGCTCGCCCAGGGCGACTGCGCCGCGAGCGATCGTGCAATAGCCAGAGCACGCTCTGGCTCACCACTTATTGCAATAAACGTCACCGCGTTCATGCGTCCAACCACACTCAGCGGATCTATCTGCAACAACTCCTCACGCGCTTGCACCGCTTGCTCCGCCAGACCTAAAGAGTTGAGCGCGTTGACTCGCCAATTCAGCGCATCCGCATAGTTTGGTCGCAGGGCCAGCGCGCGCTCGCTGTAATTGAGGTGGCCCTGCTCATCAAAGTTCGTCCTTGCAAGAATCGCTCGCGCCGCCCATAGCTCGGCAAAGTTGTTGTCAAGCGCCTCTGCGGCCGCAATTTGCTCCCCCGCGCGTTCGTTGACCTCAGCAACGGTTAAGTCGCCATAGCTACCTGAGCCCGCCGCCAATAGCGCAATACCAATGGCCAGCTGAGCCCTCGCGGGCGCGTAGTTGGGGTCCAGACGCACAGCGCGCTCAAGCTCCCCCACGCCGGCGGTAATCGCCTGATTGCCGCGCTGATTAACCAGAGCACGGCCCTTGAGAAAAGCCTCATAGGCCGCCGTATTTGCCGTGGCCTTGCTGGCCCCGGGCGACAGTTCCGTTCCCAAACCCAGCTCCGCGGTTAAGGCATCCGCAATCGCCCGGGAGATGTCGTCCTGAATGGCAAATATATCTTCGAGCTCCCGATCGTAGGTCTCGGACCACAAATGAAACCCACCTTCTGCCTCAATCAGCTGAGCAGTGATACGCAGACGGGTGCCAGCTTTACGCACGGACCCCTCAAGAACGTGACCAACCTTAAGTAAGTCAGCAATCTCTCCGATGTCGCGGTTATCGCCCTTAAACTGAAAAGAGGAGGTTCGCGCCGCGACCCGAAGCGCCGGAATCTGAGCCAGCACGTTCAGCAGTTCCTCTGAGATCCCGTCTGAGAAGTATTCCTGCTCGGGGTCCGACGACAAATTGACAAAAGGCAGTACCGCGATAGAAGTCTTGCCGTCAGAATCGGCGTTGCTGTTCACGCGTTCCGCCGCACGCGCAGCCGCTTCGGTCTGCTGCCGAAGCGCCGCCATACCTGTGAGCTTTTCCTCGCCGGTCACGTCCTGCTGTGACTGCGTAGAAGATGCCAGAGGTGCGTCGGCACCGGGTTGGCGCAAACGCCCTTCCCAAAACAGATAGGCCACAACAACTACCAGCGTGGCAATAATCAAGGTGTCGAGCTTGCGTCGGGTTTGATGCACCACTGACACGCCCTCGGCGATCTCCGACTCACGCTTAATACCCTCGGGCGTGAGCTCAAACACCCAGGCAAAAATCAGCGCCGGCAGTAGTCCCAGGAGCAATAGAAACAGCAGCGCCTGCATGACCCAGTCCGGAGCGCCGATATTCTCCATCACCACATCAGTCACTTGCAGCAATAGCCAGGCAAACACCGTGTAGGCAATCCCCACCCGGACCACGTTGCGGCGATGTAGTTCGCTCAATAAGCTCATGTGTGACCTATACGCGTATGACGAACACCGTAGCAAAAGGCGCTACTAGCCACCAGAGAATATCAACCCAAGGCGGAGATCAAGTCTGCGTCATTACACGCTGACAAGGTACACTCGCGACTCGTATTCAAGGCTTAGCAGCAAAGTCTCATCGCTGCAGCGCCATATAAGGTCGTACATGCGCATCATCGAAATCACAAAAGAACCTGTGGAGCTCTACAAGATCCTCAAGTTTGAAGGACTCGTTGCCACCGGCGGCGAAGCAAAGCTGCTTATCGGCGACGGTCAGGTCACTGTCAACGGCGAGATCGAAACCCGTCGGCGGCGTAAAATGCTTAACGGAGACATCATCGGGTTCCGTGCAGACACACTTCAACTTCAATTGGTGTAACACCCTATAAACGACACTATCGAGATTACCCAGCGCGCCATGCTCCTTGTAGGACGAACATTGCTCGGGCTGTACTTCATTGTACCCGGCATCACCAAAATCACGGGGTTTGAGGGAATGGTGCAATACATGAGCGCCCACGGCGTGCCCTTTGTGCAGCCACTGCTGATATTCACGATCATTCTGCAACTCGCTTGTGGCGCCAGTTTGGTCGCAGGTCGGCGCACACAGTTAATGGCCTTTGTGCTTGCGGGTCTAACATTGGTGATTAGTCTTTATATGCACGATTTCTGGAGCATGGAAGAGGGTTTGCAGCGTGCGCATGAGATGCAGAACTTCATCAAAAACATGGCCATTATGGCGGGTCTGCTTTACGTCGCGGGGGTGACCCCGGCTCGCAAGGCATGATTGCACAGGCAATGAGCAGAGTCTCACTCAGCGTGGAATACTAAACAGCATGCGAGTCCTAATTGAGAACTATCGAAACCTGACCGCAGGTCACTGCGGCAGCGGCTCCATGCGCAACCTCATTTATCATTACACGGGCCTGGAGCTGGACGAGGGCGTCGTTTTTGGTCTGGGATCAGGCCTTGATAGCGTGTACTTCGATTACCCCCATGCTGACCCTCCCTATATGTGCTTTGGACGGGGATCCTCTTTTGAGACTGATGTGACCGAAGCACTGGGCATCGACTACCAAGAAACTGCACAAGCCGACGATGCTCAAGCTTGGGAAGACGTCCGCCAGGAAGTTATCGCTGGACGTCCAACGATGCTGTCAGGTGACATTTACTACCTCGATTACCGCAAGTTCAAAGTCCACTTTCCCGGGCACCGCTTTGTATTGCTGGGCTTTGATGATAAACGAGACGAAGTCTACGTCGCCGATCGCACCGACGAAGAAACACAGACTTGCTCCACCGAGGGCGTACGACTCAGCCGGAATCCACCGGTAGGAATGTCTACTTGCAACACTTGGGGCAAATTCCATTCGACTCAGGTGCGCCATAGCTTGCCGGATGCCTGCGGGCTCGCCCTGCGAAAAACCGTCGGCAGGATGCTGAATTTTGACAGCAGCCAAAGAGACCTAATGGCAGCGATGCGAGGAGACACGCAGGGAGACCTGGAAGTAGGCCTCGAGGGGCTGCGCATGCTTGCGAAGCAGCTTCCCCGCTGGGCAGAACTTGATGACCCCCGCTCCCATGCGCAATACCTCGATAATGCCATCATCAAGTTTGGCACCGGCGGCGGATTCTTCAGAGATCACTTCGCCGCCTTCATGCGCTGGTCAGCGCTGCAGCGTCCTGACTTGGTAGGACCTACTACCGTGTCTCTTGCCGAAGGGGCTGCAAAAGGCTGGAACGACCTTTCGCCCATCATGCAGGATATTGTTGCTGCGCCAAAAGACGCCGCGCAATGGCAGAGAGCTCAACTGCAGTTAGAAGACATCTTCGAACAGGAGTACTCCCTGTTCGGACATCTAGCCGATACGGTACTCCGAGCGGGCTAGGCCGGCCGCCACACTCGATATTCAACCTGGCTATTGGGGAGTAAGCGACCCTCTCCCACAAAAAAGGTCGTATTAACCCATCTGTATCTCTCGTCGCCCGTTTCCATGCGCGGATTGGTATAGAAATGCTGGTCATCAAATTCGGTGCCAGTGCCGTTCTCTAATGCGTTTTGCACAGTCTCGTTCAATTCGAGAAGACCTACATATTGAATATAGATATGCGCGTCGTCATGCGTCTGTACCTGCATACGCACATCTACTCTTAAACATCCGTCGGGACCGATGAGAGCCCACTCCCCGCCGCTGAGCACTGCGCCGTTGAGTCGCTCACCCTCGACTACGCCACCGGAGATGCCATAGTGCACGCGCGTGCCAATAGGGCCCGCTCCCACAGGCTGCGGTTCATGAAGTGATGCTCTGATAATGCATTCCTCAACAAGCTGCATAGTAAAACCTCTGTGTTATTGAATCTTATTAGGACTCACACATTAGCATTTCTGTTTGCCTTGGGATTCGTGCTAAACAAGGGTTTCAGTTACCTGCAACACACAAGGTGATGCGAGCCATCGCTTGAGGAGAATAAAAATGACCCAGCAGCTTCAAAACATGACGGACAAACAGTGCAATAACGCGCCAGCGAGCTACACGGACCTGAGCGTACTCATGCTCAACTGCACACTCACCCGCTCTCCCTCCCTATCGCACACCGAAGGCTTGCTCAAAGTAGCCGAAGGGATTTTCCAGGCAAACGGTGTGGCGGTAGAAATCCTGCGGCCTGTGGACTTCGAAATTCCGGCTGGACTTGCGCAAGATTATAGCGGCGTTGATGGTTACTACCGTGATGACTGGCCGAAGATTCAAGCCAAGATAGATGCCTGCGATATTCTCATTATCGGTACGTCAGTCTGGCTTGGCGAAAAAAGCTCTGTATGTAATCGCGTACTCGAGCGCATGTACGGCTACACGCACAACTTTAACGACAAGGGGCAATATCGGGATTACGGTAAGGTCGGCGCAACCTTGATCACCGGAAACGAGGATGGGGTCAAACACTGTGCGATGAACATCCTGTTCTCCCTATCGCACATTGGCTACACGGTACCGCCTCAGGCAGACGCGGGTTGGATGGGAGAAGCAGGACCTGGGCCGTCGTACATGGACGCCGGATCTGGCGGCCCGGAAAATGACTTCACCAACCGCAACACGACATTTCTGGTTTGGAATTGTTTACATCTTGCTCGCATGATCAAAGATGCGGGCGGCATCCCAGCGCACGGCAATCAACCCGATGCCTGGGATGCAGGCTGCAAGAGCGACTTTGCAAGTCCAGAGCACAGGCGATAAGGCTATGAGTCCGGGCGCAAGTTTTGACCTTGCGCCCAAACCCGGCACTGCCAGGAAACAGACAGCCTCACTCAGCGAATCTTTTAGTGCTGCCGAATCTCTGCGTACTGTCGATCTCCCCAACCAACGAGAACATCGTTCTTGAAGATCACCGCGGTGGTCTCATCGCGAGTGGTTTGACCATCGGAGTGTGTACGCTGCGTACGGTAGAACAACACGCGCATTTCTTCGCCGTCTTGAGTAAAAGCTTCGGAATCTGAAGGTGTGCCCAGGCTCTTTACTACCGCAGTTCGCGTCGAACCAATCTCCAACTGACTGATCATTTCACGGTTGTCCCGTTGATCGTCACGCCAGTCATCACGCGTTACATGCTCGCCGTCAATAAACACGCAGCCGGTTGTACCCAGAGATATGAGAGCGACAAGACATAAATTCGCAAAAGGCTTCACAGTTTTTCCTCTATATGTGTGCAGAAATCGACGGGGTCGACAGTGTCGGCATGGCGTAGCAATGCCGGTAGCTATGATTGGATGAAACCCCCACTAGATCAATGCAACAACACGCGGTCCATCGCGTTCAAAGCACGTTTTGTCGTTTGTGACCGGCTGATAAGGGTTTGCTAGCGGTTTAGCCGCGCGTGGCCGATTAATGGCGTCGCCTGGAGCAGCTTACAACCGTGGTTTATCTGTCGCCACTTGGAAGGGTTGTCATTGATGGTGCCGGCAGCACGCCCTTACTTTCAAAACCACGCTGGCTCTTCATAACACTGTGCACAACCCTTGCCGTGGGCATATTGTTTTGCACTACATCAGAGCCGATCTACCACATCAATGCCCCACCCATCATGTCACTCGGGATCTGCGATCTTTAGCAGTTGCTTACCCAGGTTGTGTCCGGTGTACAGACGTTGCAACGTTACGGGTATGTTTTCAAAGCCCTCCTGGAGATCAATCTTGTAGATTAAATCCCCCGAAGCCACCCAAGCCATGATGTCTTTAGCAGCTTCAGCGGCACGCGGGAGGTAGTCCAAAATAATGAAACCTTCCATTCGGCCGCGATTAGTCACCAGATTCATAAGATTTGCCGGACCCGGCACGCGCTCCGTAGCGTTATAGCCCGAAATCCCGCCGCACAAAACAACACGAGACCGCAAATTAATATGGTCTAGTGCGTCTTCCAAAATCGAGCCGCCCACATTGTCAAAAAAGACATCCCATTTGTTCGGACAATGAATACCTATCTGCTCGTTGACGTTGTCGTTCTTGTAGTCAATGACAGCATCAAACCCTGCAGCGTCTTTTAGCCAGGCGCATTTTTCCGGACCGCCGGCGATCCCCACTACGCGACATCCTTTGAGCTTGGCAATCTGCCCCACCACAGAGCCCGTGGCACCTGCAGCGCCAGACACCAAAACAGTCTCACCTGCTTGTGGTTTGCCGATATCCAACAAGCCGAAATAGGCAGTGAGACCCGTAATGCCCAGTACGGAGAGCATCATTTCTGGGGACACTCCCTCAGGTAACTTCGACAGGCCCATCGGACCCTGGCCGGGAGCCATCACTACGTAGTCTTGCCAGCATCCCGTGGTCTGCACCATGTCGCCCACTGTAAAATCTTCATGTTGGGATACGATAACCTGCCCCACGGATCCTGCCCGCATAGGTTCGCCGATTGCTACCGGGGGAAGATATCCCGGACGATCCACCATCCAGTTGCGCTGCGTAGGATCAAACGACAGGTAGAGATTCCTGACGAGAACCTGTCCGGCCTGGACCTCCGGGACGGTGCTCTCGGTGTAGCTGAAGTTGTCAGGCCCGATCATCCCCGAGGGTCGTTTGGCCAACAGCCACTGTCTATTTACTGCCATGGTTCTACTCCTGAAGCGGATTGGTGTAATACAGCGCGCAAGATATAGGCGATAGTGAGGGTATGCATCATTCAGCAGTGCCTTCTGCGCGAACTCCGGCAATGATTCGACAGGCGTTTTTGACAAACAGTGTTTGTGAGGAGAACTGCTCAATGAGCTCTTGCACGTCGCTGGGGATGGTCTCGCCCTCCAAGGACGGTCCCTGATCGCTGCGAGTGGCGCCAATCAATAAAACGCCCATGGTGCGCACGACCTCAGACGCCTGAGCCCTGGATAGCTTAAGAGCCGGGGCTGCGACCTCAGCCAGACGATCCACTTGCACGATAAAAATGCGCTTTGATTCGATCAGACTATCAATAGCCACGTTGTGCTCAATCACATGCTCTAAACGAATCAGCAAAGGCACAAAGCTGCCGTCGTCCATCGCCGTGGTGTAAAGCGAGCTCGCAAAAGCCCCGTCGCTCATATTCGGACGAAGCTGGCGCAGGAATTCGTCACCCCAACGAATCAAACTCTGGTTGTAAAGTGTGATGAGCACCTCTTCCCGTGTCGTGAAATACAGGTAGAGGGTCCCTTTAACCACACCGGCATACTTGGCAAGATTTGCCATGGAGAACGCTTCGTAACCAACGTCTTGAAAGTACTTCTCGGCAGCCTCCAGAATTTGAATGCGGCGAAACTCTTTTTGTTCCGGCGTGCGTGCACGGCGCGGCGTTGTAGTGACATTAGCTGACAAACAAAATTTTCCTCGTTTTGCGCCTCACGGGCGTATACCTGCGTGCGAACACATCGACCTATCGTTTGATGTTCGAGCGAATGCTTTTCTCTGTAGTTTCACCATAGGGAGGCAGCAATCCAGCAAGTTTCGCGACGTTGAACCTTTTAGTCTGACGGTAGACGGCTTTTGCGTGACTGAAAGTCTTAAAACCTTCAGCCCCATGATATGCACCCATGCCACTGGGCCCGATTCCACCAAAGGGCAAATCTTTCTGCAGCATATGAAACATCACGTCGTTGATGCTGACGCCACCAGAAGTAGTGCCCGTCAAAAATCGCTGTTCTTCAGCTCCGTCGTTACCAAAGTAATAGGCTGCCAGTGGTCGAGGCTTGCTATTGATATACGCAAGCGTCTCGTCAAAGTTCTCGTAGGTTTTGATCGGGAGCACAGGGCCAAAAATTTCATCCTGCATGCACAGAGCATCGTCGCCTGGATTTACGATCAGTGTCGGTGGAATTTTGTGGCCGTCATCTGCGTCAAAGTCCTCATTCGCCGGATTGATGGTTATCACCCGAATCCCTCTTTCCTGGGCATCCGCCACATAAGCCGTTAAGCGCTGATAGTGGCGATCATTCACTACCGCTGTGTACTGATCATTACTGAGGAGGCTCGGGTACATTTCGTTGACAGCAGTAGTAGCTAGCCGGATCACCTCCTCCAGACTCTCTTCGGGCACCAAGACGTAGTCCGGGGTAATGCAGGCCTGCCCCGAATTCAAAAGTTTGCCCACCATGATTCGCTGTACCGCCTGACTAAGGTCGACATCTCGAGAAACCACAACGGGTGACTTGCCGCCCAACTCAAGGGTAACCGGCACCAGGTTGCGCGCCGCAGCGCCCATGACATGACGAGCGATGCTTGTAGCGCCTGTGAAAATCAGGTGGTCAAAAGGCAAGGAGGAAAATGCTTGCCCAACCTCCGGGCCTCCCGTAAACACAGTCAGTTCTGCTGGATCGAATGCTTCAGCGACCAGTTCAGCCATCACCGACGACGTTGCGGGAGTGAATTCCGACGGCTTAATCATCGCGCGGTTGCCTGCAGCAAAGACACCCGCAAGCGGCTCAAATGCCATACCCAGAGGAAAGTTCCACGGCGACAGCAGTCCCACAACACCCTTAGGCTGGTACTCGAGTGTGGACCGCGAACCGAGAAGGTTCAGCGGAAACATCGAAGGACGCTTTTCTGTCTTCATCCAAGACTTAAGGTGTTGACGACAATGCTTAAGACAACCGATCGAACCACTCACATCGGTCATCAAATTGACCTGCCGCGGACGACAACCAAAGTCCTCGTTCATGGCCTGGCTGATTGTTTCGGAATGACGCACAAGCGCGTCGATCGCTCGATCGATACGATCAATACGCGTACTGGCGGTCACCATACCCTCTTTAAGGTAAGCATCGCGCTGCGTGTCCAATGCCGCTTGCATACGGAGCTCGATATCAGCGCTTAGCGTGTTGCTTTGAGGTGCGTTCATGGCAGTAACCCTTATTTTTTAAATGACCGTCGGTCATTAAAGGAGTTTCCACCACAAATTGCAAGGCCTGTTTTTGAGGCCTCAATAAAAAAGCCGCCACAAGTGACGGCTTCCAGACCACGCCCTTGTGCCCTAAGGCGCGCGCACCAAGCGACGCTCACCGCGCTTCGCACCCAGTACCGCTTCGTGTTTGACGTACTCCTTGATCAGATCGGCCTCGTCAGGGGTGAGGTATTCCTTCCAGGCGGGCATGCCATTCGCGGCCAGAGCACCTTCGATGACTATCGCCTGCCAGGCGGGCGCAATGTCGGCAATGCGGTAACGAAGATCGGGGATTAGGCCGGCGCTAATAGCATTGCCGCCGTGACACACGGCGCAATACAAGTTGTATAGGCCGCGTCCAGTCTCGATGAATTCACTGCTTGAGAGCTCCACTCCATCAGCTACAAGCTGCTGCTCCACAACAGGCACTTCCGGGAGAGTCTCTGCAGCACCGAGCTTAAAGACCAAAAGCCGGCTGATGTTAATCATGTTTTGAGGACCACTCACAGAGCCAAAAGGCAGGCCCGTCTCACCACCCCAGCCCTGGGCGACAGCCACGTACTGCTGATTATCAATGGTGTAAGTGATCGGCGACGCCATGACACCGCCCTGCACTGGATAGCTCCAAAGCTCGTCACCAGAATCCGCGGCAAAAGCGCTAAACGTGCCGCCGAGATCGCCCTGGAACAATAAATTACCGTGGGTAGATAACAGACCCGAGCCCGAGTAATAGCCCCTGGGCTTCTTCCACACGGCCTCACCCTTGATCGGGTCCCAGGCGATGAGTTCAGCCGCTAGCGCATCTCTGCCGACCGCTGCGCGAGCCGAGGCCGGTACTTCGTCCGGCATGCCTACCATAAGCCCAGCGTTAAAATTAATGTGCCAGACAGCATCGCGTTCAAGAGTATGAAAATCATCTGCATATATAGAAGCCGAAGACTTTGCAGGGATATAGACCAAACCCGTATCCGGGCTGTAACTCATGGGATGCCAATTGTGCGCGCCGGAAGGACCCGGAGAAACAATAGTATCGGTGGTGCCATCGCGCATGCCTGGAGCCTCTACGGGGCGTCCCGTTTCCATGTCCACATGCGTCGCCCAGGTAACTGGCATATATTTGTCAGCCGACAGCAGTTCGCCCGTCACCCGATCCAGTACATAGAAAAAACCATTCTTGGGCGCCTGCATCAGCACCTTACGCTCCTGGCCATCTATGGGGAGCTCGGCCAAAATCATATGCTGCGTTGCGGTGTAGTCCCAATTGTCGCCCGGTGTGGTTTGGTAATGCCAGGCGTAGTCGCCGGTATCTGCATCTACCGCCACGATTGATGAGATGAAAAGATTATCGCCGCCATCCGGGCTACGGATTTTCTGGTTCCAGCTCGCGCCGTTGCCCACGCCGATGTACAGTAGGTTCAGCTCGGGATCAAAGGCGAAGGAGTCCCAGGCGGTACCACCGCCTTTACCGTTCTCCCACCATTTGCCCGTCCAGGTGTCGGCAATCCGCTTCTGTGTCTCGTCCTCGAAACCGTCTGCGGGATTGCCCGGCACGGTATAGAATCGCCAGGCTTGCTCGCCGGTCACGGCATCGTAGGCAGTCACGTAGCCGCGCACAGACATCTCCGCGCCGCCATTGCCGATCACGACTTTGCCGTTAACAATCCGCGGGGCCCCCGTTACTGTGTAAGAGTCAGTGGTGTTAATGCGCGTATCTACATCCCAGACAACCGCACCCGTGTCTCTGTCCAGAGCACGCAGATGGCCGTCAATACTCGCGGCGTAAACGTTGTCGCCCCACAGCGCTGCGCCACGATTAACAACGTCACAACAAGCGTGGATGCTATAGTCTTTAGGTACCTCGGGGTCAAAGTGCCATAACTCCTCACCGCTTTTGGCATCGTAAGCCAGCACGTGACCCCAGGAAGCCGTAACAAAAAGCTTGCCATCCGCCATCAGCGGCGTCGTCTCTATACCCCGATCGGTAGGAAGTTCGGCATACCAGGCCAGTCCTAACTCTTTAACGTTGCCAGTATTAATCTTGTCCAGCGGACTAAAACGCTGCTCGCCATAAGTGCGCCCATGCGTGAGCCACTCACCCGGCGTTGAATCGGCGGCGTTGATGCGCTCTGCTGTCACCGCGGTACCGCCAGCTGCGACAACGGGTGCTGCCTGAGACTCTACGAGGGGGAGATCAAGATCTTGCTGATCACTGCTGCAAGCAGCAAGCATTAACACGAGTGGTACTGCAGCTGTGACAAAACGGAAAGGAGTGGCGTGCATACATTGGTTCCATGTTTATTCTTTTGTTAACAACAACAGTAGCAAAGTTCCTCGCTAGGAACATCGCTGCTGTGATCTTTAGTCTTGTTCACGGCGAAGGGCAATGGGACACTTCCGCCCATGCCTAAACGAATCGCTGACTCCATCCTAAACTTCGTACGCTTGGAATCAGCGGCGGGGATTTTGCTGTTTTTCACAGCGCTTCTGGCCATCGTTATCGCCAATACCCCGCTATTTAGCGCTTACCAACAGTTTTTCGCGACACCTGTAGAGGTTCGTGTGGGGGCGCTGGAGATAGCCAAACCCCTACTACTTTGGGTGAACGACGGGCTGATGGCCGTATTTTTCTTTCTAATCGGTCTCGAACTCAAACGGGAACTTACCGAAGGCGAACTTTCTGACAAACGAAACGTTGTGTTGCCCGGCGCCGGCGCCATTGGCGGCATGCTTGTTCCAGCCGGCATCTACCTGTTATTCAATGCCGCAGACCCGGTTGCATCCCGAGGCTGGGCGATTCCCGCGGGCACCGACATCGCCTTTGCCTTGGGTGTACTCAAGCTTTTGGGTAACCGGGTTCCCCTGTCGGTAAAAATCTTTCTAACCTCCCTCGCAATCTTCGATGACATCGGTGCGATCGTAATCATCGCGGTGTTTTACACTTCTGAAATTTCTCTTGGTGCGTTGGCGGTTGCTGGCCTGTGTCTGCCGGTACTATTCGCCCTAAACAAACGTGGCATCACCTCCTTAAGCCCCTATGTACTAGTGGGCACAGTGATGTGGGTAGCCACGCTTAAGTCCGGGGTGCACGCAACGCTGGCCGGGGTGGTGTTGGCGATGTTCATTCCCATGCGCGATCCCAAAGACCCATCGTTTTCACCGCTCAAAACGCTGGAGCATGACCTTCACACCGTGGTGGCCTACTTTGTGTTGCCGGTCTTCGCATTCGCGAACGCGGGGATCAGCTTTGCCGGGATATCCATCGAACAGATAACCCACAGTGTCACGCTGGGTATTGCGCTGGGGCTCTTTGCCGGCAAGCAACTCGGCATATTCTTGTTTTGCGCGGTCGCCGTAAAACTCAGTCTGGCGAAGTTACCGGATGGTATGGGTTGGTCCGCTCTTTATGGGAGCTCAGTACTATCGGGAATCGGCTTTACCATGAGTTTGTTTATCGGCTCCCTGGCCTTTGCAAATGCAAATCTAGCCGTCGATGAACGCATGGGAATATTGCTGGGATCTCTGGCATCCGGAGTGCTGGGTTACATTCTACTGCGTCGGAGTTTTTCATCAGTATGACAACTGTTTTGCTAGCAGGCGCAACGGGGCTCGTCGGTCAGGCGCTGCTGGACCACTACGATACCAATCGCCTGACAATTACCACCGTTGGACGCCGGGCCACCGAGCGCGTCAGCGAAGAGATCACCACGGACTTCCGTAGTCCCTTGAGTTTGCCACCAGCAGATATCGCTATCTGTGCTTTGGGCACGACCATAGCCAGCGCAGGCTCCAAAGACGCCTTTCGAGCCATTGATCACGACGCTGTTCTTAGCTTTGCAAGGGCCGCGCAGGCCTCAGGGGTGCATCACTTCCTCGTAGTCACTGCCGTAGGTGCGAGTCCCAAGGCGAACGTTTTTTATTCCCAAGTAAAGGGAGAGACCGAACGGGACCTTGAGGCGCTGGGTTTTCGACGTCTCGACATTGCCCAACCCGGCCTACTTTTAGGCGTACGTGAGGAGCGTAGACCCGCAGAAGCGCTCATGCAGACAATGGATTCTTTACTCCGTCATTTTCTCAAAGGACCGCTGGACTGCTACGCCGGAATCCCCATACCTGTGGTTGGCAGGGCACTGCTTGCTCTTTGTAAGGAAGCCGATGCAGGGGTATTTCGTCACGAGAATAGAGCGTTACATCGTTTATCTGGGACCTGAGCACTTTCTAGACCAAGCGAAGCAGTAGCTTCCGCGAATCAAGCCATTTGCAGCAACATAATGAATAACGACACAATCTCCTTCTTGCCAGTCGGCGGCACGATCTATGTCCTGTGTGACTTCTCGCCCTTCGCGCTTTGTCTTTTCGGCCATCCTGGGAACAACCTTGGAAGAACTTTGCAGCCAAAGCAATGACGTCGGATTGTTTTAGATGACCTCACCGGCAGCGGACCCGGGGTCTCAGCCCGGATCAATGCCCTGTGGAATATCAGCGAGCGACATTCAATGAGAGTAGTCCTCGCCCCATTGGGCCTGGAGAAAACCGGCCGCTCGAACCAGGAAATCAACTTTGCGGGAGAAACCTTCACAGCGAACGAAGACATTGATGCGATGTACACATTCAACTCCTGGCGTCTGGGCTATCGCTACCAATTTTATGATGAGGGGCCCTGGGAGCTGTGGGTCGGGGCGACCGCCAAGGTCCGGGCTTCGCCCCGTGAAGAAAACCCTGTGAGCACGTGATGCAAAACGTGTAACCTCTGGCTATCCCACAATAATCAAAACAGGGCTTACCACGTGAACGATGTAGAACCCGAGCAGAGTCCAGCGCAGGATCATCCGGACAATCCCTACCGCACGCGGCGCGCGAGTTGGTATGCCTTATGTCTACTCACCATCGTCTACAGTTTCAATTTCATAGATCGCCAATTGCTGGCCATCCTTCAAGAATCCATCAAAGCAGACCTTAGTCTGTCCGACAGTCAGCTAGGGCTTTTAACGGGTTTTGCGTTTGCAATATTTTATGTCACTGCGGGTATTCCCATCGCCCGCTGGGCAGACCGCGGTAATCGCCGGAACATTGTGTCGCTCTCATTATTTATTTGGAGCTTCATGACGGCCCTCAGCGGCTTTGCCCAAAACTATGCGCATCTACTCATGGCACGCATCGGTGTCGGTGTCGGTGAAGCTGGAGGAAGCCCTCCTTCACACTCTATTATTTCGGATATCTTCCCCGCAGACCGCCGGGCAACGGCCATCGGCTTTTACTCCATGGGCGTCAGTATCGGCATTTTGTTCGGCTTCCTGGCCGGGGGCTGGTTGAATGAGTTCTTCGGCTGGCGTGTCGCATTCATGGTGGTCGGTATACCGGGAGTAATTCTCGCAATTGTCCTTCGCTTCACTCTGAGGGAGCCCATCCGGGGCCTTCACGACGGCGTTCCCACAGGAAGCGGCCCGGTACCTTTTAGAGAAGTGTTAAGCGTCCTGTGGAGTCGACCTACCTTTCGACATATCGCACTAGGTGCAGGACTCAACGCCTTCTGCGGTTACGCCACAGCCAACTGGACCGCATCGTTCATGATTCGCACACACGGTATGTCCACCGGCGAACTCGGCACTTGGTTGGCCCTGATCATCGGTGTGGGCGGCGCACTAGGTGTGTTCTTCGGAGGGTTTTTTGCCGACCGCATGGCCAAGACCGATAAGCGCTGGTACGCCTGGTTGCCGAGTATTTGTGGATTCGCGATTGTGCCCTTCATGGTCTGTGTCTACATCGTCGACAACCCCTACGCAGCCTTGTCGCTATCGATCATTCCTGGCCTGCTTTTTCAGGTATATCTGGGCAACACGATTGCTACCACTCACGCAATTGTCGGACCCCGGATGCGCGCAACGGCATCAGCGGTACTATTTTTGATTCTCAACATTATTGGCCTTGGTGCTGGCCCTTGGGTCGTCGGGGTTCTGAGTGACTTCCTCGCGCCCAGTCTTGGAACCGAATCTCTGCGCTACGCTATGTTGTATGCCCTTCCTCCGGTAATGGCCTGGTCCGCTGTGCATTACTGGTTGGCTGCTAAGCACATACGACAGGACATCGAGAATGCGCCTGGCTAATGGATGATTTCGCTATACCGTCGACTCTGGATTAAATCGAATGCACAGTGACAACCCAAAGGTATTGATACGCACTGCCCGCACAGTAGGCTGGTCGCAGTTAGCACTCATCGCTCTGGGTATCGCGACGTCTGTTTTAGTTTCCAAGGGCATCGACATCAACCTTTCGGCGGATGTGGAGTCTACCGCTCGCAACATGCTCGATGCGGAGACACGGCTTAGAGCCAAGGCCTATCTCGTCTGTCTGGGCTTTGCGCTTGGCACCGTGATTAGTGTCGGACTGTTCCTACTCCTCAAGCCCTATGGACGATTGCTCGCCACATCCTGCCTGACAGTCAGTCTCACAGGAGGAGTGCTCTCCCTCTTGGGTGCGGTATTTGCCATGAATGCCGCGGAGATCGCCAGCGCACCAGCCTACGCGTCCATCACCAACGAAGCTCAGCGACTCATGCTGATGGGAATACAAGCCACCTCCGATTACACGTCCTTCCATTTGAGCCTTGTTATTTCCAGCGTCGCCCACGGCGGTTTCTTTTACCTGTTTTTGCGCTCTGGACTCATACCCACGGTGATAGCCGCATGGGGGCTGTTCACTTCCTTATTGGTCGCTGTCATGATCGTTGCCCGAGACTTTGTGCCCGCACTTGGACAAAGCACTATTACCATCAGTTTTATGGTCGCCAATCTCGTTGCACTGCTGGCTCTGAGCCTCTATCTGGGAATTAAAGGTGTGCGAGTAGACCCCGTACCTTTATAATCTCCCGGCTTTGCATGAGCTTGTACTTTGATCCCTGTTAACTGGCCTTTTGACCCTCGGCGCTCGCCGATTTTTTATGGATGGGTCGTTTGGCTTTTCTCTACCGCCGGCTTCCTGTTCAGTATCCCTGGTCAAACCATGGGTATGGCGGTCTTTACCGACACCTTTATCGAGGTGTTAGACCTTAGTCGAACTCAGGTATCCATGGCCTATCTAGTAGGCACCGTTGCGTCATCCTTGTTCCTCACTCGCGCCGGACGCTGGTACGACCGGTTTGGTGGCCGCGTCATGATCGCAGGCTCCGCCGCAGCCCTAGGCTTAATGGTCTTACTAATCAGTGGCGTTGACGTGCTCAGCGCCGTGCTGGGCGGCTCCACCTTCGTCACCTTTGCACTGTTGCTCATCGCTTTTTTTGGCGTGCGTTTTTTTGGTCAGGGCGTTTTGACCAGCTGCTCGCGCAATGTCCTGCTTATGTGGTTCGTGAAGCGTCGGGGCCTGGTAAGCGGCATCCGCAGCGTATTCGTATCCTTTGGATTTGCCATCGCGCCGCTGGCGATCGCGTTGTTGATCAGCAGTTTGGGCTGGCGAGGCGCCCTGTGGTTCATGGGGCTCACAGTGGGCCTCGTGTTTGCCGCGCTCGCCCTGGTTTTTATTCGCGACAACCCCGCTTCCTGCGGACTCCAAGCCGACGGTGGCGATCCGGCCGACCACAGCTCATTGCTTCTGGAAGCTCCCTCAAAAACTATCGACGAGGCCCGGCGCAGCCCCATATTTTGGATCTACGCTCTCAGTCTTGGCATGCATGCCTTGTTTGGCACGGCACTCACATTCCACGTGGTAGCGGTTTTCGCTGAAAGCGGCTTATCCGCCGAAACAGCATTTGGCTATTTT
>NZ_JBLGBE010000067.1:0-18252 GCF_047617445.1 Congregibacter sp.
TTCCCCGGATCTGGCGGGAACTCCATCACAGCGATTTGCGACTTCCCCAATTCCTCTAGCCAGTGGGCATTCCCAAAGCGGTACGCCACGATAATTCTGGCGGCGACACCTATTTTTTGAAATTGCTGTAATTTGGCCACCTGAGCGCTTCCAAGCGAACCACACTCAACCACCAATACATCGTTCTGTTCCAAGGTGTCAAAGGCCTCAGCATCGATATCGGCCAGCTCTGTTCGCGCCAGATGTGCACTCACGTTACTGACACAACCCTGGTGCTTGTCCAGCCAATCGCACAACGCCACACCAAGGAACACCGCCCTAGGCTTTACCGGCGAATCTGCACTCCGGTTACGGAGGCCTCTTTGACGCAGCAACATCTCCAGCGTCTTACGCTCGGAGCTTGCTATCTCACCGATGCGCGCGCCGTCACCCTTCAATGATGCTATCAACTGCAGATGCTCGAGATCCGATTGTGTGTACTGTCGCCGACCCGTTGGCGACTTGTGGCTTGCTCCCAGCCCGTAGCGACGCTCCCAGACCCGCAGCGTGTCGGGCTTCAATCCAGTGAGACGAGCCACGGTTCCGATGCCGTAGAGTGGACGAGGTTCAAATAATGCTGCGTTCATAACTCCGATCTCATGTGGTGTCAGGGTAGTTACGCGACAAAATCCTTAGCAGATCTCGCCACCATCGATAGGTGTCTATGTTTTGTCACAGCAAAACCCAGACAATTGCTCAATCGAGGTATCCAAATCGCGACAAACTCCCGTATATCTAGTCAACAAGTTATGGAGTACGACTAGTGGAATCGCTTACCGTAGAAACCGAAGACCGTGATCTTGATCGCCTGTTCTCTGAGGCCCGTCGATACCCTTTGCTTACTAGTGAGCAGGAAAAGTCCATCGACGGTGACAAGTGGCTCGCCGTAAAGTCACTTCAGCGACTCCTTACCCGAGACGGTACGGCTTTGCATTATCTGCGTGCCTGGAGCAGCAACACGGCGCTGACGCCTCTGGACATCGCATACTTCACGAACAGAGAGCATCACTTCATTCTCCGAAGGGAGCTTGCCAGCTACATGCCCGATGGCAAGCAGGCTGGCCTTATGGAGGCACTGCACAGCGCGCTACAAAAGAAACGTGCACCTCGCACACTTGATCAGAGAATCCGTGAACTGGAACTCCCAGCGAGCTTGACTGTGGGGATTGCGGTCGTGGTTTTACGACTTGATGGTGTGAAGCTTCAAGACAGCGTCGCAGACGCCCTGCAGCAATGGTCTACCTACTGGGCGCAAACTGAGAAGCGGCCTACCGAGCCTCTAGACCCGCAGCTCCGCGAGGAGTTGCTTGCCTATCTCGAGCGTTATTCCGACGCCCGAGACACGCTGACCATGCACAACTTACGGCTCGTGTACTCCATCGCAGGACGCTATCGCGGCAAAGGTGTGAACTATCTAGACTTGATTCAGGAAGGCACCCTGGGTTTGATTCGGGCCGCCGAGAAATATGACCACAGCAAAGGCTTCCGCTTCAGCACCTACTGTTTTAACTGGATAACCCAGGCCATACGGCGACATGTAGGCGACACCGGAGGCTTGATACGCTATCCCACCCATGTCCAGGAACAGGTTAACAAACTGTACCGATTGCGCATTACTGAGAAGCAGCGCACGGGTGAGGAGCCCGGGGATGCCGCATTGGCCGAGGCTGCTGGCCTGTCGCTGGAAAAAACCCGTGATCTTCTGCAGTTGCGAAATCTGGGCGTCTCATTAGATGCACCCCAGTACGATGACGCTGACGGCACGCTGCTGGACAGCATGAGTGGAGGGCCGTTTGGCGCATCCGAAGCAGAAGCTGAAACAGAATCTTTACACGATCGACTGCTGATAGAGATGCAAGGGCTGGACCAAGCCGAACGGGAAGTCGTGATTGCTCGTTGGGGTTTACATGATGGCCCGCCTCTGACTCGTGCAGAGATTGCCGATCGGATGTCGGTAAGTCGCGAATGGGTGCGGCAACTAGAGCGTGCGGCGTTGACCAAGCTCAGTGGTAACGAGCGGATTCGGGCTGCATTCTCTGACTACATAGACGCCGGTGGTTGATATCTGGATCTTTTGTTAGGGGCTATGGTGGAACTACGATGGAACCACCATGGAGCCACGAAGGCGCCAGTAGCTAAGGGCTCGGCGCCTCAATTCGTTCCAAGGCCGAGGCCAATCCCGGCAGCGCAAACTCAAAGCCTGCCGCGGCAAGGGCTGCAGGGAGGACACGCTGCCCGGTTAGAAGAAGCTCATCAGCCATTTCGCCGACCATCGCGCGCATTACAAATCCCGGCATAGGTATCGCCAAAAACGTACGATGTACTTGTCGCATCGCATGACAAAAATCACGACTCGTTACCGGATTCGGTGCGGTGACGTTTACTGGCCCCGTCAGCTTAGGACTCTCCAAAGCAAAACAGAAAGCCGACACAGCATCCTGACGGTGCACCCAGCTCAGCCATTGCTGCCCATCGCCCATCCAATTGGCCACTCCCATACGAAATGGCTGAGCCATCTGAGGATAGGCCCCACCATCCACATCCAGGACCACTCCCAGACGCATAAGACATAGACGAGCACTTCCAGCAGCCTCAGTGGCCGCGGCCTCCCAGTCTCGACAGAGCGATGCGGCAAAACCCTCGCCGGATGACGAACCCTCAGCCAACGCTTCATCAGTACGCGGGCCGTAAAAACCGATCGCACTGGCGTTAAGCCAAACAGATGGCTGGACATCGGCACTGTGAAAATAATCACCCAGGGCGCGGGTTAGGTCCACACGGCTGGCGACTATCTCCTGCTTGTAGGCCGTGCTCCAGCGTTTATCGGCCAGCGAGGCCCCCGCTAGATTGATTACCGCGTCGATATTGCTGTTCAACGCTGCGAGTTCCTGCACGTAGTCCACGCCCGCAATGGGATGATCACAGCGGCGAGTCAACACGCTAATATCATGCCCTCGATCCTGCAGCGCAGGAATAAGCGCCTTGCCGATAAAACCCGTGCCGCCTGTGACTAAAATATTCATATAACAATCCTTTAACATCTCTAGTGGTACATACCCTGCCAGCTTCAATTCAGATCAAAAGTTAGGCAGACGATCCGAGAGCGCTCGACGCAACGTATAGTGCCACGATGAATGGTAAATCTCTTTCAGACTCCGACCGAAAAATCGTGGACGCGATCGTTGATGCATCACCAGCTTTAGTGCTATCGGGCGCAGGGATTAGCGTAGCGACGGGCATTCCAACTTATCGGGACGAGACTGGCAACTGGCTGCGCAGCGACCCTATAACTCATCAGGAATTCGTCCGAGACCCACAACAACGACAACGCTACTGGGGTCGATCCTTACTAGGGTGGCCTGCCGTACGCGACGCGCGCCCCTCCGCCGCGCATCTAATCTTGGCTCACATGGAAAGGCTCGGGGCCATCACACATGTCGTGACCCAAAATGTAGACCGCCTGCATCAAAGAGCAGGGAGCGCCAAGGTGACGGATCTTCACGGACGCCTCGACCGCGTGATTTGTCTGGATTGCAAACAATCATTGAGTCGCGATCAACTCCAAGGTGAACTGGAGCGCCTAAACCCGGGAATCACACGTGGCACCGTGTCAGCAAGACCCGATGGCGACGCAGATATGCCCGACAGTATCGTCGATAGCGTGACCGTACCGGTCTGTAAACAATGCGGCGGCACACTGATGCCCGACGTGGTGTTTTTTGGAGGAAGCATTCCCGGTGAACGCGTACATGAGGGGCAGCTAGCCCTGGAGCGCGCGCGCAGCCTGCTGGTCATTGGTAGTTCATTGCAGGTTTATTCCGGATATCGTTTTTGTAAGTGGGCGCTGCAAAGCGACAAACCTATCTTTCTTATTAACCCAGGGCGCACTCGGGCCGACGACATTGCAACTAAGTGGCGCATCGGTGCTGACAGGGGTCTGAGCGCAATACTCGAACGCAGCAGAGACCACATAGCGGAGCAAGGAAACAACTCATATGACTGACACCGTCATTTTATGGTTCCGGCAAGACCTGAGACTCAACGACCTCCCAGCGCTGCAAGCCGCAAGTCGAGACGGTCAACAGGTTTTGCCGATTTACATTCTGGATGAAGACGCCCCCGGGGAATGGTCCATGGGAGGCGCGAGTCGCTGGTGGCTCCACCACAGCTTGACGGCACTTGGCGCCGACATCCGATCGCTGGGCGGGAAATTAATTTTTCGTCGGGGAAACGCCTTGTCGATCCTTCGTGAAGTCTGTGAAGCTAACAACGCTCAAACCGTTTACTGCAGTCGCCGTTACGAACCCTGGGCTAGCCAGGAAGAAGAGACACTGCATGGCGCTCTGGGCAGCGATGGCATTAAATTTAAGCGTTTCCCCGGATCGCTGCTTCACGAACCCGGGAGTGTCCTGACTCAGGGCGGCGGTCCCTTTAAGGTTTTCACACCCTTTTGGCGTGCCTGCCGACGTGTCGAGAGCGCCCCACCGGTAGCAAAGTCTCAAAGCAGTTGGTCGGACTATGCTCAAAGTGATGCTCTTTCGCAGTGGCAATTACTTCCCGAGAACCCCGACTGGGCAGGGTCCTGGCTAGATCATTGGACACCCGGTGAAAGCGGTGCTCAAGAACGCTTGCATGCATTCCTGGATGACGCCGTGTCACGCTATGCCGATGAGCGCGATCTCCCCGCGGTAGATGCCACGTCTCGAATGTCCGCTCATCTGCACCATGGTGAAATTTCTCCACGACAGATCTGGGCGATGTGCGAACAGAAAAAGCTTGAGCTTCCTCATTCAGATACGGCCGTTAACAAATTTCAGGCGGAGATTGGTTGGCGGGAATTCTCTTATCATCTACTGCATTTCTTCCCGGAGATACCGGACAGTCCCTTTAAAAAGAACTTTAGGGGCTTTCCCTGGCAGGCTGACGACAAGCGCCTTGGTGCCTGGCAACAGGGACAGACTGGATATCCCATTGTAGATGCGGGTATGCGAGAGCTTTGGGCGACCGGCATTATGCACAATCGTGTGCGCATGGTCGTAGCGTCATTCCTTTGCAAGCATCTTCTGCAACACTGGCGCCATGGGGAGGACTGGTTTTGGGACACATTGGTAGACGCTGATCTGGCCAGCAATGGCTGTAGTTGGCAATGGGTTGCTGGTAGTGGAGCCGATGCGGCACCTTACTTTCGCATATTCAATCCAGTCACTCAGGGCGAGAAGTTCGATAAACAGGGCATGTATGTGCGTCGCTGGGTGCCGGAGATCGCTGGTCTTCCCAACAAGTATCTGCACAAGCCCTGGGAGGCACCGGACGGAGTTCTCGATGAGGCCGGCATTACACTTGGCGAAGATTACCCACAACCAATCGTGGATCATCGAGAAGCTCGGCAGGCTGCACTGGACGCCTATGAGCAAATTAGGCTATCAGCCGCCACGTCGTCGTAAACGGATAAGTTGCGCAATGATTGACACAGCTATCTCTGGCGGCGTTTTACTTCCAATATCCAAGCCCACCGGTGCATGCAGGCGATCTATACAGTTCTGCGGCACGCCCAAAGCGCTTAAGCGTTCCTTACGCTGCTCTGTGGTACGCACAGAGCCCAGGGCGCCCACGTACCACGCCTTGGACTCGAGAGCCTCCATTAGCGCCATATCATCGATGCGAGGATCATGAGTCAAGGTGATTACCACCGACTCCGGATCATCCGCATGGGCACGGACGGCGTCATCCGGCATATCAGATAGCAGAGGCAACGCCGGGCCCCGCCATCCTGCTCGAGCGTCATCTCTGGGGTCACAGACGAGCACATCGTAATCAAGTCCCAGCGCTAGCTCGGCTACGCTTGCGGCCAGTTGACCCGCGCCAATGAGTAGCATTCGTTGCCTGGGCCCAAAACTCTGGGTGAGCCGTGATTCACCAAAATCGAGCTCGCAATACCGCGGCGCTTGTCTCACGGTGGTGTCGCCGGAGAGACGATCTACAAGGCGCTGAGACACCTTGCGCGCATCCAGGCTATTGCGTATGGCCTCCAGCCAAACCAAATCCTTTTCTGAACTCAAGGACTGCAAAAATACCGTCAGGTGTCCACCGCAGGGCAGACCCAAGCGCGCGTTCTCTTCCGCGGATACGCCATATTGGAGAACCTGCGGAGCGCCGTCAGAGAACTCTCCTTGAACCAAACTTGCCAGCAGCTCTTCTTCCACGCAGCCGCCAGAAAGCGAACCTACCTGCGAGCTCGGGGGTAGAAACAGCGCTAGAGAGCCCGGTGGTCGAGGAGAAGAGCCATGCACTGCGACCACGGTGGCCAGCCAGCATTCCTGGCCAGCTCGCACTGCTTGGAGTGCTGCGCTTAGTACGGCGTAATCTTGGGTCTGCATGTCCCTACACCCGCGTGGAAACGCGCTCAAAAAGACTTCGATTGTCCGCAATAATGCGCTGGGTAACTTCGGCCTCCGGCTCGCGAGACCAGTCCCCCAGCTCGAAAGAACCGCCTAGTAGGATTTCGCCTTTACGCGGGAACATATACGTCACATCGCTACCGCCACCCACGGTAAGGTAATCGACGGCAGGATCCGGCGGCAGGAAAACCAGCTGACCCTTTGCTGGCTGCATTTCGTCATCCCCAAACAGCGCTTTTGCGCCGAGACCCGTACAGTTAAAAATAGTCGTCTCTGGAAGGGCTAACACCATGGAGATATCCTTAAAGTCTCGCGCTACCATCTTCCCGCCCGCGACAAAAAAGTCACTGCGGACTCTGCGTAAGAACATCGCGGGCTCAACGAGCATCGTTACCGTCTGCGTAACATACCGTGAGGGAAACGGGTGCTGTCCGGGCTCAAGATTGACGACCGACGTGAAGAGTTCAGGCATCTCACGAAGGTAGTAACCACCCTCCTGCGGCTCATCCGACAGATAATAGTTTTCTTTGAAGCTGACTCCGTAATCCGCGCCCACCAAGTTTTGATACGCATGATGCGCGATGCGCGATGCGTACTTGTACTGCGCAACAAACGCGTCACTGGCAACATCTTCATCAAAAACCGAGGTCGGCGCCCATTGTCCCGCGCCCACATTGGACACACTGTGTCGCGAGGGGGCCCGCGTATAAATCGTTACATTCCAACCCGCGTCTTGTAGCAGACGCGCCGTGGTGAGCCCCATGATCCCCGCTCCGATAACGGCCGCATCGCCCACCGGTAAGCTCGTGGCTTGCTGGACTGCGAGTGCTGAGGATCCCCAGGAGAGGGAAATGCCACCGCCGCCGTGTCCATAGTTATGAATAATTTCTTTCTTGTCGTAAGTCTCACGCTTTACTACAAACCCTGAGGGTCGAAAGGGTCGATGTCCCACAATGACTCGCAAGATGCGATCCTCGGAAATTCGCGGTGCCACAAAAGGCTGGCGCGAAAAGGGCCGCGCGTAAGAACTGAGGCCGTTCGCCCCCCCGCCACCGCTTGTGCAAGCGCCCAGTGAAGCGAGCACGGGTAGAGCCGATGCCGCTCCGAGTGCACGCAGCATTCGACGTTTACTTAAATCGTGGTCTTCAGTCATGGTCAAGAGCTCGAGGTTATTTCAGCCTGGTAACGAGTAGTGACGGTCGCGTGTATATCAAAACGAAGTGCATCAGAACCCAGGCTCAATGTGCAGAATCGTCAGCCGCAAATCTATGGGCCGCCAGCGTCTCGTCTACAAAACGACGCCAGACTGGATTGTCGTCGAATTTGGCCTCATCCCATACCGCATACAGATCCTTTCGCGCCTCGGCCTCAGGCACCTCTGCACGAATAACTCTATACAAATAGGTAAATGCAGAGGCACGGAAGTTGGCAAAACAATGCACCAAAGTCTTACGGCCTTTTCGCGCGTCCATCATGGCAAAGAATAGATCAAGATCACGCGCGGTTGGCGCACTCCACAGCACAGGAATATTGACATAGCTGATGCCCGCCGCGGCTACCGCGAAAGGCTCTTCTGCATTGCGCTCCGGATCGGCTACTGCGAGATTGATAATCAGCTCTACGTTTTCCGATTGTAGCGTTGGAATGTGCCGAGGATAAATTTGGCCTGCCGTCAGCAGGTCATCAGACACACGGTGAAAATTACTCACCTCCTCCAGTACCCCCTGTTCCAGCGCCACAGTTGGTGTCACCCATAGCGTGAAAATCGAAACTAAAAACAGACAAAGCTTCATGGTAACTACGTCTCTGGGTCATTGTGCTTCAAGCCTATAGCAAAGCATATCGCTTCGCGAACGGATAGCTCCCCATTATCTGAGTCCTGAATTATCTGAACACAAGCAAACATCGTATCGGACTACGGGAGATTTCCGCAGCCGAAACTATCGTCTAGAAATCATCGTCTATAGGCCATGCCATGCGTCATCAGCGCTGATCCCAACGGTGACCCCGATGCTTACGAGCGTTACCTTGCCTTAATGTCTGCCGGCGTGGTGGGCGCAGAGAGTATTGGAGGCGTCAACTACTTCCAGAACGCTATCGACACCGAGACCACGGGTTTTGATCTGGTCGCAAACTACGCGATGCTGTGGGATGGCGAGCGTTCCACAGATCTATCTCTGGCCTTGAACTACCACGAACAGGAAGTCGTTGCCGACACCTTGGGCGTACTGAATGCCGAGGATAAATTCGATCTTGAAAACCAGCTGCCGAATCTGCGCTGGAATGCCATTGCATTCCATACAGCCGGAGATTTCAGCATCATGGCGCGGGCCAGGTACTTTGGCGAAAGCGAGGACTCAGATAACACGTCACCGCTATCGGTCCAGACCTACGACCCCGCGATCTTTCTCGATTTAGAAGGTTCCTTGCAGATCAATGACATGCTGCGCGCCAGCATCGGTGGTCGTAACATCTTTGATGAGTATCCAGACAAGGTCGATCGTATTGCCAGTAATAACGATTACTGCTGCGGTCGTGTCTACGCGTCCACCTCAGTGGTCGACTGGCAGGGCGGATACTATTACCTGAGGCTTCGCGCTGACTTCTAGTTGCAGAGCCTCGGGCCCTTTGGCCCACCAAGGCTTCAGTTTTATGGGCGCTCTAGGGCGTCCTTTTTTGTTTGTTCTAAACGCACATCTTCTTACGAACAGCTCGACGCATATGTGTCCGGCGCTGCTAAACCTTATAGCATTGCCGCTTTGGTGCACAAATTGCGTTCAAGCGCACAATCATAGTGCCCAAAAACTCTAATCCCCCTGCTCTCCCGGTCCTTGCTATCCGTCAATACAGGACACACAAATAATGCCGCGCGCATAGACGCTACCGGTATGGGGCGTCGGCGAAGAACTTGAAAAAACGTCTCGGCGCGGGGTCCCAGTGGCGCGTTTTTTGCTTCTAACTGCACTGTGCTGAACAGCGATTCTTGAGACGGCAAACACTGCCTATAGGTTCTCTGGTGGCATGAGCATACAACTGATGACGGAGTAAACACCGGGCGCCTGCAAGGCGCACCTGTAACGCCAGCATCAGCATCTTACTTAACGAGGAAGCAAGGAGTGGTGCTCACGGACATGCTGTTGTTTCTAACGGTAATGAGTGGTGCAGGTATCGTCGCTGGCATGACCGCCGGGCTTTTTGGTGTCGGCGGCGGATTCGTTGTAGTGCCTGCATTACTCGCCGTGTTTCCGTTTTTAGGGGACCAAAGCGAGGACCTGATGCTCGTTGCGGTGGGCACCTCACTAGCTACCATCGTTGTCTCCTCAGCGCGCTCAGTACACGCCCACAGCAAGCGCGGGGCCGTGGACTTCCAGCTTCTGCGCGACTGGGCGATATGGGTGGTAGTCGGCGTCGGCGTCGGCATCTGGATAGCCTCCGTCAGTAACAGCCAGCGGCTGATTTTGGTGTTTGCTATTGGCGTATTGGTTTACTCCATCTACTTTCTGTTCCCCCGGATATTCGACCGCTATCACGGGCGTTTCTCACTACCAACGGGCCCGGGAAAGGCTCTACTGGCCAGTGGGCTCGGGGGCGTTTCGGCATTGCTGGGTATTGGTGGAGGCACGGTGATGGTGCTCGCCATGGTGTTGTGCAATCGCCCCATCCACCAGGCTGTTGCAACCGCGTCGGGAGTCGGTTTTCTTATCGGCGTACCCGGAATGATCGGCTTTATGGTAATGGGGCTCGACGCAGAGAACCTTCCTGTGGGCTCAATCGGCTACATTAATATTCCTGCTCTACTGGCAATCGCGGTATTTTCTATCTTTACTGCGCCTATTGGGGCTCGCTTAGCGCATAGTCTGGATGGCGCACGGTTGAAACAAATTTTTGGCATATACCTCGTGATCGTATCGGTCTCGATGTTTTTGAAAGCCTGATTTACCCTCAGGCAATGCGCTTGTTGCGCAGCGTGACAAAGATCACGATGAATTAAACACACAGTGACTTGGGAGAAAGCTATGACGATAGATTTTAATCGAAGGGGTTTCCTTGTTGGAGCAGCGGGTGTTGCAGCCGCTGCGTCGGTGCTGCGCCCGAGTCTTGGCTGGGCTAAAGACGCTACAAGAGTGACACGGCTGACGCCCTTCTATGGCCCCGCCCCAGGCATAGCCAAGCTCAACGCCAACGAAAACCCGTATGGACCGAGTAAAAAGGCATTAGCAGCAATTCAAGAGGCGAGCCTCAGTGGCTCCTATTACGCCAGCGAGTCGGCCATGGCCCTGCGCGCGATGATCGCGGAGCGCAACGGCGTAGATCCCGAATTTGTTGCCATAAGCAGCGGCTCCAGTGGCGTTTTGGCGGCCACCGCAATCAATGCGGCGCAGACCGGAAACATACTCGGCCCGGATCTTTTCTGGGACACAACCTCCATGGCTGTGGAGCAACAGGCTATCGCTAAGATCGTTCGCCTGCCTAAAGACTCCGGGCTGGAAATCGATCTGGACGCCATGTACGCGGCTATTGATGATTCCATATCCATGGTTCAGGTTGTGAACCCTAACAATCCGACGGGCCTACTCACCGACCCGGTAGCACTCAAAGCTTTTTGTATCAAAGCAGCGAAAAAGGCCACGGTACTGGTGGACGAAGCGTACAACGAAGTTACCGATGCCCCAGAGAGCAACACCATGGTCGGCCTCGTGAGAGACGGTCACGATGTCATCGTGGCTCGCACTTTCTCGAAAATCTACGGTCTGGCAGGAATGCGCATCGGCTACATCATTGCCGCACCAGAGACCATCGAGAGTATCGGTAAGTACGGTATCGGAAGTTACGGCCTCAACCAGGCAGGCCTTGCCGCTGCTATTGCCAGTTACGAAGACGCTGAATTTATGGACGCCTCGCGAGCCAAGATCCGTGAAGCGCGGGAGATGGTGTACTCGGCGCTCAAGGAAAACGGCCTCACCGGCCTGCCCTCGCAAACAAACTTCATCTTCGCCGACCTTGGCTCGCTTAATGCTCAGACCTTCCGAGAAGGTATGGAGAAGGAGAACGTGCTAATCAGAGGTATCTACCGCGATTACACAAACTGGTCTCGCGTGAGCATGGGTCGCCTGGAACACGTCCAGATGTACGTCGATGCGCTACCGAAGGTGCTTTCACGGCTCTCCTGATTCCCCCGGGAGTTAGGCAGTGCAGCTAAAGCGACCTGCTGGCTAAACAAAAAGGGGTTGTCATATTTGACAGCCCCTTTTTTATTCAAGCCTTTCTCTGAGCGATTATCGCCGGCAGAGCATGGCCTTCGTGCTTACTTCAAACACGGGGAGTCACGTCGGAATCGAACCGGCGTTGACGGATTTGCAATGCGAACCTACCTTGTCATTAATTGTCAAGTATATGATTTTATTGATAAAATAATAAGATGGCTGCACATCACTGACATATTTTTACAATAGCATTAGGCACATATTGCGCACACACGTCACCTGAACCTACGTCCGCCCAACTAACCGGAAACGACCTATGGTCCTGATCCAAGCCTTTGCATATGGATCGCAAAAAACTCCACTCAGATAACTTATAGTGGTTTCAATTTCCTGTTCGACGACACTCTCGCTAGTGTATGCAAACACCTCGAAATCGCTCTCGAAAAGACAAATTATTCCTAGGTAAAGCCGGTGGAGCCTGAGTTTTTCGGCAAGAGTAAGCGATTCAGGATCGATCATTGATTTTTTGATAACAGATGAAACATCTGACCCGATAAAGCTTTTCTGCCAATCCAACCAGTTGCTCCAGCTTTGTGATACCGCTTGCTACGTCGCAAGGGAGTTAGCCTGTCTCACTTCGTAACCCAGAAGGAAAATGCCTACAATTGCGACGAGCGCTGACTCAAGCGTTAAAATTTCCTGCAAAAAAAACGGGCGCCCCAAGGACGCCCGGCCCCAAATCAACAGGGCTTAAAAACGAACGTTCAACTCAACCCCGAAGGTCCTCGGCGCACCAAGCGACGCGACCTCGTCGGCGAAGAAGTTGATCACAAAAACTCGGTAGTCTTCATCGAGGATGTTCTTGCCGTAAGCCGACACAGTGACATCTTGGTTGATGTAATAGGAAAAGCGGCCGTCCAACAGCCCGTAGGCCGCCTGCTCCGTGATGTTGTCCGGATCCCAGTTAAAGTCGCCCTGATAGGCGTAGTTCAGATACAGGCTTAATGCGTCCGCGCGCCCTGCCATGTCCATGGAATAGTCTAAGCCAACATTGTAGGTGTAATCTGGCGTTCTCTGCAGGCGACCGCCCGAGTTGTCATTGCCGAGGCTGTCGACGAAGTTCACATACTCCGTATCCATATAATTGCCGCCGGCAAATAGTCGCAAAGAAGACGTCACAGCAAGCTGCATTTCGACCTCAAGACCCATGATCTCGGCATCCGAGGCGTTGTCAGTAATGTTGCACAAACAGTCGGCGTTGGTTTGCGTAACCTGCAGGTCCTCGTAGTCCATGTAATACAGAGCGGCGTTCACCCGCGCGCGATCATCCCAAAAGTCGACCTTGGCACCCAGCTCGTAGCTGATGACCGTTTCCGGATCAAAGGAGAGCGTTGCCGCCACTGCATTTGACGGCGTGTCTTCAAATCCGCCGCCCTTGAACGCCTTGGCCACGTTGATATAGGCCATAAAGCCTTCACCCGGGTTGTATTCGAGAATGGCCTGCGGCGTGAACTCGCTCCAGGTTTCCCCATAGCTGGCGGTGTAACCGCCGCCCAGGGCATAGCTCGGGCTGAGCGGCGTCAGCGGCGTCGTGCTGCCAGGGTTAAAGAAGTCTCCGGTCGCCGTCGAGAGGCCACGCACTCTGCCATCCTTTTCGTCCTCGGTGTAGCGACCACCGACAGTTAGCTTGAGCTGGTCGGTAATTGCAAAGCCCACCTGTCCGAATACCGCCAGGGTATCCGTACCGCCATCGTTGAACCAGCGGGACTCTCCCGACAGCGTCTCGGCAAAAATCGGTACGGAGAAAACCACGGGCTGCGAGTGCGCATTAAAAATATCGTTTTTCTGCACTTCTTGCGTCAGGTAATAGCCACCAACCAACCAGTCAATGCGCTTATCAGGGTTAAAATAGGAAAGGTTCACCTCCTGGCTGAACTGCTCAAAGTCCTCGTCCTCCGCCACAATACTGTCAAACAGCAGTGGCACGCTCATATCAGCAAGGTTGTAAGGATTTCGCGGGTCAATGCCGGTCTGGGAATACAAACTGCCGGATGAGCCACTCCGGTAACCTGTCACGCTCACCAGATTCATATAATCCCCCAGCCCTTTCTCTATGTTCAGGCTCACAGACCAGTTTTCACGATCCAGAAATTGGGAGGTCGGTTCCGTATCGCCCACAAAAGTAGGATGCGTGGACAGGCTCTCCGTGCGACTCAGGCCGCCCCGAGCGTTTGCCACCACCGTTCGGCCGCTACTGAAGGACTTGAGTCCGGCAAAGTCGGGATTGATGTTTTCGCCGATGCGGTGGATGCCGTTGCTGTCGTCCTTTGCATACTCAAAGACCAGCCGCGCCGAAAGGTCCTGCTCCGGGGGCTCATAGAGGAATTGCGCGCGAAGCTGTGTGGAACTTTTGTTCTCCAGGTCTCGATCGTTGAGAATATCCCGGAAGTAGCCGTCGCGCTCCTGGGTCTGAAATGACAGCCGTCCAGACAGCGAGTCGGTGAGCGGACCCGTAATATGCCCGAAAATCTTCTGATCGTTGTACTCACCGTAGGAAGCCGATATCTCACCGCCCCACTCCCGTTCCGGGGCCGCGGTAACAATACTCAGGGCACCACCCACAACGCCCTTACCTAGCAATACGCCCTGAGGACCTCTGATAATCTCCACACGCTCTATGTCATAGAAGTCGGTATTCAGCTGGCCGGTTCGGCCCACGTAGACGTTATCTACGAACACGCCAATTGAAGGGTCAGCGGTGGGCGAATCAATGCGCACGCTGACGACACCACGGATATTCAGCTCCTGATCCAGTGGTGAGCCTTCGGTAAAGGTCACGCTGGCAGAGCTGCGAGCCAGATCAGCGTAGGAGAGAACATTTCCCGCTCTGAGGGTGGTACCGGTTACCGCGGTTACGGCAATCGGCGAGTCCTGGAGACCCCGCTCCCGGCGCTGCGCCGTAACGACAACCTCTTCCAGCGCAAAACCCGATTCGCTCTGGGCCATGGCGGTATTTGTCATCGCAGAGCAGGCCGCGATCACGGCGCTGGCCAGAGCGGTGCGTCGGCAAGGCATACGGTGAGAAACAGAGACAGGAGAATTGAAAAGACGACGATCGTCTTGCATGGTGTTTACCTCTAATTATTTATTATGGTTAAAGCTAATTATTGGTTTGCAAATTGAAACCTGTCAAGGGAATTCAGCCAAGAATTAATAACATTGGATTGTTCGCAAGCTTTCCATACGACAACCGGGCGAGTACAAGCAGGACCTCAAAAGTTTAAAAATCCGCGAATAGCCTCTTAAATCACAATATATTGCATAAAAAGACCGCTTTTTCCCGGCAAGGGGCTCAGGCGGGCAAAGCAGGCGGCTGGACTTGCTCTTGGAGAGGTAACAAAGTAGATTTCAATTTAAAACTATAAGGAGATACAGCATGGCCACGAAGATCGACTCCGTGAGACAACTCATCGCCTGCTGGGAGCGCCGCGATATCGATGCGGTGCTGAATTGCCTCAGCGATGACATCGAGTATTACTGGCACATCAGCTCCCGCCCGGTTCGGGGCAAGAAGACGATGCGCAAGTTCCTCAACAATTACTCCGGTAACTATGAGCAGAAACGCTGGGATATCTTCAATTATGCGGAGAATGGTGATCTTCTGCTGCTTGAGGGTCATGAGGAGCTTTGGGATAACGAGCATCAGCGCACGATCCAGCAGCCCTTTATGCAGGCCTTTGAGTTTCGCGATGGACTGATTTCACACTGGCGCGATTACTACGAGCCTGAAAATCTGGCGCTCCCTGGAAGTGCTAAAGCCGAACCCCAGACCGGCAACTAACACCCCCAAACTATTACCGTGGAGGCTTCCGGCATGGCAGCACAGCACATTGAGACAATGCACAAACTCATCGGCGCCAGTATTGAGCAGGATAAGCAGAAATTTCTTAGCTTCTTTGCGCCGGACGTGGAATACATCCTGCACACCAGTGCCCGCCCACTCCAGGGTCTGGCCTGGCTCGAGCGGTTTCTCGATAAATACTTCGCAGACATGACCGACGTAATCTGGCGTGTCGATCGCTGGGCCCAAAACGGTAACAAACTACTCGTCGAGGGCTATGAGGAATATCGTGAGCGCGCCAGCGGCAAGCGTGTGGGGCATCCCTACATGGGCATTGTCGAGTTCAACGACCGCGGTGAAATCACTGCAATGCGTGACTACTTCGAGATGAACGGCAAGCCTCTGGATGAGTGAAACCACGTCCGCCTCACGTCCCTACCGGGTGATCCAGTGGGCTACCGGGGCCATGGGCAAGACCTGTTTGCGCTCTGTGATTGATCACCCGGACCTAGAACTTGTGGGTCTGTATGTCTACAGCGACAGCAAGGCAGGACGCGACGCGGGGGAGATTGCCCGACGCGATCCAACCGGCGTTATCGCAACCAGTTGCATAGACGAAATTCTCGCACTGGATGCCGACGTCGTATTGCACTGCCCACTACTCCAATTCCCCTACGATGCTCATGATGACGATGTCTGTCGTTTACTCGAATCCGGGAAGAATGTGATTTCCATTAACAACTACTTTCATCCGGCCAGTCTCGGGGAGTCCTATGCCAGGCGTCTCACCGAATGCTGCATCCGTGGTGGCAGCACACTGGCAGGTACAGGTATTAATCCGGGGCTGATTGCCGAACGCTTCGTGCCCGTGATCTCGGGCATGTCTACCGAACTGGATAGCATTCTGTGTCGCGAGGTTTATGACTGCCTCGACATGCCCAACGCAAACTATGTCTTTGGCGTCATGGGTATGGGCGCGCGTCCGCAGGATGTGGATCTAGAGAATGGCAGCCTCGCCACGCTGTTTACAGCAATGTACCGCCAATGCGTCGGGGCCCTTGCGGAACGTCTGGAGCTACAACTGACCGAACTGCAAAGCGACCATCAGGTCACTCTGGCAACACAAGACATCGAAGCACGCGCCGGAATTGTTCGCGCGGGAACAATCGCCGCGACCAACTGGCAAATCCACGGCCTCATCGGCGACCGACGCGTTATTACGCACTCGGTTAACTGGGTCATGGGCCGGGAAGTGCCCGGCTATAAACAATTCAGCCACTGGGAAATCTCCGTGCGCGGAAAACCCGGCATCGATATCAAAATGGACCTGGTGGAACCGGAGAACACCGGCGTGAAAACCACCGCGGTTCAATACGGGGTGGCCGGCATGGTGACTCAGGCGATCGGGCACGTTTTGTCAGCGCCTCCCGGTCTGCTGGCTTTTCCAAGCGCGCCGCACTACACCCCGCGCTTCACACAGCACGCGCATGGATAACAATAACGGTAATCAGGAGTTTTAGCGCATGAGCATCAGTAAAACTGAAAACAGGATGGAGGCGTTTCTTGCCAGAGAAGAGATTCGCGATGTGCTCGCCCGCCAGGCCCGCGGCGTCGACCGCGCTGACGCTGAGCTTCTGAAGTCCTGCTACTACGCGGACGCAATTGAAGAGCACGGACCAAACTACAACGGTTCGGCCCACGCCTATGTAGATGGGGCCGTCGGCCGTATTCGCGAGATGGGCACAATGGCTCACTATCTGTGTAATCAGCACATCGAGCTGGACGGTGAGACCGCATGGGTTGAAGCTTATGTGATTACTTTTGTACGCTTCGCGCGGGGCGGAAGTGACGTGGACACCTTTACCGGTGCGCGCAGTGTGGATCGCTTTGAACGACGTAACGGCGAATGGAAGATCGCTCACCGCAAGCTCGTATTTGACTGGAATCACGATTTACCGTCCAACGAGAACTGGTGCCTAGGCATGTTCAATCCACAGGACCCGAAGATGCGTCACGGCAGTAAAAGCAAGGATGACCTGTCCTACCAACGCTTCTGAACAACACAACAACGTGATAACGGAATAGCTTCAATGACCAAAACAAGTCTGAGTCAGGACCTTTTTAACATTCCCTACCGACCGGTCGACCTGCCCCGGGTCAATGTGGATCTGCAGCGGCGGGAAGACGGCTCACTCATCCTGCGCAGCCTGGATCCGGAACCGGCCTTCGAACCGACCATTATTCGGGCGTTCCTTGCGAACGCCAGCGCCGTGCCGGAGCGGGATTTCCTCGGCGAGCGCGGTGCCGATGGGGAATGGATACGTCTGAGCTTTGCTGAGGCTGCAAAGCGCGTTCGCGCCATCGGGCAGTGGTTACTTGCCCAGGGCCTGGGCCAAGAAACACCGCTGATGATGCTCGCGGGGAACTCGGTGAATCACGCGGTCCTGAGGCTCGGCGCCATGGCCGCGGGAGTGCCCGTATGTCCGGTCAGCCTCAACTACGCCTATATCGGCGGCGACTTTGCCCGACTTCGACATGTGATTGAGCTCGTAAGACCGGCGCTGGTATATGTTGAAGCTGGAGCGGACATAGAACCGGCGCTGACGGCGTTTCCGGGTAGCGTTAGAGTCATCAGCTCTCAGCCCGAAACACTTTCTATCGACGCGCTCGCTCTGGACGATATCGTTGCGACTGTGCCTGGCGATGCCATCGCGCACGCACTCACGCACCCGGACCCGGACGCACACGTGGCCTACATGTTGACCTCCGG
>NZ_JBLGBE010000068.1:0-18233 GCF_047617445.1 Congregibacter sp.
CGCGGCCACGCGCTTCGTCAACAGGCCATCGACACGCTCTATGTCAGCCGCGGCGATCTCTTGGTAGTGCAGATTCAGCTCACGACATACTTCTCGAGTACGCAAGCGACGGGTCAGCGCGCTCGTAGGCACATCACGCTCCCAGCACTCTATATATAGCCCTAACGCGGGCACAAAAAAGTCAGCCGTGAGCGCTTCTTCAACCGGCAATCTGCGATCCCGCGCGTGAGCCAGCTGGGCTTCGTAGAGCCAATCGCAGACTCTTAACTGCAACACGCTATCAACCGGATGACCATCCAGACCACATCGTCTGCGGACGAGCTCAGTAGGCGCTTGCGCTGACTCATGGTCGGTTGCCGCAAAAAGATCCGGCGCAGCAGTATCCGGGTCGGTCTTTGGTACCGGGGTGGGACGAGTTAGCGCCGGAGCCTCATTGGAAAACCCATCTCCGACCAATCGATTCAACTCACGATGAATCACGGCGTTATCAACAATCTCATGGGGCCAGCTAATCAACAGCAAGCCATTGTCATCATCGCGCTCCTGACGACCGCCAAAATGCTCTCCCAGACTTGTAAGCTCCAGCCCTCGTTGCGTGAGCTTAAGCAAGCCTAGTTCTGCAAAATTGCGGTTGATCTGCCGCACCCCAAGATGTGGATAGTAACGCTGCATACCTCCAGCGGTGATTCGCTGATTACTCTCGATGGCAATGAGTAGCGGATGTTCCATTAAAGATTCGGGCCAGACGATGTAACGCCCAAAACGCTGACTCTCCTGATAGGAACCACCCTGCAGCTCACCTTTGCCGGTGAGCGCCCAACTTTTACCTCGACGATCAATCCAGCCGTAGTCACGCAGCGTGACAAACAACTGCTGAATAGGCAGCTTTAGGCGCTTTGCCAGCGCCGAAGTCGATAAGCGATTGTCGTCAGTGTCAGTCACACGCTATGTAGTCGCGGCGTAGCGCGTAGACAATGCGCTGTAGAGGTGGCTCTCGGCATCAGCGGCCGAGGTGTCTATGTCGGCAAGCAGCTCCATCAAGTGCTCATTATCCTCACGCCCGTCCCATAGCTTCCGGTAGCTGCCGTCTTTATAGCCATGATCTTGCCGAAAGAAGTTGAGTACGTTTTTTCCAAGGTATTGACGATACAAGCCTGCAAAGTCCAGAGATGCCGCCGCTAACAAGGATGCGAAAACAGCGACACAAAAGCGTCGTTCCCCCGCCGCTATCGCAGCCAGGGCCTCGGACGCCTCTAGAACACCCAGCTTCTCAGGTTCTGTCGGCCATAACGCCATGATCTCCTTTGCGAGCTGCTCAACGTCGATAGCATCGCGGAAATAGGCCGACATGCCAAAGTGCCAGATATCAATAACCTCTAACTGCACTTGTTCAATATCAGGTTCCTGATGCTTCCACCATTTGTACCCATGGTGATCGACCAGCTCAGCGCACTCCACCCAAATGGCTCGATGCCAAGCAAAGTCCTGGGTAATCCACTGCGGATGGACTCGGGTATTCATACGATTCTGCATACCCAGCATGGTGATCAGTGCTTCTTGCATTTAGGATCCTGTCTAATGGTCTGGTGACGTTAGGGGTTTTAGAGTTTAAAGCGGGCTCGTTGTTCGTCGAGCGCCTTTTGGGCCCAAAATTCGCCGGCGGGTATGCGTTCACTCGCCCTGTGAAACTTGTGAGATTCGCAAATGTTACAGGGGATATCAATGAGTATATCCGGTGGATTCCATGACACTGGCTGCAAGGGCGGCGTATTACCCAGTGGATGTAACATCTCACGACCATTAAGACTGACAGCGACGGTAATGGCACTGCCATCCATGCGTGTTGGCGGTATCGGCAAGGGATTCAGAATACCCCACCCACCAGCAGTGCGCTCACCAGGGAGCCCATGGAACAGCCCGTAATCGACTTAATCTCAAAACCTTGTTCATGCAGCACTCTCACGACACCTATGTGCGTAAGACCACGAGTACCTCCACTACCCAAAACGAGATTGATTGGAATCGACATTTCAAACATTGCTCTGTTGCACACCAAGGCGAATCATTCGCCACCAAAGGTATCAAGCCTGACGGCAAAAGCACCCAAAATCGTCCGTACGGGTCGCTTTTGATTAAGCATTCCAAGCAATCATCCTGACTGTGCCGCTTGCTCATCAACAACCGGTACTCGCTAAAGTGCCGGTGCTGGAGCCACCGCCGACACTACCGTAGCGCAGCCGGCAATTAACGCCCAGCCCTTCACATTCCCAAAAAGCGCGCGACTCTTGTAGTAGTAAGCGTCCAGCCCGAGAGCGAGAACACACCGGGCGTGCGTTAGGCAGGACTCAGTAGGCGCCCTGAGAGTAAGTCAGCTCATAACTATGTGAGTAGACCTCGAAGATCAAACCGAAGGGATCTTCGACGTAGCACATCTTGTAGGGCTTCTCCCCAGGATAGTATTCGCGGATCGGCATTCGCTGCTTACCGCCATGCGCAACAATTTTGGCGACAAGCCCTTCGATATCCGGATCCTGAACGCAAAAATGGAATGTACTGGTCTTCCAGTACTCAAAATCCTTGGGGGATTCGTTGTTCTTGAACTCGAACATCTCCACCCCGATTTTATCGCCTGTGGACATATGTGCGATTTTGAACGAGCCCCAGCCTTTGCCAAACACATCAATACACATCTGACCTATGGGTGTGTCAGCCTCCTCGGTTATCACGGTGGGTTCCATGATGTGATACCAACCCATGACCTCGCTATAGAACTTGGCAGCTTCAACTACGTCGGGAACTGATATTCCAATATGGGAGAACGTTCTTGGGTATGTGCTCATGATCTATCTCACTGAAGCTTAGGATTTGCGGGTAAGCCATAAATCCACTCACTAACGTCGGCAGAAAGCCGGGTAATAGTAAGCGTGGATCTTGTGGCGGCACTTACTTTAAAAGTCTAAGAGCTAACGTTATCAAATGTCCTGTCTGTTAAGAGGCGCATTAAGAACAGTATGGGCTTTGCGACCTTTCCTGCTACGCAAGGTGTTTTGTTAACGAAGCTGGGCTAAAGATTTTCACCTCCAACTGCTGCCTTGCCTCTTCTGTAGACACTTTCTCTACTGATCTGTACAACGAATACCCTAGTACAGCCGCTCCCTCTCGTCATTCACGACAATATCGTGCATCTCGCTCTCGGCTAGATCGAGCTTTCCTGCATCAACCATGGTCTGGGCGAGACGAGGAAGCCCGTCCAAATCAGGCCAGTGCTCTATCTGCCACAGTTTCGAACGAATCATACATTTGGAACAGTGGAAAAAAGCCTCCTCCACAGTAACGACAATAGCGAAGTCCGGGCTCTTTCCCTTCACGGCCATTGAGTGAAGCAGATCCGTATCTCTAACAACCTGGGCTTTGCCACTAACACGCAACGTTTCTGTCTTGCCCGGAATCATAAATATCAAACCAACATTGGGATTTTGCAGGATATTTTCTATTGTGTCGGCTCTCTTGTTTCCCAGCCTGTCCGGAATCACGAGTGTCTTCTCATCAAGAATTTTGATAAAACCAACAGAATCGCCCTTGGGTGACACGTCGGTATTGCCATCTGCGTCAGCGGAAGCGATTAACATGAACGGTGCTCTGCCAATGAATACGCCGCAATGCTGATCTAGTGCAGAGAGCGACTTTCGAGTAACCAGTTCACTGGGCTCGCCCATGATTGAGCGAAATTGCTCTCTTGTCGCAATCACATCATTGAAACGAGCCACGGCTTCTCTCCTGAAAGTATTCGCAACCGAGTCTATCAGTGTCCGCAACGACAAGTTGGTGAGCGGTTCCGGTGGGGTAAAACTTCCATCGCGCTCTCCTGCCCCAATGTCGCAAAATAGGCGACGGCTAACTTCCAACGAACTTTTGCTAACACTTCGTAACAGCCGATGGGGATACATCAAAAGCACTGCGGCTGAAGGAGGTCCGATCGATCTGCATACAGTCGCAACTGTCGGACTAGCTGTTTGCCCATGTCAGAATTGCGCGAGCCTGGAGGCAGTTAACAGGCCAAACGTGCCGCTTATGACACCCGTTTCTTCTCAACCGCGAATGGGCTGAGTCCGAGCCAAGTTTGCATCGAACCCTGCAAGTTCTTGCTGCCGGAAAATTTGATTGAATCTCTGGAATCTTGGACGGTTTGCAAGCCCATCCAGATGGCGGTCATCGTTTTTAAGTCAGTAGAAATGTACAGGTCCACCTCGAACCCGGGTTCGGACCAGCAAAGATCGACCTCTCCATCCGGCTCAACGACGAGCCACCAGTCCTGCTTTGATTTGGGTAGTTCTCCATACAGGAATTGAACGACTACTCGTTGATTAGGCAGAGGCGATGGATTCAGATTTCGTCGCATATCCCACATCAATAAAGATGGATCGAGATTGCGAAGCGATTGCTGAGACTCGACCCACCGCTGTCCCCAGGTGCCCATCGCGATCACTAGTGGACGCAGATCTTCGCCAGCATCCGTCAATTTGTACTCGAATACGTTCTTCTGTGTTTTGACCGGATTCTTCGAGACGACCCCCGCTTGCTCGAGGTCTCTCAGCCGCTGTGCAAGCAGTGTAGGCGACATCTTCGGCACGCCTCGTCGCAGGTCGTTGAAACGGCTCGACCCAGCGAGCAATTCCCGTAAAAGCACCATCGTCCAACGGGTGCAGAGGATCTCTGCGGCCATGGCCACAGGGCAAAACTGCTTATAGCCTGGCTGAGGCATTCGAATCTCCAAACACGGAAGCAAAGACACCGTACACCGCCGCCACTAACTCGACTAGTACAGTAACTGTACTCGCGAATACAGTTTTGTGACTAGGCAGCCAAGCAGTGAGTTGGCATCTTGGTCACTCAAGACATCGAGAGGATGAGCCACATGAAGACCTACGTAATCGCTGACATAAAAGTAATAGATGATAGCTGGGTGCCCGAGTACGCTGCGAACGTGCATGACATAGTGCACAAACATGGTGGCAAATACCTAACACGGACCAGCAATATCAATACGGTTGAAGGCGACACATTGGATACCACGCTAATTGCATTGATTGAATTTCCGTCTGCTGATGCATTCAATGCCTTTGCTGAGGACGACGAATACGCTCCTTTCGCTGAAGCTCGCCAACGGGGCAGTATTAGCAGATTTCACGTGCTAGATAGCTACGATTCGGCTGGGACCATTCCGTATCTACGTACGAATTAGGGAATGCTCCAATAGTTTAATGCCGTTCGGTTGGCTATTTTTGGCTGGCTGGCTGGGTACGAGGCGAAGATCTACGCTCGTCTCATGCTAGTCGATTGCTGACTTTTATAGAGGGAGTGTCGTCCTTACCTAATGGTCTACTGCGGCCTCTGTCGATACGGTGAGAGTTGACCGGCCCCTGCTTTTACATGGTTGATTGACCTGCCCAGAGCAAAGAAAATCCAAGTGGTTTCAGGCAAGTAACTGGCCGCAGATGGTCCAGGGTCTGATGCGCTGAATGGCCGTATTTGGCTCCTTTTTGAATGCAAATCAACAGAGGCGGGAATACAACATACAAATGCTATAGTCCTTACAAACTCCCGCACAGTCTTGAGAATCGGGCGGCTCTACCCGCTCGGCTGGCGCCAATCACTAGGACTGAGAACCAACTATGAAAGACTCAGACAAGAAATTCATTATTGATTACGAGACCGAGACCTGGTCACGCTGTGCGGACTCCTATCTAGATACCTTCTCCATGCTCACAGGCCAAATGCTGCCTCGAGTAATCGAGGCTGCAAACGTGACGTCTGGTAGTCGGGTCTTGGACGTTGGGTGTGGCCCAGGCAACTCAACCCGTGCTCTCGCCGACGCTGGTGCGATTGCCACTGGCCTTGATTTCTCCGAGAGCATGGTAGCGGCAGCAAAGGCCGCCAATCCTGGGCTTTCGTTCAAACTCGCTGACGGTGAGAAAATCCCTGAAGACGACGATAGCTTCGATGCAGTGATCGCCAACTACGTGGTTCACCACCTGCCGGAGCCCGCTAAGGTGTTCGCTGAGGCAGCCCGGGTGCTCAAGCCCGGCGGTCGCTTCGTCTTCGCTGTGTGGGGACCCAATCCAGAGCAGAGCTCCATCGGCTGTTTTGTGCGTGCGGTAAGTGCGCACCACGATCCCCAAGCACTTCCGCACGGTCCTCTCTTCGGAGTTACAGATAAAGAGACCTTCCTGCCTCTCATGGAGAGCGCTGGCCTGACAGGATTTGAGCTGACGAACCACAAGACGGAGTGGAAGTGCGACACGCTTGACCCGGTCATCGACGGTCTCTGGACCTGGGCGAACGTTAAGGACTTTCCGCAGGAGAAGCAGGACAAGATCATGGCGGGCATGAAAGAGAACTGCAGCAAGTTTGCCGTTGAAGGAGGCTATGTGTTTCCGCATACGGCGATCCTGGGCCATGCAACCAAGCCCTAGTTAGAAGTGCTGGTATCGGGAAGCAAGGACGAGAAAAAGCCCTTCAACCCTCACGTTTTCGGACACCAGCAGTTGTTTGAAGCCGGCCACGCGAAAGGCTTTTCGTAGGCGAAAGCCGTTCCCTGGCAATGCCTTTGAACACCTCGGAGCGGTCACTCGAGCCGCCAAGACCCTCTTGTACTTAATCGTCGCGACCGACCAAATGCGGCCCTTGAGTCACTAAGGTTTCTCTCCACGTCCCTTCTGTCGACAACCAATAGCGTATGACGCACTGTGTTTTCAAACTATCGCTTATGTGCGCTTTGTTTGCGGACCACTCCTCCTCTGAGCTAAGGCCTTTGATGTATAGATAGTGCAGCCTTCAGCGTAGGTAAACCGCCTTTCAAGGCGACGTTCTATCGCTCTTGCTTAGAAATAGGTCATGGAAGTTACGTCTTTGTATATTTGCGCCTCAGCTTGCTCAGCCATTTCAGGTCTGTAGTCCGCACCCACTAGCTCAGATAACGACGATGAACGAACCAGGTAAAGCTCGGCCATCGCATGTTCGCGAGCCTGTTTCATCGCATATATCACCAATCCTAGTGAGACGATTACTCCAAGAGCCGGGGCCGGCTTACGGCCACAACCGGTCGTACGATCGAAATAGTCAAGCAAGTCAGTGCCCGGCACTCTTACCACACGAAAGCTATTGCGCCATTCCCAGTTTCATAGCTTATCCAGACAGTTACAACTTGTCGTTGCGCATCTAAAAGCGGAGCCCAATAGTCGGGACTAATTGCCAGTGTTTTTTCAAATAGAACATCAAGGGCGTTTACGTTTTCCTTAGCCCTCTTCACGTCTCTATTTCTGACTGCTCCAAGTCCTCGAGCGTAATAGGTTATTGCCTCAACCTGTGGGGAGTTCTCCCACGCAATGTAATCCGGAGATCGTGTTTTTAACTCGCTCGCTTGTTGCCATAGTTGTTGCTCCAAAGCCAACCTGGCCGGGATTGCCGCAAAGGCATACGCAGCCGGGAAAGTCGCTTGCACTGGCTGATGAGCTTCCATGTCTTCCATGGATCGTTTCGCCTCAGCTGCCAACTTCGCTGCTGCCCCCGGTGTCGTTCTGGGCACATCGGCCATGCGCACTTCGGAATTACTTGTACAAGCGATCATCAATATGGCGACCGTCAAGATAGAGAATAAACGGACCACGAATGATCTTTCAAAAATATGAATTTTGCCAAGCGTTAGCTTCCAACAATTTATGCCTTAATCCAGTCTATCTCGGTTCGATTCAAAAAAAGTGAACGCTACCGAGGGCTGTGCTTCAGATTTCACCGTCGTGTATTAGGTGCGGTTTCAACTGGTCGACGCAATGCGGGTTCGTCCGATGTGGTTTGTATATCTTCTATGAGGGTTTCGAACTGATCAGCTAATCGCTCCAAGACCTGGACATAGTTCGCGGCCAAACTCATTTTGAAAACCAGCAAGCCACGAGCCATATCTGAATCAAGTTGAGACCAGTCTTCCAGCCCTATTGTTTCTACTGGCGCATTACTTATCTTTGATAAAACACCGACTACTGGCAGTGACTTCGCTATGAAAGGATCTAAATCAGCTTGATGAAACGTGATGTACTCCTTCATCGATCGCTCAGCGTCCTCAAGTCTCGTGTTCAGTAAAGAGAGACCTCTACGAATCACGGGATCTGATATTAGAGCGAAGCTCCCCGAGGCCTCTAGATCACGCAGGGCGCTCAGACTAGGCACGTAGTCTGATGTTGTATAAACACCGCGAACAACTACCTGCTCTAGCTTTTCGTTCTGCAACCCTTTGGAGCCAACGGTCAAAAGCAATTGCAAGTCCGCAATCTGTTGAGTCTTGAAATCAATGGCCCGCCTTAACGTAGCCAGTGAGGCCTGAAAGTCCAAAAGAACTGCCGAAAGATGCTCAGCCTCTTTAAGGCGCTGCCCACGCTCATTTATCCAAGTGTCGGCCGCGAAGGCCAGCAGAATGCCAAAGACAATAACTACAATTTCACCGAGAATACGTGTGACAGTTGAGTAGCTGTTCATATCACTTATGCCAAGAATGAGTGTCGGCGCCAGACTACTACATGGCATGTACCCTTGCGTGACTCCCGGGCGAAACCGCGCTGGTGTTTGGCTTCCAGTAACACCCCATAGCGGTCAGTGACCCGCCTACAATAGTCCCTCGTTCTGGCTGGATGCCAATCGCGAAGCGCTGCTTTAAGTTACTGGTCTGGTGCCACTTCTGGAATCTTGTAGATGTCGACAGTTGGGGCGGTATCTCTCGTCAATAGTTCATCGACGTATTCAGCGAATTCAGCGTGGAAGAAAGCCCGTCGCTGTCTCCAGTAACGGTCCATGCCGGGAAGTTGTTTCACACCCACAATTGCTGTCGTAACAGCCTCTCGAAACTCAGCGTCCAAAGTTCCTTCTTTCGTTAGAAGATAGCTGTTTTGCATTCCCAATATGGCCACATGCATCGACATCATAAACTGAAATTCGTCGCGGGGAGGAAGCGGCTCGGGGCTTATCATTGCATTGAACCAGGTGTCGCTAGCCTGTCGGTTGCCCCCCATTTGGATATACCAAGATTGCATTGTCGTTGTCGCATCACTTGCAGCGGCAGACCTAATTGCGGCAGTGTTATCGTTAACTTGAACGCCGACAAAAACCAGTGAAACGATTACGGCAACTCCACCCACTATTTCTGCTAGTGACGCTATATCTTGCAATTTCATGGTCTATCTCATTGCGGTCGGGATCAGCCAAGAATAGACCTAAAGTGAATTCATACGTTAGCGAGAATAGTGTTTGAGTCATGCCTCGAGTCATAACGGCGCATCGGCACCCTACTTCTTCGGCACATTTGACCTTATTGGGCGAAAGCGGACCCTCGGTCGGTATCTATTCGTCCCCCGCCTTTGTAGGCCCAAAAGAGCTCTGCGGCTTTTTCTAGTGCGACAAGGTGCCCTATGCATCCGATCTGTTTGAGCGCTGCAAACTTGATGAGCTGCTTAGATATCCATACGCAGCGATAGCGAGAATGCCCGCGGTGCGACATAGCGAAAGTCGCTCGTCGAGCTGGCATCCCAGCCAAACTCGTCGAACACATTCGTCAGCCGACCGCGGATCACCACATCGTTTGAGGCAAGGGTAAACTGACGGCGCAGGCCAAGATCCAGAAGCGTGCGCGGCTCGATTTCGACTAATCCCTGCGCGTCTCCATTTTGTTCACCGCGGCTGGTGAGACCAAGATCGAAGGACCAGCCGGGCGCCCAGGAGGGCCGGTAGTCGAGATTGAGCGTTGTCGATCGGGTGATCGCACCCACGGGGCTGTCGGCTAATAAGCCCGCGTCCACGGCCTCACCGCTCAGGGCCACATCGTAGAGCACGGTTCCCACAACGAGCTGCAGGGCATCGGTTACCGGACCTGCCAACGAGAGTTCCACGCCGCGATTAACCTGCATACCCTGTTCGCCGAAGAAGCGAGTTTCGTCGAGACCGAAAAAGGGTTTTTCAATCTCGAAGGCGCCGGCGACAGCCGTGAGATTGCCCAGGGCCACGCGCAGACCGGCATCGATCTGTTGCGTCTGCGCCGCCGGTGGGGCTTCGTTCTGGTTGATGGCGGTGGAAGGTGCTACGGGGCTTTCCTCGAAGCCGCGTACGATGCCGCCATAGGCAACGAGGCGCTGGCCCAGAGGCGCATTGGCGGTGAAATTAAACAGTAGCGGGTTCTCCTCAATGGCGACTGTTTCACTGTCAGGCGACTGCACGTCGCGGGTGTAATCGGCTTGCTGCACTCCGAGGTTCAGTTGCCCAACGTTCTCCCATTGGAGGTCGTAGCTGAGCCCCAAGGTTACCTGCTCCACGGATTCGCGGGTGCGCTCCCCGAATTCGACCTCGGGCCTCTCGAAAAACACCGGCACGTCTATGTTGGCAGGGCCAAGGTCGATACCGACGGTGCCACCGTAGTCGCGCTTTCGCTGCAGAGCGCGCAGATTCAGGGTCAGGCTGTGTTGGCGATTGCCTTCCAGTATGTAGCGGGTCGCGCGTGCCTCAAGGGAGTCTGACTCCAGTGTCGTGGGCGGACCGAGCGCTGAGCGACGGCGTGCCGATCCGTCAGGCTGCACATCGACGTAAAGCTGAGCGGATTGGATGTCGCGTTCGCGGCTCGAGCGAAACACCCCCAGGCGGTATTCCCAATTGCCGGGACGATAGCTGGCCAGGAGGCCGGCGTTGTAACGCGGTCCTTTGAACTCGACCCAGGGCTGACCGACAAATTTCCGCGTTGTCACACGGGGTGGCAGCCAGGGGCCGCCGGTGAGGTAGCGTTGGGAGAACTGATTGCCAAGCTCCTCGATGTAGTCGGCAAACACCGTAACCTCAGCGATGTCACTGGGGGCATAGCGTATGTTGCCGCCCACGCTCGCGGACTTATCGTTGGTGCCATCGCCCACCTCACGCTCTTCATATCCAGCGCCAAAAGCTGCTTCCAGACCATCGCGTACACGGACCTGAAAATCGGCGGCCACGAGCGCACCGCCGTAGGCACTGCGCTCAATGATTACGCTGTGGGTGGGGTCTTCCGCGACGCGGCGCAGAGAAAAGTCGACGATACCTGTGGGTGCGGGCAGCGGATATCCCTGAGCGGCCAGCCCGGCGCGGATTGTCGAGCCGTCGATGAGGCGGTTGCTGAAGTCGCGGGTGGCGCGATCAATGAACAGCCCGTCGACGCGCACATTGCCTGCCGCCGTGGGGCTGAAGCCGCGCACGTTGGTAATACTGTAGAGCCCGATCTGTTCGTTGCCCACGCTGGCGCCGAAGGCATCCGACACCGAGCGCACAACGTTCTCGGCGGCTCGCTGGGCATAGGCATCTCCGCCGATCGCGAAGCACAGTGCTAGTGCTAGTGACCTAGCCAAAGGCGTCTTTGCTGCTGACGCCGATGCCAGTAAAGAGCGGTGCCTGAAGGACCTGGCGTTCACTCGACGCCAGTTCCCTCAACGTAGGGGCCTCCGGCAGCCACCACCGCCGCACCCACTTCGTTAAGCTCCGCAAGCCCGTCCTCCAGGCGAGACCGGATGGACTCCGTGGACTTGATGGCAAGCTTCAGTCCATCCTTACTGGTTTCGGTGGGGCCATAGAGCGAGCGGTAAATAGTTCGCTCTACAGCGGACAAGCGTTGAGATACGGTGGTTCGAGTCTTCTCGCCGACCTCGCGCTTTGCCGGGTTGCCGTTGAGCTGCGCATCAAGAGCCTGGAATGATTCTTTCAACTGGTGAATGCGCGTATCGAGTCCCCCTGCATCCGCCCGCGAGTGCGCTAGGGCTTCTGACATGGCTTGGACGCGTTTGACGGCTCCAGCAAGTTGAAGGCTTAGGGCCGAGGCCTCTCGCGAAGCATCTTCCCAGGCTCGCCAAAATGCGGCCACCTCGGTCTCTGGAGCGCCCGAGAGTGCGCCCGGATACAGGCGCTCAACGTCGAAATCGATGGGCCCGTCCAGCAGACTTACCTGTCCGTCCATGCGCTTGTAGAGCGAGGCCGAATAGCTGCCCGGCGCTGCCATCATGCCTTGCGGTGACTCATCTGATTCGCCTTGACCCACAACGATTGCTTCCGGGGCAGGGTAACGGAGGTCCCAAGTGATGCGCTGGAATCCCTTTTCTGTCGGGCCCTCGACGCGACGCACCACGTTGCCATCGGCGTCTTTCACCAGCACGAACACAGCGGGTGGACTCTGTACCGCCTCCTGGCCGACAACGTTCCAGTCCGGAAAGTCGACGTCCTTACCGGCCGCCTCTAATGACGCCTCGGCAGCACGGCGCGTTTCCGCCATGGTCTTCAGTCCGTCACTTAGATGATAGGTAAAGGTGGCTCCAAACGCCGGGTTGGGTGCTACGTAATGGGAGTCGCCCTGAGAACCCTTGAAGCTATCGAAATCAAGGTCCGAGCGCGGTATGTACCACCAGGCCTTTCGAGTGGAGTACAGCGATCCCTCTTGCTTCAGCCGCTCTTCAGAGACCTCGCGAAGCACGCTGTAGTCGTCAAAGACAAAGAACCCTCGGCCAAAGGAGGCACCGACCAGGTCGTTCTCCCGACGCTGTATCGCGAGATCGCGAAAGCTGATGGTCGGTACGCCGCCCTCAAGCTCAATCCATTTTTTGCCGGCATCGATAGTAAAAAAGATACCGAACTCGGTTGCTGCAAAAAGCAGTTCCGGGCGGACGTGATCCTGGACCATCCGCCAGACCATATGGCGCTCGGGCAGATCGCCGCTGATCAGCTCCCAGCTAAGCCCACGGTTGGTACTCCTCACGAGGTAAGGTGTGTAGTCCCCATACTTGTGGTTGTCGAGGGACACGTAGACGGTATCCGGATCGTGGAGGTCAGCTTTGATGTCGTTGATGAATGCGCGCTCTGGCACTCCCATACGACTGACCTCGATGCGGCGCCAGTTGCTTCCACCGTCCTGAGTTACCTGTAGCAAGCCGTCGTCGGTACCGGCGTAGATCAGCCCGTCGACCAACGGTGACTCCGCCAATGAGGTGATGGTGTTGTAGTTGGACATCGCCAACACGTCCCAGGACGAATCCCAGCTTTGCTTGCCTCCCATGATGGGAAGTTCAAAGCGCTCTTCGTCGCGGGAGAGATCTCCGGAAATAGCTTGCCAGCTATCTCCCCTATTGTCGGAGCGCCATACCCTTTGGCTCGCGAAGTAGATCCGCGTCGGATCATGGGGGCTCACATGGATCGGAGCATCCCAGTTGAATCGCTCATAGTCTTCTCCGTCTGCCGGCTGGGGCTGGATATCGATGACCTCTCCGGTAGAGATATCGATACGCGAAAGCGCGCCCTCCTGCCGCTCGGCATAAACGATGTCCGGATTGCCCGGCTCGGTCGCCGGTGCGTGACCGTCCCAGTCCAGTACAAGGCGCCAGTCCGCATTACGGATACCGTTGACGCTGTCCGTGCGGGAGGGACCGCCCTGGGTGCCGTTGTCCTGGGTGCCGCTGTAGATGTTGTAGAAGGGCTCGGCGTCATCGACGGCCAGCTTGTAAAACTGCGTGACCGGCAGATTCGGCATGAAACGCCAGTGCTCAGCCTGATCGAAGCTTTCGTAGACACCGCCGTCGGTCCCGAGCAAAAGGTAATCCGGATCGCTGCGCTTGAAGGCGAGCGCGTGGTTGTCACCATGGCGGTACTGACGGTTTACTGGCGCCCAGGCCTTGCCTCCGTCCATGGACTGCTTCATGGATGCATCCATAAGGTAGAGGTGGTCGAAGCGGTGTGGAGAGGCATACAACTCAACGTAGTAGTGCGGACCCGTACCACTAGAAATCACCTCGGACTGTTGGGTCCAAGACTGCCCACGATCAAGGGACTTCCAAATGCCGCCGCTGCGTCGGTTTAGCTCGATCGCTGCATAAATGATGTCGGGTTGCTGCGGGGATACGGCGAGTCCAATCTTACCCATCTTGCCTTCTGGCAGGCCGCTCTCAAGCTTCTGCCATGTATCTCCAGCGTCCTCACTGCGGTAGATAGCAGAATTGGGTCCGCCATCCATAAGTGAAGCAACGGTCCGATGATGCTGCCAGGTGGCGGCGTAAATCCGATCGGGATTGCGAGGATCGACGACGATATCCGTGACTCCGGTAAATTCCTCGTCACCCAGTGTCTTGATCCAGGTCTGGCCGCCATCAGTAGATTTGTAAAAGCCGCGCTCGCCGCCGGGACTCCACAGGGGTCCCTGGGCCGCCACATAAATCGTATCGGGCTGCTGCGGATGAACGATAATCTTGCCGATGTGTTCAGAGTCCTCAAGACCCATGTTCGTCCAGCTTTTTCCGCCATCGGTGGACTTGTAGATGCCGTCTCCGAAACCGAAGTGACGGCCACCGCCATGCTCGCCGGTGCCCACCCAAACCGTATTCCCATTTTCGGGGTCCAGCGCCAGCGCGCCGATAGAATAAGAGCCTTCGTCATCAAACACAGGCTCAAAGGTGGTGCCCGCATTACGGGTCTTCCATACACCACCGGAACCCACCGCTACGTACCAAACGCTTTCATCCTGCGGGTGAATTGCAAGGTCAGCCACGCGTCCGGATCTGACTGCCGGTCCAATATTGCGCAGGGTAAGGCCCTTGAAGGTAGCTTCGGAAAGCAACTCTTCTCCATCAGTTTTGGTTTGAGCCTGCACGGTGCCAGTACAAGCGAAACATGCGGACAGCCCGAGAGCAGCCAGTATTCTCATGCGGTTTCGCATCACGATAGATCTCAAGACGAATTCGGGGGTAGATGGTATCGCAAGCTCACGCACAGACAAAATGCGACGGCGTAGCGGCCGCCCTTAGGCGAAAGCCCTGGGTGGCCATCCACCTTACAGCGGCCATTTGTGCAAGTTTGAACTCTCCGACTGGGGGAATTGGTCTCAAACAGAAGCAGCTGCGGCGTGCTCCGATGCGCTTGAATTCGCAGGCGAAAGCGGTCTCTGGCGGTGTCTCCAAACACCTCGGTGCGGTAACTTGTGCAGCCTAGAATTGCATGATCTTTACGACTGCATTCGGCCAGAAAGCGCCGCACGAAACAGTCTAAATGCTGAATGTTTGCGGCTACTTTTCCGGCACTGGGCCAAAAAAACCGATAGCGCCCACTACGCGATTATCTTGGTCAATTTCGGTAAAGTCGAAGCCAGCTAGCACAAGCTCTTCGCCTTGGTGGATGGCCCAATGGTATCGGTGAAAGCCATGCTGAGAATCAACCCCACTCGTCCTGGAATAAGTCGCACCGCGAAGGCCGGCACGCACCTTATGTACGTTAGCCTCAAAATCCGCGATCCCTTGCAGATCGATTGATGGATCAACGAAGCGCACGCCGGGCGCTAGAGCATCATCAATGGGCGCTCTAATCAATGAAGGATCAGGTTCGTTCCATGCCGCTAGCCTCTTGTCTAATGCGACGGGTGGTAACTTCCGCTTCCACCTCATAAGAGACATCGAAGCAAGGGTAAATCTGTCCCTGATCATGTCCTCTTGGTGCTCAACGGCCATAGAATCTTTAGCCAAAAGTATAGAGATCGTATCCCACGACCGAGCTATTCAAGTCGACTTCACCAACGTTTACACACTGTATGCGATTGAGCCACAAGTAGTCCGGGTGAGCAGTTGAAAAACGGGGTGCGCCACGAATGGGCATCCGCGCAGGGAGGTTGCCCTCAATGAATTTCGTATAGCCATCTTCACCGGCGTCAATAAATCCGTTGTATGCCACGTAAATCAAAGCACCGTCGCGGGTCTCGATCGTTGCGCGTATGTCCATAACCCCGACTCCATCGCTTCGAATTATCAGCCAATCGGCACCGACCGGCAGAAATTTCCCTTTAAGACGCGGCCCGTTAACCTCACCACCAGTAATGTAAAAATTAACTCGCAACCCCTCGGGTGTCGGGCCAATGGCTTCTGGCGGATTCTGAAGGGTAACTTTAGCGGAACAAATATGCTCTAAGTTATAGTCGTACATGATCTGCGCCCTCTTTTGATGTGTGGATTAATTGTTGGTCAAAATTTCAGACTGTGCTTAAGCATCCCTTCCCAGTCGAAAGCAGGCACTCACATCATTCTAGCCCAACGGCCCCTAGGCGAAGGCGGTCTCTGGCCATGTCTCTGAACATCTCAAAGCAGGCGTAGAAGGTATCATTTACCCTATATATTGCATGGTTATTATTGTCAGGATTTTTTACAGTTTTAATAAATATGTTAGCTCCCGATAGCGGGAGACCCCGCATTCTCTGTGGTGGCACGGAAACTGCTCAACATTTAAGTGTCTATGATTATAAAGCTTCATTTAAGGTACCTACCCGTGATAAATCAAGTTACTAAGCTACTCGCTATATTCGTTGTTGCTGCTTGGGCTAGCAGTTCTAATGCTCTCCCCATCGTCGCAGGCACCATCATCAATTTTGATATTGGTCCTCTCGGCGGACTCGATAATGACGGTGGACTGCCACAGACCAGCTATTCCACAGTAGATTTTGACGGTGATGGCAATCCTGACGTCTGGAACCGAATGGGCCAGACCCCTGGTAGCACTGTCTTCGGCGGCATTCAGGACATTGTCGGGAATGAGCTAGATGCAACTGTCACCCTTAGGGCGGACGGAGTGCAAAACAGGGACGGAAATACCAACAACAATGCTTGGTCAAATGCACAGGGTGTGCCCACCGAAGTGATGAATTCCTGGTATTTCAAAGGCACGGGAGAAATGTCGCTGTCTATTGTCGGGCTAAATTCGTCTCTCAGGTACACCGTCGAGATCTTTAACGCGTTCGGTGCTTGGGCAGGTCAAGGAAACTTATCAGACATGAAGGTAAACGGCTTGTTTGCTGATGGCACCTCTACGTCGATCATCGCTTCGGCGGGTAATGACTGGAATCGCTACACAAATGGATTCGTGCCTCGCACCGGCTTGAAGTTTTCTAATGTTTCTGCAGACAGCGGAACCCTGTTGGCTACATTTAGCGGAGGTAACCCTACAGTGCAGGCCATTCGCATCACAGCGGTTCCAGCGCCCGCGACCCTGGCACTCTTCGGCCTCGGTCTACTTGGGCTTGGCTGGAAGCGCCGCAAGTAAGCCTAAACGGAACTCCTAATATTTAAGCCCACTTCGGTGGGCTTTTTACTGCCTAAGATTTGCGAATGCTAATGTCGCAAAGTAGGCGAAAGCGGTCCCTGGAGAAGTCGCCTAACACCTCAAAAGGGACGAGATCAGGGGGCAGTGTCGCCAATTTCACGTCTGCCGAAAAAACGTGGTGGGCCGTCAAACTATCGTAGTAAGCCTCTTTGCTGAGCGCTGCGAGGCCCTGTAGGCTAGGTCTTATGAATCAGGTTAAGTGTCCTTACTGCCAGTCCCACGAAGTTACACGTATTCATCGTTCACCGTTTAACAAGATATGTCTTAGGAACCCAAAATTCCTCTGTTTAAAGTGTCGCCGTAAATTCTTTAGAAAAGTCCCGTAGATAACGTCCGGGCTTCATAATAATCACGCTTTGGTGGTTGTTTAGAGTTGACTGCATGCCTGATCAGAGCCACTCAGTAGTCACTGTGGCTGGCTGCTACCATTCACCCGGTCGACTAGGTAACTTCCCTTAGCACCTCAATGCGGTCTTTCGGTTAGCGCGAAATTGCGCGACTATTGGCGTCGGTCGTGTGTCACTTATGGAAGCTTGCACCGCGAGAGGCGCAACTATATGAATATAAACTGGGAAATCGTTGGATCTATCGCTGAGCTTACAGGGTCGATTGGCGTAATCCTGACGCTATTTTATGTCGCCTTGCAGATTAAACAGGCTGCGCTGGGAATGCGGATTGCCGCAAGGCAAGAAGCAACCAGACAATATGGCGAATTTGCGAGTCAAGTTATCCAGAACAAAGAGTTAGCGGAGCTGTTTATAGCGGGCAACGAAGGAGACCAATTAGATCGCGTCCAAAAAGCCCGCTACTTCACGATGATGGAGATGGCGACGTGGCAATTCTCTTCTTTGTTCTACCAGAAAACCCATCAAAAGCTGCCTCCCGACGAGTGGCATCAAACACAAATGCTCATTCAACGCACCTGCACATCACTAGGCTATCGTAAGTGGTGGTCAAGCAATAGCTACAGATATGAACCCACTTTCGTTGAATTCATCGAAGAGATTCAGAGGGAAGCGGATTAGGACCCCGACCGCTAACACCTCAAGGCGGTCTTTAGCGCG
>NZ_JBLGBE010000069.1:0-18170 GCF_047617445.1 Congregibacter sp.
TTTGCGTAGTTTTCTCAAGTCCGAAGGTCTGCTGGCGTCCAGGCTGGTGGCTGGAAAAGAGGAGGAGGGTGCCAAGTTCAGTGATTACTTCGAGCATACCGAGCCTTTAAAATCTGTACCGTCACACCGCGCGTTGGCGATGTTTCGGGGGCGCAATGAAGGATTCCTGATGGTGGATCTGCGCCTCACCGCCGATGAATCCAGCGCCGACACGCATCCTTGCCAGAGCATGATCGCTGAGCATTGGAATATTAAAAGTGACGGTCGCGCTGCTGATAAGTGGCTTGCCGAAGTTGTGCGCTGGACTTGGTCAGTAAAGATGTCCCTGCATATTCAAAGTGACCTTCTTATGGCCTTGCGCGAACAATCCGAAGCGGCGGCAATTCGAGTTTTTGCCAGCAACCTAAAGGACTTGCTGCTGGCAGCTCCGGCAGGCCCGCAGGTCACGATTGGTTTGGATCCCGGCTTGCGCACAGGCGTGAAAGTTGCCGCTGTGGACGCCACGGGCAAGCTGCTAGATCAGGCAACGATCTATCCCACACCGCCACAAAACAAAACCCGCGAGGCCGCCGCGACCCTCCTTGTAATGATCAAGAAACACGGGGTTCAACTGATCAGCATAGGAAACGGCACAGGGAGTAGAGAGACCGATCGTTTTGTCGCCGACGCCCTTGCTGCACACCCGGAGTTATCGGTGCGCCGGGTGGTTGTAAACGAAGCGGGAGCTTCGATTTATTCAGCGTCTGAGCTTGCGGCTCGAGAATTTCCTGATGTTGATGTCACCATTCGAGGCGCAGTATCCATCGCGAGACGTCTGCAGGATCCACTGGCTGAGTTAGTGAAAATTGACCCGCAGTCCATCGGGGTAGGGCAGTACCAGCACGATGTCAGTCAGTTGCAGTTGGGGCGTCAACTCAACGCTGTTGTAGAGGACTGTGTGAATGCGGTGGGCGTCGATATCAACACGGCCTCCTCGCCATTGTTAACGCGGGTGTCAGGTTTGAGTGCACGAATCGCAGACAATATTGTGTCTATGCGAGATGCGAAGGGACGATTCTTGAATCGTAAGGCCTTATTGGATGTCGTAGGCATGGGTGCCAAGACCTTTCAGCAAGCCGCGGGTTTTCTGCGGGTAATGGACGGCGATAATCCTTTGGATGCTTCTGCTGTGCACCCAGAGTCGTATGCGGTGGTTGAGAAAATCGCCGCGCAGAACAGTCGTGAACTTCGTGGGTTGATTGGTGACAGTCCGTTTTTGCGCGCAGTGAACGCGCAAGATTATGTCACTGCTGATGTCGGCTTGCCGACCATTACGGATATTTTGAGCGAGCTAGAGAAGCCTGGGCGCGATCCGCGTCCAGAGTTTAAAACGGCAAAGCTTCAAGATGGCGTAGAGAAAATCACAGATCTCAAACTAGATATGGTCCTTGAAGGTACCGTTACGAATGTGACAAGTTTTGGAGCGTTTGTGGACGTGGGTGTTCACCAGGATGGTTTGGTGCATATCTCAGCGATGTCAGACAAGTTTATCAAAGACCCTCGGGAAGCCGCCAAGGCGGGCGATATCGTCAAAGTAAAGGTTATGGCCATCGATGTGCCGCGTAAGCGTGTGGGATTGAGCATGCGTCTGACAGATAGCGCTGAGGAACCTGGAACTGAACGCAAGAAGAAGGATCACCGTCCAGCTCAGCAGGGTAAGCGCGGCGATGCGCAATCGGAGCGACCGAGAAAGAACACCCAAAAATCAGGGAGGCAATCGTCTGGTCAAAGTGGCGCGGCTAAGTCCAATAATGCGTTTGCCAATGCGTTTGCGAAGGCTTTAGATAAGAGCTGACAGCCAGCTGGTGTGGTGGCTTTTTCGCTCGTCGATAAGGGCGCTAACTACCCCGTAGGCGCTTTATAGCAAGCCGGCCAGCGACAACAGGAAAAAACCCAGGGTGACGGTCAGCGCCGACAATAGGGTGGTGAGTACCACGATATTGGCCGCCAAGCCGCCGTTACCGCCGGCCGCTACCACCATGACGAAGCTGGCCGCAGCCGTGGGCGAGGCCAATAGCAGGAATAGTACACCCAGCGCTTCGCCGCGCACTCCCATCGCCAGCCCCAGCAGCACAGCCAGAGCGGGCGCCAGACACAGCCGCCAGGCCGCCGCTTCGCGGGTCAGGGCTGCAGCGGAGCGCAGTAGGGATAGCTTCATGGCGCCGCCAATACACAGCAGAGCTACGGGTAGAAAGTAGGCGGAAACACCGCGGGCCAGCTGTGGCACTACCGCCGGTAGCGGTAAGCCCGATACGCTGATCAGCAAGCCCAGGGCAATGCCGATGATCAGTGGGTTCCTCGCCATGCTCAGAAATAGCCCGGCTGCGGATTGCCGGGACCCCAAGGTGATGTTCAACAACCACACCGCGATGACGTTATACAGTGCAGTGAGCACAGCGATCGGCAGGGCCGCCAGCCGCAGGCCTGACTCCCCGAACGCGGCGGCGCACAGAGCAATCCCCACGATGGCGAGGTTGGAACGATAGGCACCCTGCACGAAGATGCCCAGTTCACGCCGTGCAAAGCCGCGCCACGCGCCATAGCCCCAGCTCAGCACCACCGTGGCCAGCGTTGCGATAATGCCGACGAGCAGGTAATTGAGGTTACCCGGTTGGCTGAGGTCGAGCTGGGCGGCACTGGCGAACAACAGAAAGGGCAGAGCGTACCGGAAGGCAAAGCGGGAGATTGAATCGACCAGGGCCTCAGGCAAGCAACCGACACGGCGTGCCACCACACCGGCCAGAACCCAGCAAAAGGTGGGTCCGGACACTGCGAGGGCGGTCAGAAATATGTTGAGCGGCGAATCCAATTGGGCGGGCCTACCTGCGTATGGCTGTGGTTTTGGCGCGCAGCGTCAGCATGTCACTGAAGCTACCGTGTTCACTGTTCGAATAAGGGGCTGGTTTCGAGTCCCGGGAGTCGCGGTGGGATTATCGAGCAGAAGGATTTAAATTGGCAGTGCCATCTTAGAGTGAGGCGTTCGACACTGCTGTAGGAAAATGGTCTACCACCAGGTAATAGTGCGACGGTGTACTAACTTAGCCGGAGTGGCCTGATTGATACATGTAGCGTTAGGCGCAGTGCCTATTTAACATAATATGTATTATACGCAGTCATGGGTGTGTGGCTGTGTCGGTAGACTAAGCGCCTTATCTTCTGTTCTACGCTTGCTCTGTCTATTGAGTCCCGTGCCGTTGGTTGATAAGTAATCCAGCCGCTACCGATGGGTCTGAACTGACTATTTATTCTGTCCTCCGCTTTTACGACGCTGAATCACTGAAAAGCAGTTCGTACACCAGACGCGCCGCCCAGCGCGCGGTAATTCCGTCGCGATCGAATCGTGGATTCATCTCGGCGATGTCCACGAGTATCAGCGCGGTGTCGTGGCATTGGCAGGCTTGCTGAATCCGATGCACGAGTTCAATTGCCGTGAACGGGCAGATACCCGGCACACCGGGTGCGGAAACGCCGGGCGCCAGCGCTGCCGGAAAGGCATCGAGACAGATCGACAGATAGATAAACTGGCGAGCGGCTATAAAGGCCTCCAGAGCTTCGCCCAGTTCCTCGCAATGAGCCGAGCTGCAATAGCTGTCTTCGTACCACTGCACCTGCCTGTCTGTCGCGTAATCAAACAGTGACCTGGCGTTGCTTGCTGGATTCACACCCAGTACCAAATAGTGGAACCCTAATCCGGAATCCTCGCAGGCCTCGGCTATCTGTCTAAATGGGGTTCCCGAGTTGCCTCCGGTGACTGGGTCGCGGAGGTCAAAATGCGCGTCCAGATTAATGATTCCCAGAGACGCATCCCCGATATGCTGGCGAATGCCCCGGTAGCTGCCCCAAGCCATCTCATGCCCGCCGCCCAGTAGCAGTGGACGCTCGCCGCACTGCAGCAGTTGGCCAACCCGGTCAGCCAACTCAGTCTGGGCCGCCTCTAAGTCGGCTCCGTTGCAGCTGACATCACCCGCCTCCCTCAGCGCGTTGGCCGGCAAGCAGGTCAGTCTGGCCAGCGCTGTGCGAATAGCCTCCGGTCCTGCAGCTGCACCGACTCGGCCACCGTTGCGGCGCACGCCTTCGTCACAGGCAAAGCCGAGCACCGTGGCGTCACTCCACATACACGCCTCCCCGCCATATGCCGGCCGGTCCAACCAGCTGGTGGCCATAGCTGAGCTCAGCCAGATCGTCGATATCCCAAAGTACTAAATCAGCATCGAAGCCCGCTGCAACCCTGCCCTTGCGGTCCGCAAGACCCAGCGCGGCGGCCGCATGCACGGTAACTCCCAGAAGGGTTTCCTCTGCGGTAAGGCCAAACAGAACACAGGCCATATTCATGTTCATGCGCAGGGAGGCTATGGGCGAACTACCGGGATTAAGATCGCTGGCGACCACGAGTGGCAGACCGGCTTTGCGCATTAGATCAACCGGCGGTTTTTGCGTTTCGCGCAGTGTGTAAAAGGCACCCGGGAGCAGCACACAGGGCGTATGATCCTTTGCCAGCACTGCCAGATCCTGTTCTTGCAAGTACTCGATATGATCAACAGACAGCCCTCCATAGCGGGCGACCAGCTGCGCACCACCGCTATAGCTTAGTTGCTCCACGTGGCCTTTAATCGGAAGACCCAGCTCCGTTGCAGCCTGAAATACCCGCTCGCACTGCCCTGGTGTAAAAGCGATGGACTCGCAAAAAACATCGACGGCATCGGCCAGCCCCTCTGCGGCTGCGGCTGGCAGTATTTCGTTGCACACTAGGTCAATGTAGCGGTCGGGCTGACCGTCGAATTCTGCCGGCAGAGCGTGTGCCGCCAGCAAGGTCGTGACGACATGAATGCCACTGCTCTCCCCCAGTGATCTTGCCACCCGCAACATTTTAAGTTCGTTGTTGAGGTCGAGCCCGTAGCCGGATTTGATCTCTATCGTGCAAACGCCCTCAGCAGCCAGGCTGTTAAGCCGCGGCAGCGACAGTTCATATAATTCCTGCTCACTCGCTTTGCGGGTGGCAGCCACTGTGCTGAGAATCCCGCCACCACGACGGGCAATCTCCGTGTAGGGGACTCCTCGTAATCGCTCGGCGAACTCCGCGGACCGATTCCCTGCATAGACCAGATGCGTGTGGCTGTCGATAAGGCCCGGCGTCAGCCAGCCGCCATTGCCATCGACCACTGTGTCCGCAGTCAGCTGGGGTGCACTCTCCCCCACCCAGCATATCTGCCCTGCCCGCACACCCACCGCGCTCGTGGAGCGGCCTGTTGAGGGTAGACGGATATTGTCTATTAGCGTATCGAGCTTCATAGGAGACCGAAGGGGTAAAGCCTCCAGTCTAGTTGTCTATACATGTATAGACAACTAGACTGCGGAGGTATCTACCAGAGCACGAAAGCATGAGCAGACCCCGCTACTCTGTGATCAAGGACTACATTATTGGGCAGATCGAGTCCCGAGCCTGGCGGTCGGGCGATCGCGTTCCGTCCGAAAACGATCTGGCTGCCCGCTTTGCAGTCAGTCGCATGACGTCACGACGCGCCCTGCAGGAGCTCTCAGAAGAAGGCATTCTGGTACGCACCCAGGGTCTGGGCAGTTTCGTCGCCGATGCCAGGCCCCGAAGTTCAATCCTGGAGATCCACAGTATCGATCAGGAAATCAAGGCTCGAGGACATACTCACGCGGCCCGAGTGATCAAGCTCGGGGAGAAAAAAGCCGACAACAACACCGCCTTATTGCTGGGCCTGAAAAAGGGTACGCCGGTTTATCACAGCGTCCTGCTACACAGTGAGAATGGCTCGGCTCTTCAGTATGAAGAGCGCCACGTAAATCCGCAGTTCGGCCCCGCCTATCTGGACCAGGACTTCACCCGGATCACCCCGAGTCGCTATCTCTCAAGCATATCTCCCCTCACAGAGGCGGATCAGACGATCGAAGCCGTGACGGTCAGTAAGCCTATAGCAAAGCTGCTCGAGATCGCGGCCAGCGAGCCCTGTCTCAAGGTCAGTCGACGAACCTGGTGCCAGCAGGGCATCGTTAATATCGTCACGCTGTACTACCCCGGTAGCCGCTATCGCCTCGGTGGCCACCTGAAAACGGAGGAACCACAATGAACGACAAGCGAAAACGCGTTGGCGTGATCCGCGCTCCTACGGGTACAACTCTCAGCGCTCGCAGCTGGCTTACTGAAGCGCCGCTGCGCATGTTGATGAACAACCTCGATCCTGCCGTGGCGGAGCATCCGGAGTCACTTGTCGTGTACGGCGGGATTGGGCGCGCCGCGCGGGACTGGGACTGCTACGACCGCATAATCGAAACTCTGCAGCGTCTCGGGGACGACGAAACGCTGCTCATTCAGAGCGGTAAGCCAGTGGGCGTGTTCAGGACCCACAGCGAAGCGCCTCGGGTCCTGATCGCCAATAGCAATCTGGTGCCCCACTGGGCCAATTGGGAGCATTTTAACGAACTGGATCGCAAAGGCCTGATGATGTTCGGGCAAATGACGGCCGGCTCCTGGATCTACATCGGCAGTCAGGGCATCGTGCAGGGAACCTACGAAACCTTCGCGGCAATCGCCAGGCAACACTTCGAAGGCAAAGCCAAGGGCCGCTGGGTGCTCACCGCGGGGTTGGGGGGCATGGGGGGAGCACAGCCCCTCGCTGCAACTATGGCGGGCTTTTCTATGCTGGCAGTAGAGTGTGATGAAACCCGTATCGACTTCAGGCTCGGCAACGGCTACCTGGATCAGAAGGCCGGCTCCCTCGAAGAGGCACTGGCGATGATCGATGGTGCAGGCCAACGCGGCGAGGCGGTCAGCGTTGGCCTGCTGGGCAACGCAGCAGAGATATTCCCGGAGCTGGTGACACGCGGGGTCACCCCGGATTGCGTCACCGACCAGACCAGCGCCCACGACCCCTTAAACGGCTATCTCCCCATCGGCTGGACTTTGCAGCAGGCGATTGAACAGCGACAGAGCAATCCTCAAAGCGTGGTCAAGGCCGCCAAGGGATCGATGGCGATACAGGTACAGGCCATGCTGGACCTTCAGTCAGCAGGCGCTGCGACCCTGGACTACGGGAACAACATCCGGCAGATGGCGCTGGAAGAAGGTGTTGCCAATGCTTTCGATTTCCCAGGCTTTGTTCCGGCCTATATACGCCCGCTTTTTTGCGAAGGTATCGGGCCCTTTCGCTGGGTCGCTCTGTCGGGAGATCCACAGGACATTTACAAGACTGATGCCAAGGTAAAAGAGCTGATTCCAGACAATCAGCAACTCCATAACTGGCTGGATATGGCCCGGGCACGTATTCCATTTCAGGGACTCCCCGCCCGGATATGCTGGGTGGGGCTGGAGGACCGGGCCAGGCTCGGGCAGGCCTTTAACGACATGGTCGCCAGCGGCGAGTTGAAAGCGCCCATTGTGATCGGTCGCGATCACCTCGACAGTGGTTCAGTGGCCTCACCTAATCGCGAAACAGAGGCCATGCAAGACGGCTCGGACGCGGTCAGCGACTGGCCCCTGCTCAATGCCCTTCTCAACACCGCCAGTGGCGCCACTTGGGTCAGCATCCACCACGGCGGCGGCGTGGGCATGGGTTTTAGCCAGCATGCGGGGGTCGTGATTGTTTGCGATGGCAGCGACGCCGCCCGGGAGCGGGTTGGCCGTGTACTTTGGAATGATCCCGCCACGGGGGTCATGCGCCACGCCGATGCGGGCTATAACATCGCCAAAAGTAGTGCACGTAAACACAAGCTCGACCTGCCTATGCAGCCCGAGGTTTAGCCCATGCTAGACCTTGTGCTGCAACCGGGGGCTCTGACCCTTAGCGATATGAAAACGATATTGGAACAGCCACTCAGGCTTAGTCTGTCACCGGAGTGTCTAGCTAGGATTGAGGCCGCCGCCCGGACCGTCGCCGAGGTTATGGCGGACGGCCGTACCGTGTACGGGATCAACACAGGCTTTGGTCAGATGGCCAATACGCGAATCGAAGCGAATGAGTTGGAGACCCTGCAGCGCAGCATCGTACTGAGTCACGCTGCGGGCGTAGGAGCATTGTTGCCTGAGAGTACTGTGCGCCTGATCATGGTGCTTAAGATCAACTCCCTGGCTCGCGGCTATTCCGGCATTCGCCTGCAGGTCATCGAAGCGCTCATGCGACTTCTGGAGATGGAGGTCTACCCCTGCATTCCCTGCAAAGGCTCTGTCGGCGCATCGGGTGACCTCGCACCGTTGGCGCATATGTGCGCACCACTACTTGGCGAAGGTGAGATCATCCACCATGGGCAGCGCCTACCCGCCAGCCAGGGCTTGGAAATCGCCGGACTGACGCCCACCGTTCTGGCGCCCAAGGAGGGTCTTGCGCTACTCAATGGCACCCAGGTATCAACCGCGCTGGCCGTCCAGGGTTTGTTAGCGGCGGAAAACCAGTTGGCAGCCGGCGCCATCATAGGCGCACTAACCGTAGAGGCTGCGAAAGGTTCCCGCGCACCCTTTGACCGGCGAATCCACGATGCACGTGGTCACGCGGCGCAGATCGATATGGCCGGTGCCTATCGGGAACTACTGGGTCACTCGGACATTGAACACTCACATGACGACTGCGAAAAAGTGCAGGACCCCTACTCACTGCGCTGTCAGCCTCAGGTAATGGGCGCCTGCCTACAGCAACTACGTAATGCCGCCGACATCATCGTGACCGAGGCCAATGCGGTATCAGACAACCCCTTGGTATTTGTCGAGGAGGGAGACATCATCTCCGGCGGCAATTTTCACGCCGAACCCATTGCTATGGCCGCCGACAACATTGCTCTGGCCATGGCGGAAATTGGCTCGCTCTCGGAGCGGCGCATCGCCCTGCTCATCGACTCGCAACTGAGTGGACTGCCGCCATTTCTGGTAGATAACGGAGGATTAAACTCTGGATTCATGATCGCCCAGGTCACTGCGGCGGCGCTGGCCAGCGAGAACAAATCGCTCGCGCATCCGGCTTGCGTAGACAGCCTGCCCACCTCTGCCAATCAGGAAGACCACGTATCCATGGCTACCTTTGCTGCGCGTCGACTGGGCGATATGAATGAAAATACCTGCGGCGTGCTGGCGGTGGAGTGGTTGGCTGCTTGTCAGGGTCTTGATTTTCTAGCACCTCTGAAGACCTCGCCAAAACTGGAAATTGCCAGAGATATCCTACGTGCCGAAGTGCCCTTCTACGATCGGGACCGTTATTTTGCACCGGATATAGAGGCGGCGCTGGGGATGCTCAAACGCGAGGCCCTGCTGGCCCATGCGCCCGCCCAGTGTCGCTTGATCTGGCAGAGCCTTTAGGCAGTATTCAACTCTAACTTGGCAAACACGATGCAGTTCTTTCCAGAACGCTTGGCCACGTATATGGCCGTGTCTGCGCTCTTCCTTCGCGCGTGAACGCGCTTAATTTCACCCGCCAATCTCCTTATCGCATTGGCAAATGTTTGTGGCTGTTGTTTGATTACAGCGGCTCTGAGTTACTCGCCGAGCCTTATGGCGCTCAGATACGTTCCGTTCCCTGCAGTGTTGCAACAATCGAACGGGGCCCCGCATGGTCCCGATGTTCCGCAAGATAGATACCCTGCCATATTCCCAGCGCCAACTCCCCGTGGCGAATGGGTATGGTCAGATCTGTACCGATGAGCACGCTCTTAATGTGCGCGGGCATATCATCATCACCTTCAAGAACGTGCCGATAGTAAGGCGCATTGCGCGGTGCCAGTACGTCAAAATGCCGCTGAAGATCGCCGCGAACGTCGGAGTCAGCGTTCTCATTAATCACTAGTGACGCAGAAGTATGTTGTATGAATAGATGCAAGAGCCCTGCTTCGCAGCGTTCAATCCCCTCGACGCGATCTTCGATAAATTCAGTGATGAGATGAAAGCCCCGTGCCTGTGCCGGGATTTCGATAACTGATTGTGTCCAGAGCGTCATTGATCCTCACTAACTCACTTCTAAGCCAATGTAATCAGGACTAATAAACACCTGAGTCTTTGCTCAAAGTAGCCCCTTCATCCGTGTCCTGAAACTGCGGCACAGCTTAATCGAGGAGAACCAAAGGCACTAACCAAACAGCTGCAGCAGTCAGTAGAAATAGCGCTACGATATTCATCACAAGGCCCGCGCGGATCATGTCAGAAATTCGCAACACGCCAGAGGCAAACACAATGGCGTTGGGTGGCGTGGCAACCGGAAGCATGAACGCACAGCTGGCCGCGAGAGTCACGGGTACGCAAAGAACCAATGGATCAATTCCCATTTGCAGTGCTAGCGCCCCCACCACTGGTAAAAACGTTGCTGCGGTAGCGAGGTTGCTAGTGAGCTCAGTGAGAAAAACAACTAACCCGGCTGATGCAAGAACCAGTACTAAGGTGCCCGAAGATGCTAGAGGAGCCAGCCCTTCCCCCAGCCAAGCGGCAAGACCCGACGCAGAAACCTGCGCTGCCAGGCTTAGGCCTCCACCAAACAAGACCAGTACACCCCAGGGTAAGCGACCGACATCAGGCCAGCTCATGATCGCGCCTCCCTCTGGTCCGCCGCTGCGTAACACAAACAGTAGCAGCGCAGCGGCCATGACGATGCCGGTATCACTCAAGCCCGACAGCCCAGGAAGTTCAGAGAGCATCCCGCGAGACATCCAGAGCAGCACCACAACTAGAAACACGCCCCCTACCCGCTTCTCGGGCGTGGTCATCGGCCCCAGATCCCCGCGCATTTTCAGAATCATATTTTGTGCGTCGCTGTTGGCGGGGATATTCACCTTGAACACTACACTGGTGAGCAACCACCATCCCAAGGGCAGTAAGACCACCGTAAGCGGTACACCGATCATCATCCAGTCAACAAACGCGATACTGATTCCGTAGCTGTCCTCTAGAAAGGCTGCCAAGAGAATATTAGGTGGCGTACCTACCAATGTGGATAAGCCGCCGATCGTTGTCGAATAGGCGAGTGCCAGCATCAGCGCAATTTGAAATTGCTTAGCGTCAGACTCCTTTACGTGCAGGGTTTGATCCGCAATCAAAGCGCCTACAGAAACGGCGATGGGCAGCAGCATCATGGTGGTAGACGTGTTTGTCATCCACATGGATAACAAGGCCGCCACCAACATGAAGCCCAGGATCAGTCTTTTGCCATCGGTACCCGTTCTGGACAGTATCCACAGTGCGACGCGACGGTGCAGTGACCACTTCTCCACCGCGAGGGCGAGCACAAAGGCTCCAAGGAACAGGTAGATGATGGGGTGCGAATAACTTTGGGCGGCCTCTTTGATGGGGGCAATCCCGAAAAGGTCAAAGGCCACCAGAGGAATGAAACCCGTAGCGGGAACGGGAATCGCCTCCGTTGCCCACCAAATCGCCATCCACAGACCTACCGCCGCAACACGCCACGCCGAGTCAGGCATGGTCTCTTGGCTTCCGCTATAGAGCAGCATCAGCGCGCAGGCGGCCGGTCCGGCGAAAATGCCAATGCGTTGGTACATGGCGAGCGAAGAATCACTCTGTATCGCCCCAGGCGCGTTCATGTCGTATCTCCACTGGTGATTCAGTGCCTTTTGGTCAGGGGTCGCAGCATACGGGAATGTTTTGCTTGTTCATAAGCCCGTTGGGGTATTTAGATGACGGAAATCAATCATTTCGCCTCTGAACTGGTCTATGCTTAAGATTATATACATATATCCGAAAGTTATACTTTGATTGCCCGGAGGTATTGCATGGCAACTCAAGCCGACGTCACGCATTTTTTCGACGAACCCACAAACACCCTGTCGTATATCGTTAAGGACCCAAATAGTTCATCTTGCGCGATCGTCGACAGTGTCCTGAACCTCGACTATGCATCAGGGACAATCAGCTACGACAGCGCAGACACCATTATTCAATACCTCAAAGACCACGACCTAAGCGTTGAATGGATCCTAGAAACCCACGTGCATGCCGATCACCTGTCGGCCGGGCCTTATCTACAGCAACGTGTGGGCGGTAAAATCGCTATTGGTTCGGGAATCACCACCGTACAGTCAGTGTTTGGAGAGGTGTTTAACGTTGACGAAGGTTTCCGCCGTGACGGATCGCAGTTCGAGGTATTGCTCAGCGATGGTGATAGTTTGCCGATTGGATCTCTTGAAGGCCACGCGATGCATACGCCGGGACACACACCGGCTTGCATGACGTATATTTTTGGGGACGCGGTGTTTGTGGGCGACACCCTTTTTATGCCGGATTTTGGTACGGCTCGTTGTGACTTCCCCGGTGGCGATGCTGCCACCCTCTTCCGCTCTATCCAACGAATACTTGAGCTACCGCGGGAGACGCGTGTTTTTGTTTGCCACGACTACATGCCTGACGGCCGGGAACTCGCATTTGAGACAACAGTGGGTGCTGAAATTGACGCCAATGTTCACGTGCGCGAAGGCATCAACGAGGGTGAGTTTGTGTCTATGCGTGAAGCGCGGGACAAGACCCTTGGCATGCCTAATCTGATACTGCCTTCTCTGCAGGTAAACATGCGCGCCGGACATGTACCACCTCCAGAAAGTGGGGAACGCTTTTTTTTGAAGCTACCACTTAACGCGTTTGGCGGCCCCGACCTTTCTGATCTTGCTGCGAAGGAATAAGACTATGAGCGTACAGTTAATCCCTGTTTCGGAGACTTTTTCGGTCTCTAAACAAATCACCGCCTCTGATATACCCATGCTGACGGCAGCCGGTGTGAAGTCGTTGATATGCAATCGGCCGGATGGCGAAGGCAATGATCAACCGACGATCACGGAGATTCGTGCAGCCGCAGAAGCCGCAGGACTGAGCATCGCCTACATCCCTATTGTGTCTGGTGAGTTTACCTCCCATGACATCGAAGATTTTTCGACTGCCTTGGACAAGATGGAATCACCGGTACATGCGTTTTCCCGGACAGGAACACGATCAATCACACTCTGGAGTCTCTATCAGCGCACTCAAGGTATTCCTGACGCTGAATTACTAGCCCGTGCAAAGGTCTGTGGTTACGACCTGAGTGACGCACTGCGCCACACTCCCATCTCAGACTCAAAAATCACAGATAGTACTGGGTCCAAAGACCACTTTGACGTTGTCATTGTAGGCGCTGGTGCGGCCGGTATTTCGGTTGCTTCCAGCTTGATGAAGCGCACCCAGGCTTTGTCCATTGCGATCATCGATCCTGCAGAGGTGCACTACTATCAACCTGGCTGGACCATGGTCGGTGGAGGTATTTTTCGCCAGGAAGATACGGTCAAAACCATGGCATCCTTGATTCCCAAGGGTGTCCGTTGGATTAAGTCTGCCGTGGGCAGCTTCGAACCTGATGACAACCGTGTGCTTCTGGAAGACAGCCATCCCGTTTACTACGATCGACTCATTGTGGCTCCGGGCATCAAGCTGGACTGGCACGGCGTAGACGGGCTTGTAGAAACCCTCGGCCGCAATGGTGTTACCTCTAACTACCGCTGCGATCTGGCGCCCTATACCTGGGAGCTTGTCAGCAGCATGCAAAAAGGTAAGGCACTGTTTACGCAGCCGCCTATGCCCATCAAGTGTGCCGGCGCGCCGCAGAAAGCCTTATATCTGTCTGGTGATCATTGGCGTCGCAACGGTGTTCTCGACAACATTGATATCAGCTTCTTCAACGCCGGACCGGTACTTTTTGGCGTGAAAGACTACGTTCCTGCGCTCATGGAGTACATTGAGCGCTACCGGGCCGAGCTCAAATTTGGACATCGGCTTACACGGATAGACGGGGCGTCACAGACCGCATGGTTTGAGACGCAGGATGAATCCGGGGCTACCATCGAAGTCAGCTCGGACTTTGACATGATCCATGTCTGCCCTCCCCAGACCGCTCCGGACTTTGTTAAGCAGAGTCCATTGGCGGATGATGCCGGGTGGATCGATGTGGATCAAAACACCTTGCAGCATACGCGCTACGCAAACATCTGGAGCTTGGGAGATGCGATGAACGCGCCCAATGCAAAAACCGCGGCCGCGGCGCGCATGCAAGCGCCTATCGTTGCGAACAACCTACTTCATGACTTAGGCCGCGTGTCCGGTGTTGCGCATTACAACGGTTATGGTTCTTGCCCGCTGACGGTAGAGCGCGGGAAGATCGTGCTTGCAGAGTTTGGTTATGGCGGAAAGCTTCTACCGACTTTTCCACGATGGCTGCTCAATGGCCAGCGACCTTCGCGTTTGGCATGGATTCTCAAGGAGCAGATTCTTCCACCGATTTACTGGAAAGCCATGCTCAAGGGCAAAGAGTGGATGGTCAACCCAGAGCGCAGTAAGGCCGACGTGTGAAGCCATGGCTCCGCCGCCTGCTCCCGCCTTTAGAGTGGTTGAGCGGCTATAACCGCGACGCACTGGCGAGTGACACCCTCGCCGCATTGATCGTTACGATTATGCTGGTCCCCCAGTCCTTGGCCTATGCTCTCCTGGCAGGCTTGCCCGCAGAAATGGGACTCTATGCGAGCATATTGCCGCTATTGGCCTATGCCATTTTCGGAAGCAGCCGCACACTGTCTGTGGGGCCGGTCGCCGTTGTGTCTCTGATGACGGCTACGGCGGTAGGCAAGGTAGCTGCCACGGGTAGTCTTGGGTACGCAAGTGCTGCCATTGCCATGGCGCTGCTATCGGGCACGATGCTGATTGGCATGGGGTTGCTGCGTTTCGGCTATTTAGCGAACCTCTTATCACACCCCGTGGTTTCAGGGTTTATTACTGCCTCGGGAATTATTATTGCCCTGTCACAGCTACGACACATTTTGGGTATCGAAGCCCACGGTGAAACGCTACCGACGCTGCTGAGTACGCTGTGGGTTCAGCTTGATGCATTCAACACTGTGACTCTGCTTACCGGTACTGCGGCACTGGCTTTTCTGTTCTGGGTGCGCTCAGGCCTGACCCCGCTGCTGCGACGCGCGGGCTTAAGCGCCGGCGCTGCCGGCATGCTCGCCAAGGCTGGACCAGTGTTGGTCATCATCGCGACGACCCTCGCTAGTGTCACTCTGGATTACCAGGCCCTCGGCGTTGCACTGGTAGGAACCGTGCCGCAGGGACTTCCTGCTTTTAGCATTCCTCGCATCGATTTCGCGTTGTGGTCCGAGCTCGCGGTATCCGCATTACTCATTAGTGTTATCGGTTTTGTAGAGTCGGTGTCCGTCGGTAAAACACTGGCAGCCAAGCGTCGTCAGCGTATTGATGCTGATCAGGAGTTAGTCGCTCTAGGCGCGGCTAACGTTGCATCGGCGATGTCCGGTGGCTTCCCGGTCACTGGAGGGTTCTCTCGATCGGTGGTTAATTTCGACGCTGGAGCACAGACTCAGTTGGCGAGTGTACTCACGGCCGCAGGAATTGCCGCCGCTGCCCTGCTCCTGACTCCAGTACTTTATTTTCTCCCCAAGGCGACGCTGGCGGCGACAATCATAGTGGCTGTGACCTCGCTCATAGACTTCAGTCTCATAAAACTGGCATGGACCTATTCTAGAAGTGACTTTGCGGCGGTGATGGTGACTATACTCAGCACGCTGTTTTTTGGTGTGGAGCTAGGGGTGTTGGCCGGTATTGTGGCGTCTATCAGTTTGCATTTGCATAAGACGTCTCAGCCGCATATCGCCATTGTTGGAGAAGTGCCCGGCACCGAACATTTTCGTAATGTAAATCGCCACGACGTCATCACCTACCCGAGCATCGTGTCTCTTCGTATTGACGAGAGTCTGTACTTTGCGAATGCGGGCTATATGGAAAGCGCTATTTACGCCGTCATCGCTGACCGCGACAACCGCCTAAAACACATTGTCTTGCAGTGCACGGCAGTGAATGCGATTGATCTGAGCGCACTGGAAACGCTTGAGGCAGTTACCCTGAGACTCAAAGAACAAGGGATAATGCTACATCTTAGTGAAGTGAAGGGCCCGGTAATGGATGCGTTGGAACGTACCGATTTTCTTCAGCGGTTGTCGGGGCAGGTCTTTCTTTCTCAGCATCAGGCTTGCGAGGCGCTTAAGCCGTCGTCAGAGTCATGAATCGCGTTCTCAGTTTCTTGTCGTTCGCACTGCTTGTGGGCTTAGGCGCAGTAGCTTACTTACTCACGAGCGACCCTTCGCAGGAAGATCCCTGTATAAACCCACAGAATGATATCAGCGCCGCGATTCTTGGCGATGAGGCCGACCAGGACGCTCTGGCTAACCGGGCGATGCTGCAGCGAAAAATGTGTGAGGCACGCGCGGCGGATAAATCCAGCCCATAGCTGCGTGTTACACAGTAATCAGCCCACTTTGAATGAGCCCTATGCAAGCCTCTGCGACTGCCGGATCATATCTAGTCCCAGCGCCATGAGCGGTCGCTCAGATCGAAAGGTCTTTTTGATTGGCTAATGTGCTCAAAAAAGCCTCAGCTCAGCTGTCTTAGCTACTGCTTGGGACGCGTTAGCGACGCCTGCCAGAGCTTGAGAAAGCTGCGCTCCAAGGCATTTTCCGCAGCGATCCCCAGCTTTTGTTGCCAGTTCTTACGAGGCACATAGGTCAGCTCAAACACACCATGGGACTCGAGTTTGTCCTGAATGTACTCATCGGACGTTTGCACCGCATCTACTAAATTGATGTCCTTGGCACGCTGTCCATACCAGGTCTCGCCAGTAGCAACACTATCAATATCAACAACTTCGCGATTTTCTTTAACAAACTGCTTGAAGAGTACGTGAGTATCTTCCAGCTCTTCTTTGAACTTCTCGCGGCCTTTGTCGGTGTTCTCACCGAAGACCGTCAGGGTCCGCTTGTACTCTCCGGCGGTCAAAATCTCCACATCGATGTCGTTCTTTTTCAAGACACGATGAAAGTTGGGTAGCTGAGCCACAACGCCAATAGAACCGATGATGGCAAAAGGCGCTGCGATAATCTCGTTGGCCACACAGGCCATCATGTAGCCCCCACTGGCGGCCACCTTATCCACGGCCACGGTAAGGTTCACACCCTTGTTGCGAATACGCTGAAGTTGGCTAGATGCGAGGCCGTAGCTGTGCACCATGCCGCCGCCACTCTCCAGACGCAGCAGAACCTCATCGCTGTCTTTAAGCTCACCCAGCAGCGTTGAGACCTCTTCGCGTAACTGCTCTACCGCGGACGCACGAATATCGCCATCAAAATTCAACACATAGAGTCGTGGTTTCTCCGCGGCAGTTTCGCTCCCTGCCTTTACTTGCTTCTTTGCGGCTTTGGATTCTTCCTTGGCTTTCTTCTTATCCGCCTTCTTTTCAGCTTTGTGCGACTCTTTGCGCATAGCCGGATCAAGGGTTGCGTCTCGGAGAGTCTCCCGCAGGTCTTTGTATCGGTCGTTTAACTTGTGTACTTCGATGTGGCCGCTGCTTTCTCCACGATGCCGTTGGGACGCAGCCGCTATCAACAAGATAATCAGTCCCACAGCGATAACGATAGTGACGGCCTGCGCTAGAAAAAGACCGTATTCAGAGAGAAATTCCATAAGGTTTCCTGAGTGTTATAGAGCTGTCGCTACCCCTGCTGGGTACGTCGACAGTGGTATTGGATGAGTTGGCCCGCAATCGATGATGTCGGAGGCACGGGAGGTAGATCCTGGGGGTGGTACCAATTGGCCTCTGCAATCTCGTCCAGGTCCGGCGTAACATCACCAGATGCGTATTCGGCAAAGTAACCCAGCATCAGTTGATTGGGAAATGGCCATGACTGGGATCCGAAATACTCGATTTCACCGACTTCGACGCCGACTTCCTCTCTGACCTCACGGCGTAAAGTGTCCTCCGCGCTCTCCCCGGCTTCAATAAAGCCCGCGAGTGAACTGTACATGGGTCTTGGGAAACGCGCGTTACGCGCCAGGAGCATTTCGTCGCCCCGGGTTATCAGCACAATTACGCAGGGCGAGATTCTGGGATACAGCATGGTCTTGCAGGAACCGCAGCCCATGGCCCGTTCGCCATCGGCTGCTTGCATTTGCGCACCGCATCGACCGCAAAACCGGTGATCCCGCTGCCAATCCAGCAACTGTGCTGCGCGGCCCGCAAGCGCAAACACGCTGTCTTCCACCCGACCCAGTAGATGGTAAAGGTTGCTCACCTGATAGCGCATGGTATCCACAGCAATTA
>NZ_JBLGBE010000070.1:0-18069 GCF_047617445.1 Congregibacter sp.
AGAGGCGGGGATTGTCGATCGGGAGGCCTTCCGTAAGGCAGGGGAGCGCGGGTTTCTTATGGTGTGGCCAGATGAAAAATACGGTGGCATGGGTGACCCCGACTTTCGTTTTGAACAGGTGATCATCGAGGAAACCGCCTACGCCCGCGTTGGTGATTGGTACAGCACCTTGCACAGTCGTTTAGTAGGACCCTACTTCACGCGTTTCGGTACCGAGGAGCAGTGCCAGCGTTTTCTTCCGGACTGCGCCAGCGGCGATACCATACTGGCCATTGCTATGACAGAACCCGACGCGGGAAGCGATCTTGCGGGCATGCGTAGCACCGCTGTTGAAGACGGAGATCACTGGGTCCTCAATGGATCAAAGACCTATATTTCTAACGGCATTAACGCCGATGTTGTGATCGTTGCTGCAAAAACGGACCCCGAAAACAATCCTCATGCTATGACGCTGTTTATCGTGGAGCGTGGAATGGAAGGCTTTGAGCGGGGTCGTAATCTCGAAAAAATGGGCATGAAAGCGCAGGATACTGCGGAGCTGTTTTTTGACGATGTTCGCATATCCAAGGCGAATATCCTTGGGGAGCCGCACAAAGGCTTTATTTATCTCATGGAGGGGCTGGCGGAGGAGCGACTTATCGGCGCTTGCGGATACTTGGCCGCAGCACAGCTGTCCTGGGATCTCACTTGCGCGTACGTGAAGGAGCGTAAGGCTTTTGGAAAACCGCTCTCGGCATTCCAGAATACCCAGTTCAAACTTGCAGAGCTGCGTACCGACCTCGATATTGCACAGAACTATGTGGATCAGTGTGTCGCGGCATTCAATGCAGGTGAACTGAATGCCGTAGACGCGGCAAAAGCCAAACTGGTGACCAGTGAATTGCAGGTCAAGGTCTCCGACATTGGCGTGCAGTTGCACGGGGGTGCGGGCTACATGGATGAATACCCCATCAGTCGTCAGTTTACCGACGCAAAAATAGCAACGGTGTACGCAGGTAGTTCCGAGATAATGAAGATTATCGTGAGTCGCGATTGCCTCGGTGATAACTACCAGCCGTTCAATATCCGTAACTTTTGAGGAAGGAGATAGTGTCTATGGGACCGCTTAACGGATACACGGTTATCGAACTGGCAGGCATTGGGCCGGCACCCATGGGGGGCATGATGCTTGCCGACCTGGGTGCTGAAGTGATTCGCGTTGATCGAGCGGCAGCCGATGCGCCTTCACCATTGGAGAGCGTCAGCGGTCGCGGAAAAAAGTCTGTCGTCCTGAATCTCAAGTCCGAGCAGGGCGTAGAAGCGCTGTTGCGCATGGTGGAAAACGCCGATGTGATCATCGACCCTTTTCGCCCAGGCGTGTGCGAAAAACTGGGGGTGGGACCACAGACCTGCCTCGCCCGTAATCCAAAGCTGATTTTTGCGCGCATGACCGGCTGGGGGCAGGAAGGCCCCTTAGCCTCAGCGGCCGGCCACGACATCAACTACATTGCCCTGACGGGAGCGCTGTATGCCAATGGCGAGGCTTCCGGTCGTCCCATGCCGCCTTTGAATCTGGTTGGCGATATGGGCGGAGGTGGCATGCTGCTGGTGAACGGCGTCCTGGCGGCCCTGCTTGAGGCCGCAAGTTCAGGTCAGGGGCAGGTCGTTGATGTCGCAATGGTCGATGGGGCTGCGCAGCTGATGTGGATGTTTCATACCCTTGAGGCAGCGGGTCTTTGGAATGCCGAAGAACGCGAGGCGAATATGCTTGATGGCGGCACGCACTTCTATAACACCTATGAGTGTGCGGACGGCGAGTACGTATCTATTGGTTCTATCGAGCCGCAGTTCTATGCCTTACTTATGGAGAAAGCCGGACTGTCGGCGTCGGACTTTGCGGAGCAGAATAATCCTCAGCTTTGGTCTGAGCAAAAGCTGGCCCTCGGGGCGATTATTATCCAGAAAACTCGAGACCAGTGGTGTGATTTGATGGAAGGCACAGACGTCTGCTTTGCACCGGTGCTGCGATTCACCGAAGCGCCACAACACAGCGCGGCCCTTGCAAGAGATAGCTATATAGAGCTCGACGGCGTCGTACAGCCGGCGCCGGCACCGCGATTTTCTCGTACTGCATCGAAGGTGGCACATGGTCCGCATGCCAATGGCGAGGATACGCAATCGGTATTGGGCGCCATGGGATTTGCGGAGCAAGAGATCGCCGCTCTGCGCCTGGCTGGTGCGATACAGTAAATTGCCGTACCAACGTCGCATTTTCTAAGAACAATAAAGGACGACTCCATGAGCGAGCTAACTTACGAAACCTTGTTAGTAGAGAAGCACGGCCCCGTTGCCCGGTTGCTAATGAACCGCCCGGAGAAGTTGAACACGTTTTCTACGACCTTGCGTCAAGAGATGTTGTCTGCTGTTAATGCGCTCAATGCTGATCCGGAGTTGAGGGTCATTGTGTTGGCGGGAGCGGGGAGGGCGTTCAGTGCCGGAGCCGATTTGGAAGACGGGTTTTCCGGCGATCCTGCGCATCTTGGTCCCCTGACAGAGCACATGCTTAAGAGCGAATATAAGCCCAGCATTCTGGGTATTACTGACTCTCCCAAACTGTGGATTGCCGAAGTAAGTGGTCCCGCTGCCGGTATTGGCAGCGCCTACATGATGGCCTGTGATCTGGTGGTGATGGCTAAGGGTAGCTATCTGTATCAGGCCTTCGCTGCGATTGGTCTTATCCCCGATGGCGGTGCGACCTGGCAGTTGCTTCGAGCCCTGGGACGAAAGCGTGCACTGGAAGTCATTGTGGGTGGCGAGCGCTTATACGCCGAGCGTTGTCTTGAGTTGGGTTTATGTAATCGCGTTGTGGAAGAAGGCGAAGAGACTCAGGCGACATTAGAGTGGGCGGCGGAGTTGGCAAAAAAAGCACCACTTGCGGTCCAGTTCAGCAAGAAGGCATTGTCCATGGCTGCTGATCTAAACTTCGGTGAAATGATTTCGCAGGAGGCTGCGATGCAAAGTATTTGCATCTCAAGTGAGGATTCCACAGAGGGCGTAACTGCGTTCTTTGAGAAGCGCCCTCCGGTTTTTAAAGGACGATGAGGACTTCGCTAGGGCAAGGTAGCTTGTTATGAGTTTCAAGGATCGCCAGGAACTAAAACAGCTCCGCGAGAGAGTTGCTCGCGGCAGCGATGCACAACGCCCCGAAGCCGTAGAGCGAAGACGTAAGAGGGGTTTTCGCACGGCAAGAGAGAACCTCGCGGATTTATTGAGCAAGGGTCCATTCGTTGAATACGGGGCTCTTGCAGTCGCCGCCCAGCGACAGCGCCGGGACTATGAAGAGTTACAACGCGAGACTCCAGGTGATGGTGTTATTACCGGGATCGGCGAAGTAAATAGCGAGTATTTTTCTTCGCAAGAGGCGCGCACGGCTCTGGTGATCTACGACTACAGTGTGTTGGCAGGGACCCAGGGTTTCTTTCATCACGCCAAGATTGATCGACTCCTTTCTATTGCGGCTCGTCAGCGTTTGCCTGTGATCATGTATACCGAGGGAGGCGGCGGGCGCCCGGGAGATACGGATGTTACGACGCAGATCGCAGGACTCAATGTCGATACTTTTGCGAGCTGGGCGTCGCTCAAGACAGGGATGCCGCGGATTGTCGTAAACAATGGCTATTGCTTTGCAGGTAATGCAGCGCTCTTTGGTGCTGGTGATATTCGCATTGCAACACGCGCCTCAAGTATTGGAATGGCCGGTCCGGCAATGATTGAAGGCGGGGGGCTCGGCAGCTTTCGTCCCGACGAGATAGGACCGGCAGAGACGCAGTGGCGTAATGGCGTGATTGATATTCTCGTGGACGACGAGGCGGGGGCTACCGCAATGGCGCGGCGCGTACTCTGGTACTTCCAAGGCGATGTGTCTCCCAGTACTGCCCAGGATCAACTGCCTTTACGCGACGCACTACCCGAGGATCGTCGTTGGAGTTATCCGGTGCGCGACATCATAGAGCGCCTTTTCGACGTAGAGAGCTTTACTTAATTGCGGCGAGTCTTTGGTCGCAGCGTGATTACCGGGTTCGCCCGTCTCGGTGGTCGTGCGGTTGGCGTTTTGGCCAGCGATTGTCAACAATTGGGCGGGGCCGTCGATAGCGACGCGTCCGATAAAGCATCGAGATTTTTGAACCTCTGCAATCGCACCGGACTACCGGTAATATCGTTGGTGGATACGCCGGGCTTTATGGTGGGGCCTGACAGCGAGGCTGCAGGGGCCGTACATCGTATGTCTGCCTTATTCGAAAGTGCTGCATCAATGAAGGTGCCGATCTTAGCTGTTTTTCTCCGCAAAGCTTACGGACTCGGCGCTATGGCGCTAGTCGGTGGCAGCTTCGCTGTTCCGCATTTTGCCGCCGCCTGGCCTACGGGTGAGTTTGGAGGCATGGGGCTTGAGGGCGCCGTGCGTCTCGGATTCCGCAAGGAGTTGGAAGCGGTGTCCGATCCCGATGAGCGACAACAATTGTTCGATAAACTTTTAGCGGAGCTCTACGACAAGGGTAAGGCACTGGAGGCGGCGGCTCATCTTGAGATAGACGCTGTTATTGACCCAGCCGATACTCGTGATCAGTTAATTAACGCGCTGTGCCATCAGGCGTCCAGATGATTCCAGGCAAGGGGATTAACGATAGATATCCCTTTTGGAAAAAAACGCAGGAGCTGTTCAACGATGAAAGACCTTTTTAGACTTCAAGGAAAAGTGGCTGTGGTCACCGGTGGTTCTCGTGGAATTGGTGCAATGATCGCCCGGGGCCTGGTGGAGAATGGCGTAAAAACCTACATCACGGCTCGACGTGCCGATGAACTTCAGGCTACCGCCGAGGAGCTTTCAAAGGTGGGTGAGTGTATTGCTATCCCGGGTAACTTAGCCGAGCCGGCGGGCGTGGAAGCCTTTGCGAAGGATATTGCAGCTCGAGAATCGACAATTGATATTTTGATTAACAATGCCGGCGCTTCCTGGGGAGCGCCCTTAGAGGAGTTTCCGGAAAGTGGCTGGGATAAGGTCATGGATCTTAATGTTAAGTCTGTGTTCTTTCTCACTCAGGCTCTTCTTCCGCAGTTACGCGCCTCGGCGACCGCGGAGGATCCGGCTCGGGTGGTAAACATCGGGTCGATTAATGGCCTGTCCTACGCGCCGCTTCAGAACTATTCATACACGGCTAGCAAGGCAGCGGTGCATCATTTGACGCGGCAGTTGGCCGTGGATCTGGCTCCCTCGAACGTCAACGTAAATGCTATTGCACCCGGTTTTTTTCCAAGCAAGATGACGGCGCACCTGCTGGACCACGAAGCTGAGATGGCGAAAGCGATTCCTCGAGGGCGCATAGGCACACCCGAGGATGCAGCAGGCACAACGATCTACCTATGCTCTCGAGCCTCCGCATTTGTTACCGGCCATATCCTTGTGCTGGATGGTGGCCAGGATGTCTCTGGTTGACCGGAGCCTGACCAGGCGGTCTCTAGCGGCTTAGCACCAGTCGCACGCCTTGCAGTGTGGCTCGCGCGGTACCTAGCGCCGCTAAGCCAGCCGCTCGACGGTCTCGAAGATTGTCGATTTCCTCGCTACGAATGGCGGGATTGACCTCTCTTAGTGAGCTCAATCGAGTGATCTCTTCGTCTAACTTTTTGCTGTACTGTGCTGCGGCATCTGCCTGACGAGAGGCCAGCTCAGTGGCGAAATTCTTTTCGGCGTCATCGATACGCGCTTCGATCTCGTCGGTTAGCTGACGCACGATTTTGTTGACCGTTCCGCGAGGCAGCTTTTCTACCCGCTCATTCAGACGTTCGTGGGTTAAGAGCTTACTGAGATCACGGCCGTTGGCGTCAAGCAGCAAGCGCTTCGGGGCGAGAGGTAGGTAACGTTGTAGTCCGAGTGCTCGCGGAGCACTGAGCGATACGGTAAACAATAGCTCGTACAGTCGTGAGCCGCCGGGGACCCCTTTAAGCGTCATGGCACCGACACTGGCTTGTCCCAGTGAGCTACCAAGCACCGTCGTCATGGCATCCTCCATCCAGGGGTGTTCCCAGCCTAGGAATATCCAGTCTTCACGCTGTAGGGCTTGATCCCGGCAGACGGTCACTGTGCAGCCGTCTTCCGGTACCTCGGGGAATACCTCCAAGAGTTCTTGTTCTCCCCGGCGCAAAATACTGCTGTGTTCACCGTGTTCCTCGTGCTCAACGCCGGTCACGGAACATAGCTCTTCGAGATACTCTCCCAAGCTTCGGGGGTCCTCGATGTCGCTAATAGCGGCACACAGAGCAAGGCCTTGCTCTGTGTTGCAAGAGCTACGCTCCAGTAGTTTGTCACGTCCCTCGCTTAATTCCTTTCGGGTGTTGGCTGTGAAGCGCGCCGTCTCTTCCAGGAGTTCCTCAAACCCGGGACTGCGGCTGCGAAGTTGCTCCTCAAGCTTGGCCCTGAACTTCCCGAGGATCATATCGCCCGCAGAGCAACTGGCCCGAAATAAGTCGATGCCCTCGTGGTACCAGCGCATAAGTGTTTCCTGAGCGCTGCCTTCGATGTAAGGCACGTGAATGAAAATACGATCCCTTTGCCCGATGCGATCAAGTCGTCCAATCCGCTGTTCTAACTGATCTGGATGCTCGGGGAGGTCAAAGAGTATGAGATGTTGAGCAAATTGAAAGTTGCGACCCTCACCACCAATCTCTGAACATATGAGTGCCTGAGCGCCTTGTTCTTGTTCTGCAAAGTAGGCTGCGGCTCGATCGCGCTCAATCAGGCTTAGCTGCTCGTGAAAGGCGGCTGAACGAATGCCAGCACGCAGCTGCAGATAACTCTCTAGTGCAAGGGCGGTTTCTGCTTTGGCGCAGATCACCAGAACTTTTTGCGGGCGTAGTGACTTGAGCTGGGCTACGAGCCAGGCCACGCGAGGGTCTTCTTGCAGCCACAATTCAGTGTCTGTATAGAGATCTGGATAAAGACCCTGATAAATCGGATTGTCCACGGATGGAAGCGGGTGAGGCAGCATTTCCCGCGTGGGAAATCCACCAACGCTTGCACGTGCGTTGCGAAACAACACCCGGCCAGTCCCGTATCGATCCAAAAGAGCGGCAATTTGGCTTTCGGGGGGCGCCGAGGGATCAATGTCCGCGGGCAAGCCTTCAGCAGACTCGCCTTGATCCAGTGCGTCTATGAGAGTGCTCCAGCGTTTGTATTGTGACTCCTCTTCAACAAACGCCGAGAAGTCGTGAAAGCGCTCTGGGTCAAGCAGTGAGAGTCGTGCGAAGTGTGCCTCTTGGCCCACCTGCTCCGGCGTAGCGGTCAGTAGCAATAGCCCGGGCACTTCTGCCGCCATAGTTTGCAAAAACTGGAACTCTTCACTCGCTCCCTCGGCGCTCCAGGCGAGTCGATGAACCTCGTCAACGATGAGCATGTCCCAGTCAGCGTCGAGAGCCAGAGCGCGGACATTGGGGTCCAGGAACAGCGTTGTGGCGCAGAGCACAAGCTGCTCCTCTTCGAAGGCGTTAATGCCCTCGTCGCTTTCCACGAGCCTTGATTCGTCAAACAAGGCAAATTGAAGATTGAAACGGCGACGCATTTCTACCAGCCACTGGAACTGCAGGGACTCGGGAACCATGATCAGGACACGACGACTGTCACCGCTGAGAAGCTGGCGATGCAGAATCATGCCAGCTTCGATGGTTTTCCCTAAACCCACTTCATCGGCAAGCAGTACTCTAGGCGCATGGCGCTTGCCGACTTCGTTAGCCACATAGAGCTGGTGCGGCAGTAATGCGGTGCGAGTACCAAGAAGTCCCCGGAGTCCGCTTTGCTGAAGTTCATGTAGGTGGTTGCAGGTTTGCATCCGCAGTGCAAAGGCTGCGTGGCTATCAATTTGGCTGGCTAAGAGGCGCTGTCGTGGTGTTGCCAGATCGATGTGATCATCGAGGTCGAGCTCGGCCACTAGTTCACGCTGGCCCTCGCTAGCAACCTCGTAGATCAGTAATGCCTGCTCCTCGTGTACTGAAAGTACTTGAAGCTTACGCCCATCCCGGGTGTGCAGAGTGTCACCTTCTCGCAGTTTTACGCGGGTAAGTGGCGCATTTTCCGTAGCATAGGTGCGTTCTTCCTCTACAGCAGGAAAGTGTAGGCTGACCCGTCGGCCGTCCAGCTCAACGATAATGCCCAGGCCTAATTCACTATCGGCATGGCTCAGCCAGCGTTGCCCAATGGCAAAGTTCATTGGACGTCCGCGTCTTGTGCGTGAGTAAAGAACAGGCGTTCACTGTTGGCGAAGCACTGCTTCAGAAGTTCTTCGATGGGCAAGTCCTTAATCTCCGCGACCTTTTCGGCGACAAATGGAAGGTACCGAGGACCATTACTGCGTCCTCGATAGGGAACGGGTGTGAGGTAGGGCGCATCCGTCTCGAGCAGTATTTGATTTACTGGGGTAAGCGCTACCGCATCTCTGACGTTGTTGGCGCTGTTAAAGGTGACCATGCCGTTAAAGCCGAGCATGAACCCTGCCTCAAGTGCGAATTCTGCAAGGGATAGTCCTGAGCTGAAACTGTGGATGACCCCGCGTTTTGGCAAACTCTCCAAATGCTCCGTCAGTATTGCCTGCATATCCTCATCAGCATCTCGGCTGTGGATCACCACGGGTAGATCGCAGGCCGCAGCAATCAACAATTGATCGGCGAAGACCTGACGCTGAATGGCGCGATCCGCGTGATCATAAAAGTAGTCCAGACCTATCTCTCCGATGGCCACAACCTTTGGATTCGACGCGGCCTGACGAATGCGTTGGTCGACTTCTGCGTTATAGGCTTCTGCCTCGTGTGGGTGTACACCTTGGGTGCAAAAAACCCTGTCCTCACGTTGCGCCAAATCTTGAACAGTGTCTAAATTGCCGGGGCTCACCGCGATAGTGATGATGCGTTCTACGCCCACTTCGCGCGCTGTCTGTAATTCTTCAGCGAGTGCATCGGCTTCAAGATAGTCAAGATGACAATGTGTCTCGATAATTGGATGTGCGAAGCGCGGGATATCCCGACGTTGTTTTTTACTCATGAGAATTCAGAAGGTGTGTCGTACGTTAAGTTACGTCATTATATCGACTCTATGCGCTTATTACCGTTACTCATCTTTGTAAAGCTTCTGTTCTTTGCGACTTATTCCATGGCCGCTGCGGAATCGTATGGCAAATTTTTTGTGGAGCTGGACGCAACCTGGCTAGAAGAGGGCGGTCCAAGCATGCCATCCCCAGTCACAGCGATAGCTGAGTCGGATGCGCTGCAACTTGTTCGTGCAATCAGCGAGCGATTGATAGAGCAGGAGTACCGGGACGGTCCTTATGCCATGGCTTTGGCAGAAACACTGGACGAGCTTGCCCGAGCACAGGAGGCTGCGGGAGCGACAGAGCTTGCCCGCCGAAGCCGGGAAAGAGCTCTGCATTTGATTCGGGTCAACGAGGGGCTCTACAGCACGGCGCAGCGACCGATTCTCCGTTCGATATTAGACAGTTTGCGTCGGGAAGAGGACTTTGGGGCGCTTGACGAAAGATACGACTACTTCTTCCGCCTTTATGGCTCCGGCCAGCCACCGTGGAACGGATTACGTTGGAGTGCGGTGATGGAGTATCTCCGCTGGCAGCGGGAGGCGCTGCGACGAGATTTGGATCGTGGCCCGATGAACCGTTTACTGCGCTTACATGGTCTGCATGATGATCTCCTCAGTAGGCTGGCGTCGCAAGAACCTGCGGCGGACTATCGACAGTTGGCTGATGCCGCGGTTAGCCAGCTAAAGACTCTCTATCTCATAGAAGATTTGATAAGACCGCGGCCGATACTCAGAGAGCGTCGAAGCGGTTTTGCTGGCTCAGAGGACCCCCGGGATTTCAATTTGCAGCAGGAACGACTTGAAAGCCTACAGCGGACATTGCAAGGCGCGGGGCGCAGCCTCATCGAAGAATTACTCCTTGTCATCCCGCCTGAAGATCACCGGGTTCGTGCAGAAGCTCTACTCGTTCTCGCCGATTGGTTGCAGTGGCATGGTGCGACCCGAGAGGCGCGCAGCATGTATGAGGATCTCTGGCTTGAGCTCGAAAGCAATGGTTTGGGAGAACTGGCACTTAGATGGTTTTCAAGACCGGTGCCTTTGCCGGATAACGGTGTGTTTCTCCAGCGGGAGCCCGGGGAGGGCGAAGGTCCTATGACGGTACGGTTGAGCGTGAGAGAAAACGGCCGCGCCTTTGCCGACGTGGCTCCGGTCGCAGAACGCTGGAGGCGTTCTGCGGGGCGGCTGCAACGCTACATCGCGGGGATGCGGTTCAGACCTGTCGTGGAGAATGGTCAGGTAGTAGCCGTTGAGAACGTTCTTGTAAGCTACCAGCTGTTTAGACCCTAGGCTCCTGGAGCCCAGGGCCTAACCCCGTTGTACATTGTGCCCAAGTGGTTTCAGTGGCTTAGTAGTTATTGATCACCAGCAGAGCGCCGCTGGCGGCGAGGGTTCCTTTAGTCTTCCACTCCAGAACCTCACCTCCGTGACGATCCACGCAACGTAATGCCATTTCGTGGAACGTAGGCCGTTCAGGATCGCCGATAATGATGCGTTTCACGCCGGCTTTGATAGCCCGGTTGACCAAATTGCTCACAGGCCCCACGAGTTCATCCCAGAAGCAAACATCAGCGGCAATGAGTGTGTCAAAGCCACTGAGGAGCTTGCCGCTGAGCGCTTCGAAGCGCGCAACCCGCAACTCGGTGCTGACGCCATTGAGCGCTGCGGTGACATTCAAAAAAGGAAACACCTGAGGATCTGCATCCACAGAGGTGACCTGTGCTCCAAACTGTTTGGCGCACCAAATGCCAGCGATACCCCAGCCACATCCCGCGTCTAAAACCCGCTCTGGAGCGGGGTCGGGATTTTTATGCAGGTAATCAATGACAAGGCAGCTTGACTTCCACAGCTTGTTGCCATGGAGGGATGGCGCGCCTTGCTCTCGCTTGGTTCTGCGAATCTCAGGATGACTCGACGTCGGAAGTACGACGCCCCTAAAGCGGTGTTGTCTGATGACCGCCACGCTTAATCGATGGCCTCTACTTCTTCGGCTTGGGGACCCTTATCAGTAGTGACAACACTGTATTTGACAGCGGCGCCATCGCGAAGACTCCGACGACCTTCTCCCACAATAGATCGGTGATGAACAAAGATTTCTTCACCATTGTCACGAATGATGAAACCGAAGCCCTTGGTGCCGTTGAACCACTTAACGGTGCCGTTTTCTGGTTTGCCCGCAGATTTTGTCACAGGCTTATCGGCTTTCTTTTCTGACTTTTGCTCTGCCTTCTTATCGGCTTTTGGCTTTTTGGTGGGCTTTGCCTTTGCCTTTGTGCTTGCAGCTTTTTGTTTCGCTGGTTTGCTATCAGAATTAAGACCCGCGGGCATGGGTAGTGCACGATGGCTGAGCAAGACAGCAAGTATTGCTGCTATTGCTGCGGCGGGGAAAAGGCTGCCGATGGTGTGGCTTGCGTAGAATATTGTTGCTGCAGCTGACACTGCCAATGCTGAAAGCAAAGCGATCAGCAATTTGCCTGGTATAGACATGAGACTCCTTAAAGTGAAGGTGGTCGCCCCTTGGGGGCGAGTAACTAAATTTTGGCGACGTCTTCAGCCTGAAGACCTTTCGGACCCTCAGTCAACGTGAATTCGACGTCTTCGCCTTCATTCAAGGTGCGGAAACCATCACCTTGAATGGAGCGAAAATGCCCAAACACATCGCCGTCGAGACTTTCGCCTGTAATAAAACCAAAGCCCTTGGCATTGTTGAACCATTTAACAGTGCCGTTGCTCCTCTTGCTCATTGAATCTTCCTCGGTATTGCATTTTTAAGCTGACTCTGCGGCCAGTCTATGCGGGGATATTACCCAACTGCTCTCGTTGCAGCAGCAGTTTTTCTAGAGATGCCTGCTGAAAGCTCAGTTTCTCTTCTTCTTTCGCCACGACTTCTGCGGGTGCCTTGGCGACAAAGCCCGTATTATTGAGTTTTCCTTGTATCCGCTTCAACTCTCCCCGAAGCTTTTCGATTTCCTTGTCCAGTCGTGCAAGCTCAGCGTCCCGGTCGATGATGTCAGCAAGAGGGACAAGGATTTCAAGTTTCCCACACAGCCCCGTTGCACTCGCTGGAGCTTCTCCTTCTAACCATTGAATCGTCGCGATTCCGGCTAATTGTTTCAGTTGTGCTTCCAGCGCTTCTATACGCTGGGGGTCTTCGGGACTTCCGTCTCGAAGTAGTACTGGCAGTCGTTTGCCGGGTGGTATGTTCATCTCACCCCGAATGGTGCGCACAGTAAAGGCGAAGCTTTTGAGCCACTCAATATCAGCGACTGCGCGTTCGTCCACGCGAGAGGAGTCTTCTCGGGGAAACTCCTGAAGCATGATCGTGGGGCCTGTAGCTCCCGCGAGGGGGGCAACGTTTTGCCAGATTTCTTCGGTGATATAAGGCATTAATGGGTGGAGTGCCCGGAGGCTCTGTTCCAAGGTGCGAATCAGAGTTCTGCGCGTGCCTCTTGCCGCGGCGGGGTCGCTCTCATCTCTCAGTGCCACTTTTGATAGCTCGAGATACCAATCGCAGTACTCATTCCAGATAAAGTCGTAAAGCCCCTGGGACGCCAGATCAAACCGATAACTTGTGATGGACCTTCTGAATTTCTCCAAAACACGCTGCAACTCACTTTCTATCCAGCGTTCTGATGTTCCCAAAGTTACCGGCAAACTCGGGTCCAATCCGCAGTCTTGTCCTTCGCAATTCATCAAGACGTAGCGCGCAGCGTTCCATATTTTGTTGCAAAAATTTCGGAAACCCTCGATGCGCCCGATATCAAACTTGATGTCACGACCGGTCGCAGCGAGTGAGTAAAACGTGAATCGCAAGGCGTCCGTGCCGTAAGCGTTAATGCCATCGGGGAACTGCCGAGCGGTGGCCTCGCGAATACGCTCCGCCTGCTGGGGCTGCATAAGGCCTGTGGTGCGTTTCTCTATGAGGCTATGCAGATCAATGCCATCAATAAGGTCGATGGGGTCCAGAACATTGCCTTTGGACTTTGACATCTTCTGGCCCTCGGCATCACGCACCAAGCCATGGACATAGACCTGTTTAAAGGGCACTTCGCCGCGCAGATGTAATGTCATCATGATCATTCGCGCGACCCAGAAAAAGATGATATCAAAGCCGGTAACTAACACGCTAGTCGGGTGATAGCGTTGGAGCATTTCGCTTTCTTCAGGCCAGCCCAGCGTGCTAAACGTCCACAGCGCGGAGGAGAACCATGTATCCAGAACATCTTCGTCCTGATGTAAGGGAAGCTTTTCGTTCAGACCGTGCTCAGCGCGAACACTGGCTTCATCTGGACCTACGTAAATGTTGCCTTCGGCATCAAACCAGGCGGGAATGCGGTGTCCCCACCAAAGTTGACGACTGATACACCAGTCTTGAATATCGCGCATCCACGCAAAGTAGGTGTTCTCCCATTGCTTGGGTACGAATTCGATTTGTCCGCTCTTCACGGCCTGAATCGCGGGGCCAGCGAGTGCTTTTGCGTCTACATACCATTGCTGAGTGAGGTAGGGCTCTATAACGACGCCGCTGCGGTCGCCCCGGGGCACCTTGAGCTTGTGGTCGTCAGTCTTTTCCAGAAGTCCCAAGTGACGTAGGTCTTCGATAATCTTTTCTCGTGCGGTGAAGCGATCCATGCCTCGATAGAATTCCGGTGCCTGTTCATTAATCGCAGCGTCATCGTCAAATATATTCAGGAGCGGTAAGTCATGGCGCTTGCCCACTTCATAATCATTAAAGTCGTGGGCGGGGGTGATCTTTACGCAACCGGTACCAAATTCAGGGTCTACATAGTCATCGGCGATGATCGGAATTCGTCGGTCACACAAAGGTAAGTCAATTTCTTTGCCAACCAGATGCCTGTAGCGCTCGTCATCGGGGTGCACTGCGACCGCTGCATCACCGAGCATGGTTTCCGGGCGGGTTGTCGCAACAGTCAGGTGTCCTGAACCGTCCGCCAGTGGGTAGCGAAAATGCCAGAGTTTGCCTTGTTCTTCCTCGGACACGACCTCAAGGTCTGAAATGGCGGTGTGGAGTGACGGATCCCAGTTCACGAGACGCTGACCCCGATAGATCAGACCTTCGCGATACAGGCGGATAAACGTCTCTTGAACAGCCTCGGAAAGGCCTTGGTCCATGGTGAAGCGCTCACGCGACCAATCTGGAGAGGCGCCCAGGCGACGAAGTTGTTGCGTGATCGTGCCTCCGGAAGCCGCCTTCCAGTCCCAGATTTTTTCGATAAAGGCATCTCGTCCCATCTCGTGACGATCTTTGCCTTGTGCGGCTAATTGGCGTTCAACGACCATCTGCGTGGCGATGCCGGCATGATCTGTACCGACTTGCCATAGCGTGTCATAGCCGGCCATCCGGTGGTAACGCACCAGTGCGTCGATAATGGTTTCCTGAAAGCCATGGCCCATATGCAGGCTACCAGTGACATTGGGAGGCGGAATCATTACGCAGTAAGGTTCATCACCCCCTTTGGGGGCAAAATAGCCCGCTTCTTCCCAGCTCTGGTACCAGCGCTGCTCTATGTCTGCGGGTTGGAATGTCTTATCCATAAATAGTTTGTCAGTCTCGCGAGGTGGCGGCCCAGGGCTGAGGCGAAGCGTGGGTTCGTTTTGGCGTATCGAGCGTGATTAGAAGTTCTTAAACAGAAGCGCCCTAACGGTAAACAGGCGATTATACGCTGGGGAGTCGATGTTCTTCCAACGAATAACCTCGCTCACGGTAGTGTCGCCATGAGTGGCGCAAAGCCTCGAGTCTGACAGGCTCCTGATTGACGAGCTCCGCAACACGCTGAAAGCGACCAATGAACTCTGGGACCTGGGTTTGCAAATTGATGAGAAGGTCATCGTGTCCCTTCGGCTCCTGTCCCCAGCCAATGCATATCTGCTCGTTAGGGTCATCGCTGCTGAGCGCATGAGGTAGGAAGCTGGCCGGCCGAAACGTCCAAAGCAGCTCGTCGAGCTGCCTTGCCTGTTGCTCATTCTCACTGTGAATAAAGATCCGGTGCCCGCGCTTGTGGGCCTTCTCCGTTAGGCGAAGGGCCAGGCGCGTGCGACTTTCGGCGTCGGTATTCTCAATTATGTAGAAACCGACGCGGGTCAATCGCCAGCCACTCGGTCACAGAGGTATTGCGTGAGTAGACCCACAGGTCGTCCGGTGGCTCCCTTAGGTGCTGAGTCCCAAGCAGACCCGGCTACATCCAGATGGGCCCAGTTGTATTTGGTCGCGAACCGCGCCAGGAAGCAAGCAGCGGTGATACTGCCGCCACCTGGGCCGCCAATGTTACCCATGTCGGCAAAATTACTGTCCAGCTGCTTTTGGTAGTCGTCCCACAGAGGCATGCGCCAAGCCCGGTCATGGCTGGTGGTGCCTGCGTCCAGTAATTGCGCAGCCAGATCTTCATTGTTGGCGTACAAACCCGAAGCGTGGCTGCCCAAGGCAACCACGCAGGCGCCAGTGAGAGTCGCGATATCCACGACGCTGGCGGGCTTGAAACGCTCAGCGTAGGTGAGTGCGTCACAGAGGACCAGTCGGCCTTCGGCATCGGTGTTCAGAATTTCAATAGTAATTCCGGCCATGGATGTCACAACGTCGCCTGGCTTAGTCGCTGTTGAGCTAGGCATGTTTTCTGCGGCGGCAATAATCGAAACGATGTTCAGAGGCAGTGCCATGTCCATCACCGCCTGCATGGTGCCCAAAACGCTGGCTGCACCCCCCATATCGAACTTCATCTCATCCATCTTGGCTCCGGGCTTGAGAGAAATTCCGCCGCTATCAAATGTGATGCCTTTGCCTACGAGCACGTGAGGTGCCTCACCGCGCTTGCCGCCCTTGTATTCAAGGACGATAAGTTTTGCTGGTGTGGCCGTGCCTGCGGTAACCGACAGCAAGGAGTGCATGCCCAGCTCAGCCATGGCCTTTTCGTTTAACACCTTACAGCTGGCTTTGTCGTTGCCCCGGGCCAGTCTACGGGCCTCTTTGGCTAAGTGCTCTGGCGTGCAGTAATTTGCGGGTGTGTTGGCGAGCTCCCGCGCTAGATTAATGCCAGCACCGGTTTGTGCGCCGCGATTTAGCGCAGACTTCGCCTGACGCGTCATCGCGGCATCATCGCTGAGGATTACGAAACGACTCAGAGTAGGGGATGCCTTGGGTTTGGAGAGCGTGAGCTTGTAACGGTAGCTCTGGTATACCAGGTCGGTAGCGATACGCTGACAAAACCATTCCCAGTCGCGGACGTGAATTTTGAGAGCACCGAGGTGCATCTGCGCATCGTTTGCCTTACTGGAAAGTGCCGCGCGCGCCAATGCGCTGCTGATCTTAAGATAATCACTACGTCCAAGTTTGCCGTCACCGACACCTATCATCAGAATGCGCGCGGCCGTTCCCGGGCTGTGCACCAGAAGGGTTTCACCCACATTCCCGTTAAACTCCCCAGCTTTAAGGGCAGCAGCCATTACGCCGGCGCTGTCTTTGGCTAGCGCTCGTCCTGCGTCATCTAGTTTGAGCTTGCTGCCAACAGGAAGGATTGCGCAGTCGGTGTGCTTACCAGCGGTTTTTTGTAGGTCGCTAGCGGAAAAGCGAAGAGCTGTCATCGTATTTCTCTCTAAAAGATCAGTGGCCCTAGTGTAAGATGAATGGTCTATAAACTGAACTATCCAGACACCCCATTCACATCTTCGATTCTGGTCCGGCATGAAGCTACGCAGCTATTTAGGGAGCGATGTACTAGTACACACCGTAGCGGTGAGCTCCGTTTTGTTGGCGATTATTCTCACCGGGCGATTCGTGAAGTATCTGGCTGAGGCTGCTTCGGGCAAGCTTGCAGCTGAAATTTTGCTCCCCGTCATGTTTTATCGACTGCCAGGTTTTTTGGAATTATTGCTTCCTCTGGGCTTGTTTATTGGCATTCTGATGTCCTATGGACGGCTCTACGTAGAGAGCGAGATGGTGATTCTCAGTGCCTGTGGAGTGGGTCCTGCACAACTGGCGCGCTTTACGCTAGTCCCAGCGGTAATGGTGATGTTGATTGTTGCGGGTCTTTCGCTGTTTGTTACGCCTCAGGGCGCTGCCCGCTCTGAGGCCTTACTGAGTGATCCTCAAGCACTGCAGGGCCTCCAGTTGCTGGCCGCCGGACGGTTCCAGCCTCGCGGGGACGATGGCACGGTGACCTATGCCGCCGACATTGATCCAGACGCCGGAGAGCTTCAGCAGGTTTTTCTCTACGCCCCACTGGATGGAAACGACGATCGGGAGGTCGCAGGCGTCACTGTGGCACAGCGCGGGTCGGTCGTTGTGGATGAGGCAACGGGCGCGCGTTATCTACAGCTTGGCGATGGCTATCGATTTAGCGGAACCCCCGGCCGCGCGGATTATCGGATTGTTCGCTTTGGGCAATTTGGTCAACTTTTGCCCGAGGAGCCCTCGCTCGCGAGGAGTGAACCGGTGGATGCGAAGCCGACGCTGCAGCTGTTGAATTCAGCGGACGCGGAAGATAGGGCCGCTTTGCACTGGCGATTGTCTGTTGCGCTTATGGTGCCCATCGTTGCACTTTTAGCATTGAGCCTGAGCAAAACCAATCATCGCCGCGGCCGATACATAAAATTAGCACCGGCATTGTTGCTACACCTTTGTTACCTGTTCTTACTGGCAAGTATTCGAACCAGTGTCGCAGAAGGAGAGGCGGACAGCAGTCAAATGTATCTCCTGCATTTGGGTTTTTTTGCACTGGCTCTGGCGCTGCTCTTCGGGCCTGACCGTGTTCGCCGACTACGGAGGTCATGAGTGGGCCGGCTTAATCGTTATGTAGCGCGTACAGTTTGGCTGTCGATTTTGCTGGTCTTGTTAGTGATTGTCGGTATCGATGGCCTGTCGGCGTTTATCGATGAGTCTGACAGTCGCAGTGCCACCTATGGTTTCGCGGAGATTGGACGCTACGTTCTGCTTACGATGCCGCGAAGGG
>NZ_JBLGBE010000071.1:0-17631 GCF_047617445.1 Congregibacter sp.
GTGGCGAGCGCCAAAGCGGCGTTCGAAACCTGGCGGGAGACACCCGCTTCCGAGCGCGCGCCTCATGATGCGCTACCAGGCTCTCCTTAAGGAGCATCACGATGATCTGGCAGGACGCATGGCAGCGGCTAAACCCGGCGCCTGGGATCACCCCGCTGCAGCTTATGGGCCCATCATTTCTCAAGGATCTCGAGATCGGGTGCTCAAGCTGATTGAGCAAGGCAAGCGTGAGGGCGCGACCTGCGTCCTGGACGGTACGAGTATTACCGTACCTGGCATGCCCGACGGCAACTGGATTGGGCCAACGCTCTTTGCCGATGTGGCGCCCGATATGGCGATCTACCGCGAAGAGATCTTCGGTGCCGCGCGTAAGTTCCAGCACGAAGTTGCCGTCGGCCAGGTCGGCATAAATATTCCGATACCTGTGCTACTGCCCTTCTTCTCTTTCACCGGATGGAATGATTCTTTCCGTGGAGATCTCCACGCCTACGGAAAACAGGGCGTACAGTTCTATACAGAAACCACAACAATTACCGCTCGCTGGCAGCACACAGACACCGAGCCAAACATTAGCATCGTCCTTAAGTAGGGCGGTGTTACCATGCCAATATGGAGATAGGACAACCCTTACGCGATCTCGGCGTTATAGACTCTAGCGCGCTAAAGAGCGCGGTTCTTGCGCTCGACGAGTCCGTGTGGCGCGAAGAGGAGCTGCGTCAAAGGAAGTACAGCGAAGTGCATTACAACACGCAGTCGATCATTCTCGTGTTCTGTGATCATGATAACTGGCCCCAGCTAGACGTCGTAAAAGGCAGTGGCTGGCAGCGCCTCGCGGACCTGGCTCTTCCCGTGATGCATGAAATCATCGAGCGCTTTTACGCGCCCGGAGGCACCATTATCCGAGCGATGGCCGCCCGGCTTAGCGCAGGGGCCACAATCACCCCGCATACCGACAATCATGAGTCTTTTCGGCGCGGCCATCGAATCCATATTCCAATCACAACGAACAGTAAGGTACGTTTTATGATCGATGGGCGACCACATCGTCTTGAAATTGGAAAGGCTTACGAGATCAACAATCAAAAACGTCACGGCGTAATCAATGGCGGTGACGAGGATCGCATTACCTTCATTTTTGACTATATTCCCAGCGTAGCACCCCAGTAAGCGCGGAGACGGTAATACTATGACCGCACTTATTGCGACATCGGTGGTTCGAGGTAGTCGACAGGGTGAGAGCCATGGTGGCGTTTATCTTATTAATCTTGAGACCGACGAATTGCTCAAGCCCATTGATTGGAACAAGGTAGATATCGACTGGGCCGGTCGGGGTTGGGACCGTGGATTACGCGGCATCGCCTTTCATGGTGAGCGCATTTTTATTGCGGCCAGTGACGAAATTTTCGCTTTTGATCAGGCATTCAATCTACTTGCCTCGTACAAGAACCCCTATCTCAAGCATTGCCACGAAATAGCTGTTCACCAAAACCACTTGTTTATCAGTTCAACCGGCTTTGACAGCATACTAGGCCTGAACCTGGACACGGAAGCCTTTGACTGGGGCCTGCATCTGCTCTCTGAGGGCCCCGCATTCGCAGTCCGGCGCTACGACCCCCGCGAGAGCAATGGTCCTCTGCTGCTAAACAAACTACATCTCAATAACATCTTCTGTGATGAAGGCGGGATGTATATGAGCGGACTTCGCACCAAATCATTGCTGCGCTTTGATGGTAAATCCGTCGGTGTTATGACGACCTTACCCGAAGGCGTACACAACGCGCGTCCGTTTCTGGACGGCGTCCTCTTCAACGACACCCGCTCTGATGCGCTGCGCTTTGAAAGCCCAAAGACCCGCAAAGCATTTCGTGTGCCACGTTTTCCAGAGCACAAACTGACCCACACGGATGTGGACGACTCTCGCATCGCACGGCAGGGATTTGGACGTGGCTTATGCACAATATCTGATGACTTGATAGCCGCCGGTTCATCTCCATCGACGGTCACCCTCTACGACCTTCGTGAGCAAAAGCCACTCAAAGTGATCAATTTATCGATGGACATCCGCAACGCTATTCACGGCCTGCAACGCTGGCCCTTTGAGTGGCCGCAGCGCTAGATCAGAGCAACCGGCTGATCTTTCTCTGGTAAGCGCGCCAGAACTGGCTCCAGATACTCTATCAACTCTCCCAGTTGGCCCTCATAGCGCCGCCAAAGGGATACTGAGCTGCGGTAAATAGGTTGTCTAACCTGCTCGGAGCTTGCAGTTTTCACCGCACGCGTGTTGCGGTGAAACTCAAGCATGGACTCTTCCCAGGACAGCCCACAATACTCGGCGATCGCTCGCGCCTCCGTTTCAAGGTCATCAACAACATTTTCGTAATGCACTGTATGCACCTTGTCAGGCAACACCTCGGCCCAATGATCCATGAGGCGCACATACTGCCCGTAGTAATGTGCCAGATCGTACAAGTCGTAGGAGAACACCTGGCCATTTGCGAAGAGTTGCTTGAAGGTACCCAGGCAACTGTCCAGCGGGTGCCTTCGCGCATCGATCACCCGCGCTTTGGGTAGGATCGTATGTAAGAAACCTATAGCGGTAAAGTTATTGGGCATCTTATCGGTAAACCGGGGCGAGCCTGTACGATGCTTCAGGGTGCTTTCGATGTACTCCTCGCCCAGACCCAACACGTGATGAGCCTGCAGCTCATGCATCACCTGTGGATACCGAATACCATCGGTACGATTCAGTCCTGACTGAGTCGCGGCACGCAACAGGTAGTGCAGCTCGGCAGTCCCCTCTACCTGAGAGTGACTGGCGAGGATTTGTTCAAGCAAAGTAGAGCCCGACCGCGGAAGCCCCACCACCAGAATTGGAGCCTCATCCTGGCAACCCCAGCCCTGGCGCTCAGCAAAGAACTCCCGGGAAAAAACCTCGATGATTCGATCATTATTGTCCTGGAATTCGATGGGGTCGTAGTTAACCGTGAAACGCTTTTTAGTGTTGCCCCGTGAGTAGTATTCAAAAGCATTGGCATAGTCCTTACGATCCTCACAGGCCTTGCCCAAAGCGAAGGAGAATGCAATTTCTGCGTCCGCTTTTTCTTCTTCGACGGAGTCAGCAACTATCTCTAGCTGTTCCTGCATCGTAGCAATATCATCGTCATCAAATCGAAAGGTCTTCAGATTCGCGAGACTCCAATAAGCTTCCCCGAAGTCTGCTTTGGCACTCATACAACGACGATAAGCATCCACTGCCTCGTCTTGCCGCCCCAAGGTTTTAAGCGCATGCCCAAGACACAATAGCGAAGGAAAATGTTGACTACTTATGGTCAGGGATTGTTCGAGCCACTGCACCGACTTCGTCAGTTCACCGGCTTTCATGGCATTTGAGCCCAGTCGCTCCAACACGTGCACCGAGCGGGGTTGCAACGCCAATGCGGACTGGTAGGCGCTTTCGGCCTCATCAAAGCGCTGAAGCTCTGAGTAGGCAGTACCGAGATTGATCCAGGCCTTCCAAAAATCTGGGGCAAGCTCAACCGCGCGGCGAAAATACGCCGCAGCGTCATCATAGCGCTCTCGCTTAACCTGCAAGATACCAAACAGGCGCAGCGCATCGACGTTGTGTGGATCCCCACGCAACAATTGCGTGTAGAGGGTTTCGGCCTCCTTGAGGTTGCCCTGATTCACCTGCTCCATCGCGCCAGCAAGGTCTTTGCGCACCGGGTCGGCATCCAGTACTCCTTCAAATGCCGTTTCAGCCTCACTTGATCGCCCCATGATGCTCAGCAACTCAGCTAAGCGCTGTTGAACGCGTGCTGGATCTGGCGCGTGGCGAATAGCGGAGCGCAGCGAAGTCAGAGCGTCCTCGAGTTTGCGTTGGGCAAGTTGCACATCGGCGACATCCTCATACGCCCGGGAATGCTCGGGAATGAGCCGCACCACATGCATCAATCGCTGCTCGGCATCATGAAAGCGTCGCTGCTTGGCGAGAGATACTCCCAAGAGGCGCAGTAGATTAGGATCGTTAGGCAGCGCTTCCAGCGCTTCGAGCAAAAGCTGCTCTGCCGCAACAAAGTCCTCTGCCTGCAGAAGCTTTGCTGCGTTCTCGAAGATGTACCGGGCGTGACTCGACGGGGGTTTATTCTCAACTGACAAAACGTGCTCCGCTGTGGCTTCAGCAAGGTCTGCGGGTAGACTGCCACCAGTGCGGCGGCGAGTCTACACGCCTGCGGTCAGCAACTCCCACGGGGCTCTGGCTCTGCGTAGACCCACGCTCCTTAGAACGATTTGTACCAGCCCAGAGAAATCTCCCGAGGTCGAATCGTGTAAGCGCGATCGTCTCCAAATCGTGGGACGATAAAGGTCAGAGCCCGCTCATCCCACAAATTATCAACACCGAGCCATAGAGACCAGCCTGCTTCGGAATCAATGGAGAAGTACAAAGAGCCAATTTCATAGGCCGGCTGGACCGAAGGAACTGTAGCTGAGGCGCCAAACAGTAAAACTGACGCATTAGTACCATTCACCGACTCGTCGACGAAGTTGTAGTCAAAGCGCGCCATCGCTGACAAACCCGCCCAGGGAAGATCTGTGTTGTACTCAAGGCTAGCCACTATTTTCCATTCTGGAACGACGGGCAATGGATCCCCCGCCTCACCAGCAACAATGGTCCCGTTGTTGAGAATGATGTCTTCGTCGATTCTTGCATCAAGATAGGTAGCCGCGCCCGAAATCTCCCAGTGGTCTGACAACGCAAAGGCAAAAGTACCCTCAACACCATCGATCGATGCATTACCCGCGTTCACGGTCGTAGAGCCTGCTACGGGCAACTGGACCTGAATCTGGTAGTCCTCCCAATCCATTATAAAGAGAGTCATGTTGGTAAGCAGGCGACCATCCAGCCAGGTAGCCTTACCACCCAACTCATAGTTAATTAGACGATCGGGACCGAAGAACAGAGGCGCTCCCAGCGCTACAGAACTCGGATTCTGACGCACCCCGCCATTTTGCCCCCCCACACGTACACCTTCGGAGTACGTGAAGTACACCATGGCTTCGTCCGTAGGTGTCCACGTTACATTCACGCGAGGCGAAAAATCCTCTGTGGTTTCAGAGACGGTGAAATTATCCGACACCTGATTAACGAACAGCGAATTTTCTTCGACCCCCCGCTCGGTTTCAAAGTAGCGACCACCCGCTGAAACTGTTAGGTCCTCAGTAAGGCGATAACTGAGCTCGGCAAAGACAGCGACGGTTTCGATGTCCTGTAACTGGCCATTACCCCGCCCTCCGGGTTTGCCGTTGTAACTGAGATCCGACCGGGATCCCTGATCGAACCAGTCGTTAGTCGGCTCTACTCCGTAATAAGTAAAGATTGAGCCCCCGCCGCCGTTCGCAGCGAAGTCGTCCACAGATGACAGGTAATCCCAATCATTGTTGGTGCGCTCGTAAAAAGCGCCTACCAACCAATTAAATTTGTTGGAGCCTTCATCCTTGGATACCAGGCGAACCTCTTGAGCGAAGGAGCTAACCTCCTGGTCCAGGCTTATGAGTCCCGTAGGGTCTGCACCAAAGTCGTTATAGTTAACAAACAAATAACAATAAGCCGTGGCGGCGCAGGTATCGTAGTCAAGAAACTCGCGAACACCCGAGTAGTACTCTGCAAGATCCAGACCCGCCGTCTTGTACCCTGTCATATACGCCGTCGAATCCAGGTCGTAATCAATTGTTCGATTATGAGTACCACCGGCAATGGTAATGTCTGCGAAGCCCAGGTCACCCTGAATGATCAACGACACGTTGTACCACTCATCATCCCGCTTCTCGTCCTTGAACTTGATCGTGCTCAGGTCACCAAACGCTGGATTGAAGTCAAAACCCGCACCGACTTCGGAGTTTTGATAAATGATTCCCGCATCAACGGTCCAGTTTTCATTGGGCTGCCATCGCACGTACAAACGGGCGCCTTCAGACGTCCAGTCGTTGATGTCATCTCCGACCTGACTAGCATTATTGCGATTACCATTCTCCGGTGAGTAAGCACTCGTGGTCCCAAGAATGTTGTCAATGTACCCGCCTTCATGCTCGTAGAAGCCCACCAGGCGAATAGCCAACTTATCGGGGATCGCGACGATGTTTGCCGCACCGCTAACGTTATAGGACGGGTCGCCCTCACTAATCGTGCCACCTTCCGCCATGATCCAACCACCATTCTCGGTGGTGTTGGGCTTGTTGGTAACGATCTTTAAGGTCCCTGACTGCGAACCCGCTCCGTATAGCGTCGGTTGAGGTCCCGACAACGCCTCAAGGCGTTCGATGTCGTAAAGGCGTACATCAGGATTCTGCCCATCGCGCGTAATCGGGATCTCATCAAGATACAGGGTAGAGGAGCTTATCGTGTCAAAACCAGAGGGCTGGGAAACCGCACCACGAAACGCAATTGTCGACGCTCCCGGCCCGGATGTCCCAAAGGATACGCTGGTGAGGTCGCGGGCATAGTCTTCAAAGCCCTTCATCATGCGCTCACGAATAGCGCGCTCATCGAAGGCCTGCACATACAAGGGAACGTCCTGAACATCCTGCGCCCTGCGACGCGCTGTCACGATGGTCTCTTCCAGTTGCTGCGCCCCGGCCTCTCGGGGAGTCGTCCCGAGGGCAGCCATGACACCCAGTGCTATGCCTGTGTGGATGAAAGGAAATCTATTGCGTTTGCCCACGATAAATGCCTGTGACTGCGAAGCGTTTACTAGAAGTATCGAAATGCCACCGGGAAAACATCCGCGCCTATAGGGAAAACCCGACGCACCGAGCGGCGCACCACAATGACGGCTATTTCGCCCACTATTGGTGCTTTCACTTCACTGCAATCTACTCTAGGGCCTTCTGGATGCCACAAAACGCGTGTACACCCAAAAGGACAAGAGCATACCCGTTGCGATAATCGCCGCAGACAGCAGCGCCCGAAACGGCATATCCACAGTCCAGATTCCGGCGTACTCCAACCAGTATTGCAGGTACAGCGAGAGCGCCCAGGGCGACAGCGCGAGAGTGATGCGTGCAAAGCGATTCAAAAGAGCCGAAATTCCAGTAGCCATGACTAACCCTGCGTTGACTTAGCATGTAGTCTAGTTCACACGCATTAGCGCTGCTTTCTCTGCCTATCCGTTCGAAAGAAGCAAGAGCTCAGGAATGCGATGGTTAGTAATGGCGGATGACACGGATAATTACCGATGAACCAGCAAGCTGATCACACATCACGGGTCGCGACACGCGATGCTTTCCGACACCCCGCGATTAATGGCTGGGCATTGTTTTGGCTGCTGGCGACTCCGATGACGGCGTTCATGATTCTCGCGGCGCTGCGCTTTGATCTCTCGTCACCCGACGGGGTCTCGCACATGATCCAGTATTCCGTGCGCTGGGCCGTACCGTTCATTTACTTCGTGGTCGCTGCATCAGCAATGCCAGTATTGTTTCCTGGCACGTTTTCCCGGTGGTGGCTGCGCAACCGACGCTACATAGGATTGGTGTTTGCTGTAGCCATGGCCTGGCAAGGTGCTTTCATTTTTATCATATCTAACCTGCACACCGGCTACTACTATGAAGATGTGTACGCACTTCGAGACGAGCTTGAAGGCAGCAGTGGTTATCTGTTCCTGGCCGCCATGGTAGTCACATCCTTTCGGGCCGGCCGGCAGTTCCTAAGTGCTGCCCAGTGGAAGCTACTCCACCGAAGTGGCGTGTATTTTTTATGGGCCTACCCCTTCAGTGTGTACTGGTGGAACCTCTACTACTACAAGAGCACCGCCGCCATCGACTATGTCTTCTACTGGGCCGGTTTTCTCGTGTTTGCCGCGCGCATCGCCGCATGGGGGAAGAGACGCTGGCCTCACCAACTTCACGAGTCGTCGGCGACTTCTATGCTGTGGACATCACGTGCAATAGGCGCAAGTCTCATCGGCGCTGGTCTCGTTGCTTCGGCCACCGGACTGCTGTGGCAAGACACGGTCTCCACGGCCCTCACAAAGGCTCCGTGGTCTGCGCAGCTGGAGCTGTGGTTACCGTTTTGGCCCTTCGAACCTTTTCTACCACTTGTCGCTCTGGGTATAGGCACCTGGCTGTTCACCGGCGGCTTCGCCGCGGACTCCATGGACTCACGCAGTGGGGCGCCGGCGCACTAGCCCGCGCTACCTCAGTAGCAGCACGGTCCAGCGTTAATACAATGAGGAACTAAGACTCAGTCGGTTTACGAAAGCGTAGCGTCATTCGTGAGGATTCACCGATAGCCACATACTTGGCTGCCAGCACTCCGTCCTCGACCGGCTCAAGGGTAGGTGAAAGCCGCCAGACATATTCTTCCTCCGTCGGCTCATCTTTGGGATTTTCGTTCACGTCGGACTGTGCATCGAACTCGAAACCCGCAGTTTCAAAAGCCGCAATGACCATGCTTTTCTTCAGATAGCCGTTCGAGCCATCGGCCCAGGTATCGCTGTTGGACTCGGGCCCCATATGTTGCACCACGCCCACAAGCCCTCCCGGCTTTAGAATCTGATAACTGTCGGCTATCGCAGCGCTGAAATACCCTCCGCTGGATTCAAAGGATGCGAGGTTGTGCAAGGCACGGATAAACAACACGCGATCAGCACTGCCATGCAATTCGGCCGGCAAAGAACCAAAGTGAAAGGCTGTTGTATCCGCACCTTGCCCCGGCCACTGGGCCACTTCCTGCGGCCAGGTCTGGGACCAAACAGCTTTGGCAGCCAGTTCCTCGGCACTATAAAACTCAAACAAAGGATACATCTCAAGGGAATAGTCTGCGCCAATGATCGTACCCTGTACCCCCAGATATGGATGGAGTATTCGCGTGTACCAGCCGCCTTCGGGCAGTGCCTCCACAACCGTCATACCGGGTTGCAACTTAAAAAACTCGAGGGTCTGTGCAGGATGTCGAGCAGCGTAGCGCGCCCTGACCCCGTCGGGCTGCCCGCCCAGTATCTCCGCAAGCGAGTCATCGACGACAGGATCTCTTGCGTCGAGCTTCGCTGAACTGCGCAACTCTGATGGAGCGGCATCGGCAACAGATACCTCAGGATTCGATGCCCCCTCACCGCCACAAGCACTCAAGGCGCAGACAGATGAAAAAAATAGGCCCAGGGGGAAAAGGCGTCTGGAATACACAGGGTCAGAATATCGCATAGGAATTGCCCTCAAAAAGAATTGTTCTACCACATGCTAAAGCACAGCAGAGTCCGCGCGGACAGGCTGAGAAGAAGCGCCAGAATACCGGTGGTGTACTTCACATGCACAGTGGCTAAGAAAACCCTCTAAACAGCTACAAAATATCAAAGCACAGCAGGACGACTCAGAATGCAAAGCGGCAACGCGGATAAAATGTTCACCCTCACCACGTCCTGTATCGACCAACCTGGTCTGGTAGCAGCGGTGTCTGGGAGCATCGCAGGACACGGCGGCACCCTCGTCGAGTCTCACAACCACACAGACGCTCAACAGCGCTGGTTTTTCATGCGCAATGTTATTGGCGGTGCGCCGCACTTTGACGACAAAGGATTTATCAACGACTTCACAAAAATCGCCGAGAAATACGCGATAGATTGGTCTCTCTCAGAGAACAAGCAAGCCGAGCGAGTCGTTATTCTTGCCAGCCAGTCGTCGCACTGCCTGTCGGATCTGCTTTATCGCTGGAAGAGCGGCGAGTTGCCCTGCTCGATCCCTTGCGTGATATCCAATCACGAAAATCTGCGTAGCATGGTCGAGTGGCATGGGGTTCCATTTCATTACGTACCCGTGCCCAAAACCGACAAGCGTGAGGCATTTGCCAGCATTGAGGCACTGATTGACCGCCATGACGCCGACACCATCGTGCTGGCCCGGTTTATGCAGATCATGCCGCCTCATTTGTGCGAGAAATACGCCCATCGACTGATCAACATACACCACAGTTTCCTGCCGTCCTTTATTGGCGCAAACCCCTACCAAAAAGCCCATGATCGAGGCGTGAAGCTTATCGGAGCGACCTGCCACTACGTAACTACTGACCTGGATGAAGGCCCCATCATCGAGCAAGACGTGGTGCGCGTGGATCACAGTTGCAGCAAAGATGATCTGGTCCGCCTTGGCCGGGATGTTGAACGCAGCGTACTTTCCCGAGGTCTGCGCTATCATCTTGAGCATCGCGTGCTGGTGCACGGCAACAAGACAGTAGTATTTAACTAAGGAGTCATCTTATGACGGAGCGCGTTTCCCGGTCTTCCACGGAAATGGTCGACTCGGTGCACACACGTCAGACCGTATGTCCGCTGGATTGTGCCGACACCTGTAGTCTCGAAGTAACGGTACAAGATGATCGACTTACCGCTGTGCGCGGCGGAAAAGCCAATCCTTTCACCCGAGGCAAGCTATGTGCAAAGGTCGTCAACTCCTTTCCGGCCCAGGTGCATGGTGATCTGCGCATCAAAACGCCTCTGCTGCGCCAAGACAGCCTCGGGGGCCGGAACTTCCAGGCGATCAGCTGGGAACAGGCGCTGGAGATCATTCACGACCGGTTCTCCCACATCACTGAGCGTTGGGGCAGCGAAGCAATAGCCCCCCTAAGCTACGGTGGCCCCATGGGGATTCTCGCCGGCGGTAGCATGGACAAGCGCTTCTTTCATCGGCTGGGCGCCACGCTGGTGGATTCATCTACCTTGTGCGCGGGAACATCGAGCGCAGCCTGGGATACCGTGTTCGGAGACGCCGGTGGCATAGACCTGGAAGAAATCGCGCAATCCCGACTCATTATTGTGTGGGGAAACAACGTTACGACCTGCAATCTGCATCTCACAAAAATTATCCGCGATGCGTGCAAACAAGGCGCAAAACTCGTTGTCATCGATCCAAAACGTATACGGATTGCTAAAGAAGCCGACTTACATATACCTCTCCTGCCAGGCTCCGATGTAGCACTGGCTTACGCGGTTACAGCTTTGCTCGATGCCAGCGGCGATCTAGACGAGACCTTTATCGAACAGCACACTCACGGTGCAGCAGCCTTTCGTGAGGCCGCAAAGGCCTTCGACCTTAAAAGAGCGGCAAGTCTCTGTGGAATTGATTCGGCACTCCTAGAAAACTTTGCCGACCTGCTGCGCAACCATAAGCCCGCGGCCATGAGCATTGGCGTTGCACCAGAGCGCAATCGCAATGGCAGTGCGGGGCTCCGCGCCGCGTTCTCTTTGATGGCGCTTACGGGAAACATCGGACCCCAGGGTGCCGGTATCTGCGATGTATCGAGATACTTTCCTGTAAATCGTGAGCGCCTGGCCAGGCCGGATCTGGCACCCGCCGGTCTCAGAAAGATCAACGTGCTTGATGTTCCGCGCTACGTGTTGGACCCCGGCGAAGAGACACCCTTGCGAGGTCTGTTCATTTACAACCACAACCCAGTGGCGGTGCATCCGGAGCAGGCTAAGATGCGCGAGGCCTTGCTGTCTGATGACGTATTTGTCGTAGGCAGCGATATCAGTATGACGGACTCTATGGCGTGTGCTGACCTGGTGCTTCCTGCACCCTCTCACTTTGAATATGGCGACGTATATCAGGCTTATGGTCATCGCTACCTGCAGCGATCCCGTCCGGTGCTTCCACTTCAAGGGGATGCTATAAGCAACATGGAGTTGTTTCGGCGCCTGGCTAAACAATTTGGCTTCGAAGAACCGGCGTTTCACGATTCAGACGACACAATGATAGACCAGGCATTTGCAGCCGTTGATAGCAGTATCGGCGAGCAAGCAGATGGCGCAGCGCTGGATATGACCCCCTTCGCAGAACCCGCGATGCTCAGAGGGGGCGAGTTCACCACCCCCACCGGACGAATTGAACTTTTTAGCGAAAACATGAAGTCCCACTGCGGCCAGGGCCTGCCCGTGTACCTGGAAATGCCCGACAAGCGTCGCTTTGTCTTGGTCACGCCGGCATCAGAAGAGCGCATCAACTCAACATTTGGTGGTCTCGCGCATCAGCAACGAGATCTGGCTTGCGAGATTCATAGTGATGATGCCCAGGCTCAGGGGATCAATAACGGCGATGTCATCGAGCTTTACAACGAGCGTGCCACGGTGCGGCTGCCGGCGCGAGTCAGTGATGATGTACGCCCGGGGACCCTGTATATCCCTAAGGGTGCGTGGATCGACGGCTCCCCCACCGGCTTCACCGCGAACGCTCTGTTGCCCGGCCATCAGGAAGCCGCCATCGGCGGCGCTTGCTACTACGACTGCGCGGTAGATATCCGGCGGTTGCCCTGATTCAAGCTCCACCTCTCTTGTCGTATAGGCGCGGTGGAGCCCTAAACCATGGCCCCGTACAGTTTCGGGCTTATTAGTGAGGCACGACTCGATTGAGCACATACGACACCATTATTATTGGCGCCGGCCACAACGGCTTGATCTGCGCGACACTGTTGGCCCGTGCCGGACAGCGGGTACTGGTACTTGAGGCAAATGATCGCGTCGGTGGTTTAGCCGCCGATCGAGAGTTTCATCCGGGATTTCACGCGTCCGTGGCACAAAGCTTCTATGCCTTGTCCTCGGACCTGGTCAAAGATCTCAAACTTGCCCAACACGGCTTTGAACTATCGAGCAACAGCCTGAACACGGTCGCGCTGTCGCTCGGAGAGTCACCCGTGATCATTGCTGAGCACAGCGTTTCTGGTGTCAGTGCGGACGACAGTAGTGCTTACCAAAAATACCGAGACCAGCTCAGAACCTTTGCTGCCGCCCTCTCGCCGTTCTGGGCGAAGACAATGCCCGGCATCGGTGGCAACACGCTAAAGGAACTCTTCACCTTCGCTCACATGGGGCTAAAGCTTCGCATGATGGGCAAAGACGACATGCTGGAATTTCTCCGGGTCGCGTCTCTACCCATGCGAGATCTTGTAGACGAGCACTTTGAGAGCGATGCACTAAAAGCAGCTCTTTGCTGGGATGGACTCATCGGCTCCAAGCTTGCGCCACGATCCCCCAACCAGGCTGTGCTGACATTACTCAACCGCATGGCCGGCGCTCACAACGGACAGCACAGTCTGCCATCCGGTGGCGTCCGCGCATTTGTGGGTGCCCTGAAAAGCGCTGCCGAAAACGCCGGCGTCGATATTCGCCTGGAATCGGCGGTGAAAAAAGTACGCATCGACGGCGACGAGAATGGCCAGCGCTGCAGCGGTGTACTCCTTGCCAATGGTGAGAGCATCGACGCGCCCCGGGTGGTGTCCAATGCGGATCCTAAAACCACCTTCCTCAAGCTCGTTGGCACGCCACATCTTGAGATCGAATTCAGCAACCGTATCCGGCGACTGCGCTGCGACGGTTTCGTGGCAAAGCTTCATCTCGCCCTTAGCGATCTACCTGGCTTTACCGGCGTAGATCGCCCGGATGGACGCATCATTATTGCTCCGAATATGGATTCTATTGAATTCGCCTTTGACGATGCCAAGTACGGCGATAGCTCCGAGAACCCCGTACTGGAAGTGCTCATTCCCAGCTTGCAACAACAGGGCCTGGCTCCCTCGGGACAGCATGTGCTGTCCGCTCAGGTGATGTACGTCCCTGCCCACCCAAACGGCGGCTGGGATGCCGACCGTCGGCAGGCGTTGATCGAGCGATTACTCGCCCTCCTGGAGAGCTATGCACCGGGCATCAAAGATCTGGTTCTCGGCGCTGAACTGCTGACACCAGCGGACCTGGAAGACCAATATCAGCTTAGCAATGGGCACTGGCACCACGCGGAGCCCGCTATCGATCAGCTTCTCATGATGCGGCCCACCTACGAAGCTGCGCAGTACCGCACACCCATTGATGGTTTGTACCTTTGCGGTGCGGGCTCCCATCCCGGGGGTGACCTTACGGGTAACCCAGGACGCAATGCTGCCAGGGAGATTCTGGCATGAAAAAATACGATGCAATCATCATCGGTGCGGGTCACAACGGGCTGACCTCCGGCGCCTATCTCGCGAAAGCCGGTCTAGACGTACTAGTCGTGGAAAAAAATGACTACATCGGTGGTGCCGCCGTAACGCGAGAGATGCACGATGGCTGGTTCTACTCCAGCTGCTCTTACGTATGCAGCATGATGCGCCAGTCCATCCACAGGGATCTGGATTTGACTCGCCATGGGCTTCTGCTGGTGCCCTATCTAGGCACCGTGAACTTTAGTGCCGATGGCAGCCGTACGCTCATCGATTACAACGACGAACAAGCTGCTTATTTGGAGCTGCGTAAACACTCGCCCCATGATGCAGACGCGATGTCGCGCTTTCAGGCTGATCTGGGACGTTACGCGCAGCTCATTCGCAAAACGCTGCTGCGAACACCCCCCGACCCGAGTTCCTTAAAGCCTCGGGACATTATGGAAATGCTCTGGCTGGCAAAAGAGTTCTGGGGACTGGGCGAGCGCGAGCTTTACGAATACATTCGCTTCTTTACGATGAGCGCCGCTGATTTTCTGGAAGATTATTTCGAGAACGATCTCATCAAGGCAGCAATGGCCAGCCCCGGCATCATCGGCACCGCATTAGGCGTCTATTCTCCCGGCTCCGCTTATATCCTTTTGCATCACGTGATGGGCGATGTGGATGGCAGCGTAGGAGCTTGGGGACTGGCGCGCGGGGGTATGGGTTCTATTTCTCACGCGCTTGCCGGTGCACTCCAGGAGCATGGCGGAGAGATACGCACACAAGCAGGCGTCGAACAGATTATCGTCAAGGATGGGGCCACCGTCGGAGTTGCTTTAGAGAGCGGTGAAGAAATCTATGGCGGCATCGTAGTGTCGAACCTGGATGCCAAACGCACCTTCACCAAGGTCATTGATAAAAATGACCTGCCGCCGGCCATTTACGAGCGGGCCAAGAATTTTAAGATCCGTGGTTCCTCCGGCAAAGTGAACATTGCGCTATCGGGCATGCCGACATTTACGAACGTACCGGACAACCGCTACATCAATCGTGGGGGTCAAGGCTTTGCCGGCTCTCTGGAGACCATGGAGCGCGCCTACGATTGCTGGAAGCGAGGCCGCTGGTCCGACGACCCGTTTATCGAGACGATCATTCCGTCTGCCTGGGACCCTACCGTAGCGCCACCGGGCTGCCATTGGATGTCCTGCTTTGTCCAGTACTGCCCGCCAAAACTGGCGGATGGTGATTGGACGCCAGAGAAGCGCGACGCCTTCGGTGCCACGGTCATCGACAAGATCGAACGCTACTCACCGGGCTTTAAGGACCTGATAGTCCATGCGGAAATTCGCACGCCGCACGAAATTGAGAATGAGATTGGCCTGACCGAAGGCAACATATTCCAGGGCGAACTCACCATCGACCAGTTACTATTTAACCGGCCATTCCCTGGCTACGGACAGTACCGAATGCCGCTCAAGAACATGTACATGTGTGGTTCATCCACCCATCCGGGCGGTGGCGTATCTTCGGCCTGCGGCGCAAACGCAGCCCGAGAAATACTGCGCGACCTCAAGCGACCCAACACAGTCCCCGAAGACGACTGCCACGACGAGTAAATCATGCACCCTAGCGACCCCTATGCCGGAGAACGCCTGAAGCACTCGTATTTTCACGAGCGCCAGGCGCCCATGAACCTGCGCGACGCGTGGTCGTCGTGGAACGGCTATAAATTTGCCGACTACTACTACGACGACACCTACGAGTACTTCTGTATTCGCAATACCTGTGGCACCTACGACATATGCCCCATGCAGAAGTACATGATCGAGGGGCCTGACGCCTTGGCTATGCTCAACCGAATGGTGACACGGGATCTTTGTAAACTGGGTGTCGACCGCGTCACCTACGTTTGCTGGTGCACAGATTTCGGCCGCATGATTGATGATGGAACGATTTTTCGTCTTGGCGAAGAGCGCTTCATGCTGACCTGCGGCAGCCCTAGTCTGGCCTGGCTGCGTAAAAGCAGCCTGGGATTTGACGAGCTAACTATTCGTGAGTGCTCCGAGGAGTTTGCCGCACTGGCCTTGCAAGGCCCGACCAGCTACGCCGTACTCAAAGCCATGGGGCTGGAAGCGGTACGCCAACTCAAGCCCTTTGGCGTCATGCATCTGCCTTTTAATGGCAGCAGCCTGATGATTTCTCGCACCGGCTTTACCGGAGATCTGGGCTACGAGCTTTGGGCAGAACCCAGTCAGGCACTACCCCTGTGGGATGCACTGTATGCGGCTGGTGAAGACTTTGGCATCCACCCTTACGGCGAATCCGCCACGAACATGGCGCGCATGGAAGCGGCCTTCATCATGCCGGACATGGAATTTAACGAGGCACTCAAAACCATTAACTTTGAGTACGACCAGACCCCCCTGGAACTAAACCTTGGCTGGCTGGTGGACTTTAAAAAGCCGCATTTCAATGGGCGTTCCGCGCTGCTTGCGCAACAGAAAGCCGGCCCAAAACGTATGCTGGTAAAGCTCGACATAGAGGGGAACAAACCCGCCGATGGCGCAATCTTGTACAGCAACAAGCGGTGCTCCCATGAGATCGGTTACGTGACATCCGGGATGTGGTCTCCATCGGTGAAAGCCAATATTGCCCTTGCGATGGTAGATACTGCCGCGCTGCAGGGCGAGATATGGGCCGAGGTGTATTACGAGAGAGAACTGCGTCACCACCATAAGGTTGCGCGCTGTACGCTCAAAGACAAGCCATTTTGGGCGCCAGCCCGAGCGCGCAAAACACCGCCGAACGACTCCTAAGCCACCAGCACGGCCAAGGCTTAGGGCGCCGCGGCCCCGGCAGGCGCTTCCGCTCGGATTTCTTGGCGCCATTCAGACAGATTCATGCCGATGGCCATGAACCCCAGGATCCAAAGCGCTTCGTCCCAAACGAAAACCCAGTGACCACGGTAGCCCCAGTACGCCGCGGTCAACCACAGAAGGCTGTACAGGACCACCTTAAACCCCTGGGCGAAGCGCAGTTTGATGCCTCCGGCGACACCCTTCTCCTGCAGGCGAACCATGACTTCGATCATCATCAAAATAAACAGCCAGACCACCACTTCCAGTAAGTCAGCCCAGGCCAACTCCCATTCCACAACCATGCCAGCGCTATCAGTCAGCACCTGATTCTGTGCAAATTGAAAGAAGTGCGTTTCCGAAGATAGCTGCTGACAATTCGAACGACTGAGATCCCAGTATTCGAGATTTTTGGCAAAGGATAATCCGCTATCAGCGAAGCTGCAAAGAGCGACCCCCTGGTGTTCCACCGCGCGGTTCAGATCAAGGAGGTAGTCCGAAAAGGCAAACACCGTATGACCGATTGCCAGGTAGCAAACAATCCGAAGGACCTGCATTAGTCGCACGCGACCTTTGGTAAAAGCCGCATCTGACAGCAGGAACGTCTCTAGTTCCAGAAGCAGTAACAACAAAAACCACGCTGACTCATCCAGGGTGGTCGCAAATGCCGAAGTCCAGTCGACTAAACGCCAACCGGCGTGCATGGTATGGCGCGCAACATTCAAATCATTGCCCAAGTAGTGCACAAAATTCGTTAACAGTAGGCCGTAGACCACGATCTTCAGAATCTGGCGCGGATTCATCGCAAAAAATCGACCACCCTGACCGGACACCGGTAAA
>NZ_JBLGBE010000072.1:0-16421 GCF_047617445.1 Congregibacter sp.
ACAATTCCGACGTGTCCTGGGCCTTCAATCCGACTTTGTCGAGGTTTCGACCTCTTGCAAATCCTTCTGCGTCCCCTTCCACCAAAATCAGACTGGTCCCCGCCGCGCCAGCACTGGGGTCCGTTTTGCAGACCACAACAATCAGATCAGCGTGCTGTCCATTGGTGATAAAGGTCTTTGAACCGTTGATTACGTAATCGTCCCCGTCTGCAATGGCGGTTGTGCGAATACCTTGCAAGTCAGACCCCGTTCCCGGTTCGGTCATGGCGATTGCCGTAACAATGTCGCCGCGCACACAGGCCGCTATATAACGCTCTTTCTGTGCAGCGCTTCCATAGTTCATCAAATAGGGGACCACAATATCGCTGTGAACCCCCCATCCGAGTCCGGTACATCCCGAGCGGGAAACTTCTTCGTCAATCACCGCGTTATAGCGAAAATCGGCCTCAGCACCACCGTAAATTTCGGGCGCCTGTGGTACCAGATAGCCCTGGGCACCCGCCTTTCTCCAAAGCTCGCGGTCCACCTGCCCGTCTTTCTCCCACTGCGCGTGAAACGGCACAACTTCTTCGTCAAGAAAGCGCCGTACGCTGCTGCGAAACATTTCATGCTCTTCTTCAAATACGGTTCTGGGAATCATTGGGTCTAACTCCGATGTCTTTGTTCTACGATGGGTAAGCAAAAGTCACTCGCCACCCGAAAGGCTGGCCATGAGCCGCAAGATGATAGTGGTCAAGGTAGTGCGAATGCACTGATCTCAGCCGACAGGCACACAGACCGTAAGTGACAGCCAGAGCGCGGCTGTCATTCACCAACATCACTCACGCATGGCCACCGTCAACCGACAGAATTTGCCCGGTAATCCAGCGGGCGCGCTCAGAGCACAGAAACACCACAGCGTCAGCGATGTCCTGGGCACTTCCAAGGCGACGCAGATGAATCGAGTTGACGATTTGCCCCTGACGCAGGGCGCCAAAGGCATCCCACTGCTTTTGTGTGGCGGGATTCGATAAGACAAAGCCCGGGGCAACCGAATTGACAGTAATACCCGCGGGGCCGAGTTCCAGAGCGAGCTGACGCGTCAAACCTACAAGGGCATGCTTGGCGGCCGTGTAAGCCTGTATGCCGGTCAAACTGGGTCGTAAACCGGCGCCCGACGATATGGTTACGATACGCCCGGCTCCGGTCGCTTTCATCACTGGAGCAAAAGCCTGGGCACACCACATGGCGGCATCCACATTCGCGGCGAATATCTTGCGCCAATCACACTCTCCGACCTCCTCCAATGCTCTACCCACTTGACCGCGCACGCCGCCTGCGGCTGTCACCAGGCCGTACACCTCACCCTGGGAGTCAAGGACCTCCTGGCAAAGCCGATGCGCGTCATCCGCAGTGGATAGATCGCCCGAAAAACACGTCACTCCGGTGAGCGATGCCAAAGCGGCCAAGCCTTCGGCATCAATATCAATGGCCGCCACTTTCGCGCCTTCCTCAATCAGGCTTTTGACGATCGACGCGCCAATACCCTGGGCAGCCCCCGTTACCGCAAAAACCTTGTTATCGAGGCTCAAACGCATACGGACAGCATCTCATCCAACAGTTCCATAGACTGCGCCCGCCGACCACACTCGATGTCATGAATGAGTGTACAGAGCGCTGCGATCCCCGGCGTAGGAACTCCATGATTGCGTGCGATTTCCAACACGATGCCCATTTGTGCGTCCACCTCTGTCTTACGTTTGCGAACAGCGAGATCGCGATAAATACCAGAATGGGTTTTGGCCGTGTTGCGATTGTGTGTCACCATCGCCGCGATTGACCGACCAATCCCCGCCTGATCCCCGTGAATAAAAGCCTCGGTATCAAAGCCGTTAAACCCCAGAGGCCTTACGCCCTCGGCGACAGCAATACGCATCACCTCTTCACCTAAGGTCGCATACACAGCGTGATGTCCGGGTGACGACATCGCATCTGCCATGGATTCCGGCGTCAAGGCCGTCGCAAACAACAGCGAGCCATAACCCAACTTGCCCCACAGATAGCCCCAGATATTGTCTGTCTGCACAGCATTGGATTCCACCAGACTGAACAGAGCATGCATATCTTTGAGGCGCGGCGTCACAGCTCCGTCCAACTCTCCCAAAGCAACAGCCGCTCGATTGCCATAGAGAATACGTCCAGGCTCAAGCCAGTCAGCACCAAAGTTTACAAAGCAGCCAAGGGTTCGTTGGCTACCGATGCGCTGAGCAATCAATTTTTCATTCAGGCCATTCTGCGCAGACACAACAAAGCCATCATCCGATAAGTGGGGCATAAGCTGATCCAAAGCAGCCTCCGTATGGTGCGCTTTCACCGCAAGAATCACGCGACGAAAACGGCCTTGCAATGTCTCGGGAGTATCAGCGACCAGTCGCTGCTGAAACTCATCAACGGGGCCTTCTATCGACAATCCCTCATTGCGCATGGCTTCCACATGACGCTCAACGACATCGACCATGTGCACTGCCTGCCCCGCCCGGGCCAGATAGGCACCCATCACACCGCCAATAGCGCCCGCGCCCCAGATGAGGATCGGATCAGCATTCTCAGCCTGTGTCACAGCCAGTCACCCTCTAGTAGTTCCCGAGTCTCCGTAACAGCTACAGTCCAAATTTTGTGCATTGTTTCATCCGGCTTTTGATACTCACCGCCGTAGTTACCATCGCCAATCAACGCCCTTACTTCCTGAGCGTTACTTTCCCGCAGACGTTCAAAGTCTACGTAGGGTTTTTGCTCACGGGGCATCTCGCGACCAGCTAATCGTGTCCAGGGAAAGTTCTCCATCCAGGAGGCGTGGGAGGCGATGGGATCTACGGCCTTAACCGCAGCCCAGGTTTTCGGGGCTCGCCACCAGTCATGAAAACGACAGGCTGTACCTGGGTTCTCTCGTACCCACTGGGCACACACTGACTGTACCGGACTATTTCCTCCGTGCCCGTTCACGATCAGCACTCTACGAAAGCCATGTGTATGCAAGCTATCCAGAACCTCTCGCAGTACCGCCCCATAGGTCGACATACTCAAAGAGATTGTGCCCGGAAAGCCCATAAAGTACGGCGTTACGCCAAAGGGGATCGCTGGAAACACGGGCACATTCAGAGGCGCAGCCGCATCGACGCCCATCTTCTCAGACAAGATTGAATCTACGGATAAGCTGAGATACGCATGCTGCTCCGTGCTACCCAGCGGCAGCACACAGCGGTCATCGTGCTTCACACGTTCTTCGATCTCAAACCAGTTACTGTCACTAATCTTCAAGTAGAACTCCTGGAGGCTAAGCGGATACAGAATTACCCATCATGGATACTGTGTGGTTCCCGTCGCGTTTGTCGCTATTGATGACGGTGAACTTAATCGCGACTATGGCGATAGCAACGATCCTTACCTCAATCACGGAAAAAGTCCATGACTACGGCAATTCTAAATACGAGTTTCGCAATACTGATAAGCCTGATCGCGATTACAGCACACGGCGCTGACATTGGGGCTGAGTTTCAGGTCGTCGATAGCAGCGAACTTAAGTGGATGCCAGTACCCAGCGGAATGGGTGCGCAGTTTGCCGTGGTTCGGGGCGACCCATCAACAACCGGCGTCTATGTCATTCGAGTGCGGTTTCCTGCAGGTGTCATGGACACCCCGCATTTCCACTCCACGGATCGCCACGTGACCGTTATCGAAGGGATTTGGTACGCGGGTGTGGGCACGCGCTTTGACCCTGATAAAGCGCAGGAAATCACGGCCGGCGGATATATGTTTCATCCCGCCGGCGCCGCCCATTGGGACGGAGCGAGAGGCGATGAGGACGCCGTTGTGCAGATCATTGGCAACGGACCCGTATTATCAGAACAGGCAAATCACGACGAGCCCATGTGGGTGCGCGTTCACGAGTGAGCAGCAACCTTTTGAAGGCGCTCCTTAGCCGTATAGCATCGGTGTTTAAGCAAAGCGAATCGAAGCCTAAACCGGCACCCAAGGCTCTCCCGTTTGCCGGTCGGCACTTTGTTCTCGATGGCACCAACATCGCACTACTCCATGGACCCGCCAGGCCCGAGCTACGCTACGTAGTGGCTATCGCCGACTACCTTGGCAACAATGGTGCCAAAATAAGCTGCTTCTTTGATGCAAACACGCCGTATCTGTTCAGTAACTCACGAAGTGAGCAACGGGTCTGTTTTGACAGATTAACCACTGAGTCAAACTGGGCACAGCACTTTGTCATCGTCCCCAGCGGCACCCAAGCTGACCAGTGGATTTTGGCCTTGGCCAAGCGCAAAAGCGCGGATGTCATATCCAACGACCGCTTCAAAGATCGCGCGAAAGCCCATCGGTGGATTTGGAAACGGCGACACGGCATGAGCATTGTTGAAGGAAGACTCACCCTCTCCACGCTTGACGCATCCATCGCGCTGCTCGCACAGCCCGAAGACTACCTGCCTTTTTTGCGCACGCTGCCCACTAGCGCCGAGAACGCTGAGCAGGCAGTCTAACGCTGCGTCACTAGCTAACGCTTAGGCTTGAGCTGCGGATAATCCACACCCAATTGCTCCAAGTACGTGCTGTACTTGGCTGGATCGTAGTAAAACGGCTTCAGTTGATCCTTAAACTGCATCATGATCGCCTTGTTTTTCTCAATGGCAGGCACATCGTCCGCACTGATGAAGGGCACATACTCAATGTCCTTTAACTGCTCTTCTTGGAAGTAAGTCCAGGCGTCTGCGAGTAACTCTGGCTCCGTTAGCAAGTCCATCATCGTTGCAGCTAGTACCTTCGCACCTACCGCTGCGCCCTTATGTGCAATAGGCGTAGCCATGGCCATCGCCGATGACCAGTTATGGCCGATTGTGCCCGGGATGTTGGACGGAAAGCGCAGAGTGACCGTGGGCACATTCCAGGACACATCACCGATATCGTCAGAACCGCCGCTAATGGGTTTTTCGGGCGGCGCCTGCAACTCACTCAGTTTCGTTGCCAAACCCTCCTCCTTCAGGTCCTCAGCTTGCATAAGCTCCTGTACCGCGCGAGCGAACGTTTGGTCGTCCTCTGACCATTGGGGCAGGCCCACAGCTTGAATATTGTGATGCATCCGCTCGGCAATCACTTTGTTAAAATGTCGGGGCCAAGCAGAACCGATAATCCGACGATCAACCGTTGTACCCGTCATCATCGCGGCACCTTCGGCGACCTGCTGAAGCGACTCGAAGTTCTCCAGAATATGCCTAGCGGTAATCTCACGGATGAAGTACCAAACGCTGGCTTTTGAAGGCACCACGTTAGGCTGGTCGCCGCCATCAACGACGACATAGTGCGAACGCTGCAAAGGCCGTAGATGCTCGCGCTTAAAGTTCCAGCCAACATTCATCAACTCCACAGCGTCCAGCGCACTTTTTCCACGCCAAGGGTCCCCAGCGGCATGCGCCGCAACCCCATTAAATTGATACTGCACCGACACCAGACCGGTACCGCGGTCACCGCCCCATGAAGTCTGAAGGTTGCGACCCACATGGGTGAAAAGTACGGCGTCCACATCTTCAAAGCGACCATCGCGCGCGTAATAGGACTTTGCGCCCACGAGCTCTTCGGCAATACCGGGCCAAATCACCAGGGTCCCAGGCAAACCTTCACGCTCCATAATTTCTTTGACGGCCAATGCCGCTGCGACAGTCACCGCGTGGCCAGAGTTATGGCCCTCACCGTGTCCCGGTGCGCCGTCGACCATCGGCTGGCGATAGGCCACACCCGGCATCTGGGACGCCTTAGGTATTCCATCCACATCCGAGCCCAAGGCAATAACCGGCTTGCCGCTGCCCCAACTTGCCCACCAGCCCGAAGGCATACCCGACACATCTTGCTCTACGCTAAAGCCTTCTTTCTCCAGCAGCGCAGTCATGTAAGCCTGGGTTTCGAACTCCTGAAAACCCAGCTCTGAAAACGAGAACAAACTGTCTACGATTTCCTGAATCTGTTTTTCGCGACGATCGACACCTGCAGCGGCCTCGGCCTGAAGCCCCATCAACGCTGGCTTAGGCACACTGACTTCTTCAGTAGCACCGTGAGTCCACGGCGCTATACCCAACGCCAGCGCTGCAGCAACAGTCACTGTTGCTTTATGAAATTTATTCACCCAACTCTCCTCATTTTTCGTTTCAAAATATCCACACCGTTGTTGAACATTCAGCGTTTAAGTCCGTCCTTCTCAAGGCGCCAGCATAAAGAATCTATGCGGTCCTGGCCAAAAAACGGCTCACTCTTATAGACAAACAGCGGAACGCCGCGATGACCCGCCGCCAACTGATCCTCCTGGTTCTTCGCCACAGTTTCCTTGTGCTGGTCACCGCTGCTAATCGCGGCATCCATTACATTCAGATCAAGACCCGCACGCCTCGCAGCCGCTATCAGGTGATCCCCTTCGTTCCAAGACGGCGTTCCACTCCAAATCAATCGCGATACTTCCCGGGCAAAGGGTAAACCCGCTCCCTGCATCTCGGCCTCGGCGCCGAGGTAAGTCAGACGATAGATATAGGGTTGTTCGTCAGAAATAGTGAATGTTGCCATGTCCTGCACGATGGGGTCGGGGCTTGGGAAGCCTACTGGCAGCCCCAGCATCTCGGCCCTTCGCGGATAATCCGTTAAAATGTATCTCACCCGATCATGGTTGCCTGCGCTAAAAAACTCGGGCTCTCGGATCGCCAGGGGCAGCACTGGTCTGAACCGGACCTGCACGTCAAAGCCCGCCAGAGCATCCTCAGCGAGCTGCGCCGCGAGGTAGCTATAAGGGCTGCGAAAAGAAAAGTAGAGGTCGATCTTTTCACTCACGAACTAATCTCCAAACTATTATTTGCCGCCGTATCATTAAAGCTGACATACGGCTCAGGCCTTGTCATCATAAGATCAGGACCACCCTAAGGCATATCAATACTATCGGGAAACACTATGAATAGATTCTCCGGATTTAATTTTTTCTTGGGCCCAGTAAAGCTCGTCTGCTGCTTGCTACCTTTGATTACGGGCTCGGTACATGCGGCCGAACCAGACCACACAGTCATGGCTCAATACAGCGCAGAGATGGCAAAGATCACCGCTGAACCTCGTGTGCAAGCTGCGTTGCAATACGTCCTCAGTATCCAAGAGCAGTCTCGGAATGAGCTTATCGAGCTCACCGAAATTCCCGCCCCGCCTTTCAAAGAAGAGGTTCGCGCTGCGCATTTTGCAAAGATGCTGACCGAGGCCGGGATCAAGGACGTAGAGATTGATGGGGCTGGAAACGTCATTGGCCGCCGCCCCGGCAAAAGCGGAAGCAAGGTTGTCGCTTACGCCGCACACCTGGACACAGTGTTTCCGGAAGGCACTGACGTTACGGTTAAGTTTGACGGCGAGAAGATGCGCGCGCCCGGCATTGGCGATAACACCCGCGGATTAGTCACCCTTCTGGAAGTTATCGCTGCACTTAATAGTGCTGATATCGAGACCGATGCTGACCTGCTGTTCATTGGCAATGTCGGCGAAGAAGGCTTGGGCGATCTTCGCGGAGTCAAGTACCTTTTTAGGGAAGGCGCAGAGAAAATCGACACGTTTATTGCTGTCGATGGTGGCAACGCAGAACGTCTTGTCTATGGTGGTGTCGGATCCCACCGCTACCGCGTGACGTTTAAGGGGCCCGGCGGTCATTCCTGGGGCGCATTTGGTCTTGCCAACCCTCAACATGCCTTGGGTCGTGCTATTACACTGTTTGACGAAAACGCTCCTTCAGTAGCCAGCGTTGGTGAAAAAACCAGCTACAACGTCGGGCGTATCGGCGGCGGCACGTCCATTAACTCGATCCCTTTCGAGGCATGGATGGAAATTGATATGCGCTCCGGTAGCCAGGCAAAACTCGACGATATCGATGCCGTGCTTCAATCCGCCATTCAAACTGCCTTACGGCAAGAGAACGATGGGCGTCTCGATGGACCTCCGCTCACCGTGGACATTGACCGCGTAGGTACACGGCCGGCTGCCAAGGGTGATGTGGGCTCAGCATTGGTTCAGCGCGCCATGGCGGCAACCACAGCACTTGGCGTTGCACCTTCGCTACAAATCTCGTCCACCGACTCTAATCTACCCATCTCGAAAGGCATTCCCGCGGTGACCATGAGTCGCGGCGGCAAGTCTGGTGACGCGCATTCGCTCCATGAATGGTGGCAGCCAATAGATGCACATCTGGGTCCCCAGATCGGCATCCTGACTATTCTTGCGGAAGCGGGCCTTGCAGACTGAAGCTGAGCTAACGAAACCGGCTATTCGGACAATCTTTGAGCGCGAACGGTGCCGGGCATCGGCGCTGTTCGCGCATTGGGAGCATCCGTTTACGGCTCTGAGTTTTAACCGCGCTCGACGATCCTACGGCCATGCCCACGCGGATGGTCGCATCGTCTTGTCCAACACCTTTGTGGGCACGTCGGCAACGACGGATCTGGAAGACACCATCCGGCATGAACTCGCGCATTTAATCGCAGGAATTCGCTTCAAACACGGCCCACGCTGGCAACAGGTCGCTGCAAGTCTAGGCGCCCGTCCTCGTGCGTCCGGTCGGTCCGAAAGCAGTGAACTCCACGAAAAAATGTCTGACGCGCCGTTTACACTTATCGCCGTAATGCGCGACGGCGAAGAACGAGCCATGCGTAGAGTGTTTCGGCGCGCCCGGCGCTACGTGGACTACCGCTACGGCAAACGAGGACAGCGGTACCATATTGGGGGTGATTTCATCGAGCGCTTCGAGTATCTGGACCATCGAGAGTAACAAAGCTAGCTCAAGACTTGTCGGTGGCTGCCGACGACTCCTATACTGACCCTTCCATTCTCAGTTTTGTGAGCACAGCTTGAAACAGTCTTTCCTAGATATTTTCGGACGCGGCTTTGGCCGCCGAGGCCTGTGGTTTAGCGCTGCTGTCCTGGCACTTTCCACCACCGCGGCACAGGCTGCATCGCCTTACGAGCTCCCCATAAAAGAACACGTTTTTGAAAACGGTTTGCGCTTACTGGTTTTGGAGCGCCCCGATGACCCTCGTGTAGAAGCAAAGATTTTTACGGACATGGGTGCCATCCACGAAACCCCGGGGCTACTGGGATCAGCACACTTTCAAGAGCACATCATGTTCAAAGGGACACCCTCGCTGGGTAGCTCAGACTGGTCTGCAGAACAACCCATCCGCGAGCGCATGAAGGTCGTTGAAGCAGAATTTATCGAAGAGAAGAATCGCGCACGCAATGCGATCCGCCAACGCGGCGCCATGGATGATTACCGCCACGAGCCGTTGACCCCACGCATGCGCGAGCTTCAGGCGCAACTTACCGCCTTAGAAAAAGAAGCCTCGGTGTACCGGGAGAACGGCGCGATTAACAAATGGTATCAGGCCTACGGTGGCACCAATTTAACGGCGACCACCGAACAAGAGTACATGAAGTTCGACATCAACCTTCCCGCGAGCCGCATTGACCTGTTCTTTCGTCTTGAAGCAGATCGTATGAGCAACACGGTGTTTCGGGAGTTTGATCAGGAGCGCATGATCCTCGTGGAGCAGCGCCTGGGGGATCTGAACAAGCCTTCGACGCCCTACTACGAACAAATGAACGCAGTAGCCGGTTTAATACATCCTGTGTTTTGGCCAGAAGGCTATATAAGCGACTTTTATGAGTACACACGAACGTCGCAGAGGGCGCTTTACGAAGAGTACTTCGTCGTCAATAACAGCACCATCGTTCTCATCGGAGGCGTATCCATCGAGGATATGATTCCCCGAGTCGAACACTACTTCGGCTGGATGAAGCCGGCGCCGGAACCTACAAGAACACCGGCCATCGAACCTCGTCCCGGCGCTGAGCGGCGTTTAATCTACCGCAATGATGAAATCAGTCCTCGCGTGGAGTTTCGCTATCTCATCCCTGCCGTGGGTCACCCCGATCGACCTATGTTCGACGTTATGAGTGAAATCGCAAGCAGGCGCTTGAATACCGCAGTGCACAGCGCCGGCATCGCCGCCAGTGTCAACGTCAACACCCGCGTCGTGCATACGGACCGCTTTGGTGTTCCCGGCACAATGAATTTTGAACTCGTCCTGAGTAATGCAGCTGATTTGCAAGCCGCCGAGACATTACTTGAGAACACTTTAGAGACACTTCGCAACGGCTCCAGTAACGACGAGTTAAAGATGGCCAAGGCTTCGCTGCGCGCGCAGTGGTATCGCACTGCACGGGATGCCAGCGCACTGGCCTTTGAAATCGGCCACTTCCAGACCATGGATAGCTGGCGCAGGCTGCCACAATATCTCGCTGCAAGAGACACGGTGGCATCGGACGATATTGCAAGACTCTCAGAGACCTATCTGATTTTGGACAATCGTAGCGTAGGCATTGCCCGCCCCCGACATGCCATTGCCGCACAGGAGCAACAGCAATGATTGCCTTTAGCCGTAACGCGAGTACCTGCCTTAACGCCTCGGTATTCCTGGCGACCCTTCTTGGCGCTGCCTCCGTGATCGCTCAAGACACAACACATCCGCAGGCGATGGACTTACCCCCGGCGCAATTTGAACGTCCGAGCCCAGAGTCATTACAAATCACTCTGGACAACGGACTTGTCGCCTATATCGCGGAGGATCATCGCGCTCCTCTCGTAACACTCAAAGCTTTTATTGGCGTTGGTACGGGCCACGGCGCGCCTGGCGAAGCCGCCGCGCTGGCCGCCGCGCTTCGTCGCGGCCCGCAGGCTATGTCAGACAATGAGTTTCAGGCCACCCTCGATTCCATGCACGCCGAGTTTCGAGTCAGCCAACATCATGAGCTTACGGAAGTTTTTCTCGATGTATCAACCAAGGACCCGCGAAGAGCACTGGCGCTCATGGCGCAGTTACTGAGCCAGCCCGCCTTTGACGGTACCAAGACAGGTCCCCAGCAAGCCAAGTTCAGCGGTACCATCGATTACAACTACTCACTGGTCAATGCCGTCGCCATGTTTAGGGATCAACTATTTTCCGGGCATGTGTTTACCCGTAACGCCACAGCAGAACAGGCCGCAGCCGCAAATCAAGGTGTCCGTGCACTCCATGCGCGCTACGTCGTCGCAAAGAACGTGACACTCGCGATGGGTGGCGACTTCAAACGATCAAGCGCGGTAAAAGAAACATACAGGGCATTCAGGGGGCTTAGTGCTGATTCACCACCAGAGGCGGAATCATTCCCGGCACTGCGACCCGCTGAAAAACGCCAATTGATCCTCTCAGAAGCACCGCGTATTCAAGGGTGGATAGTCATCGGACATGAACTACCGGTAGTGCCGCAGGAAGACGAGGCGGCGTTAGCGGTCATGGACTACATTTTGGGCGCCTTCCATCTGGACTCCCGACTCTACCGAAGCTCTCGCGAGCTTCGTGGACTAACGAATGACAACAGCTCCTTTTTACAACCGGGTATTCGCGGGCCAGGCTCGTATTCGTTTCGAACCTATGGCCGCCCGGAAGCCGTGCGATTACTCGTAGACAACACCTTCGAGGAACTGAACAAAATCCGTGAAACCTCAGTGTCGGCGACCGAGCTCTTCGTGGCCAAGGGTGCTCTGGTGGATGGCATCTACGCTGATCGCTACGCGACCGGCGTTGAGGCGACCCAAGCCTATGCCAGGGAATGGCTAGCAGTTGGCAGTCATGAACGCTCAGCGAGTTTTCCCGCTCGAGTGGGCGCTGTCTCCGCCGAAGCGGTGCGTGAGGCAGCTCAAAAATACATTCATCCTGAGCGCATGATTGTCGCTGTCCTAGGTCCTATGGATAAAATAGAAATCGCCCCGGCCATAGAGTCAGAGCCCCAGCTTAGCACCTGGGGTAGCCCTGCACGGCAGTAGATCGCTCAGCAGCATGCCGCTCAGGGCGCTCGCGCTTTTGTTTGTCCTAGCGGCCGCGTCCGATGCTATACCAGCACCGGACCAGCCTCTGGAGGCACTCACGCTGGAACTCTCCAGATCGGACTACGCACGACGTTTAGAAGGCTTTTGGTTAGGCCAAAGTATCGCCAATTGGACGGGGCTGGTTACCGAAATGGACAAGATCGGTGGCGAGGGTCTTCACGGCGAGTTTTACACGCGAGACGATTGGGGCAAAGCTGATCAACCCAGCATCTGGGCAGAGGGTATTCCCAGCGATCTCTCCCCCACCATCAACTGGGTATTTGCAGACAACGACGGTGCCTGGGGTGCTGATGACGATACCGATATCGAGTACATGTACCAACACCTCCTTCTTGAGTCTCAAACTAGCGTATTAAGCCCCGAGCAAATCCGTGACGGATGGCTGCGATACATTTATTCGGATGCTAATACGCCATTCACCAACGGCCGGGGTGAGGCCGAGAACTATCTCTGGGTATCAAACCAGCAGGCTCACGACCTGATGCGCGAGCAAGGCCTGCTGCCGCCGGCAACCAGCGATCCGGCGCTAAATCCCCATCACGATATGATCGACGCGCAACTCACGACGGAGATATTTGGACTCTTCGCCCCTGGACGTCCAGATATCGCCTTAGATCTAGCCCATCTCCCCATTCGAACGACGGCTCGCGGTGACGCCGCGCTAGCAGCGGAGTTCTACGTCATCATGCATTCCCTCGCGGCCAACGCAGACCCGGGCGCACCCGTCAGCGAACAAATCAAGAAAATACGAAAGCAAGCGAGATTGCATCTCCCCAGCGACAGTTACACCGCAAAAATGTATGACTTTGTAGAGGCGTCACATACTGCGGGCTTGAGTTGGGAAGACACTCGTGACGCCTTTTACCGACGCTATCAGCTACGGCAGGCGGATGGCTACGATGTGTCCGACAGGGAGCTGTTCTGTAATGGTTGCTTCGCATCGGGCATTAATTTTGGCGCCAGCATCATCAGTCTTATCTATGGCGACGGCGACTATCAGGGCACGGTAAAGATAGCTGTGCTTGCAGGCTGGGACTCCGATAATCCCGCCGCGACCTGGGGTGGTTTACTGGGATTCATGCTGGGTCGCGATGGCATTGAGCAAACTTTTGATCGAACGTTTTCTAATAGTTTCAATATCCACCGCACGCGTGGTGGCTTTCCCAACGAAGGTCTAGATGATTTTTCGGCCATGGCCCAGCGCGGACTGACAGTGATTGACCGCGTCGTCACTGACGAAATAGGTGGCGGCGTGGACCTTGAAAATAACCGCTGGCAAATACCCCTCCTGCCTCCAGAAAACTGAGCAGCCCCACCCCGGAAGCGCGGAGCTTGGCTTACCCTGGGTTTAGTAGTATTTTCTAATATAAGGGCTGTATCTTCAGCCACTTACGATTATGCCGCATTGATAGTATTCGGTAATGCGGTAATGCGGTGCGAGGAGTTCACAATGAAGTCCCAAGACCCTCTTGATCATTTTTTTTCCGAGCTTTGCCGTGCAGAAGGCGCTCAGGCCATAACCAACTCTCTTGCATGGCTGGGTGCGTTTGTCATCACGCAAGATGGAATCATCATTTCAGCCAATGCTGCGTTTTGTGAACTCCTGGAACAGGATTCGCAAACAGTGATCGGCACGCCGGCTTTTGATGTGATCATCGTTGATGAAAAGATACCTATGGAGGCTCGTTTAGCGCACGATGACACGACGTCGTATCTACTCAAGCTTGCGCTAAAAAACGATCGCGTAAAACTGGTTCAAGTCACCCCCCACCTGTTATCCCTGAACGGTAAAACCTGCAGACTTGCTGCATTTACAGACATGTCTGAAAACGCCGCACTTAAACACGCTGGTGATCGCTTTCAAGAAGTCTTTAGTGCGGCCGGCATCGGCATTGCGCGAGTCGATCTCGATGGTAGTTGGCTCGAGTGCAACGAAAAACTCTGTGAGATTTTGGGCTACCGCAAAGACGAACTACTGAAAATGAGTTTTCAGGCCATCACCCATCCCGACGACCTGGATACGGAGCTGCTCTATGTCGAGGAAGTACTGGCAGGAACCCGCCCGACCTACTCCATGGAAAAGCGCTATCGACACAAGCAGGGACACTATATCTGGGCACGACTGACCGTCACATTGGTGATGGATGGGGTCAATGAACCACTATATTTCGTCAGTTTAATACAGGAAATTACCGCTGAGAAGCAGGCGGAAGCCGCTACAGAGAAACTGAATCAAGCTCTTGAAAACCTCTCGTTTACGGATGGCTTGACTGGTATCGGGAATCGACGAAAGTTCGATACGGCGCTTAGCAATGAGTGGCGCAGAGCGCGCCGCGAAAAAACGCGTATCGCTCTAATCCTTGCGGATATAGACCACTTTAAGGAATTCAATGATGAGCTGGGACATTTAGCGGGAGACGAGTGCCTCAAAAAAATCGCCAGCACGCTCGAGCAACACGCTAATCGTGTCAGTGACTGCGTGGCTCGCTATGGCGGAGAGGAATTTGTGATTTTGCTTCCCGGGGTATCTCTTAAGGATGCGCTGAACATGGCTGAAGAGTGTCGCAAAGCCGTGGAAAAACTCAATATTTCCGATGGAAGCAATGACCCTGAATCAGTGGCGACCATCAGCTTGGGCGTTGCTGAAGTCGACCCAAGTCACGAAAACGCCTCGGAAGCGCTCATCGATGCCGCCGACCATAAAATGTACGAGGCTAAGCGCGACGGTAGAAACCAGGTGATGCCCCGGCCTTAGGCGAAGAAACCATTGTAGCTAGTCGCTACGCCAACCCGACCTAGCTCAACTTAGCGGTCAAGCTCAGGGCGTGACTTCTTTCAAAGGCTCTCCCACTGCGCCAGATGGCGCCTCGATGCTTAGCCTATTAGCAAGTGTCGGGGCGATATCATAGGGCGTAACAACTCTGCTGACCGTTTTACCTTTAATCCTGTTACCCGCAAATATGATCGGCACATGCCGGTCGTAACGCCATACAGAACCATGACTCGCGGCCACCACCAGACCATCAAAGTCGTTGATAAAGGATCCGGATGTGAACACTACATAAACATCGCCAGACCGTTTCGCTTGATGATTCGCCGCAACAAAGTCCGCAATATCACCGCCGACAGTAGAGCCTCGCACAATGTCGCTGGCCGTATAGGCGTAGGCCACCTCAGGATGTGCCAACATAAGGTCCGCTACTGCCCCCTGCACAGTAGCCAGGTCGAGCTCCAGCTCTTCAACAATGTCTCGGTCCAGATAGACATACGGATGGAAGTAGGTCTGCACAAGATCAACATCTACTGACAACAGCTGCCGCAAATCAGCGTTGAGCTTATCGGTAGATACAACATCATCGTCCACATACTGCGCGGTTTGATTCAGCTCCTGCAGATATCCTGGCGCCTCGGGGCCACCATGATCCGCCGACAGCACAATCAAGGTGTGCTCTAAACCGACGGTATCGTCAACATACTCAAAGAGATCAGCCAGCGTTCTATCAAGACGAATCAGATTGTCCTCCATCTCAAGACTGGAGGCGCCAAACACATGCCCCACATAATCTGTGGATGAAAAGCTCACAGACAGATAATCCGGAACATCGTCTTGTCCCAGGCCCTCTGTCGCGAGCAAAGTCTTGGCGAAGTCCAGCGTAATCTCATCGCCCGCAGGACTCACAGTAAGCAGTGTCGTGAAATACTTGCTATCGCGCGCACCCCAAGGATGCGGAAACGTCCGACCAAAACCTGCCACATCCGTCTCCCAGTCGTTATCGTCTTGCGCAACACGCTGATAACTCTGTGCTGACTGACTCAGCGACCACGACGTGTCGGCAAAACGGTCTAGCTTTCCTGCACGGTTCCAATCCAACACCCACTGTGGATATGCGTCGTAGTAGTAATTTGAAGTAACGAACTCTCCCGCCGCTTTAGAAAACCAAAACGCCTTGCCACTTTGACCCGCAAGAGGAATAGCACCGCGATCCTTCACTGACACCGCAAAAATTTTACTGCTACCGGGATAGCGAATAGCCAGTTGATCCGAAAATGTCGATGACAACAGCGCCCGAGGAGACCGTCCATCACTATTTGCGACACGCTGCGTGGGATCAATTTCGCTGGACTTGTCTACGTCGGCGTTGGCGCTAAGTAACGCGTAGTTCGAGTCCTCTACGTTGTAGACAAGCGTGTCAGAGTCACGGTCAAGCCAGACATTGCCCACCATCCCATGAACCGCAGGGATGGCGCCCGTAGCCAAAGAACTGTGGCCTACGATCGTTTCGGTGTTCGCATGCCGGTAGTTGGCATTGGTGTACCAAATGCCACTCTTCGCTAGATAGCGAAAGCCCCCGGAACCAAACTGCTCCATATGACGCAGCGGCAAATCGCCTCGGAGTTGATCAACGGTTACCTGTAAAACCAACCGAACTTCCGGCGCCGCGGTAGCAGC
>NZ_JBLGBE010000073.1:0-16329 GCF_047617445.1 Congregibacter sp.
AACCGCGTCTTCGAGAACCTTGCGCTCCATTGCAGACGCTGAACCACTCGTAGTATTTACCGGTGCTGTGTTCCGTGGTGCCTCGCCCGAGCTGTCAGGCGCAGTGGGGCTTGCTGGCGACTGATCGGAGGGGAAACTCGGCAACCCGCCCATTTGCACCGGCGTAGCGGATCCCAGGTGCGTAGCAGCTGCCATCGCAGCGACATGGCTGGCCAGCAAAATGTAGGTCCCGGCGCTGGCTGCACGGGACCCAGAAGGCGACACATAGGTCACGACCGGAACCCGCGACCCCAGAATCGATTTAATCAGATCGTGCGTCGAGGCCATGAGGCCCCCAGGTGTATCCAGCTCGATGATCAAGAGCTCGACACCACCCTCTTCGGCGCGCTTGATACCCCGTTGCAGGTAATCCATGGTCGCCGGACTGATCGCATCAGCGACCGTCAGCAACAGCGCCTCACGTTGCACAGGCTGGGCTTGCAGCGGCTCGCCAATGAACCCTGTCATGAGCAGTGCAAGGCAAAAGAGAAAAACGCGATAGATCCGCAAATGGACTCCAGATATTGATAGCGTCTCGATGAGCGAAACTTTAATGATAGAGGCCCTCAAATATTAGTTGTCTTACTGCAAGTGTAGCTCGCCACAGCAAGACGGGCAGCCCTACTCCGAATAACGGCCCAAACGACAGTTTGAACGAGCGATCGGGCATACTCTCCCATATCGATTAAAGCGCGACCAGCGCTCCATACAACACAATAGGGTAGAGCATGAATAAACAAGACCTTGCAGGTAAGACGGCCGTCATCACCGGCGGCGCCGAAGGCATTGGTTTGAGCCTCGCTCGCACCTTGGGCAAGCTTGGAATGAACATTGTCATTGCGGATATCGAGACTTCAGCCCTGGAGTCTGCAAAAACAAGTTTAGAAGATCAGGATATTGCAGTACTCGCCGTAGATATGGATGTCGCCCTTAAAGAGGACTGGGACAGAACTGCATCCGAGGCTCAGACTCGGTTCGGTAACGTTCACATGCTCATCAATAATGCCGGTGTCAGTGGCGGCATCGGTGCCATAGAGACTCTTGATGACGCAGGCTGGCGCTGGACGATCGACGTTAACCTCATGGGTGTGGTTTACGGCGCTAATGTCTTTGTGCCGCACATGAAGAGCCATGGCGAACAGAGTTGGCTTATCAACGTTGCTTCTATGGCCGGAATGGGCGGCGTGCCAATGGCTGGCGCATACACTGCCACAAAAGCCGCCGTTGTCGCTCTTACAGAGTCCTGGTCGCAAGAGTTAGAGGACAGCAACGTCCATGTCTCGGTATTGGCACCGGCCTTCGTGAAGACACGTATTCACGAATCCTATCGCAACCGTCAGCCACGCTATGCTACCGACGTTAAGCCGACGCCCGACGTGTTCGAAGTCGCCAAAGCCTCGTCAAAAGCTGTCGCGAACGGTATCGACGCCGACCTGCTGAGTGAGCGGGTGATCGAGGCACTGGAATACGGTGAGCTCTACATTTTCACCCACCCCAACTACAAACCTGTTGTAGATCAGCGCAGCAGCAACGTGTCCGACGCATTTGAACGGTCAGCAAAAAGCCCTTTGTTGGGTGATGTACTGAACGACCGAATCTGGGGTTTCACGGTCGACTGACGTTCATTGGGCAATCCATCACTAATAAAAAAACGCTCAACCAGAGACGGAGACACCATGCACATTCGAGCTTTCAAATTACTGACAGCGCTTGGAGCGATTCTCGCGGTAACACCTGCTTTTGCCGAGACTCAATTAATTCACGCTGGCGAGCTACTCGCCGTTCCAGGCAAAAAGCCACTAACGGAACAAACCGTGGTGATCACCGACGGACGTATCAGCGAAGTTGTCGATGGCTACCAAAATGCTGATGACTATGACGCGGACTCTGTCATAGACCTCAAAGATAGCTTTGTGATGCCAGGCCTGATGGATATGCATGTTCATCTACAGGGCGAACTCAGCCCGGAGAATGACAGTCGCGCACTGCGTTGGTCCGATGAGTTGATACAGATGTACGGGTATCACAACGCAATGACCACTCTCATGGCGGGCTTTACCACCGTGCGCGACGCGGGCTCCCGTAATCAGCAAACCTATGCGGTACGCGATGCGATTAACAAAGGATGGATAGATGGCCCCAGAATCATTGCTGCCGGTGGAGTAGGCATTACCGGCGGCCATGCTGACGTCAGCGGCGCCAAGCATGAATTCATGGAACTCATGACCGACGAATCTATCTGCGACGGTCCCTATGACTGCCGCCGCGCCACCCGAAACGGCATCAAGTACGGCGCTGACTTCATCAAAATCACTTCAACCGGAGGCGTTCTGACGGACCGCGCCACAGGCACCGGCAAGCAAATGGAAGACGATGAACTCGTAGAGGTTGTCCGTGCAGCGCACAGCATGGGACGCAAAGTTGCCAGTCATGCTCATCAGGAAGATGGCATCATCGCGGCACTCAAAGCGGGCGTGGATAGCATCGAACATGGCACCTATACGGGACCCGACGCGATACGCGAGTTCAAACGCAGTGGCGCTTATCTCGTGCCTACTCTGCTTGCCGGCGCAACGGCGGGCGAGATGGCGAGAAAAGGTGGCATCCTCACCCCGGCGCAGTCTGCTAAAGCTATTGAAGTTAGCGCTGCCATGCAGGGTAATTTTGCAAAAGCTCACAAGGCTGGTGTAAAAGTCGCCTTCGGAACCGATTCGGCTGTATCGCAGCACGGTCAAAACGCTCGGGAAGCGGTGCTAATGAACGAGGCCGGAATGAGTGAGATGGACATACTCGTCAGCGCTACCGTCAACGCTGCGGATCTTATAGGGATGAGCGATAGTCTGGGCACCATAGAGCCGGGCAAACACGCAGACTTAGTTGCGACGCAGATTTCTCCGCTAGAAAGTATCGATGCATTACTCGATATTGGCTTTGTCATGAAAAGCGGCAAAGTCATTAAGCAATGAGCAGGCGCCTTTTCTGTGGGGCAATCGCTAGGACACTCATTGCTGTCGTTGCCGTTATGTCAACGCGTTGAAGAACTCACGCGCTAGCGGCTGGAGCGTCAGCTCTAAGCGCTAGCGCGTAATGCTCAGCTTGCGGGCGGAGCCTTGCGCTTACGTGGACTTTTTTTCTTGGCGGTCCCCTCGTCCTTCTTGGCGCCCTCATCCTGAGGGCCTGCCCGCTTAGCAGGCTTTACCGACTTATCTCCCACTCGCGAGATTTGCAGCTTCTGACCGCTCACCCACACTGTCTTCAGATGCTTGAAAATCTCCTTGGGCATACCATCAGGGAGATCAACAAAGCTATGGTCTTCTTCAATCTGAATACGGCCAATATACTCTGCGTCCACCTCGGCTTCGTTAGCAATCGCGCCCACAATGTTGCCGGGCTTAACACCATGCTGGCGACCGACTTCAATGCGAAAACGATCCATTCCGACGTCCGCATCCCGAGTAACCGCCTCTTTAGGGGCACGCGGCTTGCGCTCACGATCTCGGTCACGATCCCGATCACGGTCTCGACTCCTGTTTTGAGGTTGATCGTCGCGGTTCGGCCGGTCCTTCGACTGGCGAACAGGTTCCGCCACCGGAGTTGCAGGAGCAGCCCCCTGGTTCATCACCACCAGCGCCGCCGCAATCTCAATAACCGGGACACCAAACTCCTTCTGGTAGGACTCCACCAGCTCTCGCGCCGCCCCCATATCCCGCGTGTCCAGAGTCTCCGTGATACGTGTCTTAAAGCGAGAAGCCCGCTTATCATTCACCTGCTCCGAGGTAGGAAGCTCCATGGGCTCAATTTTTTGCCCCGTTAAACGCTCAATAGTGCGCAGCAAACGACGCTCTCGATTGGCCGCAAAGAGAATCGTCTCGCCCGTACGCCCCGCACGACCAGTTCGTCCGATCCGGTGAACATAGGCTTCAGGGTCGTTAGGTATGTCGTAGTTGATCACGTGGCTGATGCGCTCCACGTCCAGACCGCGCGCTGCCACGTCGGTGGCAACTAAAATATCCAGACCGCCCTTCTTCAGGTTTGTGATCGTTTTTTCGCGCAGATTCTGCGCGATATCTCCGTTGAGTGCCGCCGTCGCATAGCCCCGGGCAGCCAGCTTGTCGGCGAGCTCCTGGGTGGCGATTCGCGTGCGCACAAAGATGATCACGCCATCGGTATCTTCGGTTTCGAGTATTCGAGTGAGCGCATCCAGCTTATGCATACCGCCCATCATCCACACGCGCTGACGAATCGATGCGTTGATGACGGTCTTAAGCTTGATGGTTATCTCTTCAGGCTTGTTAAGGTGCTGCTTGGCAATGCGCCGAATCGCATCGGGCATCGTTGCAGAAAACAGCGCAATCTGACGCTCGGGTGGCGTTTTCTCGAGAATCCACTCCACATCGTCAATAAAGCCCATACGCAGCATTTCATCAGCTTCGTCTAGCACCAATGTTTTCAGGGCCGAAAGATCGAGAGAGCCGCGACGCATATGGTCCATCACGCGACCGGGCGTGCCCACAATGACGTGTACTCCCCGCTCCAACTGACGCAGCTGTGTACGGTAGTCAGATCCGCCGTAAATAGGCAAAACTCTAAAACCCTTGCTGTGGCGCGCATATTTCTGGAAGGCCTCAGCCACTTGGATTGCCAGCTCCCGGGTCGGTGCTAACACCAAGGCCTGGGGCTTGCTTAGCTTGGGGTCAAGACGCGCCAAAATTGGCAACGCAAAGGCGGCTGTTTTACCGGTTCCGGTTTGGGCCTGGCCGACCAGATCTGTCCCTTTTAACAGGGGCGGAATCGTCATGGTCTGGATAGCCGAGGGTGTCTCATAACCCACATCGCTAAGCGCTTTCATTAGGAATGCAGGAAGTTGCAGCTCATCAAAGCTGCTGGGGGTCGCTGGGGTGGTCATTCGAATTACCGAGATAAGAAGTGGTTCGCCCTAGATTGGGCAAACGTAGATTATACAGGCTAAGCGGTGCCGTAAGTTGTGACTAATTAAGACCTTGTTCCTGCCCCTCTTCGGGGCCCTCTTCCGGCTCCTCGTCGCTTTCGGCGGCCTTTAGACGTCGCAGGCGAGCCTCTTCTTCAGCTAACACCGCGCGAATCTCAGCCATCACCGAATCTGTGTCGGCCTCGTGCGTATCCAGCTCGGCGTGGCCTGTGAGCTCGTAATCGGGGTTTAGATCCCCTTCTTCAAAGAGCCCCCACAGCTCTTCGGCGTAATGAGTCTCCAGCAGTTCTGGCGCAAACTGCGCGTAGTACTCCGTAATGTTATTAACATCCCGAGTCAGCATCGACTGAGCATTGTTGTTGCCTGCCGCGTCGACAGCCTGAGGGAGATCGATAATTACCGGCCCATTTTCATCGACCAATACGTTGAACTCTGACAAATCGCCATGGATCAGACCTGCTGCGAGCATACGCAACACATACTGCATCATTACCGCGTGATCTTCTCGGGCCTGATCGGCCGACATAGAAACGTCATTCAGACGCGGAGCCACATCACCGTTCTCGTCCGTGACGAGCTCCATGATAAGGACACCGTCAAAGCAGCCGTAGGGCTGCGGAACGCGCACACCAGCTCTAGCCAAGCGGTAGAGTGCATCTACCTCAGCGTTCTGCCAGGTCTCTTCCTGCTGTTTCCGACCGAACTTCGAACCCTTTTCCATGGCTCGCGCGCGGCGACTATTGCGCACCTTACGGCCCTCGGTGTACTGCACAGCTTTTTTAAAACTGCGTTTTAGCGCGTCTTTGTAGATTTTTGCGCAGCGCAGCTGGCCCGAACTGCGAACAATAAAGACATCAGCCTCCTTGCCGCTCATAAGCGGACTGATGACTTCGTCAATAATTCCTTCTTCAACAAGGGGCTGAAGGCGCTTGGGTGTCTTCATGAAAAAGTAAAACAACCTCGGTATATGGGCGGATAGTTCCAGCACGACACTCTGCCATATCCAGCTCCTGACTACGATCTTGTCCTTTGTTAAATATGATTGTTCAGCTGCCAAATTTGGCAGCCTTAAAATGCTGCAGACTCAAATCAACAAGACATTGTGGGGAATTCTCATGCAAGGCAGCGCCGCCACCCAATCAAGACTGTGGATCGGGCTTCTACTGGCTATATCGGCGCTACTGTCATCGCTAACCGTATTGGCACAGACAGAAGAAACACAAATCCAGGCCGAGCAAGTCGCTAAGGGCATTTACATGCGCACCGGTCGTGGCGGTAATATCGGACTGAGTGCGGGCGAAGACGCTACTTTCATCATCGATGACCAGTTCGCTCCGCTAACCGACACAATTGTCACCGCCATTGCTGCGATAACGGATCGACCCGTTGATTACGCTCTCAACACCCACTGGCATGGCGATCACACGGGGGGCAACGAAAACTTCGGTAAGCAAGGCGCGCTTATCATGGCCCACGCTAAGGTTCGCTCCCGCATGACTGAAGGCTGCGTAGCCGGGGAACGCAGCATAGAGCCTGCCCCCAAAGTCGCACTGCCCGTGGTGACCTTCAACGACGCGCTGTCTCTACATGTGAACAGTCAAACCATTAAAGGCATACATATTCATCATGCGCACACCGATGGCGATGTGATCGTGTACTTCCGCGCGGGTAACGTCATACACATGGGCGACACATTCTTTAGCGGCCGGCATCCCTACATTGATCTGAACAGTGGCGGCCATATTGACGGCGTCATAAAGGCTGCCGAAGTCGCACTAACGCTGGGAGATGAGAGCACCAAAATCATTCCTGAGCACGGTCAGCTTGCCAGCAAGGCCGATCTTCAACGTCATTACGACATGGTTGTGGAAGTTCGTGCTGCCGTAGCGGCCATGATTGATTCCGGCAAAACCCACTGCCCAGTACGATGGCAGCGTTGATGCGAATTTATCTATCAGTCCTGAGCGCTTCGTTAGCCTGGTGTACAGCTCTCTAAGTCCCTAGGGGTGCAACATCGTGGTGAATTCCAATTTCGCAGCACTCGTTTTGCTGCACATGGCCAGTGATGAGATGGGCGCAGGAACAACTGCGAACCCGCTTCTTGCACGCACGATCACTCCCCTGTAAGTTGGGCACTTCTTTGATTGTAGCTGGCTACGCCAACACCTGATGCGCGACTACTTTCTGCGGCGTCTGCTCTTGATCCCGCCCACCCTTTTGGGTGTGACCATTATCGTTTTTGCTATCACCCGCCTTGTGCCCGGTGGACCGCTTGAGCGCGCGATCATGGAGACTCAGCAGATGAGCATGACGGGCGGGGGTGGCGGTCAAAGTGCGGGCCAGGGGATGGCCATCTCGGACGAGCAGCTAGAGTCTCTTAAAGAGTACTACGGCTTTGATAAGCCCCTTTTACAAAGCTACGTCGATTGGCTAGGCAAAGTAGTCACCGGTGACCTGGGGTCCTCCTATCGCTATAACGAGCCGGTTTGGGACGTCATCAAGGATAGATTCCCGGTATCGCTTTATTACGGCATCGTCACGCTCATTCTCACCTATGGCGTGTGCATTCCTCTGGGCATACTCAAAGCGATTCGGCACCGCACCTTTGTCGACAACATCTCATCGGTGTTGATTTTTGTAGGCTATGCCATTCCCGGCTACGCCCTGGGGTCACTACTGATCCTGTTTTTTGCTGTACGTCTCGAGTGGTTCCCCATGGGCGGCTTTGTGAGTTTTAACTTTGACGAGCTAAGCGCCACGGAAAAGATCCTGGACCTCATCAACCACTCGCTTCTGCCGCTCATCTGTTACCTCGTGGGCAGCTTCGCGTTGGTCACCCTCCTGCTGAAAAATCATCTGATGGACAATCTGGCGGCGGACTATATTCGCACCGCCGTTGCCAAGGGCGTCTCCTTTCGCAAATCGGTCACCGGGCACGCCATGCGCAACTCCCTGATTCCCATCGCCACGACCTTCGGCCAGAACATCACGCTCCTGGTCGGTGGCTCCTTCTTGATCGAGACGATTTTTGATATCGATGGCTTTGGTCTTTTGGGTCTTAGCGCAATCCTGGATCGAGACTATCCGGTAGTGATGGGTGTCGTTCTGCTGGCAAGCCTTCTGCTGCTCATTGGAAACATTATTTCCGATGTACTGGTCGCCATGGTCGACCCGCGGATACGGTTCAGCTAGTCCATGCTTGCTTTTAATCCTCAAACTCTCAAAAAGCTTCGCCGATTTCGGCACATCAAGCGTGGGTACTACAGCTTTCTTATTCTGGCGGGTTTGATGGTTCTGCTGGCCTTTGGAGAGCTGCTGATTAACAGCCGTGCGCTGTTGGTCAGTTATGAAGGAGAGCTCTACTTTCCCACCTATACCGCCTTTCACCCCGGCACCGACTTCGGTCTGAACTACGATTACGAGATCAACTACCGAGAACTCAAAGAACAGTTTGCAAAGGATGACAGTGGCAACTGGCTCATCATGCCCCTCGTACCTTACAACGCTTTTGAGAATCACGCGCCGGGCGGCATCTTTACACCTTTAGCTCCCAATGCCTCGCAGCAGCACTACCTGGGTACCGACACCACAAGCCGAGACATCCTTGCTAGATTGTTTTACGGCACACGTATCGCGCTGATCTTTTCTATTGGATTCATGCTGTCGGTGTATCTCATCGGTATCGCCATAGGCTGCTCTATGGGCTACTTCGGCGGGGTGTTCGACTTACTGTTTCAGCGCCTTATCGAGATTTGGTCAAACGTGCCGTTTCTTTACATGGTCATCATTATTTTCTCAGTGATACCCGCGGCTTTTTCAGTGCCCACGCGGATCGGCATACTACTGATGGTTATGGTGCTGTTTTCCTGGACCGGTATGACCTACTACATGCGCACCGAGACTTATAAAGAAAAGGCCCGGGACTATGTAGCCGCGGCACGCGTGATTGGCGCGTCCAATTTTCGAATTATTTTTCGACACATTCTCCCCAACATACTGTCCACACTCGTCACGTTTATGCCCTTCACGATTGTCGGTGCAATTTCGGCGATCACGGCATTGGACTTCCTGGGTTTTGGCTTGCCACCGCCCACGCCAAGCCTTGGAGAACTTCTCAAGCAAGGCACAGCAAACCTGCGCACTGCGCCTTGGATTGTCACCTCTGCGTTTGGCACGCTAGTCGCGCTACTGACCCTCGTCACGTTTATCGGTGAGGCCGTGCGCGAATCCTTTGATCCAAAAACCTATTCTATTTATCGCTGAGCACCGCTGAGAGTACCACTATGAAACGACAACTCCCCTCGACCAAATGGCTATTCATTTTTGCTGCCCTCGTTCTGGTGGGCTGTGGTGGCGAGAGCGGAAACGGAGATGCTGCGGCGGATTTGCCTGAGATCGACAACAGCGCCGAAGTAGAAGCTGATTATGCAGCGGAGCCAGACTTCTATCGTTTCCGCAGTCCCGCGGATCTACCCGACGGACTGGTGTGGGAAAGTGGTGAGGGCCTACCGGAAATAGGCTCTCCAGCCGCGCAAAAAGGCGGCACGCAGTACATCGCTCTCCCAGACTTCCCGCGTACCCTGCGTACCGCAGGTCCGGATTCCAACGGGTCCTTCCGACCTTACATCCTGGATGACGTTGTCATGCTGATAGCGCAGCAACATCCCGACGAGCGGGAGTTTTACCCGGCGTTGGCAGAGTCTTGGGCACTCGACCCGGACACCTCAACGGTGTACGTGAAGCTGGACTCCAAAGCCACTTGGTCTGACGGCTCGCCAGTTACCACCGACGATTTCTTCTTTATGTTCTGGTTCTACAAGTCTGAGTATATTCGCGCGCCCTGGTACAACAACTGGTACAGCTCGCAGTACACCAACATCACTCGCTACGACGATCGAACCTTTTCTATTAGCAGCAACACCGCTAAGCCGGATTACAGTGCTCGCGTTCTAGAACTGCATCCCATCCAACGAGAGCATTACAAAGCTCTGGGCGATGACTACGTTGACCGCTACCAATGGGTATTCGCGCCCACAACCGGCGCTTATGTACTGAAAGACGGCGACCTCAAAAAGGGACGATCTATTGTCCTGACCAGGGACACAGAGTGGTGGGCAAAGGACAAAAAGAATTTCCGTTATCGGTTTAATCCGGATCGCGTTCAGTTCAACATTATTCGCGATACGTCCAAGACATTTGAGGCATTTAAGCGCGGCGACATTGATCAGTTCGGCCTAGCATTATCTGAGTACTGGTATGAAAAACTGCCTGACTCCGACCCCGATGTCCAAGCGGGCTACATCGCAAAATCCGTCTTCTACAACGAGTACCCCCGTCCGCCCTACGGACTCTGGATGAACACCTCCGCGCCGCTATTGGATGACCTGAATATCCGATTGGGCATTCAGTACGCCAGTAACTGGCAGCTGGTTATCGATCAGTATTTCCGGGGTGATGCCAAGCGACTCGCTAGCGCAAACGAAGGCTTTTCAGAATTTAACGACCCTAACATTAAGGCCCGAGACTTCGATATCAATAAAGCGCAGGCCTACTTCGCCGCAGCTGGGTTCACAGAACGAGGACCCGACGGCATATTGGTTAATGCAGAAGGACAGAAACTCGCCTTCACGATGTCTACGGGTTATGAAAACCTTTCCGATGTTATGACCATTCTCAAGCAGGAAGCAGAAAAAGCCGGCCTGGAACTGCGTATTGAAGTGCTCGATAGCACGACCGGATGGAAAAAAGCACAAGAGAAGAAACACGAGATCCACCTTGTGGCCTTCGGACGCTTTCTAGAGATGTATCCGCGATTCTGGGAGCACTATCATTCAGACAATGCCTATGATGATGCGTTTTTGGACGATGGCAGCATTAATCCGAATCGAGAGTTAAAAACGCAAACGAACAATCTGGAAGCGTTTGCGGATTACGAAATGGACCAGCTCATTGATGAATATCGAGCATCCCAGGATAAGGACGAGATGATTGAGCTGTCCCACAGGATTATCAATCTACATCACGAGTACGCGTCGTTCTCCCCTGGCTGGTACCAGCCGTCACTGCGCCTCGGTCATTGGCGCTGGATGCGCTATCCCGATTACTTCAATCACAAATACATCAGTGCCACGGGGGATCTGTGGTTGCACTGGATCGACACCGATTTAAAAAAGGAAGTTCAGGACGCGCGTAACTCCGGCAAAACTTTCCCGCCCATGATCAACGTTTACGACAAGTGGAAGCCATAGACCTTGGCTGAGGCCCCCATACTGGAAGTCGACGGACTCATTACCGAGTTCGATACCGATGAGGGCGTTGTTCGCGCCGTTGATGGGGTAAGTTTTACCGTCGATCCAGGCAAGACCGTGGGCATTGTCGGGGAATCCGGTTGCGGCAAGAGTGTGACAGCGCTGTCGATCATGCGCCTGCTTCCTCAGCCCATGGGTCGCGTCGTCGGCGGGGCGATTAGCCTCAAGGGACAGGATCTGGCAAAGCTCAGCTTTGAGGAAATGGAGAAAATCCGGGGAAACCACATTGGCATGGTGTTCCAGGAACCTATGACAGCGCTGAACCCGGTGCACACCATTGGCCGACAGCTCACCGAAGGGCTCAAGATTCACAAAAGATTAAGCGGCCAGGATGCCATGGACGAAGCGGTGAAGATCCTCGACAAGGTCGGCATCCCGTCACCGGAAATTCGCATGGGCGAATACCCCCACCAGCTCTCTGGCGGCATGCGCCAACGCGTGGTAATCGCGATTGCTTTGGCATGCGGTCCCGCATTGCTCATTGCTGACGAACCCACTACTGCTCTAGATGTGACGATTCAGGCGCAAATTCTAGACCTCATAAAGAAGCTGCAAGCGGACCTGGGAATGTCCGTAATACTGATCACTCACGATCTAGGCGTTATCGCCGAAACTTGTGATGAGGTCGTTGTGATGTACGCGGGCAAGGTGGCAGAGCGCGGCACGGTCTTCGATATTTTTGATCGCCCGTCTCACCCATACACCCAAGGCTTACTGCGTTCGATCCCAACGTTGGAAACCATCCCTAAATCAACGCTCAATGTCATTGAAGGAATGGTCCCGGGTTTACGAGATCTGCCCAAGGGCTGTCGATTCGAGAATCGCTGTCCCAAGGCCACGGACAAGTGCCGCGAAGCACCGCCGCCTGAGGAACACATCGAGGGAATGCATCAAGTGAGCTGTTACGAATGGCAGACACCATGACCCCCTTACTCGAAGTCGACAACTTGCGTATGCACTTCCCTGTAAAGGAAGGCTTGCTCATGCGTTCCCACAAGGCTAATCGAGCGGTAGACGGCGTATCACTGCACATCAACCCCGGCGAGACCCTGGGGCTGGTGGGCGAATCAGGCTGTGGTAAGTCTACTTTGGGTCGCTGCTTAGTGCGTCTCTATGAACCCAGCGCTGGCAGTATCCGGTTTGCGGGACAGGACATTACCCATATCAAACCTCGCACATTGCGACCTTTGCGCCAGAACATCCAAATGATCTTTCAGGACCCCATGGAGTCTTTGAATTCCCGGCATACCGTCGGCGAAATTCTCGAAGAGCCGATGATTATTCAAGGCCTGGGCGGAACCAGTGTCGAGCGTAAGCAGCGCGTGCGGGAGCTATTGAACGTCGTCGGTCTTCCCGCCCGTTCGGTGAGTCGTTACCCCTTCGAGTTTTCCGGAGGGCAGCGGCAACGTATCGGCATTGCCAGAGCGATCGCACTCAATCCACAACTGATTATTTGCGACGAACCCGTATCCGCTCTGGACGTCTCTATACAGAGCCAGATACTCAATCTACTGGTAGATCTACAGCGAGAATTTAATCTTGCGTATCTCTTTATCGCGCATGATCTAGCCGTAGTTAAGCACGTCTCGGATCGAGTGGCGATTATGTACCTGGGAAGGATTGTAGAAACCGCGGATTCAGAGACGCTGTACCGAAACGCCAGTCACCCCTACACAAAGAGCCTTATCTCTGCGATTCCTGTTCCGGATCCGCACCGAGACCAGCAACGGCAGATACTAACGGGCGATGTTCCGTCGCCCATTGCACCACCATCGGGCTGTCACTTTCATCCGCGCTGCCCGGTTGCCGAGCCGCGCTGCAGCGAAAGTTATCCGACTACGCGTAACGTAGGCGAGGCGCACCAAAGCGCCTGTCATCTTGCGCTCAAAAGCTAGCCTCTATCGCGGCGGGGTGCATTATTGCGCCGGCCGTGGCCCGGGGCTTGTGGCTAAGCGCCGCCCTCTTCCATAAGCTCCCAAAACTGCTTTCGATCGTTGGTGCGTGGAAACTCACCCTCCGGCACATCGACACCCAGAAAATCACAGAGCGGGCCCCAGCCTTCCTTGACCTGAAATTCTAAAAGGTGGCTGGCAGGGATCGCGGCCTGTACCGCAGCGTTATGAGCCTCAAAGCCAACGGCAAACTCGTCGTTACTCATTCCGTGGCAAAACCCTGCCCGAGCTATAACTGCCAGGGCCATATCCATCCAAGCATGCAGTTCCGGGGGAGCCTCGCTTCGACCGCCAAGCGCGGTCATGATCGTTTCACTGAAGCTCTCCACCCAGGCATTGGGATCGCGATGCGTAAGAATGAACTTTGCGTCGGGATACGTTGCATGTAGTTCACTGTAAAAAGACGCCGTGGGCCAGTCGACGGCAGATTGCTGACCTGCATAAATCGCTGGCCAGTCAGGCTTGTCATCCAAAGCAGCAACCCACAGTGGCACTTGAGCCGCCATATCCTGCAAAACAGCGTCCATATGATGACAAGGTCCCAGTCCTAACTGCTGGAGAGCTGTTCGCAGCGACATTGTTCCCGTTCGCCCCACACCTGCGCCCAATACCTGCATAACATTCCTCGACTGATCACCACCCATTTGTTTACACGCTAACGGTCTCAGAATGACATCGCAACGGCTTTTAACGTTGAGCGCAGGCTCAGCGTGCCGTTTCTGTAAACCAATCTTCCTGATCCAATTGACGCCAAATTTTTTGCGCCACTTCGCCACCTGCCTCCAAAATCCGCTGTGGGTCGTCAGCGACGAATCGTCCGTCGTGCACCTGTAAACGACCGTCAGTCATCACGGTCTGGACCATCCGCCCATTGGCATAGAGCAAATTATTTAAAGGTTCTGGAGGTAATACACCGGTACCATTGAGCATTCCGCACACGTCCACAGAAATCATGTCGGCACGAGCGCCCTCGCGAATCACACCAAGATCAGTGCGGCGCAGCCCTTTTGCAGGCACTCGCGTCGCTCCCTCTATCGCGTTCCAGACCGTCGGTCTTTGGGTTTGTCTCCCCGCATCAAGCTCGCCTAAGAGCTCATGGCGAGCCTGCCCATAAAGCACAGCCAATTTGAGGTTCTCGACGTAATCGTTGGAGTGTGTATCGATGGCAATGTTCACAGCCATCCCAGCCGCAAGCGCTTCAGGATAGGGCTGAGTACCATTGCCGGCACCCCCTCCCGAAGGACAGTGGGCATACACCACACCATGCTTGTTCAGAATGGGAGGATCCACATCCCAATCCAGACCGCTCATGTGCGCGCCAAACACAGGGCCATCACTGAGCATGCCGAAGCTTTCCATCCATTGGGTCGGCGTCTGCCCCCACAATCGTTTAACCGTGTCCGTTTCTCGCTGTCCCTGAGAAAGATGGATGTGCAGACCCGTACCGAGAGTCTTTGCAGCGTCGGCAAGCGCACGCATGGTCGCCGGCGTCTGCGTATCGCAGGCATGCGGCGACATCATAGGCAGAATCCGTCCTTCGCCCTTCCCCATATGTTTCTTACAAAATGCCAAGTTCGCCGCGATCTCAACGAGAGTGTCCTGTTCGGCATCCAAAAGAATTTGATCATCCCCGCGAAACCAAATTTCAAATAGCCGTTCGATACCAGGAATCATCGCACCAGGATACGCACGCACTCCCCAGGGTTCCGCAGCGCGCACGTAACTCTCTGCCTGACGAAGACTGAGACTCATTTCTAAATGCGTAGTGCACCCCGAGCGTAATAGCTCCGCAAGGTTCAATGCTGTGAGCGCATCCATCTCTTCGTCAGAAAGCATCTCAACCAATTCTAACGGACGGGCATAGGATCGTGGCCCTTCGATGATTCCCCGAGTGGGGGTGGCGCTACAGCAATGCGTATGGCCCGATATAAAACCGGGCATCAAGAGTTCACGGGGTAATTTCAACCGCGGCAAAGCGTCAGAAAATACGCCATTGCGCACCTCCTCGATTACCCCATCGCGCACCAGCACCTGACCATTTCGAATCAGCTCAAGCTCGCCCTGAGATTCCGCGAGCACCCAACCGGCCTCGATGATAAAGCGCTGACCCAAGTTGCTGGGGTTTGAGTTTGGCTTGGAGGCCGGAGTAGTCGCCGCCACGGTGACACCAGAGCCGGCGGCCAGACTACTCAAGGCCAGACTCTGCACAAAACCTCGGCGTGACAAACCTGCTGGCCCGGCACGACCCACAGCGTTAGTGACATCAGCGGTCGATATTGATGGGGTTCGCTTCATAGAGGAATCCTTTAAGAGTGTTACTGCCTAGCCTCTCGCAGCATCGGAACGATCGCTGGCGAGGAGCCACTCTGAATACTCCCCATCTCCTCAAACCCATGCCGCTTATAAAGCGACATGTTCAGGGGGTTAGAGGATTCCAGATAAGCAGGAAGTCCGAACGTATCTATCTTGGCTAGCACATGCTTCATGAGCTGCGCACCGTGTCCACGTCCCTGATAGGCTTGATCCGTGCCTAACACCGCGAGGTACCAGTAAGCATCGTCGGGGTGATAGTGGCTCATTTGCTCCATCAACCCCATGCACTCTTCGTGTATTTCGGGCCTGACGGAAGTCGCCATTGCGATCACCAGCCGATCTTCGTCGGGACCGGTACCCGGGGGATACCACAGCGCCGCAGCTTCAAATTTCTCGGTGCGAAAAGCGCTGCCCTCGCCAATCGCCCCGCCACCAAAGGCATCGTAAAAATCGCCAGTGGCAGCGCTTAAAAAGTTCTCCGCATCAGGGAAAAGCCAGCGCATCAGAGGATCTGCACAAAATGCACTTGCCAATGACGCGAAGATGCGACTGCGCTCACTCTCAGCTACGTTCACCACGGACAGTGGCATAGAATCAGACATCGATACTCTGTCCCAGCGCCGCGTGTACTATGCCGCCATCCACGGTAATGGTATCGCCGACAACGTAGTCTCCCGCACGACTGGCCAGAAATATCGCTACCCCGGCAAGATCTTCTTCGCTACCGATGCGCCCCAGAGGAATGTTTTTGCCAATCTCCTCACCGTGG
>NZ_JBLGBE010000074.1:0-16298 GCF_047617445.1 Congregibacter sp.
TGTCGGCTCATCACATCCTGGGGCTGAAGCCGGTCCCAAGGGTATGGCTGTTCGCCATTTAAAGTGGTACGCGAGCTGGGTTTAGAACGTCGTGAGACAGTTCGGTCCCTATCTGCCGTGGGCGTTGGAGAATTGAGGGAAGCTGCTCCTAGTACGAGAGGACCGGAGTGGACGAACCCCTGGTGTTCCGGTTGTGTCGCCAGACGCATTGCCGGGTAGCTACGTTCGGAAGGGATAACCGCTGAAAGCATCTAAGCGGGAAGCCCCTCCCAAGATAAGTTCTCCCTGACCCCTTGAGGGTCCTGAAGGGCCGTAGAAGACTACTACGTTGATAGGCTGGGTGTGGAAGCGTTGTGAGGCGTTGAGCTAACCAGTACTAATTGCCCGTGAGGCTTGGCCATATAATCCAAGGTATTTGCGTGTCCTGACTCAGCAGAGTCCAGGCACACAAGAAGACAACGGATGTTGTGATCAAGTCATAGTGTGATAACAACACACAGATACAGAAAACGAACAAACCGGAGTGAACACCCGGCCCTCAGCTTGAACTACCGACCTAATTTGTTGGGCGGTCAATTTATCGACCCCCGACATGCCAGTTTGCCTGGCGACCATAGAGCATTGGAACCACCTGATCCCATCCCGAACTCAGCAGTGAAACGATGCATCGCCGATGGTAGTGTGGGGTCTCCCCATGTGAGAGTAGGTCATCGCCAGGCGCCAAAACGTTTACGCCCCAATCAGCCATGGTTGGGGCGTTTTACTGTGGGATACCCGTTGAGAGCCGGGAGTTCGGGATGCTGGTTTGACATTATGACTACAATCGCGAATGAGATTGGGCGTATGTTGTACTTCACTTGAATACGGACAAGGTGTCCGACTGCCGTGAACGCTGCATGTTGCTTGTGGCGGCTAAGAAAGTAGGTGATCGAGTACCTACGGTATGTGAGCGCTGGGAGCAGGCGCAGTGGCCGGCTACTGTGTTCGCAACGGCAACATTGAACCGTAATCCTTGAAGGGCTGCATGAACAAAGCACTTGTAGTAGTACTGTTGGTCTTCGTGGTTCTCCTGGGAGCTTGGATCGCCCAGAGACACAGTTTTGGCATTGCTCAGGTCTGGGATGCGATTTCAGCGGATGATGATACTAGTGAATCATTGGCGAAGCTCCCGAAAGGGGCACTGCCAGCGGAAGTGCTTGCAGTGCTTGACTATGATTTTCTACCCGAAGCCTCGGGTGTCGCAGTCTCGGGTCTCAATCCACAGCGTCTATGGTTGATTAATGATAGCGGTGGCCGTTCAGAACTCGTGGCCTTGGATCTTGATCGCCAGACCTTCACTCGTGTGAATCTCCTCGATACACCGAATGTGGACTGGGAAGACCTCGAAACATTCAATTATCGTGGAACGCCCTGGGTAGTGGTTGCTGATGTTGGAGACAATAAAGCCCGACGCAGGGACGTTAGTCTTTACTTCCTACCGGAACCTACCGCCAACGAGAGACGGGTGCGTGTTCACAGCGTTATCACCTTGTCCTATCCCGATGGCCCCAGGGATGTAGAGAGTCTTGCGGTCGACTCCGTAACCAACACGCTCTATCTCCTGAGCAAACGCGAACGTTTCCCCAAGCTTTACGCAATTGCACTCCCTGAACTGGGCGAGGAACAGGAATATCGTCTAGCGCCGACGCTCTTGGGGGAAGTGCGCAGTATTCCCGCGCCGACCGAGGAAGATCTGAAAAGGTCCCCAAAGTACGGCAAACACAGAAGCCAGCCCACTGGGATGTCGCATGTACCGGATGGGAGTGGAATCGTCCTACTCACCTATGGCGCTAGCTACTTTGCGCCCTTGGACGCAGAGCGGAGCTGGTTACGCGCACTAAACGATTCTCTGTGTGCTGTTTCCCGGCCTGAGCTGAAACAGGCTGAGAGCATCGCTGCGGATGTAGAAAGACGAATCTATATTACAAGTGAGGGCAAAAAGGCGCCGGTACTGCGACTGACACCAGGACCTGAGTGTCTTGTGAGCGTCCAATCAGGGTAAAAGGGCTTCGTTAACCTAAGGCTGACGGTGAATGCTCCGGGAGGACACTCTTCACAGCCGCCGGACCATACGGCCGGCGGAATTCTGAGCCAAGCCATTGTTGCTCTGGAGTCTCACCCGTTTTCCAGTGATCTTGGGTACACGAAGATGACGATGGACCACCTGGCCAGTCACTCGGGTTTCATGACGCGTTTGGTGATGGCAAACCTCTGGCTCTTCGAACCGATTGTAGCCAGTGTTATGGCGAAAACCCCGGCGACAGCGGCGCTTACCCGAAGCACCATCGCGACGACCATGCTTGAGGGGAGTTCCAAGTCCAATATCCTTCCCACTCGCGCGACCGCGGTCGTCAATGTCCGAATTATACCGGGTGACACTGTGGCTTCTGTGAAATCGCACTTTGTGGATGTTATTGATGACCCCAGTGTAGAGGTCAGTACTTTTATGGAGAACGAACCGTCGGTGGTATCACCGACGGATAGTGTGGGCTATTAACTTATCCAGAAGAACATTCAGGCTATGGACGACTCGGTGCTGGTCGCACCCTATCTTGTGGTTGCCGGCACTGATTCGAAGCACTTTTACAGCCTTTCTCCCAATATCTATCGATTTATTATGATCAAGGTGAATTCCGAGGGTCTAAAACGCATACACGGCGTGAACGAACAGTTGCCGGTGGATGACTATCGAAGTGCGATTCAGTTCTTTAGCTATCTGCTCGAAGATAGCGCACGAGGCTAGTTAATCGGTTTTGTGAAAACTGTCGTTGAAGTGACGACGGCATAGAGATACGTAACGATCATTACCGCCAATTTCGACCTGTGCGCCATCGGTCACGACCGAACCGTCCGCGTCTTGGCGAACAACCATGGTGGCTTTTTTGCCGCAATAGCAAATCGTTTTGATCTCTTTTAGATTGTCAGCCCAGGCGAGGAGGTACTTGCTACCTTCAAACGGTTCACCCCGAAAGTCCGTGCGTAAACCATAGGCAAGGACGGGGATACGCATTTCATCGCACACTCGCCCAAGCGCAAAGACTTGGTCCTTGGTTAAAAACTGCGCCTCGTCGATCAGCACGCAATCAAGTTTTCGCTGTGCATTTGTTTCGGCGATAATCGCAAAAATATCGGCCTCACGATTGAAGATGTGTGCGTCCGCACCGATGCCGATACGCGATGTAACTCTACCGCTACCAAAACGATTATCCGTCGTTGGCGCCAGAATCAGCGTATGCATTCCTCGCTCAGCATAGTTGTAGCTGGATTGCAGCAACGTCGTAGACTTACCTGCGTTCATAGATGAGTAGTGGAAGTACAGCTTGGCCACAACTTCTCCTGGAGGATTTCTGAGCGTTTACGGAGCTGGCATTGCTTGTGGGTGCCGGCTTTTGATTTGACGTTAGCATGCCACACTCTGCAGGACGAAGGCGCTGCAGCGCATGCATACTCCGTCTTTTACTGATGATCAGGGTTGTGGGTATGTGTTTTCGATTGATTGCTTTACGGCGAACGCCTTACCTATGGATGCTGACGGTCTCCTTCGCAATGGGTCTGGGGACGGTGCCATCCACTTCGGCGGAGCCCTCGCTTTATAGCTACGGCGAAGCCTGCAAAAAAGCCCTACGCGCTTATCGACAGGGTTGGTCTGAGATTCTCGAGTACGGACGCTGGACTGAGGCAGAGCGTCTTTATAGAGAAGCTGTTGCTGTTGAGCCCAATTGCAGTATCGCCAAAAGTGTTCTGGCGCGAATGACGACTGATGCCGCGGAGCGCAAGACCTTGATTGCGGAAATACAGAGCGCTATCGATAGTGTGGATGGCGGCGGTAGGTTGATACTGGATCCTTACCTAAAGACTCTTTTGCTCATCGGTGCGCGAGATACGGGTGAGAGTCTTGGCGAAGACTTTCGCAGTGATCTTAGCAGGATGGCAATCAGCAACTACCGTTCGTTTCTGGACCGCTATCCCGACGAATGGGCCGTGCGCGTTGAGTATGTTGAGTGGATTCACGCCGCGCATGGTCCTGAGGAGGCTTTAGCAAAAATTCGTGAGATGGCAGTAAATGACCCCACGGATAGTTATCGCTTTAGCTACTTTCCCGCCTATTTTTATGCGGAGCTTGGAGACTATGAACACGCAATCAAGCTCGCCCGAGAGTTTGTGCAGCAACTGGGGCCGGGTGACTGGCCTCAAGAGCACTACATATTCGCGTTTATTGCCTATGAGCGTGGCGACTACGCGGAGGCCAATGTATCGATCAAGCATGCGCTGCTACTTGATCCCAGGCATCTTATCGCTGGGCGTCTTAGTAAGAAGATTGACACAGCCCTGGCGACCGAGCACTTGCCACATGCCCCGGAAGACGGCTGATATGGGTGGGCAAGAGAAAGCGCATCTGACGTCGAGAATTGCTTCTGCGCATCAGTAGACGGTTATAATCTGACTCTGGACTTTTTGAGGAATGACGCATGATGAATAAATTCGCGATAGTTGCCGCCGCTGGTGTTTTGCTCAGCGCTTGCGCCGGGCGCAGCGACCACCAAACTTTCTACCATGCTGAGCAGGGCGACTATGATGCCGCACTGCATGCCGCAAAAGCAGCGCAAGGCAGCGGCCTTGACGGGTTTTTGTTTGGCTCAGGCGCCAGCCAATGCCGGGATTACGGCGCCGTGGTCACCGTATATGTCGCGCAGGGTGATTTTGCTGGCGCTACAGAGGCCTGTCAGGACTACGACAATCAGTGCGCGGTTGTACCCGACGCGAGCCTTTGTTTTTACTATCAACAGAGTGAGTTAAATGCTGCGGAGTCCGACCAGGATATTGCCGCGCAACTCACAGAAGAAGCGAAACAGACCCTGCACTTCCGCTGGTTAATGATTCGCGATGATTACGAGGGCCGGGATCTCAAGCGCCCGATCTACTAGTTACTGTGGCTCTGCTTAGCTAACGCGCTGGGAGCCTGTTAGCTGTTTTTAGGTACGAAATTCAGCGCAACACCATTGTTACACCAACGCTGTCCGGTGGGTTGGGGACCATCTTTAAAGAGATGCCCGTGATGCCCGCCGCATCGTGCGCAGTGGTACTCGGTGCGCGGAAAAATCAATTTGAAGTCTTTTTTGGTTTCCAGCGCGTCGGGTATTGATGTGAAAAAGCTGGGCCAGCCGGTGCCGCTGTCAAACTTCATCTGTGATGTGAATACCGGTAAGTCGCACCCTGCGCAAACAAAGACACCATCACGCTTTTCGTCATTCAAGGCACTGGTGAAGGGTCGCTCCGTGGATTCCCGGCGAAGCACGTCATAGGCGAAGGGCTGTGTTAACTGCTCACGCCATTCGTCCTTGCTGAGTTTAAGCTTGTCCTGTGCGCTAACAACAGAGAAGTCTGCAGGGAGGAAACTCCGCCACTGCGACTGGATTTCATCAAGCATCATACCCGCCTTCTTGTTGGCCCATAAGAGTGGCGTCGACAGTGTCGCCGTCGCCCCGATTGCGACCGTAGTGATCGCCGATATGAATTCGCGTCTTTGCATATAGATATACGACAGCCTTAACTCAGGATAATTCCATTTACGCGTATTGCCTGAGGATGGATTGCTGGTCAGGTCTGCGTCCCGAAGTATAAAAGGCACAATACACCAATAGACGCTGAGATTTTGACGGCAAAGGCAAAGGCAAAGGCAAAGGCAAGGGCAAGCGCAAAGGCGCTTGTTCTACCTTCCTGTAAGCTGAGCAAACGCAGCGCAATTGAGTGGGCTGTAAAGAGATCGAGGTTTGTTATGAGCTCAAAGCAATTACCTCCGGCTGCAGGCAGTGGGCTGAGCATTGAAGAGCAAGACCGCATAGAGCGAATCAGCGGTGAACTTCGCAAGGGAATTGAGGAGCTTGGCGACGTCGGTCCGGCGGTCAGTATTTTTGGATCCGCCAGGGTGGGTGAGGATAGCTGGGAGTATCGTAGTGCCTGTGCATTGGGGGAACTGCTGGCTCAGGCGGGAGTGTCAGTGATTACCGGCGGTGGTTCGGGCGTTATGGAAGCCGGTAACCGTGGTGCGCGTTCGGGGGATGGCCGGTCCATCGGGCTCAACATCACGCTTCCCCGGGAGCAGCTTGCCAATCCCTATGTCGATACCGATATTGCATTTAACTACTTCTTTACCCGCAAGTTCATGCTCATTCGCTATGCCATGGGCTTCGCGATTTACCCTGGCGGTTTGGGCACCATTGACGAGCTTTTTGAATTATTGACCTTGGTTCAAACGGGGAAACTCCAGCCCTGTCCTTTAGTTCTTGTGGGGCATGATTACTGGAGCGGGCTGTACAATTGGTTGGTTCGCGAGAGCGTAAGCCGTGGCTACATTGCACCAGAGGATCTGGATTTGGTGGAAGTCGTGTCCGATGAGGAAATGGCTGCGGCGGTGCTTTTGGATAAACTTCGATCCTAGATCTACTTGAAGTCCTGTACCGCTTTGAGCAGTTGTCGGCAGGTAATCTGTCCGACTAAACGCCCATTTTCCACCACCGGTCGGCGACGCTTATTGTTCATGAGCATGTTTTGAGCGACATCCACAATGTCTTCATCCGGATGGGCAACGAGGAGATGATCACTGGCCATGTAGTCTCGCACCATCCCTGTGGATGTATTGTTGTAGACAGCGCTGAGGATTGATCGGAGGCAGTCGAGCTCCGAAAGAACCCCCACCAGACTACCTTGGTCGTTGATAACGCAGAGCCCAGATACGCGGTTCTCGATAATGATCGTCATAGCGTCGCTCAAGCTGGCATCACGGTGCACCGTGGCAGGATGAGGCAGCATATAATCGCGAAGACTAACTGATTGCAGCATGAGTGACGCGCTCCCGGATCTTAAGTCACGTTCATTAAGTATAGACAGGAAGTGGCGAAGCAACACGGGTATCACGACGGAGAAGCGATCATGAAGACGCTACATCTTATGCGCCACGCTAAGTCGAGTTGGCAGGCTCCAGGGCTTTCGGATCATGAGCGCCAACTCAACGATCGAGGTCGTTCAGATGCGCCGCTGATGGGGGTGGCGCTAGCGAAAATCTTATCGGCACAAACGGTGCATTGCAGCTCAGCAGTTCGCGCCCGTCAAACACTGGGGGGCTTGTGTGACGGCTGGCCCGCGATGAGTGTTCAGTCGCACGAGATTGATGATGCGCTGTATACCTTCGACTATCAGGATTTACTGGCTTGGCTTCAGAATTATCCGCAGGAGAGCGAAAGTTGCTTTCTCATTGGGCACAATCCTGGGCTTACAGACCTTTGCAATCAGCTTGTCGGGAGGCTCTCGATTGATAATCTACCGACTGCGGGTTACCTACAGTTGGAGATTCCAGTAACTGACTGGAGTGATGCAAACGACGGAATTGCCACGCTGGTTGATTGGCAATTCCCCCGGGATCTTAGGTGAGTGTGAATTGATTCGTTTTACTTCTGCATTCTATGCAGCCGCGATTGATTAAAGTGCTTCGCGGTCGTGGGGCCGCGCATAGTTAATGTCCGGCCCCAGAGGTACCACAGCGGTCGGGTTAATGGTCGCGTGCGATGCGTAGTAGTGCGTCTTGATGTGATCAAAGTTCACGGTTTCTGCCACGCCAGCCAGCTGGTAAATATCCCGGACGTAGCTTGGGATATTCGGGTAGTCCTCCAGACGCTGGCGGTTGCACTTGAAGTGTCCGTGATACACCGCATCAAATCGTATGAGCGTCGTGAACAATCTGATGTCCGCTTCGGTGAGAGTGTTTCCGCATAGAAAGCGGTGAGTGCCTAAGTGGACATCGATGTGATCGAGCTCGGCGAACACCTCTGCATAAGCCTCGGCGTAGGCTTCTTGGCTTGTCGCAAAGCCTGCGCGGTAAACGCCATTATTGATGGCAGGATAGATTCGCGAATTCCAATCATCAATGCTGTGTCGCAGGGCATTCGGATAAAGGTCTAGCTGGTTGCCTGTGAGGTCGTTAAATGCGGTCCCCAGCATGCGAATAATCTCAGAAGATTCATTATTGACGATGCTCCCGGTCTGCTTGTCCCACAGCACAGGCACGGTCACTCGACCGCTGTAGTCGAGCTGCGCCGCGCTGTAGACCTGATGCATGAACTCGAATCCTTGTATGGCATCGCCAGTGCTGCCCTCTGCTGTGACGAAGGTCCAGCCATGGTCGAGCATGATAGGGCTGACAACGGATACATCAATGTGTGACTGGAGGATCTTGAGGTTCCGCACTATGAGGGTTCGGTGAGCCCAGGGGCAGGCGAGAGATACATACAAATGATAGCGCCCCGACTCTGGCGGGTAGGTATTGTCCTGACCACCAATTGTCTGTCGAAACTGTGCGTCCTCCCGCACGAAGCGACCGCCTGATGCACTGGTGTCATACCAGCGGTCCTGCCAAACACCGCCTACAAGTAAGCCCATGAGATTCTCCTAGTTATCGTTACAGTGATTTCCGAAAATGTGCAGAAATCTTAGTTTCGATTGAAAAGAAAGAAAATCGCATTAAAAGTGAGTTTATATTCGATTTATTCGAATTATGGGCTGGTTGTTACCTGTCCCATCAAGAGTTCGCCCAGTCGGCAGGTGGCTGGACCCGCTTTATCCGGGTCCGCGTAGCTTAAGAATAGCGAGGCCCGGCGCCGGGAACCGCGTTCCAGAGGTAGCTCGCGCAGCCGTCCATCTGTTAGTTCATCACGAATACGTGTGATCGGCAGCCAGGCAAAACCCATTCCCCGGGTGATCATGGCAACAGAGGTAGCGACATGACTGACGGTCCAGCGCTGCTCCGCGCCCAGCCAGCCCGAGTCAATGCGCTGTCCTGTTGTCGAGTCGCGGACTACGATTTGGCGCTCTGAGCCGAGATCTTGCAAGTTTAGCGGTCGACTCAAGACTTGGAGAGCGTGTTCGGGGTGCGAGACAGCAATAAATTCGACGTCCATTAACGATTCCCCAAGAAAACCTTGAGGTACTTCCCCTGCCACAAGCATATCTACGTCGCCCTGCAGCAGACGCTCAGCGCCACCGGACAAGACAGTTTCCACTAACTCTACGCGCGTGTGGGGAAACTCCGTTGACAACTGTTGAAGTGCTTCTGCAAGGCAGTGCTGGGGATAGATTTCGTCGATAGCGACCCGCAATTCGGGTTCATCGCCTTGTGCGAGGCTCCCGGCGATGGTTTCAAGCTGCTCCGCCTGATCGATGAGCTGCCCCGCACGGCGCAGCATCAGCTCGCCGGCATCGGTAAGCCGTGCTTTGCGGCCTACAACTTCCAAGAGCTGTAATTCGAGCTGATCCTGGAGTTTGTGCACCGCGTGATTGATGCTGGATTGGCTCTTGTGAATAGCCTCCGCCGCCTGTGCGAAGCCCCCGTGCTCTACCACTGCGCGAAACATTCGCCATTGCTCTAAGGTGCTACGACTCATCATAGGGTCCAATTTATCGAAATAATCGAACGTTATACACCAAATTAAGCGATATTCTTACGATTTAACAAGGGTTATCGTGACTGTATTCGATAAGAGGAAGTCAATATGAACCGGAAAATTCAACAGGTTATTCGCGCCCAGCCCAGTATGGATGGCGCCGGTGTGGCGATTCAGAGGGTGGCGGGGTTTGAGCAGACGGGTATGGACCCCATTCTCATGATTGATGAGCTTCGCTCGGAACACCGCGAGGACTTTGCGGCGGGCTTCCCGTCTCATCCGCACCGAGGGATGCAGACACTTACCTACATGAAGCACGGAGGAATCATTCACGAAGATAGTCAGGGCAATCGTGGCGAGATTCGCAGCGGCGGTGCTCAATACATGAGCGCAGGACGCGGGATCATCCATTCCGAGATGCCCACGCAGGACAGTATGGGGCTCCACGGCTTTCAGCTGTGGTTTAACTTGCCTGCAGCGCAGAAGATGCAGGCACCACGTTATCGAGACCTGCCGCTTGCAGAGCTTGCTCAGGTCGGTGGTACAGGACTTAAAGTCACCGCGATTTCCGGGGAGTGGATTATTGCGGGCACATCGGCGATGGATGGCCCTCTGCATGAGTTGGCCCCGCAGGCCGCCATGGCAGACGTCAGTCTTGAAGCGGGGGTAGATATCACCTTGGACACGGAGCCTGGCGAATCAGTGATGGCTTATGTGTATGACGGCAGCGTCAACACGGGTGGGGCGAACTATGTACAGCGCCAGCTACTGTTGTTTGGCGACGGTGAGCGCTTGATGTTGCAAGGGGGACCCACGGGAGCGGGCTTTTTGCTTCTGCGTGGTCGACCCATCGGGGAAAAGGTCGTGCACTACGGTCCCTTTGTAATGAACACCGAGGCTGAAATAGAGCAGGCGATTGTTGATTATCAGTCAGGACGGTTCGCCGCCTAGCGTACCGGGAGAGGCTGCACAGGGCTGCAAGGGCCGTACAATGGTGCTACTCTTGCAGCACTTTTTGTGTCGGACAAATCATGCGTTTTTCCTTGCTTATCAGCGCATTAACGCTAGCGGCGTTAGCTGGATTTATGACGGGTTGCGCGACTCCCGCGACTCCCGCGACCCCCGCGGTACCGGCGATACCTGAGGAGCCCCTGGTCACATCCTGTGAAGAGCCTCGGCCTAAGGTATGCACGATGATTTTTGCCCCGGTTTGCGCAACGCGCGCCGCTGGCATTCCAGAGACCTACGCCTCGGGCTGTAATGCCTGTGCTGATGATCAAGTGGCGGCTTATATTAATGGCGCCTGTGACGATGAAGGAAGCACGCTATGAGCCTGACTAATCGAATCCTGCTGGGCATGCTTGCCGGGGTCCTGCTGGGTTCCTTACTGAATCTTATTGGTCACGGCAGCGCTGTCGACGGCACGCTCAGAACCATTATTGATGACTGGCTGGTCGGCGGTGTCTTCGATGTTATCGGGCGGATCTTCATCGCGTCGCTGAAGTTATTGGTAGTCCCGCTGGTTTTTGTTTCGCTTGTTTGTGGCGCCAGTTCCCTCGGCGACAGTGCACGAATGGGTCCCATTGCCGGAAAAACGCTGCTGTTCTATCTGTTTACCACTGCGGTCGCAGTTACCGTTGCTCTCATCGTCGCCGTGTTTATCGGCCCGGGCAGTTCGGTGCAATTGGATTCCAGCGCCACGTTCGTATCTACGTCACCGCCGCCGCTAAAAGAAGTGCTGGTGAGCATTTTCCCGGCCAATCCAATCAAAGCGATGGCCGACGGCGAGATGCTCCAGATCATCGTGTTTGCCTTGCTTTTTGGTTATGCCCTGTCTCGTGCGGGAGACGCTGGTCAACGCATGGTGGCTTACTTTAGTGACCTGGAAGTGGTTGTGATGAAGATGGTCGGCGTACTTATGGCCTTTGCCCCCTACGGCGTATTCGCGCTACTGGCTCGATTGTTCGCAGAGATGGGGCTAGGCGCGATTCTCGATCTTGGCGCCTACTTCCTCACTGTTCTGGGCCTGCTGATTTTCCACGGCACGGTAACTTATGGATTGATCCTGAAGTCTTTGACCGGTTTGCCTCCTCTTGTGATGATGAAAAAAATGCGCTCGGTCTGGGCCTTTGCTTTCTCCACGGCATCGTCAGGAGCAACACTTCCCATTACGCTGCGTACAGTCGAGAAGAAGCTGGGCGTACATAACTCTGTCGCCGGTTTCACCATTCCACTGGGTGCGACCATTAATATGGACGGCACGGCCATCATGCAGGGTGTGGCCACTGTGTTTATTGCCCAGGTCTATGGCTTTGACTTGAGCATGACCTCCTACATCACGGTTATTCTGACCGCCACGCTGGCATCCGTAGGTACTGCGGCTGTGCCGGGCGTAGGTTTGATCACGCTGGCAATGGTGCTGGAACAGGCCGGACTGCCTGTGGAGGGCATTGCGCTGATCATTGGTGTCGATCGTTTGCTCGATATGGTGCGAACGATGGTCAATGTGACAGGGGATGCTACGGCCTCGGTGGTGGTTGCTAAAAGTGAGGGGCAGTTCGATGAGGAAGTGTTCTTTAATCCCAATGCGGATGCATATCCCGAGAGTGTCGTAGCGGATGCAGCAGCTCCTTCAGGAGCATAAGAGCCCGCATGAGTATCAAGGTGACTATTGTCCCCGTAACGGCTTATCAGCAGAACTGCTCGATACTGAAGTGTGAGATCACCGGTAAGGCAGCGATTGTTGATCCCGGCGGTGACATTGAGAGAATCCTGGCTGCGGTAGAGCAGTTGGGAGGCAGCGTAGAAAAAATCATTCTGACCCACGGGCATATGGATCATTGCGCCGCTTCCGACGTGCTTAGGCAGCAGCTATCGGTGCCTATTGAAGGCCCTCACGAGGGTGACCGCTTTTGGATCGACAAGCTTCCACAGTGGTGCAAGATGGCAAACTTTCCTATTGCGAACGCTTTTGAGCCGGATCGTTGGTTGGTCGCGGGAGATACCGTGACGGTGGGAGAACAAACCCTAAAAGTCTTTCATTGTCCGGGGCATACGCCGGGGCATATTGTCTTCGTCCACGATACCCAGCGTATTGCCTGGGTTGGTGATGTGATTTTTCAGGGCTCTATCGGTCGTACAGATTTTCCTCAGGGCAATCACGACGACTTGATAAACAGTATCCGCAATACACTGTTTCCTCTGGGGGATGACATCACCTTCATTCCCGGTCACGGTCCGACGTCCACGTTTGGCCAAGAACGCCAAACCAACCCTTTTGTTGCTGATGAACGTTATGGCTAATGGTTCCAGGCGCGAGGAGCGCCGGTCTGATTTTCTCGCCCAAACTGCGCAAATTGCATTTACTGAACTGCAGCGGTATTTCGCTGCCGGACGTTTAGTCAAGGTGAGTGATGAGCTTGACCTCATCGAGGTGGCTGTGCAGTTGTCCGAGGACAACGCCGCGCAGTTTGAGCAATGGCTGGAGCAAGGAAGTCTGGACGGCGTCAACGATGAGCGAGCGACTCTCTGGTTAGCCGAGGATCGTGTGCTTTGGACGGTGGTTGCAGATCCTTGGGTGCTGGTGCAGGAGCGCAATAGCGCCGCATAGCCGACGGCAGTGCCTTGGGAGACTGCCGTGAGCTTGGGGGGTCTAGGCTAAAGGATTTTTGCCGGCCGACCTTCAAACACAGTGCCCCAAATCACGATGTCACGCAGTCCCGTCACACCGACTGCATAGGGGTCTTGCTCGAGCACAGTAAAGTCGGCGCGTTTACCAGCGCGGATTGAACCAATCTCGTCTTCCCAGCCCATGACCCAGGCGGCGTCAATGGTGATGCCCCTAAGCGCGGCATCAAGGCTAATACGCTGCTCCTGACCGCTTGCGTTGCCGTTGATCGTGATTCGGTTAGTGGCGGTCCAAGCGAGCGTCAATGGCTCCATAGGCGCCATGGGAGCGTCGGAATGTAGCGCAAACGGAACGCCGAGGCGTTCGGCGGAACCCAATCGAACCATTTGTGCACTGCGATCAGGTCCTAGCCACTCGTCGCCGTAGAGGTCTGACAGAATGTAGTGGTAGTAGGGGTTGGCTGAAATCACGCCGCCCAACTCTCCAAACTGTCGAACCTGCTCCTCGGTGGTGTAAGCAAAGTGCTCCAGGGTCAGGCGATGATCCGAGCGAGGGTGCTCTGTTTGTAATTCCCGCAGCATGTCGATGAGCGCCGCTGCACTGGCATCGCCATTAGTGTGGGCGTGAATTTTATAGCCGGCTTTCCAGAAATGTGAGCCCCAGGCCTTGGTGACATCCAGGGGTGCCATCCACTGTCCTTTGTGGCCATCGAGATATCCCGGGGGACCCATTTGCGCGAGTCCGCTGTAGATGGCGCCGTCCATCATTAGCTTGAAGTGATTGTCGATTAACACGCGCTCAGAATTACTTTCCCGCCAGCGCTCTATCTCCAGCTCCGCTTCTGCCGGGCTTCGACCCCTGGCCAGAAAGTCGGTGATGATCGGGGTCATAATGATGCGCAGGGGGGCGTCGGTATCGGCGACCGCTTTTCTGATCAGCGCCAGTTCCTGTTCCGGATTGCCGAAAATTCCGGTGCCCATATCCAGCGCCGTAGTGACGCCGCCGCGATGCGCCATGGCCAGGAAATTTTCCATGCCGACGAGAAAGCGTGCTGGCTCGAACAAAAAACCGAGTTTGGGTACCAGTGCCTTTAAACCATTTTCCCAAAAGTGTCCGCGATCCCAATCGCTCTCCTGAAGTTCTCGAACCTCGTTTTCACTCAGCTCAAGTTCGGCAATGGCCGCATCGTTCAAGATCAGTTCGTGAAATGAGCGATGCCAGAGCATGACCGGTTGATCGGGGAACCACTGACTCAGCTGTTCCCGATACACATCGCCATGCCATAGAGGGTGGTAGCCCCAGGTGATGAACGGCAATGGCCCCTGGTGCTCACCGACAAGTTCCCGCAACCGGGTTTCAAAATCTTCCGGGTTTAGAGCTCCCGGAAAACTACCCGTGGGCAGCTCCCAGTCATCCGGGGCGAGAAATGGAAATTGAGTCAGTACTGCCGGGAGGGTGGGGTGTACGTGGGGGTCAATAAACCCCGGGGTGAGTACTTTGTTTTCAAACTGCGTATCGACCCGATACTTGGCTAGCGCCGGAGTGTCTTGCAGCTGTACAAGGCTGCCAACCGCTACGATACGTCCTTCGTTCACCGCGACTGCTGTGGCAACCGGCAAACCCGGATCCATAGTGATGACTTTGTTCGCTGTAAAAATCACCTGAGCCTGAAGGGGCGCTGCGCAACTTATAGCGATAACAGCGTTTAAAGCACCAATGCGTCCGCGGGACAGAGCGCTTCGGAAGACTTTAATGTTCATCAGTAAATGCATGACAAAGGGACCTTGCGGCAGTGTGGTGGCAAGTAGTCTAGCGTTAAATCAGGCGATCGGGTTACCGCTCGGGCTTACTGGATAACCTTGATCCAGTCTCCCGTACGAGGCTCGCCCCGGGGATAGAAGTCGTTAATGAGTCGAAGTTGTGCTTCGGCATCGTCGATCCTTGCACTCGCCGCGAGAGAGCCTACATCGGCACCTCGGGGTACCTGCACGTAACGCAGATAACGCGCATTATTCGAGCTCTTTTCTTTCGGGTGCATGGCGCGGAAACTTTGGATCAACGCCAATAGTTGCGCATCGCTGGCGGCAAAGTCGGCTGCTTCAGCTTCGAACATGTAAGTGAGGTTCCCAAAATGGATAACCGCCAGACGTTCGTCTTTGCCTGCGGCTGCGGCTATGGCGGTATAACCGTCGAGTCCACTTTGCTGGAGAGCCTCTCCAGCGCGGAGTGTACCTTTGGCAGAAGACTCGAGGACGAGCTGTGGAGTGGTGGCGGGGTCCTTGCGACGAAGGGTGATAGTCACACTCGCACTGCCATCGGGCGCCGAAGCAATGACAGCTTGAGCGCCAGGAGTGATGGCCCAGCCCTCCGGCTGTTCGATCGTGAAGCCTAACTTGTTGTGGTAGTAGCGATCGTCTGCGCGCTGTCCTTCGACACTTTCGCCCCAGACAAGGCCGTCGGTCATGCGACGAAACTCGCCGGGCTCTTCGGGACTCTCGATGTATGTGCCATCGTCGAGTTCATTGGCTGCACGAATCACGGTTTGAAGGCGCTTGTCATTCCGCGGGTGTGTCGCATATAGACCATGGTACGTGGTGCCACTTTTGCCCGCGGCTTTGGCCTTAAGGCGCATAAACTGTTCCTGATTCTTAAGCACTCCAATGACGTCCAGCAAGGCTTCGGGTTCATAGCCTGCTTTGTACATGTACTCGGCACCCAGGCCATCAGCCTCTAACTCCATGTCGCGGCCATAGCCGCTGATGAGTTCGGCCCCGTACATGTTCGAAGCCTCATACACTGCGCTGCTTCCTGTGAGCACATAGGCGGTGGTGGATAACACTTTGCTGGTAACGCCCGCGGTTTTTCTGCGGCCGTGGTGCCTGGCGGTGACGTGAGCGATTTCGTGGCCGATTACTCCAGCAAGCTCGGCTTCGGTATTGAGATAAGCGATGAGCCCGCGGTTTACGTAGATGAAGCCGCCGGGTGTGGCGAACGCGTTAATTTCTGGAGCGTCGATGACTGCGAAGGTAAAGACGCGCTTGGGCATATCGCTTTGGGCGACGAGTCGCTGGCCAATTTTGTCTACGTATGCCTGAAGCTCCGGATCCTCGTAGAAAGCGCCTTCGGCGAGGAACTGGTCATACATCTCCTGACCGGTCTCGCGCTCGCCATCGGCGCTAGACATCACGACATTGGCA
>NZ_JBLGBE010000075.1:0-15824 GCF_047617445.1 Congregibacter sp.
TCTTGCGACCGTAGCAGACATACTGGATGCCGCCTTGCGCGGCCGCATAGGCGGCGAGATTCTAGAAGGTACGCAGCGCTTACCCGTTCGCGCACGCTTAAGCGAGAGCGACTGGGCAAACCCTGAGCAGATTGCAAGTATTCGTTTACCGCTACCGACATCCGACGGCGACAGTAGAACCCTACAGAGCATTAGTTTAAGTACGCTCGGAGGTTTTCAGTTGGAACCGGCAAATAGCCCTATCACCCGCAAAGACGGAGAACGAATCAACACCGTCCAAGGCTTTGTTACCCGTGGTGTCTTGGCGGAAGAGGCCCTGAAACAACTGCAACGGATTCTCAGCGATGATCCCGTCGCCCTACCCTTTGGCTATCGGTATCAGTTTGGTGGCAACTCCGATGCCCGAGCGAGCGTGGTTGCCGAAATCATCGCACCGATGGGTCTTATTATGGCTGCACTCATTGCCACCATCGTCCTGACCTTCAATTCCTGGCGCCTGTCTGCCGTAGCGTTCACCGTATTTGTACTATCCATGGGGCTGAGCCTTTTATCGCTCGCGATATTCCGCTACCCCTTTGGCGTGCAAGCACTCATTGGCGTCATTGGCTCCATTGGCGTCTCTATCAATGCAGCCATCATCATACTTACGGCTTTGCAGCTCGACACACGTGCCGCCCGGGGAGAGCCCGAAGCCGTTCGGGACGTCGTAATGAACTCGAGTCGCCATATCGTCTCCACAACCATAACGACCTTCGGAGGCTTTCTTCCGCTGATTCTTGAAGGAAGCCAATTCTGGCCGCCATTTGCCATGGCAATTGCCGGTGGCGTACTACTGTCCACGATTGTCTCTTTCTTCTACATCCCCCCTATGTTTATGCTCTGTTACCGAAGGAAGCATCGTCGGCTGCAAGCCGAACAGCATCCGACACTTTTGAACAAGCACGCGACTCGCATGGGAGAGAATGCACCGTGAACACTCCGGTAAAAACCTATCATCACGGTGATCTTCGAAACGTCTTAATCCTTGGCGCTGCTGAATTAATCGAAGAGAGCGGATCTCTCAATTTCGCGATGGCCGATGCGGCACGGCGAGCCGGCGTGAGCACGGCCGCGCCCTATCGCCATTTTCGCGACCGAGACGCGCTACTCGAAGCGGTGAGTCAACTGGCGTTCTACGGACTGGGTGTAAGCGTCCGCAAAGCTGTAGAAAAAACCCGGCGCGGTAGTATCGAGAGCATTATCGCAATCGGACATACCTACATAGATTACGTCATACGAAAGGCTGCGTTTTACGACCTCATGTGGGGAGACATTGGGGCGCGCGCCATGGATGCCGACAGTTTCGACAAGAAAGCTTCGGGATTCTACATCCTGGTTGATGCCGTGGATGCCTACGTAACGACCCAAGATCTGCATGACGTTGATCTTCTGGATCTCGCCGTACAGCTATGGTCCATGGTGCATGGTATGAGTGCGATTTCCATGAGCGGCAAATTGCCCTACTTCTACCCCAATGCGGACATTCCGCAAATGCTCGATAGAAGTACCCGTATATTTATGGAAGGATTAAAGGCGACCAACGGTAGCGAATGAGCAAGCAAAAATGACAGACAGCAACACCGACTCACTGGTATTTCAGCCGCCTGCTGTACCGCGTATTCCCGTAACAGGCCAGACCACCAAATTCCCTGTGCGGCGTATTTTCTGCGTTGGCCGAAACTACGCCGAACACGCAAAAGAGATGGGAGCGGACCCCGAGCGTGACCCGCCATTCTTTTTTACCAAGCCCGCGGACGCCATAGTCGTCAACGGTGCGGATATTCCTTACCCATCGGCAACCAAGAATCTTCACCACGAAGTAGAGTTGGTTATCGCCATTGCACAGGGTGGCAGCGACATCCCGACTCACAGCGCACTAGATCATGTGTATGGTTACGCGGTGGGCAACGATCTCACCCGGCGCGACCTCCAGGCCGAGGCTAAGAAAAGTGGCCGGCCCTGGGACACCGCCAAGGGCTTTGATCAATCAGCACCTATCTCCAGTATCAGTCCGGTGAGCCTTTGCGGCCACATCAACATGGGTAAGATCTACTTGGAGGTCAATGGTGAAGTCCGCCAGCTAGGCGATATCAGCGATATGATCTGGTCCGTCGCAGAAATCATCAGCGCTCTGTCGTCACTGTTTGCTTTACAGCCCGGAGATTTGATCTTCAGCGGCACACCCGCGGGAGTCGGGCCATTGGAGCCCGGTGATCGCGTGCATGCGGTAGTTGCAGGGCTTCCACCGCTGGCGCACACAATAAAAACAAATGCGGCCATGCACAGTTTGGTCGACTAGGCGACATGCTAGATAAAACCATTGATGGCATAAGCGACACTGCAAAGAATATTGGCGACGCGAGCCAGGGGATGCTTGAATTTTTTTTCCGCAGGTGGTGGCATCGGACTTGGCGTAAAAGACTTTGCTGCGAAGCCCGAAACTGGCAACTGGCAACTTAAGGCAGGCTTGATTACTCTGCCGTTGTTCCCTGCAGGATCTCACAAATGTCCGTCCACTCCCGCACTGCTGTCACCGTGCTACTTCTACTTGCGATCTCGACGCTCGCAGCGGCTGATGAGCATCGTCGCTACGTGTCCTCGGTCATGCGCGAAGCTTTTGCCCTGCGTGTCTTTAACGAAATCGAACTACCCCAGGGCAGTGTACGTGCGGTACATGTCTCCAGGCGGGGCTATCTATGGGCCGGTACTCGCGAGGGCCTGGTGCAATTTAAATCGGGCCGGCAGCGTATCTGGCCACAGAGCACTGATAACGTCACGGGACTGCCCTCGGGCACAGTCAACACTATCTACGAGGACGAGCGCGGCGGCATCTGGGTAGGCACCGCCCGGGGTGTCGCACTGCTAGAGCCTGGTGCGAGCGACTTCCGCATCATCATCCAATCGGATGATGGCTGGGATGAACAATTGGATATCGTCGACTTCGTGCCGATGCCGGGGCGCCTGTTGGCGGCCAGTGCCAGCGGTGAATTGATCGAACTCAACAGCAGCGGAGCCGCCCTGCTGTCCTTCACTCAGAGGTCCCCCGAACAAGCGGCCATCGATTTTCCCGAACTGCGACTGACATCAGCGGCGGCGTATCACAACGAGCTACTGGTGGGTACGATCGAAAGCGGCATTTTGCGCCTGCAACTCGCGGAGAAGAGCTTCAGCATCATAGAGGCCCTGGCGCCCGGCGCCATCATCGTGGACGTGCAGGTCACCGATGACACCCTCATCTGGCTAGATAGAAACGAGGGGCTGTTCTGGCGCTCCTTTGTTGACAGCAATGATCAAGGGCACATCAATCCCCTCGTCGGGGATTCCCAGGGTTACTTTCGCGCCATGCATTTGAATTCGCCACGCGATGGCTGGTTTGCCGCCGGGCCGCAAATCGTGCGAATTCGTGGCGACAAAACCGATGTCGTACGCCTTCCCGGTCGGGGCAATGGCGTGCGATCAATCAGCGTCGATAGCGCTGGCAACATCTGGATCGGCACTTACTACCAACTGTTCTATGCCCTTGATACAGATTTCAACACACTTCGAACAGCCGCCGCTTATGACTCTGGAGTGATTTCCTCGTTGGCCACCGTAGGCCAGGACCTCTACATCGGCGGACAGAATCTCTGGATTGGTAAATCCGGCGGCAGGCAGTTCGACGAGTTAGCGTCACGCTACCCAGCATCACGCATAAAAGACTTGCGGGTTGACCCTCTATCTGTCGGCCAGGATCCGATTACCACACTGGTCGCAACCGAAAACCTACTGCTGGTCGGATACTTTGTCGGCGGCCTTGATGTGGTCGATCTCAACACCGGAGCCGTCAGCAATGTGCTTACCGCGCCAGGCGGCGTTGACCTTAGCTCTATCGGTGTTAGCGGCATGGTGCAGGTAGCCGACGACACATGGCTGGCATCGTTTTACCTCTACGGTCTGGTCGAGATCACTATTGTGCGAACGGATCAGGCACCGCAGGTGTCTTTGCGACAACTGAGCAGCCACGAGACGCTGATCGGCGTCTACCAGGTCGCCAAGGACCGCTTTTTGGCGGTTGATCAGAAAGAACTGTTTATTGTCGATCGTAAATCAGACGGCGATTACGCTCTGCGAAAATTTGGAGCCGCTCCTGTGGGCATTATATTTTCGGTGGAGCCCGACGGTATTGGCGGTGCGTACTTGGCTATCGAGAATGTTGGCATCCGCCATCTGAGCCAACAGATGCTCGACGAAGCACGATTTGAGCCGCTCTCACTCCATTACGTTGAGCCTTACCTCGCGCGAAAAACCGTCTGGCATCTTCTCCTTGAGGACCGCAAGCTACTCTGGGCCACCACCAACAACGGCGTATATGTTTTCGACCTGATTCAAGAAAACCTCGTATCGCACATCACCTATCGCGATGGCTTGCCCGCCAATGAATTTGAGTACGGCACGACGTCCTCCCTGATAACTGCCAGCGGCGAAAAGCTGTTTATATCGGCGTCGGGGCCGGTCTCGTTTCGTGCCCCGGTGCAGCCCAGGGACGAGGAGGTGCAACTCACCTGGACCGACGTCACGGTTAATGGGGAGAGCGTGCTCGATCAACTGGAGCGAATGGAAGCGGGTCTCAGCGAAATCACCCTGCCCTTTTCGGCGGTCAGTGACGGAGTACTGCAACTCGAATACGGCTACGACGATCACATCAAGGCACTTGATGCCAACTACGCCATACGCTTTAGCGAAGACGGTGAATGGCTTCGAGAGTCATCACCGACTATCACCATTACCCAACAGCAGAGCTGGGAACCGGTCCATCTGGAGATAGCGATGCTTAACACCAACGGTGCGGTGATTTCGGCGCCCATGCGTATGGATATTAGCGTTGAGCCACCTTGGTATATGTGGTGGGTTGTCGACATTCGGGTTGCTATCCCAAGCGTCCTACTAATGTCTCTCCTGTTGCTGGGTGTGCAACTGCGCGCAAAGCGGCGACAGCAACGCATACTGGCGCGTATGGAGAGGGACCGGGAACTCATGGAAGCCGAGATACGTGGGCGTTTAAGGGAAAAAGAGATCCAACTGAGGGAAATTCATCACCGCGTAGGCAACATTCTCAGTAGCTTTGCCTCTAACGTTCGCACGCTTCGACGTTCGGCGAACAGCCTCGAAACGCGTAGCACGCTGGAACAACTGAGCGCCCGAATCAAGGTTCAATCAGCGGTGCACATGCTTTTGCAGCGTGCCGACAGCACCGACATCAATGCGGCCAATATGATTCGGCAGGTCGTAGCCGGTGCGCGAGACATCCTCGCTGAGCGCGATCCGCGACCCATCGATCTCGACCTGGACGACGCCTATATGACCTACTCCAAAGCCCAGTACCTGGGACTCATCGTCAACGAGTTGGTCACGAACAGCTATAAACACGGCCTGGAGTCAACGACGCCATCACTCGCGCAAATCTCGTTCAAACTGAGCGATTCAGGCGCGGGGCTGCTCTATTACCGTGACTTTGGCCCTGGCGTCGACGAGGCAATGATAGACGGCGTGATGTCTGCGCCCCGGAGCGAGGCCACCCACGGCCTGGTGCAAATCGTCGCCATGGCCAGGGAACTCAAAGCAGAGCCCCAAATCAAGGGTCGCGGTGGTCTGCATTTCAGCATGGAAGTAACCAACAAACTGCTGCGTACCCGCGAACTCAGGAGTGAATCCCTACCCCCCTAGCGCTAGACGCTCGGACTTAGCTTTTTTGCTCGCTTGAGCTTTGCGGGTGCAGGTCGACGCTGACCTGCCAGATGCTCAGCGATTCTCGCAATCTCGCGATTTTGGTTATTGATGTAACGCCGAAAACGATAACCAATACGCTTCCGCTCAAAATGCCGGGCCTCGCGCTTGGCGGGCCGCACGTCTAGGCTGTCCACGCGTACCCACCAAACTTCCTGAGAGCTGGATGTTCGGAGTACTTCGGGGTCGAGCTTGCCATTCAGCTCATAGGCCCAGCAGGCATCGATAAGATCCGGCGCCTTTACCGTAATGGACCGGCACTTATCGCAAGCTGCCGGGTAGGCGCTTCGCAGCCTTGCCGCCACCGAGGCACTGAAAATATGTCCGCGCTCGCACTGCCAGAATAAAACCTGACTAGAACTCTTTCGAACTATGTAAGCGATATCAGCTGGATTAAGCGTGGGATGCAGTTGCTCAGCAAGATCCGGCACGCTGTAGGCTATCGCCTTGCATTGCTGACAGCTTGCTGGATGCCGCGCAGTGCTGGTGCGATGACAAATAGGTGAGGACCAGGAATGCCCGTTTTCACACCGCCAGTAGGCGACGCGCTGACTTCCGGGCGCAAACTCCTCGGGACCCCGGGGGTTGAGTTCTCTATCCCATTGGGCCGCAATCGCGGGAAAGGCTGCTGCCAAGGTTGTTGATGTATCGCGCTTACCGGCTATGCGCCAGGGGGTGACACCTTCTCTGCGGCATAGTTTGCATTGATGGCCTGTCGCCAGCACTCGATACGGCGGCCGCTCGAACTGATGCCCATGGTCACACACCCAATAATACCGTTCTTGGCTGTAGGCTGACACGTCGGCTGCGCTGAGGCCGTTTTTCTTGCTATCCCAGTGCTTCAACAAGCCGGGCATACGCGTTGCCACCGACGTCGCACAGGTTGGACAGCCGCGACTGTGGCGGTGCGCTGCTCGCGTTTCCTCGTAAATATGCCCGGCAGGACAACGCCATTCACAGAGCGTTGTAGAGTCTTCGGCAATGTCGACAAACCTTTCGCCACTCACAGCGCTCACAAAGCGACCCATGAGGTCTGCGCCGCCAAAGGTCTGGTGACGTGGCGGTAATGCGATTCCAGACGGTAGCGGGTGCTTGCGCCGTCCGATTGGCGACTTCTTCTTCTTATTATTATTATTAGTCATATTCTTGCCTAGTTGAGTTCTGGAGATACTATCCTTGTGCGCAAAAAAAAGCTCCTAAAATCTGCTGAATCCCCGCGCTTGTGCGACGTCGCACAGATCTCACGGCTCGTCTCAAATAGACCTGTAAAAGGGTTTACCTGACGGCATTTGTAGGCAACACTTTCAACAGATTTTCACGCAATTTTACTGTTTCGAAAGGTCACAGCGCATCTATGCGAATGTTCTATCAGGCGCTACCCGACTACCGCGCATTGGTCATCGAGAACGAGCGTGATTTTCGGACCGAACTCGTATACCTAATCGAGTCGCTAGACATGGGCTTTAGTGTCATTGATGAAGCCTCAGACTACGAAGAGGCGCTTCAACTTCTCGACAGCGGGGACTACGACCTGTTGATAACCGATATCAATCTCACAGACGCAGCGACCTTCCAAGTGGGTGACCGCGACGGCATTGCACTGGCAAATTACGCCCGGCAGAACTGCAAAATCCCGAGTATTTTTTTAACCGCTTTTGCGGATTACGACACCGAGGTTGTCAAAAAAGCGGCCGCAAGCGACCCCATTGGCTTTATCAGAAAACAGGGCAGTGAAATTGGTGAGGAGGTTCAGGTCCTGATCACGCTCGCGCTGCGCAGACTGGAGCAGAGTCGTCGTGAGCGCGAACTCACACTACAACTGGAGTCTGTGGTGAAGCACATCGGCGAAGCCCTGCTTTACATAAATGATGATGGGCTGATTATTGACTTTAATGATGACGCGGCAACACTCCTGGGCCAGCGCCCCGATGCATTGATCGATCAACATTGGGAAGACGTCGTCCGCCTCGAAACGACTGAGGGCGTGGGCGAGCAGCCCCTGCGCTCGATCATAAACGCTGGCCTCAGTGCACGACTTCCGTTCCTTGCGCTTCGACAACCTGACGGCAGCTCTGCCCTGGTGAGTATTTACGTCGCGCTAACGGAACACCTTCGCCAGGAATGCACCATGTTGGTGATCAAGGATCTGCAAAAAGATCGCACATTTCTCGAGCCCTCTCACCTCGAAACCGGTAGCACAATAGCTATGTTTGGTCTGGTGCCCGCTGCGACAAATACCGCGTTCGATCCCGTCCAGCAAAAGATCTCGCTACTGAGGCTGCAATCGGCACTCCTGACCAGAATCAGAGCCAGCGACTCTGCGCGCAAGGGCACCACCACCTCAGTAGCTTTGTTTCTACCCGATACAGACGAGGGCTCAGGACTCACCATCGTGCGATCGTTGGTGTTCGATCTAGAGGTGGAATTCGCACGGCAGAACTCACCCATGCATGTGTACGCGGGGCTTGCCCATCGGGGAGCCGATCAATCCATTAACGCGACAGTAGCCACCGCTATCGACGCTCTTGATCGTGCGCAGTCAGGCTTGCGTGAGCGCGTACTGGGCGCGTCAGCCCTTACTCAAGTTCGCGACGAGGAATATCATAGCCACAGTACTGACGCTGAATCATCATTCTTGTCGCAGGCTTTCGCCGTCACTGAACGAACACTCGCAGCGCCTATGAGTGATGTCACCTCCACCGAAGCGCTGTCAGCGGTGCTCGCCGCGGCGCTCGAGGAGATTGAATCGCTGAGCTTCTTCGGACTTTACATCAGCACCACTAACGACGGCGGACACTGGTTTTGCCTGCGTCAACGCGGCCCAAAGGGCGCATTTGTCGCCTGTGATTTAAGCGCATTACCCGACCAGATTGCCAAGCAAATCGTCAGACAGCACCGCAGCGCGCCGCTGGCAGTGAGCACCCTGTCCTTATCCGACGCGAACGTGATCTTGTGCTCGCTCCGTCAGGCTGACCAACTGCTTGGTCAGCTATTTATTGTGTCCTCCATGCCGGCGCTCACCGATCGCGTATTCACGATGAGCGAAGCGCAAATCGCCGGGGTATGGGGTCGTTATCTTGGGCAATTACTGCTGCAGTGCGCGGATTACCATCAGCTGAAGGCACCGAAAAACCCGCAAAATCAGGCAGACTACAATCTCTATGCGCTCGCGGACGCAACGCAGGAACTTGCGACCGTACGACTGCTCTTAAACACCGACACCCCCATCGCTCTTGTGGGCTCTAGCGGCATGGCGGTTGAGCAGCTACTTATACACGCCGCAGAGACGGTCACTCCCCCGTTGGCGAACGGCCTTCGAGTCATCGACCATAAGGAGTGGGATAGCGGTGTTGGTGAGGTAGACGCAGAGCCGTTTATTCGACTGCTTCAGACGCAGGAGTCCACCCTACTAGTCGTCCAGGATCCAGATCGCCTCCCCCTCGAGCTTCAGTCTGTTCTTGGCGAAGCCATGCTCTCGCGGCAGATCTGGTCCAACGGCGCGGCACATGCCCTGCCGAGGCTTCGCTTTGCCGTGTCGCTCAGTCAGCCGCCCCTGGCGCTTTGCAACGAGGGCCGCCTGCACGAACGGTTGGCGTCCGCACTGGGTGCCGGTGTCGTGACCCTACCCACGATATCCGGCGATGCTGATCACGCAATACGATGGGCCGAAAAAATACTCACAGCCGAAAACCAGTTAACAAGCAGCAGACGACGTTTCGACGACGGAGCTCTTAGCGCTATTTCGTCGCATAGCTGGGGCGGAAATATCGAGGAACTGCAGGCGCGCATCAGGACAGCAATCGCCCGGAGCCCCCGTCAGGCCATTGGCGCACTCGATCTTGACCTGTATCGCCTGCGCGCGGTCGATCAGGACTCGAATGCGTTAGGTATGTCAGGGAATTCACCGGCCATTTTGAGCGAAAAAGCCGACTATGCAATTGAAGCAGCGCTCGAGATTGCCATTCAGATGGTTGATCCACCGCCCGTCGGCGAGTGGCTGGAAGACGAACTCACAGATGCGCTGCTCGACGCTCATGAGGGCGACAGCGACCCGGTAGCGCGCAGTGCCGAGGCGCTCAATATCGATGCGCGCGTGTTTAATGCCTGGCTTAAACGCTCGAGCCAAAGCGCAGCGGAGCGACAAGCAGCGCCTTTTTGGCTCAATACGCGCCTCACACTGCGCCCCGGCTACGATACGGCCGGCAGACTTGAGGCAGTGCTCAGAGGCCAGGCACGCGACCTCGTGCTGCAAAAGCTGATTTTGGGGGCGTATCGAGCACCCCGTGAACGTATTTTACAGATTGCAGGATGCTCGCTGGAAGACTATCTTGAGGTTCTCAACCGAGTTTCCCGGCTGTGAGTACAGGAACACCTGCTATGACAAAAATCAGTCAACTGCACACCGCCCGTGATGAGGGCTCCATCGGCCGAGTCCGGGAGCAGCGTCGCAGCGCGTTTCTTGCGGCTGAAGGTGATAACAATGTGCAGCGCAGCGGATTCTCGGCGCGATTGAACATGCTTTGCAGCCTGGCCGGCGAGCGGGACGTCAATAACGGTAGACTCGAGGACATCACCGGGCTGAACCCGGACTGGGAACGCAGCCTCGTGAAAGAATGGCTCTGTGAAGACCGGCTTCCATCGCCACAACAATTGCGTGCTTTAGTTCGTTTTTTAGTAGAGCGACTGCAGGACAATCTACACAACAATCTACACAACAACCTACAGAACAATACTGACGCCACTCTGTGGGAGGCGCACTTAGTCTATGGATCAGAGGTGATCAGCAACCCCGCACTAGCGTCGAATGAATCGCTGCTCCCCCTCGCTGCGAGGGAATTACTTAAAATCACCGATGAATATTGTATTCCACCCGACAGCTACGACGCGAAGGGGGCTCTTCAGAACATCATCGAGCTACTCGAAAAGCTAAACTTCCGATCCAGCGAGTCCAAGCTACAGCCCGGTCATCGGTTGGCTATCGCCACAAACCTGTTCCCGGACTACGTAAAACTCTAGGTCGACGTGCCGTCCCGCAACATCAATGCTTTGCGGGCATCATCGATCACCGCGAGCACAGCTTCCAATACGAACCCTCGGGTGTCTCGGTGAAAATCCCCCCAGATATCCGGCCAGCTGAAATACGAACTGCTTTGCCACTGATCTTTCATCCGCTGCCTCAACCACAAAGAGCAGGTGACCAGTATCGGCGGCTTGCGCACGATCCCTAAATCAGACCCCGTCTTGTCATTCAAACGCTGAAGCTCCCGCAGCGTATCCATGATGTCGTTGAGGATCTGCACTTGCGCTTCGGATTTCAGCGCGGCCAATTCCTGGGGCACCTCCATTAAGGCATGCCACACATCCTCATCTCCCGGATGCAGACGTATGGGGATGTCGAGGTGCAGGCTGTCGCCAGTAGAACGGGAGTCGCTCACGTATGACTAGGTGTCTGGTATCAACGGTAAGTTGAGTCTATAGGCTTAATTATTTCTTTTCTTATTTTTTTTCCTATTTTTTTTATTTTTTTACTTGCTTATCTTTGCTTGTGGTGCGCAGCTTCGCGGCGCGGCAGCTGCAGCACCCACTCGGCCCTGCTGGAGTTGCCCCTGTAGTCATCGCGAATGCAGCGTCTGATGCTGGCGGGTATTGTAGGTCCTGCGACACGCCCGCGGGTGTTGGGCCATTGGAGCCCGGTGATCGCGTGCATGCGGTAGTTGCAGGGCTTTCACCCTTGGTTCACAAAATAGTCGCGCATTAGTCCTAAGCCAGCGCTGTTTTGCATACACTGTAGACCGCCATCTACACTGAATCCCTGAAGCTGCAACACCTGGAGACACCACAATGAAAACTTGGATCATGCTTGCAGCACTACCTATCGTACTCACCTTACAGATCGCCCCCTTGGCCCACGCCCAATTTGGTCGCCTGGGAGGCATGCTGAATAAAACTGTTGATGGGGTTAGCAACACAGCAAAGGACATTGGCGATGCAAGCAAGGAGATGATGGAAGGGCCTCCCCCCGAGGAGCAGCGCGCCGAGCTGCAGGAGACGCGAACAAAGGCGCTTGCGAAACTCTACAAGCAAGACCCCAGCCTCGAAAACGAGCTTGCAAGCGCCCAAGGGTACGCCGTGTTCTCGAATATCGGCATTAACTTGTTGTTAGTTTCTACGCAACGTGGCGGTGGCATTCTTCGCGACAACCGCTCCGGGGACGACATCTACATGAGCTTGTTTTCTGCAGGCGGGGGTATCGGGCTTGGGGTAAAAGAATACGCAGCGATATTCGTGTTTCATACCGACGCAGCAATCAACCAGTTCGCTACCGAAGGTTGGGATTTCTCCGGGCAGGCAGATGTAAAAGCGCAGTACAAAGAAGACGGAGATGGTGCCGAGACAGCCGTCTCAGCAATGCCAGGAACCAGCCTGTATCAGCTCACCGAGAGCGGCCTTGCAGCGCAAGTCACGCTCCAAGGCACCAAGTTTTGGAAGAACAGCGACCTCAACTAATCGATGAGTAACGCATCCTAGACTTTAGAATTGGCGCGCCAGGAAGGATTCGAACCCTCGACCGATGCCTTAGAAGGGCATTGCTCTATCCAACTGAGCTACTGGCGCAGAGGAGCGCATCGTAACCGCCTGTAGTAAATAGTGGAAGAGCAGACCCCTCAATTGCGTACCACCAGGATCAAATCGCTGGAGGCTTAAATGCAGAAGTATCACCTCACACCGCAGTCATAAGCGGTACGTCAACGGTACGTAAGCAGTACGTCAGCGGTACATGAGATAGGATCTAAGTCGATAAGATGGGGTGGCCGACGGGTCTTGAACCCGCTACCTCCGGAGTCACAATCCGGTGCTCTACCTGGTGAGCTACGGCCACCACTAAACGGTCAACGAGCAGCAGTGCCTCAACAGCGCCTAGACTAGGCCTAGACCATTCCGAGACCTTGCTGAGCAAAGTCCGGAAGCAGCGCTCCTTCGGCAGGGGGTGTACTGAATAATGTGAAAATTTGGTCGGGGTAGAGAGATTCGAACTCCCGACATCCTGCTCCCAAAGCAGGCGCGCTACCAGACTGCGCTATACCCCGATAAAACCTTTCAACATCGATGACATGCGTCACCAAAACAACCCCATGCACACAGATCACACTAACTTTCACGCGATCTGTGAGCAAGCCCGATTTAGGGAGCGCGAATGTTACTCATCCGCCCCAGCCCCGTCAATCAAAACACTAGCTGTTTATACGACGCCATAGCGTTCCGCTGGCTGAGTCTTCCAAAATAACCCCCCCGGCGGTCAATTCGTCACGAATCTCATCGGCCCGGGCGTAGTCGCGGCTTGCTTTCGCCTCCACGCGCTCGGCTATCAGTGCCTCGACCGTCTCTGCGGATAAGCCAGCATCCGACGACCCGTCGCCCTGCAACCACGCTATAGGGTCCTGCTGCAGAATCCCAAGAACACTTCCTGCAGCCAATAATCGTGCCTTCAATTGGACTTTATCCGAATCGGCGGCTTTATTGATATCCCGGGCGATCACATGCAACTCACTAATAGCCAGAGGCGTATTCAAGTCATCACAAAGCGCCGCGTAAAAACCCTCTCCCTCTAACGTCAGCTCACAGTCCGGCTCAATGTCCTGTACTGAGCGCAACGTGTTGTAAAAGCTGGTCAGGGTTTGTTCAGCCTGCTCCAGCAGACCCTCAGAGAAATTTAATGGCGAACGGTAATGTGCCGATAACAGCGCAAAGCGCAAAACCTCGCCACGGTAGCGGGTGAGCAGCTCCCGAATTGTGGCTACATTCCCAAGAGACTTGGACATCTTCTCGCCGTCCATATCCAGGAAGGCGTTGTGCATCCACACGCGGACAAACTCATCCCCAAACGCACAGCAGCTCTGCGCAAGCTCATTCTCGTGATGTGGAAAGATCAGATCACGACCGCCGCCGTGAATATCAATGGTGGGCCCCAGGTGTTCTCGGATCATCGCTGAGCACTCAAGATGCCAGCCGGGTCTCACACGACCCCAGGGACTGTCCCAGCCAGGCTCCTCGGCGTCAGAGGGCTTCCAGAGCACGAAATCCCCCGGGTGTCGCTTATAGCCCGCCACCTCCACTCGCGCCCCGGCAAGCATGTCATCCAGTGAGCGTCCCGATAGCTGGCCATAGTCCTTCATAGAGGTCACATCGAAGAGGACGTGGCCCTCGGCCCTATACGCATGCTCTCGCTCAATAAGCGTCTCTGTAAGCGCAATCATTGGCCCGATGTTGTCTGTCGCGTGTGGCTCCAGCGTGGGCGGCAAGGCATTGAGCTGCGCCGTGTCTTCACGATACTTTTGTGCGAACTCCCCAGCGATAACGCCGATAGTAACGCCCTGCTCTTGCGCCGCACGCATGATCTTGTCGTCAATATCCGTAATGTTACGGGCGTACACGACCTTGTCGTAACGCGTCTGCAGCAAGCGAAAAAGCGTATCGAACACCACTACCGGTCGCGCATTACCAATGTGCGCCAGGTTGTAGACCGTTGGACCACACACGTACATCGTCACGCAATCAGGATCTACCGGACTAAAGGCTTCTTTGCGTCTGGCACGTGTGTTGTAAAGCTGAAGAGCCACTTCTGTCTATCCCCCCACAATTCTTATCAAGCCTTACTGGCCCAAACATCCCGCAAGCCAATGGTTTGGTTGAAGACCGGGGCATCCGCGCGATGATCAAAGCGATCAGCGACAAAGTAGCCTTCCCGCTCAAACTGAAACCGCGTCTCTGCAGCGGCTCCCGCAGCGCCGGGCTCCAACAACGCGCCCTCCACTACTCGCAGGGCCTCGGGGTTTACAAGGCTCATAAAGTCAGCGCCACCGCGATCCGGTGCAGGATCCGTGAACAATCGGTCATACAGTCGCACTGTAACGGGAACCGCTGTCGCCGCTTCGACCCAATGGATCACGCCTTTAGGCTTGATGCCATCTTCGGGGTCATTGCCCAGGGTGCCTTGGATAAGATCAGCAACGACGCCGACGATCGCTCCAGCGGCATCCTTCTGCACCTCTACCGCCTCGACGACGTAGGCATTACGAAGTCGTACTCGCTTGCCCAGCACCAAACGCTTGAACTTTTTATTGGCCTCCTCACGAAAATCATCGGCATCAATAAATAGCTCGTTAGAAAACGGTAATTCCCGCTCGCCTAATTCAGGCCGCGAGGGATGCGCTGGCGCCACAATAGGCGCATGAGCCTCCGGTACATTGCGCAGGGTCAGCTTGAGTGGATTGAGTACGCACATCGCGCGGGGCGCGTTTTGATTGAGGTCATCGCGAATAGCGTGCTCAAGCATCGCCACGTCCACCACGCCATCAGATCGGGACGTGCCCACCATCTCACAAAAGTGACGGATGGCCTCGGGCGTGTAACCCCGGCGTCGCATACCCGCTATCGTGGGCATGCGAGGATCATCCCAAGAATCTACGACACCCCCGTCTACCAACTGCTTGAGCTTGCGCTTACTCGTTACGGTGTAACTGGTGTTCAGTCGACCGAACTCGAATTGTCGCGGCTGACTTTCCACCGGAAGGTGAGCAATAAACCACTCGTACAACGGACGGTGATCTTCAAACTCCAGCGTACAAATAGAGTGCGTGACACCCTCGATCGCGTCTTCCTGACCATGCGCGAAATCGTAAGTGGGATAAATGGGCCAAGCATCGCCGGTTTGGTGGTGATGGGCCTTGCGAATACGATAAAGAATCGGATCGCGCAGATTCATATTCGGATGCGTCATATCGATCTTTGCGCGGAGGACACGTTCGCCGTCTGCAAATTCCCCCGCACGCATACGCCTAAGGAGATCCAAATTCTCATCCACCGTGCGCTCGCGATAGGGGCTATTGCGCCCCGGCTCCGTCAAGCTGCCGCGATACTCCCGCGCTTCATCGGGGCTGAGGTCATCAACATAAGCATTGCCGTGCTCTACGAGGTGCTCTGCCCAGCGATATAAAGTCTCAAAATAGCTCGATGCAAAACGT